>CAZVPF010000008.1:0-79797 GCA_964628195.1 uncultured Pirellulales bacterium | reverse complement strand
AAATCGCCTGCACCTGAAAAAGGGGCTTATAGTGACAAGTTTCGACCATAGGCTTCTTAGGGAAAAAGAACGCAAGGACATGATAATGCCGGACTCATCCAGGCTGCCAGATGATTGGCGTGAAAATCCGGTAACCTGGCAGCGGAGAAGTGATGTTCACGTCGCTGTTATCAGGAAACCGGACAAGCCGTTCCTGCAGCATGCACCGCTTGGATTCGAAGAAGATATCCAGCTTATTCCCGGTGAAAATCATTGGGAGACCAGGGGCTATAATATCTTCAAGGATGGTCTAAAGATCAATGACTTACTGCTCGAACCCGGGCAGACCATAGAACTCGGAGGTGCTGCTGAAGGTAATGCACATCTTTATATAACTGCACAGGCCGTCGAATGGTCGGGCCTTACAAGCGAACAAAGTATCGTATTCCATGCCATGGGCAAGCCTACCCTAAAAGTTCTGGAAGAAAAGCCCCGGGAGTTTTCATGGACTTATGAAAATATAATTGCAAACGGACGGGAAATACCTGTTTCCAGGCTGAATGAATTTAACAATTACGCAAAAGAAATAATACACCTCTATGATGGCATTATATCAAGGCTCTGGTATGAAAATGGTATACTGCAAAAACGGTTTGACTATAATGAGCTTAACCAGCCCACGAGAAGACTTATCTACAAAAGTGGAATTCTATGGAAAAGGGAGCTGTATAACCGGGATGGCTTCAAAGTCAGCGAAGAATACTTTGATGAAAATGGTTTTATTGTGCAAGCTAAAACATGGGCTTATGACTTATACCTTAATGATATGACCCTTTCAGAACCCTATCTCGAAAACCAATGGTTTTTTGATAAGGGCATGCCTATTAAATTGATAGGCAGTGATTCTTACGAACGCTACTCGAGTTTTCCTGGCGTTTATTTGAAACAGGGCGAAAACTGGATTAAAGTAAAAGAGCTCGAACCTCAACCTGTGATTTTAAAGTAAATACTTTGGAGATTATTTCATGGCTTATACGCGTGAGTTGAGCGGTTTCCAGCCCCGACATGATTTTCTCGTCGCTATTGACTCTGACGGCTGTGTTTTTGACGCAATGGGCATTAAGCAGCGTGAATGTTTTTGTCCTATGATGATAGCTTATTTTAACTTGCAGCCTGTGGCTAAAGCTGCACGAGAATGCAAAGAATTTGCCGACATGTTCAGTAACACCCGCGGAGCAAATCGTCACAAAACAATCTTCCGCATATTAAAGGAATTGCTGCCTTCACATCCGACGGTTAAAAAACTTGGTTTTCAAGTCCCACAACCTGAGCATTATTTTGAATGGGTAAATGACCCCCAAAGCCTTCTCAGCATTGAAGGACTGGAAAAAGCTGCACATAGCAAATCCGATCCGGAAGCAAAGGCACAGTTATACCAAGCCCTTACATGGAGCAGGCGTGTTGATGAAATGATCTCGGAGGTGGTAAAAAATATACCGCCTTTTCTATATGTGCGGGAAAGTCTGGAAAAAATTTCTCAGGAGGCTGATATTATAATTTGTTCTTCGACCCCGGTTGAAGCCCTTTGCCGTGAATGGGGCGAGCATGGGATAGATAAATACGCTGCGGTTATTGCCGGCCAGGAGATGGGAAAAAAAGCCGAACATTTAGCGGTTATGGCGGAAAAATATGATAAGCAGCATATTTTGATGATAGGTGATGCACTTGGTGACCGTGATGCTGCAAAGAAAAACGGCCTGTTATTCTACCCCATCAATCCCGGAAATGAAGAGCAGAGTTGGAAAAGGTTTTATAACGAAGCATTTGACAGATTTATTGCCGGTAAATATTCCGGCCAGTACGAAGATAAGGTGATATGCGAATTCGAGTCTTACCTTCCAGTATTACCACCTTGGTCAAGGTAAAATAATTATACGAAATTATTATATATACCGGCCATAAAAAATTGAGCCGGTAATGAATAAGAAATATTCAATAGAGTTCAAAATATCAAGAGATTTCATAGTGGTTTTAGGCACAAAATTTTTCAATTAATAAACCCTCAAAATGGGCGATACTGGACTTGAACCAGTGACTTCCAGCTTGTCGAGCTGGCGCTCTAGCCAACTGAGCTAATCGCCCTTTCGAATTTTTCATTATCCGTGATTTGGAAAAAAAATCAAGGGCTTTGCGAAAAAATATCTTTTCTGTTAAAATCCGCCTTTGAAATGAAAAAATCGGTTTAACAGGAGAAGATATGTACTTACTCGGATACGATATAGGCACTTCGTCGATAAAAGCCACTTTAATGGACTGTCAGAGCCAGCGTGCGGTGGCGTCGGCGGGCTCGCCGAAAAAGGAGATGGAGATACTCGCCGATCAGCCGGGCTTTGCCGAGCAGCACCCGGAGCTTTGGTGGGAGAATGTAAAGGCCGCGACAGCCGAGCTGCTGGAAAAGTCCGGCGCCGAGGCCGGGGATATACAGGCGATAGGCATTACCTACCAGATGCACGGGCTTGTTGCGGTGGACGCGAATTTACAGGTTCTGCGGCCAGCGATTATATGGTGCGACAGCAGGGCCGTCGAGATCGGCAAAAAAGCAGCAGCCGATATCGGCGAGCAGAAGTGCCTCAAGAGCCTTTTGAACCTGCCGGGCAATTTCACTGCCGGCAAGCTAAAGTGGGTAAAGGACAATCAGCCGGATATTTACAAAAGGATACACAAGATTATGCTGCCGGGCGATTATATCGCGATGAAGCTGACCGGTGAGGTTCGCACGACCGAGACGGGCCTGTCGGAGGGAATATTCTGGGACTTCAACGAGAACAAAGTCAGCCCGCTGCTGCGGGAGTATTACGGGTTCGACGAGGGTCTTTTCCCCGAAACCGCGCCAACTTTCGGTGCGCAAGGCGAGCTTACGCGCCAGGCTGCTGAGCAGCTTGGCTTAAAGGCCGGTACGCCGGTTACCTACCGCGCCGGCGATCAGCCGAATAACGCGTTTTCGCTTAACGTGCTCGAGCCGGGGCAGGTTGCGGCAACTGCCGGCACATCGGGCGTGGTGTACGGCATTACCGACAAGGCCAGCTATGACGAGCAGTCGCGGGTGAATAATTTCATTCACGTCAACCACTCGCACGAGAGGCCGAGGATCGGCGTGCTTTTGTGCGTAAACGGCACGGGGATACTTAATTCATGGCTCAAGCATAACGTTGTCGAGCCGGGGGAGGATTACGAGCAGATGAATCACCTTGCCGCATCGGTACCGCCCGGCGCTGAAGGGCTTTTCGTGCTGCCTTACGGCAACGGGGCCGAGCGGACGCTGGGCAACGCCAACATAGACGCCTCGGTACACAGGATGAACTTCAATACGCACACCAAGGCGCACCTGCTGCGTGCGGCGCAGGAGGGGATAGTTTTTGCGCTCAATTACGGGCTGGAGATAATGACGGGCATGGGGGTTAAGGTGCAGACCGTTCGGGCCGGGCATGCGAACATGTTCATGTCCGAGCTTTTCGCATCTGCATTTGCCGCGGTGACCGGGGCGGTAGTTGAGCTTTATGACACGGACGGATCGCAGGGAGCGGCACGCGGAGCGGGGGTCGGGGCGGATGTGTACAAGGACCTTACCCAGGCCTTTACCCACCTGGATATAGTCAGGACAATCGAACCCGACACCGAACTTGCGAAGCAGTATAAGCAGATATACCTGGGCTGGGCGAGCATTCTTACCGAGAGATTGAAATAGAAGATTAAAGGCTCTGTTTATTTCTAAATATTATTTGAAATGAAATGGCCTTTATAGTATAATCTTACTGGTAAGATTGATATGAAAGGGAACTTATGAGTGAAAATCTTGCAACGACCAGGATGTCATCAAAGGGACAGGTAGTGATTCCCGAAGCGATCCGCAAGAGGCTCAGCCTTGAAAACGGCTGCCAGTTTCTCGTGATGGGTGAGAAAGACGCGGTTATCCTCAAGACGATATCGGCTCCGTCCAAACAAGAGTTTGGTTCGCTCATTGCAAAGGCCCGCAAAGCGGCAAAGAAAGCAGGGCTGGAAACCAAGGATATAAACAAAGCCATTAATAAGGTCAGAGGCAGGAAGTGAAAACGAAAGTCGTGGTCGACACGAACGTTTTTGTTTCTGGAGTCTTTTTCAGCGGGCCTCCATCGCGAATACTCAGAGCCTGGCAGGATGAGCATATTAAAATATCGATTTCTGAAGACATAATCAACGAGTATAAACGTGTACTTGACGATCTTTCGACCAAATTCCAAGAGATCAAATTCGATTATTTGCTCGAATTGCTTTTAATTGAAGCCGAGCTTGTGCCCTCTTTTTCTTTTAACGAGTCTATCTGCGAAGACCCGGATGACGATAAATTTTTGGCTTGTGCTTTGCTTTCCTGAAGCAAATATATAATCAGCGGCGATAAGCATTTGTTGAAAATTGGAAATTTTATGAATACTCATATCATTTCTCCGCGACATTTTGTTGACAACATCCTTTAAGTAAATTGCAGTTTGAACCATTTGCTTTCAAACTTTGCGTTGACGATGCCGGCGGGGGTGTTATAATCGGTTGTAATGGAAAATCGGTTTAGTTTATAACAGGAAGCAGAAGCAATATGGCTTTACTCAATGTGAATATCGACCACGTGGCGACGATCCGACAGGCCAGGCGTGCCGACGAGCCGGACCCTGTATGGGCGGCGGTTAAGTGCGAGATTGCCGGTGCCAACGGCATTACCGTGCACCTTCGCCAGGACCGAAGGCACATCAGCGACCGCGATGTCGAGCTGCTGAAGGAAACCGTAGCGTGTAAGTTCAACCTCGAAATGTCGCTCAGTGAAGAGATTGTCAGGATCGCCGAGAAGGTGAGGCCCGACCAGGTGACGCTTGTGCCCGAGAACCGGCAGGAGATAACCACTGAAGGCGGCCTGGACTGTGTGAAGAATTTCGACCGGCTGGTCAAGATAGCCGCGCGGATGCACAAGAAGGGTATACTCGTGAGCACCTTTATCACCCCGCAGGAGCAGCAGGTTCTGGCAACGGCTGAGGCAGGCTGTGACGCTATAGAACTCCACACCGGGGCCTACGCAAACGCCAAAACCGACCGTACCGCCGAGCGCGAGCTTAACAGCCTGCGCGACGCGAAGAATACTGCGGTGACAGCGGGGCTTATCGTCCACGCCGGGCACGGACTTACATACAGGAACATTCGGCCAGTCGCGGCGATCGACGGGCTGTGTGAATTTAACATAGGTCACTCGATAGTCTCACGCGCGGTGATAGTCGGCATGGAGCAGGCGGTTCGCGAAATGGCACGTCTGATCGAACTTTCGGGCAATAATTTTACAGGCGGTTAAAAAAATATTAAGAATTGATATGGAGAGAAAAATGTTCAGCGGTTCAATGGTAGCTCTTATAACCCCGTTTACGGATGGTGAAGTTGATTATAAAACTCTTGACGAGCTTGTGCAGTTTCATCTCGACGCCGGCACCGACGCGATGGTTCCTGTAGGCACCACGGGCGAGTCGCCCACGCTTTCGCACGAGGAGCACAAGAAGGTCATCGAAACTGTTGTCAAAGCAGCAGGCGGGAAGGTGCCGGTGATCGCAGGGGCGGGTTCGAACTCTACGGCGGAGGCTATTGAGCTAAGCGCGTTTGCGAAGAAGATAGGCGCATCGGGCACGCTGCAGGTCTGCCCGTATTACAACAAGCCGACGCAGGAGGGTTTTTATCAGCACTTTGGCGCCATTGCCGAGGAGGTTGACCTGCCTATCGTGCTGTACAATATACCGGGAAGGTGCGGCGGCAAGGGTCTTGCCCCGGAAACCATCGCGAGGCTCTACGACGACTTCGAGCAGGTGGTGGCGATAAAGGAGGCGACCGGCTCGCTCGACCAGGCTTCCGAGATAGCGATGCGCTGCAATATTACGATAATCTCCGGTGACGATTCGCTTACCCTTCCGCTTGCGTCGGTGGGCGGCAAGGGGGTGATAAGCGTTGTCGCCAATGTAGTGCCTAACGATGTAAAGGCGATGACGGACCTTATTTTGCAGGGGGATTTTGTATCGGCGCGCAAGTGGCACAGGAAGCTTTTCACGCTTTCCAAGAACATGCTTACGCTTGCGACAAACCCGATACCGATAAAGGCAGCGATGGCGATGCTGAACATGGCATCGGACGAAATGCGCCTGCCTATGACAGAGCTTGAGGACGGTAAAAAAGACGTGCTGCGAAAGGCACTGAAAGACTACGGTCTGTTGAGGTAATTTTAAGTGCGTACAAAAGGTTATAACTGTGCGTTGTGGTAAATCGTGAGCAGTTCCTCTGTCATCCGGTTTACGCTGTGATGCTGCCTGAGGTATTGCTGGGCGGTCAGGGCTATCTGCCTTGCGTTTTGCCTGTCGTCCATCAGTCGCTGGAGGCAACTGTAAATGCTCAGTTCGTCGTTCTTGTCGAAAAACACCGCGGTTTTGTCGCGAATCAATATTTCGTCGGCGTCGGATTTGTCGGCGGCGATTACCATACCCACGCACATCGCTTCGAGCAGTCGTGAGTTGAGTCCCCGCACCTCGCACGGCTCGATGAAAATATCCGCGCCGGACATGACCGAGCGCAGGGGGTTTATCGAGGGGACTATGGTGACGACCTGGCCGAGGCCTAACTCGTTTACCATTTTGTGGAGTTTACGTTCGGCTTTGCCTTTGCCTATCAATGCAATTATGAAGTCGCGTCCCTCTATCGCGAGGTGCCTGGCTGCGTTTAGCAGGGGCAGGTAGTCCTCGATCCTGTCAAGGCTGCGGGCGATTATGATGCTGGTGACCTGCCTTGGCGGGTCGAAACAGGCGCAGGTGTCCTCGACGAATGCTCCGATGTTAAGGGTTTGTATACGTGATGCGTAACGCGGATATGCCTGCTGGAGGTCGCCGGCGACGGCGGAAGAGGCGGCGATTAGTTTTTTGCAGCGGTCGGTAATGTGACGGTGACGGTACTTTCGCACTGTTTCGTTGAACGTCACCACGTAGGGCAGGTCGAGAGCCCGGGCAAGGAAGATAGACAGGGACAGCTTTGACGGTGAGACGCAATGAATTACGGTGGGCTTGAATGGGGTTATCTTCTCAAGCAGGGCGAGCCTGTTTTTCTTTCGCAAAAAAGGCAGCTTATATATCGGGTAACGCACCAGGGACACCGAAGGGGAGATCATCGGCCCGACATGCGCGGAGGGGGGGATGATGAGCATGATAGGGCACGAACGATTGGCGATTCCGACAAACTGCCGACGCAAAAACGCCCCGTATCTCTCGATAGTCGAAAGGTCGGCGACGACCACGGGCCGAATATTTTTATTGTCATAACTGGGCAACTTTTTTTCCCGACCAAATGGAACCAAATTAGTCCTTATATATTAATGCTAATGGCCGATATGCTCAAGCTGAAAGTCGGGATTTGTGGGTTTGGATATGACCGGGCTGGTCATTCAGGAGGTTTCGAGCATCTTTTTGAGCTTTTGGAGTTCGCCGGTTTTAATGTGGTATGAATGGTCATCATCGGGGTATTTGCCCTGCCTGACCTGTTGGACATACTCGTCCACGGCCCGGGTTATCTGGGGTCCGATACCGGCGAAAGACTGCGAGAATTTAGGTTTTTTGCCGGCGGTCAGGCCTATGATGTCGGGCAGCACGAGCACCTGTCCGTCGCAGTCGGGTCCGCTTCCGCAACTGAGTACCGGAACCGAGGAGTTTTCGGTGATAAGGGCGGCGGTTTCCCTCGCAGTTCCCTCAAGCAGCAGAAATACCGCTCCGGCCTGGATCATTTTTTCCGCGAGTATGATCAGGCTGTGGGCGTTTTCTGCTGTTGTGCCCTGCGCTGTGTAGGTGCCTGTCCGGGCTATTGTTTGCGGTCTTATGCCCAGATGTGCCATGACGGGTATTCCGGCGTCGCTTAAGGCTTTGACAGTGTCGATATATGGCTCGGAAACCTCGACTTTTACAAGCTCTGCGCCGCCTTGTGTCATAAAAGCAGCGGCGTTTTTCAGGGCATCGGAGGCCGAGGTCTGGTAGGACATAAAAGGCATATCTGCAACAACAAGGCTTTTTTTCGAGGCCCGGGCGACTGCTTTGGTTATGGTTATCATAAAGTCCATGCTTACAGGAAGGGTCGAGGCGTGGCCGAGCATAAACTGGGCGGCTGAATCGCCCACGAGAAGCATTTCCGCTCCGGCCTGTTCGCACAGGGCCGCACTGGTGAAATCATAGCAGCTCACAGCGGAAAACTTTTTTCTTGCTTTTTTTGCCTGAAAAAATTGTGAAATTGTTATTTTTTCGCCCATTATAAATTCCGCAGAAAAACTGTCTTATTTTAACTATTTTAACAAAAATCCACGTTTTTATATTAAATAAAGTCGTTTTTTAAGTTTTTCTCTTCAAGTTTATGTTAGAATTGCGTAAAGAGAAGATAATTACGACCTTTTTCTAAAAAAAAGTTTGACTCCGCTTTTTTTTGTGTCATATTTACTAAAGATTAGTTAAATAACATTCGATATTTATAAAGTAAAGTGAATATTAAAAGCAATTATCAAAGAGCTTTTCATCACCCTCCTCCGAAGCCAGATTCTCATTAATGAGGTCTGGCTTTTTTTGTGCGCTTTTGCTAATCGGACCAACGAGCGTTATTTACCATTTTCCTTTTCAGGATTGAATTGCCCGACACCGGTTTTTCTCAGGTATATCTTTGCGTTCTGCTGATATGCCCAGAGGTTGTCGAGAGGCCAGTCGCCGAGTTTACCGAGGTAACCCTGTTCGCTTTGGGGCGAGCCCCAGCAGTGCCAGCTGTATCCTCCCTTGTTATTGACCTCATCTCGCCAGAAGGAAACGCTCCAAACCTCGCCGGTTGAGGTATTGATGACATAGGGGCAGGTGTTGTAGCCTTCTATAGTGGGGTGGAAATCCGGCCCCATCATCATCTGGTATGTTCCCGAGGCTTTTGGCTCAACGCCGGTTGCGGTTCTGTTTTTTTCGGCTGACTGGGCTCCACAAACCATTATCAGGCATACGCCCATTAAAAGACCTGTTATGAGAAAGCTGATTTTTGTCTTCATTTCATCTCCGGTTACATTTTTCTTTTTCATAAATATCGAAACCATTTATACCAGATTTTAATTTTTTGACAAGGATTGAATTATATTGTTATGGGGATATAATATGCCATTGTAGACATATAAACGGGGTTTATCGACAACTTAAAAAGGAGATTTTTAATGGACTTCATTCAGGGTTATCTTGAAAACGCGGGGCAGTGGCTTTTAACAAGCGGGGTGCAGATTTTTATTATACTTCTGCTGATGCTGTTCACGATGAAAATGAGCCAATTCCTTAGTGCCAAGATATTCGGCAAGTGGAAGAAAAAGGATGACGTGGAGATACAGAAACGGGCGGACACGATATCCTCCTTTTTTTCAAACCTTGTGAACATTGTAATTCTTACTGTTGCGTTAATGATGGTGCTTCGGGAGCTCGGGATAGATATCGGTCCGATTATGGCAGCTGCGGGTGTTGTCGGTGTCGCCATTGGTTTCGGCTCCCAGCAGCTTGTTCAGGATATTATATCAGGTATATTTATTATGCTCGACGACCAGATTCGCGTAGGGGATGTTGTACAGATAGCCGACAAAGGCGGCCTGGTCGAGAAGGTCAACCTTCGCATGGTAATACTGCGTGACCTTGCAGGTAACGTTCACTTCATTCGCAACGGGCAAATCGGTGTGGTGACAAACATGACCAAAGAGTATTCACGTTATGTTTTTGATATCGGAGTTGCATACCGTGAGGACGTGGACCAGGTTATTGAAGTAGTCAAGGCTATCGATGAAGAGATGCGGAACGACCCGGCATTTGCCAACGACATTCTCGAACCGCTGGAAATACTGGGCCTCGACAGTTTCGGCGACTCGGCAATAAAAATTAAAGCCCGCACCAAGACCAGGCCTATCAAGCAGTGGTCTGTCGGAAGGGAGTTTAACCGCAGAATGAAAAAGCGCTTTGATGAACTGAATATTGAGATCCCATTCCCGCATGTTACGCTTTACATGGGCCAGGACAAGGATGGCGGGGCGCCTGCTATGAATGTGAACATGCACCAAGAGCAGAGTTCCTGATGCAAATCTTCAAATCAGAACAAAACCGGGGCCGTTATTGGAACACGGCCCCATTTATAATAGACACCGGCCGGCTGATGTCACTGCTTTCTTTTGCGTAACAACATCGCCGTTCCTGCGAGCATCAGGCATATCGTTCCCGGCTCGGGTGTAATTACGAAAGCGAGATCAAGCGAAGCGCCTGTCGGGTCAAGAAGCTCGTTCCATATTATTCCCGAATCAGGAACAAGCGGCCCGAACGGATCAATGTCAATCCATACTGCGTCGTCTTCAAACTTATCCAGCGATGTCTTCCACCCGTATGCGAACGGTGCCAGGTCGGACCCCATTCTGTCAATATCGACAGTATCAACAATTCCGTTGCCGTCAACGTCCCCAATCAATGTTACACCCAGCCAGTAAATATTATTTTGCTGCTGCCTGTAGGCGATCGCGTCGGGTATTTCAAAGTTATACTGCCAAACCTGCGTGTCAATGCCTATAATGGCGTTAGGGTTGGGGTCGTAAAACTCCTCCTGTGCTGTTGCGTACAAAATCTCAGTTGGTTTGAGTCTCTGCTCCCACAGCAATTGACCCGGCATGCTGTAACCGGTTGTGCTCTGGCTGGCGGGTATATTTGAGAATATCGCCAACTGGAAAACCTTCTCCATGCTCGTAGGGTTGTTGTCCTCAAGCCAGGAACCCCAGATGTGAACGTCCCTTATAAGCCCTGTTTCAGTGCAGAGGAAATCATCTGCGAGGAACTTTTGATAAGGCGCCGCTCCTGCCGGTACGTATGTGCTGTTGAGCACATCCATGCCATTGTCAAGGTTGGGAAGCTGCGGGTAGTGCATCTTGTGCGGGTCACCCGGCTGCCAGTCAGCCGATACTGCGCCAACCAGAATGAGAATTGTAATAATAGAAACCATAAAACCTTTCATAACTGCCCCCTTTCATAAAAATGTTAAAATATTGACTACTCTGTTAAATGCTCTATGCGAACAAAGAAATAAATGCCTACGCACCTAAAACACCCCGAATACATTATTATATAATGACAGTAATGCTGAATCTGTCAAGGGCCTGACTGCTTCTATATAGGCAGTATTGTGAAAAACAATTTTCAGGTTAAGCAGCCTCAAAAAGTATACAAGTTAACATTAATATTTGTTTACAATCCTTTTTATTCGGCTGCGTTTTTCGGCAGCCAACATTATTAAGTTAACTATCATTATCCCTGTTTGCAGGAAGATTATGATATAAGTGTAAAAGAAATTTGTTAATAATTTGAGACGTCCTCTAGCAGCCTGAATTTTATGATGTCAATATCTTTTTAACGTGTGACGTTTTTTGTTTTTATTAGTTCTCCGCCGGTAGGAAAATAATTTGCCAGTAACTAAAAAAAGTTGGAAATTTTCTTAGGTCCTGCTGATTTAGTATTTTGGAACCTTCAAAGCAAGGGGCAGTTGTCCGGATTAAAACTAATCGAATTTACACTTATGAGCATTTACTTTTGCCGGTCCAGGGGTATAATGGCTTGCCCTGTATATGTAGTTGTTGTTTTTTAATTGCAATTCAAGGAAAGTTAAATGTCAGAGAAAAACCAGCAGAAGGGTTTACAAACCGTCGAGATAACAAGCTGTGTCGAGCGTTCTGCGCTTGAAAAGAGCATTTTTGAGCCTATTTACCGCCCCGAGGAAAAGATACTTTCCATAATGGTCGAGAACTTTCCGTCACTGGGTAAACTGGCTGCCCTGCGGTTTCTTGAGTGGGTTCAGGGCAACCCGGGCGGGGTTGTTTCGCTGCCGACAGGGAAAACCCCGGAATTTTTTATTAAATGGGTCGAATATTTCCTGAGCAAATGGGACCAGAAACAGGTTCGCGAGCAGCTCGAAAAAGAGGGTATTGCCCCAGCGACAAAGCCCGACATCCGCAGCCTGCGGTTCGTCCAGATAGACGAGTTCTACCCCATGGACTCCAAGCAGGAGAACAGTTTTTATAATTACGTTATGCGTTTTTACATAAACGGTTTCGGACTGGATATATCGAAGGCCCTTCTGATCAACTGCAACGAGATCGGTCTTGGTCCGGGCAGAACACTCAAGAGTGTCTGGCCCGACGACGAGGTTGATTTGACGCTGCGATACCGCCAGCCGAAGTCGCACGTTGAGGAAATTCAAAAGACCGCATTGAAGAACATCGACCAGTGGTGCATGGAATACGAGCAGCGTATACGTGAAATGGGCGGGATAGGATTTTTCCTCGGCGGTATCGGGCCGGACGGTCACGTAGGTTTCAATATCGAGGGTTCTGACCATAACTGCACGACACGTCTGTGCCCGACAAATTATGAAACACAGGCCGCTGCTGCGGTCGACATGGGCGGGGTTGAAAAGGCCCGCAAGTCTCTGGTGATAACTATCGGCCTTAAAACCATAACTTACAACCCCGACTGCACGGCGATCATTATGGCAGCCGGTGAGGCAAAGGCCCCGGTCGTTGCAAGGGCGATTACTTCCGGTAAAAGCATAACGGCGCCTGCAAGCGCGCTGGCTTCGCTGCCCAACGCAAGGTTCTATCTTACCCGGGGGGCTGCTGCCCGGCTGGAGACACGCAGGCTTGCAGGCATCGATGCCGAAAAGCAGATAACCGACGGGCACGTGGAAAAAGCGCTTGTACATTTATCTTCGATCAAAAATAAAAAACTGACCGACCTAACCTCCGAAGACGCCCAGGGAGATCCCTTGGCCAAGATGGTGCTGAGCAAGCGAAGCGAGTCGCTGGGCGACCTTGCGGCGATGGCTGCCGGCTCGCTTGAGCGTAAAATACTGGGCGGCATGAATGTCATGGAGAACACGCGTTTTTTGCACACCGAACCTCACCATGACGACGTAATGTTAGGATACTTCCCGTATATCGTCCGCCACTTCCGCAGGGCGACAAACACGCACCACTTTATGACACTGACAAGCGGTTTTACGTCGGTCAGCAATGCCTTTATGCTCGGGCAGGTCCGCAACCTGCAAAACTTCGTTCCCACCGCCGGTTTTAAGGAACTGCTCGACCAGGGTTACTTCAACCCCGAAAACATGATGTGCAAGAACAGGGACGTGTGGCAGTATCTTGACGGTGTTGCCTCTCGGAGCGAACGACTGCGGGCAGAGGGCTGCGCGAGGCGGCTGCTTCGCAACCTTTTTGAGCTTTACGACGAGAGCTTCGCGGTCAATATCGACAAGCGATTGAACGAGCTGGATGAGTATTTCTCCACCCAGTACCCGGGCAAGCGCGACCCGGGCCATATTCAGAGGCTCAAGGGTATGTGCCGCGAATGGGAGGCCGAGTGTTTGTGGGGCTATTACGGCTGGAAGTGTGATAACGTGCACCACCTCAGGCTGGGGTTTTACACGGGCGATATTTTTACCAAGGACCCCACACTTGAAAATGATGTGCCGCCGATTGTCGAGATGCTAAACAAAACCAACCCCGACGTTGTGACTGTAGCGTTCGATCCCGAATCAAGCGGGCCTGACACGCATTACAAAGTTCTACAAGCCCTGTCCGAGGCGATCAAGATATACGAAAAGCAGACCGGCAGGGGCGACATCAAGGTCTGGGGTTACCGCAATGTGTGGTACCGCTTCGACACGGCGGAAGTCAATATCTTCGTACCGGTGAGCCTGTGCATGTTTTCGGTGATGCAGGAGGCGTTTATGAACTCTTTCCTCAGCCAGAAAGACGCCTCGTTCCCCAGCTACGAACACGACGGGCCCTTCTCCGAACTCGCCCAGCAGATACAGGTAGAGCAGTACCAGACGATCAAAACGTGCCTCGGCAGGGAGTGGTTTTATAACAACGACAGCCCTCTTATACGCGCGACCAGGGGTTTTGTGTTCCTCAAGGTGATGGACACCGCCGAGTTCCACGAATCGTGCCGGGAGCTTAAAAAGAGCATCGAACTTCAGGATTAGCCTTTTTGCAAGTCTCGCAGGCCAGGCAGGTTCGACAATAATTGTTGGAAAAGCGGAAGATATCTGTTAAAATTCGGCTTTGTGAAATGGATACGTGTTTGAAAGTCGGAGAGAAATATGTCTTTAACGGATACCGCCAAACTTGCAAAACAGGCCTCGATCCTCACAGCGGGGGTCAAGACGGATGTCAAGAACGCCGCACTTGAGGCAATTAAAAACGCCCTGCAGGACAACAGCGAAGCGATAATCAAAGCCAACCAGAATGACCTTGCCCGCAGTGAGAAGGAGAACCTTGCCGCGCCGCTTCTTAAGAGGCTCAAGTTCGACGAAAAGAAGATCGCCGGTGTCTGCGCCGGCATCGAGAGCCTTATAAAAATCGACGACCCCGTCGGTGCGACCCAACGTGCGACAGAACTTGACACAGGCCTTGAGCTTTACAAGGTCAGTTGTCCGATCGGAGTAATAGGAGTCATCTTCGAGTCCCGACCCGATGCGCTTGTGCAGATTTCGACTCTGTGCCTTAAAAGCGGCAACGCGGTCCTGCTCAAGGGCGGTTCCGAGGCGATGGAGACAAACCGGATACTAACCGAGATCATAAGCAGGGCAAGCGTAAATGCTGGAATGCCCGAAGGCTGGATAGGCCTGATGGAGACCCGAGCCGATGTCGCGGAGATGCTCGGCCTTGATGATTACATCGACCTTATCGTGCCCCGCGGCAGTAATGAATTCGTGCAGCACATAATGAGTAATACGCATATCCCGGTGCTGGGCCATGCCGACGGCATCTGCCACGTATACGTCGATAAAGACGCGGATTTGAAACAGGCCGTGTCTATCGCCGCCGACTCGAAGTGCCAGTATGTCGCAGTCTGCAACGCTTGTGAAACCCTTCTCGTGCACGAGGCGGCTGCAAAAAGTTTTCTGCCAGATTTCGCTGAAGCAACGAAAAACTGCAACCTCGAAATACTCGGCTGCGAGAAAACAGCTGAGATAATCGAATGCAAGCCCGCTGACGAAAAAGACTGGGCAACCGAATACCTCGATTATCGTCTCTCGGTAAAAGTCGTCGACAGCTTCGACGCTGCTGTTGGTCACATTAACAGATACGGTTCCGGCCATACCGACACCATAGTTACGAAGGACAAGGCCGCAGCCGCCCGTTTCATGGACCTCGTCGATTCGGGCAACGTGTTCTGGAACGCGAGCACCCGCTTCAGTGACGGTTTCAGATACGGGCTTGGCGCAGAGGTCGGAATCAGCACCAACAAGATACACGCCCGCGGGCCGGTTGGACTTGAGGGGCTGCTTATCTACAAATGGCGGCTGATCGGTGACGGTCATATCGTAAAGGACTACGCCGACGGAACCAAATCCTTCACACACAAGAAACTTGACAGGAAATACGAGCTTTAATGCGCAACTTCTCGCAGGTAAAACGAGTTGTCATCAAAATCGGCACTAACACGCTCAGCAGGCATGGCGGTGTGGACACAGCTTTTGTTCGCCGTATTGCCAGGCAGGCTGCCGGGCTTATGGCAGACGGCAGGCAGGTCGTAGTCATCACAAGCGGCGCTATCGGAATGGGCGCAGGCGCTATCGGCGAAAGCGGCCCGGTAAAGGGCATGAAGCTGCGGCAGGCGTGCGCGGCGATAGGCCAGCCTCTTTTGATGCAGGAGTATCGCAGGGCATTTTTTACGCATGGTATCAACGTCGCGCAGGTGCTGCTGACCGCCGAGGTGCTGAACCACCGCAGCACATACCTTAATCTTCGTAACGCGGTCGAGACGCTGCTGAAGCTGGGGGTTGTGCCTGTAATGAACGAGAACGACAGCGTTTCAACCGAGGAAATTGGTTCGGCGTTCGGCGACAACGACAAGCTAAGCGCTCTGGTCGCCAGCAAGCTCGATGCCGGTCTTCTTATTATGCTTAGCGACATTGACGGTTTGTACGACAAGAACCCGCACAAATACACCGACGCCAAACGCATCAGTTCGGTTTACGAAATAACCGACGAGCTAATAAAAGCCGCAGGCAGCAAAGGCAGCGTCCACGCTACAGGCGGAATGCAAACAAAGCTCGAAGCGGCGAGAATAGCTTCCGACGCGGGCTGCAGGATGGTCCTCGCCGACGGGCGGGTAAGGAACGTCATTGCCCGGATAATGTCAGGGGCCGACGTGGGCACAGTATTCATGCCCCGAAGGAAACTAAGCAACCGCCTTCGCTGGATACTAAACAGCAAACCCGCAGGAACCGTCGAGATAGACCAGGGTGCAGAAAAGGCGTTGCGAAACAAAAAGAGTCTCCTTGCAAAGGGGATAACCACTGTCCGCGGAAACTTCGGGCCGGGCCAGGTGGTATGGCTGAACAATACCGCTAAAGCAGTCAGTCATTTTTCAAGCGCAGAGCTGCGCCGACTTGCAGGCAAGCACTCAACTGAAATCGCCGAAATACTTGGCGACAACAGACGCGTCGAGGTCGCCCTGCCAGAAGATATTGTATTCCTTGACTGCTGAAGCGCCGAAGCGGTGACGGGCATATTGCGAATGCTGAAAATATTTTTCCTGGCCGATAAATATTATCGGTACGGCTTGATATTCATTAATTGGGTCAATTTTTTTGCCGAATGTAATATAAGCCGAACTTAGAATCGCTCGTTGGAAATTTGAACTGCCGCTGCGCTTGCGTAAGGGGGTAATATTGACAAAACCACCGAGGAAACTGATACTGCCTGGCTGTTATCATATTACGGACACTGAAATGGTCCTTGAGACCCTGCTCGGTTCGTGTGTGGCGGTTTGCCTTCATAATATTAAAAGCCGTCGCAGCGCTATGAATCATTTCCTGCTGGACAGGCAGGGCAGTAATTTTAAGGGGGATTTCGGCAGGTTCGGCAATCTGGCAACGGAGCATATTATCCGCTATCTGTTCGATGCCGATAATAATGTGTCTCATTACAGGGCCCAGGTATTCGGGGGTGCGGCGGTTTTTAAGGGTTCCGGGGCGGGCAGCAGGGCGAGCGATATCGGCAGAAAAAATGTGGAAGTCGCACTGGAAGTGCTGAAACGGTACCGAATCAGGGTTATTCACGCTGAGGTTTACGGCGAGAGGGGCAGGCGGATACGGTTCCACACGAAGAGCAATGTCGTGGATTGCCGGTTTACGGGCGATGTCCGGTCAAAACCGCAGGCACAAAGCAGCGGGTAATCAATTTTTTTCAAAAAATGTCGGCTTTGAAGGATAAATTTGCTTGAAATGTTAGGCAGGCCTAACTATATTAGAGCTACAAAAGATTTGTATAAATTTGACTAACGGTGCTGAAATAGCTGTAAAGCAGAAAAAACTTAGCGCATCTCTCGAGGATTATCTCGAAGCTATCTACAATATTTGCCGTGAAGGCGAGGTTGCGCGGAGCAAAACGATCGCCTCTGTTCTGAGCGTGGCAAAGCCTTCGGTAACGGCTGCGCTGCGGCTGCTTAAGGATCGGGGGCTTGTGAATTACAAGCCATACGGATATATTACGCTGACTGAAAAGGGGGGTAAAGTTGCCGAGGTGATAGTTAAAAAGCACGATATTATCAAGTCTTTTTTCGTGGAGATTTTGGGGGTGGATAAAGAAACGGCGCAAACTGCGGCCTGTCGGGCTGAGCATGCCCTGGGACCGCAGATAATCGCCGGGCTGCTGGAACTGACGGAATTTTTGCAGGACGGGGACCCGCGCGGCAGGGACCTTGTTTCGAGATTCGAGAAGTACCGGGTGTCGCGGCAACGCTCGCAGGCCGAGCCGGGGCCGCTTGAAGGGCGGGGGGAACAAATATGAGCCCGAATCGTAATATTATTCCGCTTTCGATGGCGAAACAGGGCAGCACTGTTCAGGTGTCTTCGATAGCAGCCGGGCGGGAGTTTAACAGGCGGCTGGCGGAGATGGGAATATTTCCGAGCGTCAAGCTTGCGGTTATAAAAAACGCCGGAGCAGGGCAGTTCGTTGTAAGGATTAAAGATACACGACTTGTGCTGGGCAGGGGCATGGCGCATAAAATAATGGTAACGGAGTGAAAATCGGGGGGCCGATATGCTTGAGATAATAGCAGTAAGTTTGATTTTGTTTTTCGCAGCTATGATAATCGCGGTCTATTTTTACAGGCTGTTCACCGGAAAAACCACCGGCTGCGGGGGCTGTTCGTGTAAGTTCAATCAAGAAACCCCCACGGGGCAAGTGCAGTCAGGATTGGAGGATCCTAATCCTTGCAGGGGCTGTCCGGGGCAGGAAGGGCCTGAGAGCCGGAAGGCGGATAATACTCAGGATTATAAGTAAGCCAGTGTTTTGCAATTACCGCAAAGTCGGGCCAGTTTACCTGTTCGTCGCCTGCGAGGTCGAAGCGCTCATCGGCGGCAGGGTTCAGCCAGTTTGCTGCAAAAGCGGAAAAGTCTTCAATGTCCAGGATGTAGTTTATCGGTTCAAGGTCGCCGGGGATCGGTTCGACAATTTCAAATGCAAATCCATAGGATCGGCTTTTGTAGGTTGTGTTCTTAAGTGTTATTTGATATGTGCCGGTTGAGTCAGCCAGAATTTCGGTTTTTACAAGGTTGTTTACAGTGTCGGATTCGGAATATATCGCTTGGCCTGAAGGGTCCTTGATTGTCATGTCGATATTGAACTTCGGGGCATATTCGTCATAGAAGCTGGAGCCGGATTTTTGGATGTCCCTGTTCCAGCAGGCGGTTATAACGAGCCTTTCATTTTTATCAAGAGTGATGTAATAATTGTCAGTTTTGTAATTTTTAAGAGTTTCAAAGGCCCAGCCACTGAGTTCGTTTGAGACAGCGCCCGGCACGAGCTGCGGGGCTGAAAGTGTCTGCATAGCTTTCAGGGCGTCGACCCTGCCGTATCCGCGGTAGTTATCGAAGACCTGACCGGTGGTTGAATTTCCGTATTTGTCCTTTATGTTGGAGAAGGTGGAGTTGACGATTACAGCTTTTATTACGACGTTCTGGTTGTCGTCAAGGGTTGGGGTGTCGTCGGCCATGTCGAGCATAAGGGCGGCGATGCCGGCGACGTGGGGTGTTGAGAAACTTGTCGCTCCGGTTGTGCCGCCGAAGGTGTACCAGTTATCGATGCCTGTGTTGGTTGGGATTGTCTGGTCCTCGGAAGGTGCGACGACGTCGGGCTTATTCCTGCCGTCCTGTGTGGGCCCCCAGAGGCTTATGCTTCCGACCTGTAGATACTCGTCGGGGTCAGTGACATTCAGGCCGCCGACAGTTATGCCGTTGAACGCATCGCCGGGAGCCTCTATATTAGTAAAGCCGGTTTGATAGTTACCGGCGGGATTGGCGAAGATGACGTTGAATTCTTCGGCGTAATAGTCATAGGCAAGGACGTAGCTGTCCTGTCCGGTTCCGTCGCTGTCCCATTGTATGCCGGTCATTATAACCCTGCACTGCCTGGAGTTTTCGGGCTCGATCAGTTCTTCTAAAGTATATTTTATGTAGTTTACGTATTCAACTGCTGCTGCGTAGATAAATGCACCCGGAGCAACGCCAATATCGTCAGGGTGGGTTGCGGTTCCCTGCGAAGCTGCAATACCGGCCATCCATGTGTCGTGGTTGGAGATTTCGATTCCTGAAAGGGTGTCTACGTTTTCAACTCTTGAACCGAAAGCGAGATGGGTATCCAGCGGGTTGCCTGCGGAGATAAGACCTATGTTGACGCCGCTGCCGTCATATCCGAGATCGCGGGCGGCGATTGCGTTCGAGCCGCCTGGGCCCGTAGAACCTGACAGCGCGAAAACAATGCTGTTTACGCTTAAAACAGCTATAAGAACAATGAGTACAAATCTTTTCATCGCACCGGTACTAATCAACCCCTGTCAAAACCCTCAGTCCTTCTCCTGATTTAAGTCGGAAACTGCCTGAAAACACATTAAGCAGTACATCCCGAAAGAAAATATTATAAAATATTTTGAGCCCGAAAGCCATAAAAAAATATATCTGCGCAAAAAGCGGCTGTGAATATTTGCTTTAGGAAGCGTAAATAATTACAGCACCGAGGATTATCTCAATAACAGCAAATAACCTTAGTCCGATATTTCCCCTTGCGGCGAGCCAGTCCAGGGCGGGCTTTATACGCTGGAGGCCCATGAAGAGCATCGCAAGTCCGGCTGCGCACAGAAAGATGCCGAAAGTGATAATAATCGCAGGTCTTGTCGCATATTTTAGAGCTGTTACGAGGAATATCATGCCGACAGCTATTTCCAGTACGGCAGGCAGTGCGGGGCCGGCCTGGTCGGCGATGAAATGCAGAGCCCATTTAAGGAGCCCGGGCTTAACCACGAACACTGCGCCTTCAACCACAATAAGCACGCCGATAATCCATATTATGTCGATCATGCCGCCCCCTTTCTATTCAGGTTACGCCGGACCGGCGAGTATGCCTGGAATCGATCAGGCTTTGAGAATCTTTTTGCGTCCGGTTTTGACTTTGTTTGTGGCGTTTCTCGTGTCAACGACCAGCTTTGAGTTTTCGACGATCCACTTGTAATCATAGTCGGTCGATATCAGTACGACGTCATAGCTCTTGAGCATTGCCGCGGTAAGCTTTACGCTTTTCATTCGCAGGTCATGCTCCCGCTGCTTGTGGGTTTTGGGGATATACGGGTCGTTGTAATCGACCTTTGCACCCTTTTCACGCAGAAGCTCTATCAACTCTATCGAGGGAGATTCGCGCAGGTCGTCGATGTCTTTCTTATAAGCAAGTCCGAGAACAAGAACCTTTGAACCGTTGAGGCTTTTTTTGTGCTCATTCAGCGCGTCCATTGTGCGTTCTATCACATAATGCGGCATATTTGTGTTGATCTCCCCGGCAAGCTCAATGAACCTTGTGGGCATACCGTACTGCCTTGCCTTCCATGTAAGGTAAAACGGGTCGATCGGTATGCAGTGGCCGCCGAGTCCCGGGCCTGGGTAAAAAGGACTGAAACCGAAGGGTTTTGTACTTGCGGCACGGATTACCTCCCATACGTCTATGCCCATTCGGTCGAAGACCATTTTTAATTCATTTACCATCGCGATGTTGATGCAGCGGTAGACGTTTTCCATTATTTTTGTCGCCTCCGCCGCCTCGACGGAAGAGACGGGAACGACCTTGTCAATCGCGAGACTGTAAAGATCACAGGCTATATCGCGGCATTGTTTTGTAAGCCCGCCGCAAACTTTCGGTATTGTCTTTGTGGTGAAGTTTTTGTTGCCGGGGTCCTCTCTTTCGGGCGAATAGGCAAGGTAAAAATCCCTGCCTGCCTTGAGTCCGGATTTTTCAAGTATCGGGGCCATAAGGTCCCGTGACGTGCCGGGGTAGGTAGTGCTTTCGAGTGTTATCAATTGACCCTTCTGCAAATACCTGGAAATGGTTTCGCAGCTTTGCTCGACGTACTGCATGTCAGGCTCGCGGTTCTGAGTAAGAGGCGTGGGCACGCAGATAAGTACCGCGTCGACGCTTTTTATCCGTGACATATTTGCAGTTGCGCTGAAAAGATTTTCGTCGACGAGTTTTTTTACCGTTGAATGCGGTACGTGTTTTATGATACTTTTGCCTGAGTTGAGCTTTTCGACTTTCTCCGGGTCTATATCAAAGCCGAGAACCTTGATACCGGCGTTTCCGAATTCCCTGGCAAGCGGAAGTCCGACGTATCCGAGCCCTAAAATGCCCACTTTGACTTTTCCGGACTTTATCTTTTCCTGTATCGTAATGCTCTTTTTGGTCATTTCAACCTCATCTAAAAAGTTAATTTTCAGAGACCGGCCCTCTAAACAGTACAGTCCAGGCAAGTCGAGTTTTCAACCATTTCAATTTCGCAGTTACAACGTGCAGGGATCAAAATTGTGTCACCTCCGACATATTGAACGTTTTCATCTTCGGGTCCGGTAATCCGGCCTGTTCCTTCGACAAAAACCAGAACCTGCATTTTATCTTTATTGACATCAATTTTATCGCCTTTTTTGCCGGACAGCTTAACTACATTGAATTCTTCCGCTTCGACCAGAATTCCCTCGCTGTTTACCGAGAGGTTGTCACCGGAGGCGTCGTAGTGACAGCTTTCGAGAGCCTCTTCAATATGAAGCTGCCTTGGTTTGCCGGTTTTTGCGTCGACCCTGTTCCAGTCAAATACCCTGTAAGTTGTGTCGGAGGGCTGCTGGATTTCGGCTATGAGAAGTCCGGGGCCGATGGCGTGGGGTGTTCCCGACGGCAGGAAATGACACTGGCCGGGCTTGACTTCGACTTTTACGAGGTACTCGGCGGTTGTGCCATTTTCAATAGCCTGGGCAAATTTGGTCCTTGTGGTGCCGGGTTTGAACCCTTTATAAATATACCCTCCCTGCGGTGCGTCTATTATGTACCAGCATTCGGTCTTCGGCTCGCCCTTGCCCATTTTTTCACAGGTTTCCTTATCCGGGTGAACCTGGACGCTCAGCACGTCGTTGGCGTCGAGCAGTTTTATAAGCAGGGGAAATGGAGTCGCGCAGTCTTTGTCGCCTGTTATATCCTGGCCATAGTCATTGATCAGTTCTGCAATATTTTTACCTTCAAAATGCCCGTTGATTATACAGCTTTTATCATCAGGCAGGTCTGCCAGTTCCCAGCTTTCGCCGATCTTCAATCCTTTCGGCAGGTCCTTGCCGAAAAGCTCCTGGAGCTTCCTGCCGCCCCAGATTCGCTCTTTAAAAATAGGCCTGAATTTTAATGGGTATAATTTTCTCATGGAAGTATTGTATTAATACTTCGGGTATTGTCGAGAACAAATTGGAACCGGCGCTATAAAAAAAATCCAACGAAAAAGTCGATAACCCGGACTATTTGCCCACGGCCGATTTTTTCCTTGTTCCGCAGGATTCACGCACTATGAGTTTGGGACTTATGGTAATATTTCTTGCCTGCATCTCGGGGTATTTGATCCTGCTTACCATCGCCCTGACGGACTCATAAGCCATAGTTGTCACGGGCTGCTGCATTGTTGTCAGCTTGACCGGCTGGTACACGGAAAACGCCTCGTCGTCGACGCCGGCGAGCCTTATTTTGTCAGGCACCTTTATGCCCATTTCGATGAGGTGGTGCTGGATAAGAGCAGCAATTCTGTCGTTCACGCAAACGATCGCCTCGGTATTCATCTCGAGAAGAATTGAAGTAACGGCGTCTTTGTCGGCTTGAGGATCGACTTTTTGAAAGGGTTTTATCTTGAAAAAATGTATGCGAGACTCGTCCACTTCGATGCCGTTATCTTCAAGTGCCTGCTTATAACCCATAAGCCGCTGCCTGATGCTCGAAACCATCCGGGGCCCTGCGACGAAATCAATTTTTTTACAGCCGTTTTTTATGAAATGGCTGGTTAAGTCGTAACCTGCCTTGAAGTTGTCTATGCAGACAAGATCAAACTCGCTTCTCTGGGGGAAATGGCAGATGTCGCGGTCGAGAAGTGTGACGGCAATGTCCGCTTTTTTCATTTCTTCTGCCATTTCCAGGTTATAATGGAACTTATCCTCGGACAATTCAAATGGCATGAAGAAGACGCCCCTGACATTCATATCGACCAGCTGGCTGCAAATCGACCTCGCGTTTTGAGCGGTTTGTTCTTCATCTCCGAGAGGAAGATCGTTTAGAATGATGAAATAGTTGCTCTCATTCGCAAAGCGTGACATCTCCGAAACTACCCTGCTGTATAGACTTACGAAATGACCGAACTCGACGGGTGTAATACAGGCCTTTGAAATAAGCAGTCCGAGTTTGTTGCCCTCTACAGCGCGGGGAGGCCTGACAAAAGTGCCGGCGCCGGGCTGGCGATGGACGAGCCCTTTCTTAACGAGTTCGTTTAAAGCCCTGCCTATTGTGGGACGCGAGACATTGTGGGCTTTGGCAAGCTCGAACTCATTTGGTATTTTCTGGCCCGGTGTGTACTTGCCGTTGATGATATCGTTGAATATCTTTTGATAAATTCTCAGATGCTTTGAATTTCTCTGTCCCTGCGCCATGGTCCAAGCCTTATATAGTAAATTCTATTGTAAAAAAAACATTATTTACGACGGTTATTGTCAGTAAATATTACAACAAATCGAGAAATTTTTACAATTATTGTAAAAAAAAGCTCGTGTGTCAAGTTCTGTTCGTCATTAGCTTAACATTTGTTTACATATTTTTATTTGTTTAAAGGTCCAGTATTATTGGCGTTTTCCAGCGGTTTAGATTAAATTGCCTCGATGGACTATAAAGAGCGAAAAAACATACTGGTGACATGCGGGCCGGGGCTGAAGGACTTCCTTCAGGCCGAGCTGGAGGTTATGGGCTTTGAAATACTAGATACAAACCCGGGCGGGGTGGTTACCCGCGGTTCGCTCGAGGAGTGTATGGAGCTAAACTACTCGCTCAGGACCGCTTACAGCGTGCTTTATCTGCTGCGTGAATTCCGCTGCGGCAATACCGATACCCTTTATAAACAGGTCTCGCAGGTGCCGTGGGAGAATATAATCAGCCCAGATGAATACCTTTGCGTTATATCGAACGTCGACACATGGTCGGTAAATAATACCATGTTCGCAAATCTCAAGGTCAAGGACGCGATAGTTGACCGCGTAATGCGCAAGAAACACGCAAGGCCCGACAGCGGGTCCGAAAGGGAGAACATTGTGGTCAACTTGTACTGGAAACATGACAAAGCGTGGCTTTATCTGAACACATCCGGCAGGAAACTGTCTGACCGGGGCTACCGTAAAATGCCTCACAAGGCGCCTCTGCGTGAAAACCTGGCTGCCGGGATGCTGATGGCGGCGGGTTACGAGGGCCAAAGCGATCTTGTTTTGCCGATGTGCGGCAGCGGCACGCTCGCAATTGAGGCGGCACTGATGGCTTTAAGAAAACCGCCTGCGCTGCTGCGGTCGCAATTTGCGTTCAGGCATTATATTGGTTTTGATGAAAACCTCTGGAACAGTATAAAAAACAAATGCCGCAAGAAGGAAAAGCAGGCTCCTGCTGCGGGCAGGATCATTGCGACCGATATCGATGCCGCGGCTGTGGAAGCTGCACGGCAAAATGCCGTAACAGCAGGGGTAGAGCATCTTATTGATTTCGACGTGTGTGATTTTGCCCAGACACCTATCCCGGAGACAGGGGGGGTGCTCGTGGTTAACCCGGAGTACGGGCTGAGGCTGGGCGATACAAGCGAGCTGGAAGATGTGTACAAGCGGTTGGGTGACTTTTTGAAGCAGAAGTGTGCGGGGTATACAGCTTATGTGCTTTCGGGCAACAAGGAGCTTACAAGGTATATCAGGTTAAAGACGAGCCGTAAATACGTTTTTTATAACGGTAATATCGAGTGCCGGCTGCTGAAATACGAACTTTTCCGGGGCTCCAGGCAATGACCCGGCTGTAAGAGGGGACAATTTTCAGAAGAAATTGAGTGAGGATGAATTTTTTTTGTTTTTTTATTTGACTTTGCATAGTATGCAATACATAATATGTATAACTTAATAGTTTGTGTTTCATTGTTATGGAGACCAAAATGAAAATAGAATCGCAGTTATTAAAGGGTTTGGCGCCTGTGGTTGTGCTTGAGGTGCTCTCGGGCGGCAAGATGTACGGTTATGAGCTAACCAGGGCTATTGAACAGCGGAGCAACGATGTTTTGTCGCTGGGCAAGGGTACGCTTTATCCATTGCTTTATAATCTTGAGGCGAAGAAGCTTGTCGCCGCCCAGTGGGAGCAAAACGAGTCTTCCCGTAAAAGGAGGTATTACTCGATTACGGGAAAGGGCAGGCAGTATCTTGAAACGCAAAAGGCTCAGTGGCAGAGGCTGCAGGAAGGGGTGAACCTTGTGTTCGGGTTCGGCGGCGGGCCCGCATTGGCGTAACGTACTTCTTACGGTAATGATGTTCTGAAAGGTTTTAGCCATGAGTGACACAGAAAAGAATTGTCCGCTTCCTCCGTCAGCACAGGATTTTGTTGAGCAGATTGTTAAGCATGTTCGTTATAAAAAGAAGGTCCGCCGGGATGTGCGGGCTGAGCTTTCGGCGCATTTTGAAGATGCGCTTGTTGACTGTCCGGATGAGCAGTCGCGGGAGGAAGTCGCAAAAGCGGTGATTGAAAACTTCGGCGACCCGAAGCTGGTCGCGAAGCTGATTCGGCGGGGCAAGAAGCGGTGCAGGCCGGCATGGAAAAAAGCGATAATACGATTCATGCAGGCCGTTGGTGTATTTATTGTTCTATTCATTTTGTATACGCTCTGGTTCATACACGGCAAGCCCTCGCCGAGCGTTAATTACCTTGCGAGGATGAACGAAATGGCCCGGCCGGAATTGCGAGACGAGTACAACGCGGGGCCGCACTATGTAAAGGCCGCTGAGCTTTATGCTGAACCAGCGCAGGATGTCCCCAGGTCGTATTTTGGGTTCAAAATACTTATTGACACCCCGGAAAAACGAGATGAGCTTGAGAAGTGGCTGGCAGCAAATAAAGAAGCTCTTGAAACTTTTAACCGCGGAGCAAGGAAACCTTACTATTATGTCGAATACGGTGTGGGCGAGGTGAGCGAGGGGGATGAAGAATATTATGGTGATGTACCGCTACTGCTTAATATTCCAATACCTAACCTTGCCTGTTATAAAAAAATTTCTTACCTGGGTATATGGCATGCGAGGGGGTTGCTTGAGAAGGGCAAGGTTGAGCAGGCGATAGAGCAGTACAACTTGCTGCTTCGGGCCGGGCAGCATTTAAGCAGCAGGCTTACGTTAATTGAAAATCTTGTCGGTATGTCGATATCCATGATGACTTACGAAGAGATGATATCCATGGTTGATAAATATGAGCTGAGCAACGGACAGCTTGAGATGCTTGCCGAAGTGCATAAATCTATTCAGCCGACGGGTGTCAGTGACAAGGCATTTGAAACTGAAAAGCTGCTGTTCGTGGACACTGTGGAGCATGTTTTCACACAGAACGGCTTGTTCGGCGGCCATCCTGTGCCGAAATATTACGGGAACATATACGGCATAGAAATGTTTCGGGATTATGAAGAATTTGCGCCAATGATGGTCGTTGGCGCGGCAATGCTGCATGCAAACAGGACCGATACCATAAAGAAAGGACTCGCGTATTATGAACAGCTTATACAGGAAAAGGAGATGACACCTTTTGAGAGGAAACAGAGGGGAATTGATATCGGTGATGATTTTTTCAAGGATGTTTCAAGATACAGGTATTCGTTTATCCATATCATGCTGCCTGCGTTTGAAAGGGTAATCGATCATACGTATAAGCTCAAAGCTGCGCATGAAGCGACGGCTGTTGTAGTGCAGCTTCAGAGGTATAAGAAGCAAGTCGGCAGTTACCCGCAGTCTCTCGATGAACTGGCAGAGGCTGGTTATATCGAATCGGTTCCAAACGATCCTTTCAGTGACGGGGCTCTTGTTTACGAGCTCGACGGCGGGAGTTTCACTCTTTACAGTGTCGGAGAAAACTTTACCGACGAAGGAGGCCGGTGCGCTTATGACAGCAAGGGAAGATTCCAAATGTGGGACCGGGAAAATGGCGACACGGTGTTCTGGCCTGTATGTGAAAAGCATAAATCGCAGGAGCAAAAAGATTAGGCTTTTAAGGATGCAATGATGGAACTGCCGGGACCAGTAAGGGATTTTATCGAAGAGGTTGTAAAACGCGTGCGCTACCGCAAAAAGGTGCGAGAGGATGTGCGGAACGAGCTTTCGGCGCATTTTGAAGACGCGCTTAGGGACTGTCCGGATGGGCAGTCGCGGGAGGAAGTTTCAAAAGGGGTGATTGAAAACTTCGGCGATCCGAAGCTGGTCGCGAAGCTGATTCGGCGGGGCAAGAAGCGGTGCAGGCCTTTGTGGGTGAAGGTTATGCTGAGGACGCTGGCGACGCTTGGGGTAATCCTCGGGTTTGTAATATTTCGCGTGCTTACTTTGAGCATCGGCTCGCCGGGCGAACTGGTTGACTATTCTCAGGTGCTTACTGAAAAGGTAAGGCAGGGCAGGGATGAGTCATTAAACGCATGGCATGACTATAAGGCGGCGGCGGAATCGCTTGACGAGGACTTTGATAAAAAACTGCCCGAAGTGGTATCGAGCAGCAGTCTGCGTTTGCCTGAGAATATTACGCCCGAAATGTTCGAGCAATTGGGAAATGCGCTACAGGACAGCGAACCGTCTTTTGTACTGCTCGAAGCGGGGGCGGCAAAGCCGTTTCACTGGAATAATTACGAATTGTGGCTTACTTACGATGAACAGGCCAAACCTGAGCAAATTGCAACAAACGAAGCTTTTATGAAGCTGCTTGGAAAATATAGACGATTAACGCAATTATACGCTCTGAAAATCAATTACGATATCTACCTGCAAAGATATGATCGGGCTGTGGATGAATTGCTTGTTTTAAATAAGTTCGGCAGGCACCAGGTCGGCAAGGGGCTTTTGATAGAACAGCTTGTTGGTGTCGCTATAAGGGCGATGGCGGTGGGGGAAATATATGACCTGATTGACGAAACTCAGCTTAGCGAACAGCAACTGCAAAAGCTTTTAGATGATTTCTTTGCCGGTGAGAATGGCCCGTCCTACAGGCCTGTTATTGATGTCGAGCTTGAGAAGTATTTTTTCTATGACAAGCTGCAAAGGTGCTTTACCGAGGACGGGCGAATGCTGCTTAAGGGCATCGGGTTCGGTTTTTCCGGCTGGGGCGACCTGGCGGAAAATTTTATACTGTTTGATTTCCCGAGGGAGGAAGAAATATTGGAGCAGGTTGACCGGTCTTATAAAGAAGTTGCGAGGTACTTTGACAAAACTCCTTATGAGCTGCACGAGATCGGCTGGGACGACAGAGACTGGGCAAAGCTGGTGCCGGATTTAAAAATGATGCAGCTTTTGGCCCCTGCCTTTGGCAGGATTCAGCAGTTGAACTGGCGGTTAAGGACTGATGAGTCTGCGCTTCGCACTGTGATCGCATTAAAGCTTTACAAGGCCCGGCATGGCAGGTATCCCGACCAGCTTGTCGAGCTGGTTTGTGATAAAATGCTCGAGGAGGTTCCGAATGACCCGTTCGGTGAGGGAGCTTTTTTGTACAGGAAAACCGGCGATGACTTCGTCCTTTACAGCGCGGGATATAATTTTTTCGACGACGGGGGCAGCATGGAACATTTTAAGTGGAAAGAGAAAAACCTGGATATTGTGTTCTGGCCTGTATGTGAAAAGCCAAAGACGCAATGAGTTACAGAGAGGGTAAAGTCACAAGCTGTTTTCCGCTTGATATAAAAAACTCAGGTTTGAAGGAGGTGACGGGCCAGGAGTTATGAAACATCAGACTCCGGTGTTGAAAGTGAACCGCGGCCAGCGGCGAGTCTACCGTGACCTGCGGATGATAAAATCAACGATTGGACTGAAAGTTATTGCTGAAAAAGCTTTTATGCATCCATTTCTATCAAAATAAAGTTTTCAAACATTTAATTAGCCCACTGAAAATTCATTAATAGAAAAACTTCTCCTATTATTGCAATTTGCATTTCACGCGAACATAAGTTATTATTACCACTTATACTTAATGTTCTGTTTAGGTGAAATATGACACATAAAAACCTCATTATACATGATAAGCCCGCTCTTGAAAGCCCGTCGCTGCTAATGGGGCTTACCGGCTGGATGGATGGGGGTAATGTCTCTACTTCATCGGTTCAGTATATGATAGATATGCTCGACGCGGTTCCGATCGCCGAGATAGCCCCTGACGGTTTCTATATAAACAACTTTCCGGGTACAATGGAGATATCGGCACTTTTCAGGCCTTCTGTGCAGATCAAAGACGGGGTTATAGAATCATACGATATGCCCGAAAATTTATTTTTCTGTTCGCACAGGCACAACGCGATTTTTATGCTCGGAAAAGAGCCGAATATTAACTGGCAGCTTTACACGGACTGTTTCTTTGAGTTTTGTGAAAGCTTCGGTGTAAAGCGGGTATATTTCATTGGCTCTGTCGCCGGACTTGTCCCGCACACCCGGCAGCCGCGAATATCATGTGTGGTCTCCTGCCCGGAGATGAAACCCGAAATGGACAAGCTCGGGCTTAGGTTCACAAGCTACGAAGGCCCGGCGAGCATTGTTACGCACCTGGCTAACTGTGCTTCCGTGAATAATGTTTCTTTCACATCGCTTGTCGCCGAAATACCTGCTTATATCCAGGGGCACAACCCCAAGTGCATTGATTTTGTGACCAAAAGGTTGTCCGCTCTTCTGGGGCTCGGTGTGGAGCATGAGGAACTGTCAATGGTTGCCGAGGAGTTCGAGAAAAAGGTCTCGCAGGTGGTCGAGGGGCATCCGGAACTGGCAGGTCATATAAGCAAGCTTGAACAGGATTATGATAACGACATTTTCGATACTGAAATGTCGGATATGAAGGAGTGGCTTGAGCAGCAGGGTATCCGAGTAGACTAAAAGCCTTCAAATGTGATTTTTTTGTTGACTAATCCGGTTCCCGGAAAGATACTTTGAGTTCTGTTAATTCAGAGAATATGAGTAATTACGTTATTATATCTATATAATTAAAGGAGTTACGTATGCCTCCAGCAAAACCCAGCCAGTCCGGCGGAGCGTTTTACGCGGCAATTACTTTTGTCGCACTTTTTATTGTGGCGTTGGCTGCCGCGGTGTTCTTTGGACTCAAGGTGGACCAGTACAAAACACAGGCCGAGTCTATGCAGCAAACACTCGACGAAGTTGCCAATCCCGCCGAGCAGCGGAATCTCAGCAAACTCGTCGGAAAGCCCCAGCGAGGCGAGTCTTACATCGGCACAGCGGTCGGGTATCTTAACGACCTTGTCTCGGCCATTACAGGCAAGCAGATGTCCAAGGACACACCTGCATCTGTAAAGGTCAACGATGCGAAAATGATGATAAACGACATGAATGAAAGACTCGGAGAGGACCTGCCGACAGCTTACGGCCCGGAAGGGGTGGACCTTGTTCATACAATTGATTACCTCAAAACCGAACTGGACAACGCGAGAAAAAGCGCAAACGAGCTTGAAGGGCTGCTCGACAACCTGCAGGAAGAATACGATATTTACGTGCAGAATATCCAGACCAAGCAGGAAGAGCTGATGCAGGAAAACGAAAGGATCCAGTCCTACGCCCAGCAGATTCAGCAAAGCTATGATGACCTGAAAAAGCAGATGGAAGAGGCCTCTGACCAGCAACTGCAAACTTACATGGAAAACCGCGAGCAGGCCCAGGATGAGCTGAAGGAATTGCAGAACAATCTGCAGCAGACAAGGAGCCAGCTTGAACAGGCCCAGCAGGACTTGAGAGTGGCACTGTCGCAGATAAAGAGCATCAAGCCCAGCCCGGATATTGAAACAGACGCTTTCAAGGCCGACGCGAGCATAATCAACGTCGACCCATCGGCGGGGGTTGTTTACCTGGACGTGGGCACGGAAGATCGCGCTTACAGGGGGCTGACTTTCTCGGTTTACGATTCGAGCGTGCCGATACCTGAGGACGGTAAGGGAAAAGCCGAACTCGAGATTTTCAAGATCACTCCGCAGGCTTCTGCGGCTAAGATCATTTCATCAACGCCAACCAACCCCGTGGTCCGCAAGGACCTTGTCGCGAACCTCATCTGGGACAAGAATACCAGCAACCAGTTCGTCGTTACAGGCGCCTTTGATTTCGACAGGGACGGAAAACTCGACCCGGACGGCAAGGAAAAAGTCATACAGCTTATTGAAAAATGGGGAGGCACTATCGAGGATAAGGTCGATATTAACACCGACTTTGTCGTGCTCGGTGAAGAGGCTTCGCAGATGCCGCAGCCCACGGCAGCTCAACTCGAACAGGACCCGATGCTCCAAAGCAGGTATGAGCAGGCGCAGGAAGACAACCAGCGCCGGGAACGCATTATCCAGAACGCAAACGAACTTGCCGTGCCGATATTCAACCAGGAAAGGTTCTTCCACCTGATCGGATACAGCACGATAGCCCAGAAAAGCACACCGCTTTAAGTGTGGGAAAATAACAGCAGCTTACAAGCTCCCGTTTCCGTTTGGATGCGGGAGTTTTTTATGCGCGGGTTTACATTCCCATCCTGCCGGGCACAACGCCGATGTCAGCGAGATAAATGTCCCCCGTGTACCGCCGGGCTGATTTGTTTACAAAGCCTTTTTTAATCGCGGCGAAAGTAACGGTCATTTCGGCGCGGATGGCCTGGCCTTGCGCATCGCCCATGTCGCAGTCCAGGCCCGACGGGATGTCGACGGCGACAACGGGAATATGCCTTTCGTTTATGAACCTGACCACTTCGTCATAAGGGCTTCGCAGGGCGCCTTTAAGCCCGGTTCCGAACAGGGCGTCTACTATCATGTCACATTTGCCCCCAACTTTTGAGAGCCCTGCAGCGATATCACCGCTTAAATCCGGGTAAAGTATCGGCAGGTCCATCTTTTCGATTATCTCAAGGTTGACAAGAGCGTCACCTTTAACGGAACTTCTTTCTGCACATATTTTTACGATGACATTTTGGCCTGCGTTGTGCAGGTGTCTTGCGATAACGAAACCGTCGCCGCCGTTGTTGCCGGCCCCGCAAAATATGCATACCGTAGAACATCCGTGCTCGGCGATCCAGCCGAGAATGACCTCTGCGGCACCTCTGCCGGCGTTTTCCATAAGCACAACCCCGGGCACCCCAAGCTGTTCGATAGCGAACCTGTCCAGTTGGCGGACCTGCTGGCTGCTTAGAACCGGAAATTCATCGATCTTTTCGGGCTCAAATTTTCGCATATACGAATTATATCTTTCAAGGGCCTCAAGGTCAATTGACATTCGGTTCGTTATGGATTAAAATCGCTGAAAATGATCAGTATTTATAAGGGTCCTGTTTAATGCACATTTTGCTGACGAATGACGACGGAATACATGCGCCCGGCATGAGCGCACTTTACAACCTCCTTGCCGATTTTGCGGATGTGACCGTCGTGGCTCCGCATATCTGCCGATCCGGCCAGAGCCATTCGATAACTCTGCGCCCCATAGTCTGCGAAAAAGTAACCACCGAATACTTCAGCGGCTACGCAGTCGAAGGCTCACCGGCTGACTGCGTGAAGCTCGCGGTTCGTGAACTTGTCGACCGTCATATCGACATGGTGGTTTCGGGCATCAACATCGGGGCCAACGTGGGTATCAACGTTCGGTATTCCGGGACCGTGGCGGCAGCGGCAGAGGCGGCGATACAAAATCTTCCGGCTGTCGCGCTCAGTGCGGCGACCGGGCCGGATGGAACTGTGCCGGATATAAAGAAATGCTGCCGGGTGGGTGTGGATGTTCTAAAACGTATCATGCCTCTTCAGCCGGGCGATATCGTAAATATTAACGTACCGCGAATAGGACAGGCTGAACCAAAAGGCGTTCGGATTGCCGATCAGTCGAATATACCCTATATAGAGAAATATGAAACCATCGAGAAGAATAACGGGCGGGTCGTTTTTCAGATAACCGGTCAGCCTCCTTATTCCGGTTCTCCGCCGCACGACACGGCGTATCTCGAAGATGGGTACATAACGGTGACCGCGCTTCATAATAACATGACCGATTACAACAAGAACAAGGTGCTTAGAGAAATTGACTTTAATTGTAAAGGGAGCGAAAATGCCCGCTAAAAACCAGTCCCAGATATTTATCGTCACCGTTACCGGTGTCGATAAGGTCGGAATCATCGCCAGGCTCGCAACCGCTATGGCAAAGCTCAATATCAACATCGTCGACGTCAACCAGAAGATTATGGAACAGTATTTCGTGATGACTATGGCCTGCGATCTCGTCGAGGCGACGGTTTCGCTTGAGACCCTTCAAAAGAAACTTGACAGGATCGCCAAGGAAATGCAGCTTAACATAACGTTCCAGAACGAAACGATATTCAAAATGATGCACAGGGTGTGAATATGAGCATAACGGTTGAGGAAGTTTTTGAGACAGTCAATATGACCCTGCACCAGCACCTGGATATCCGGACGGTTACGCTGGGCATAAACCTGAAGGACTGCATGAGCAGGGACATCGGCGAGCTTGCCGGTTCGGTTCATAAGAAAGTCTCCGAAAACGGCAGGAAGCTCAAGAAATACGCCGACCAGCTTCAGGCAAAGTACGGGATACCCATAACCAACAGGCGGATATCCATCACACCTGCTGCGCTGCTGCTTGAGCCTTTGCCGAAAAACGTAAGCACCGCGGTCAAGCTTGCCAGGGCGCTTGACAGGGCTGTGGCTGATATCGGCATCGACTTTATCGGAGGTTTCGGCGCACACGTTGAAAAGGGCATGACAGCGGCAGACGAGAACCTTATCAATGCGCTGCCCAATGCCCTGTCGGCAACGAAAAGACTTTGCGCATTTTTAAACCTTGCCACGACCGACGCTGGAATGAATATGACCGCGATAGAAAAGACAGGCCATGTTATAAAGGACATCGCCGCGAAGAGCGGTAACGGTATCGGCTGTGCAAAGCTGGCGGTTTTTGCCAATGTGCCGCAGGACAACCCGTTTATGGCAGGGGCTCATCACGGGATAGGCGAGCCCGACTTTTCACTGAATGTCGGCATCTCAGGCCCTGGCGTGGTCAAAGCGGTTATCGACCAGAACCCCCATGCAGATATGACCGAGCTTTCGGAGGTGATAAAGAGGACGGTATTTAAGATTACACGTGCCGGCGAGCTTATCGGCAGGGAGATAGCGTCGATGCTCGGGGTCGAGTTCGGGATTGTCGATATTTCTCTCGCAGCCACACCCGCAGCAGGGGATTCGGTCGCCGAGATAATCGAGGCGATGGGCGTGTCTCGAATGGGCCTGCCCGGTTCTACGGCCGCCCTTGCACTGCTCATAGACGCCGTTAAGAAAGGCGGCTCGATGGCATCGGGCAACGTGGGCGGGCTTTCGGGGACTTTCATACCGGTAAGCGAAGACGCAGGAATGATCCGTGCCGTTAAATCAAAAGCGCTCAATCTCGAAAAGCTCGAGGCCCTGACAAGCGTTTGCTCGGTGGGCATGGACATGTTCGCGATACCCGGGGACACTCCGGCCGACGTGATATCTGCGATAATCGCCGACGAGCTTGCAATAGGTGTCGCAAACAACAAGACTACAAGTGTGCGGGTTATTCCGGCACCGGGCAAAAAAGCAGGACAGATAGTCCACTTCGGCGGGCTGCTCGGATCGGCACCGGTTATGAAGGTCGCGAAAAAGGCTTCGCACGATTTTATCGCCCGCAAAGGCAGGATGCCGGCACCGATACGCGCGCTTAGAAACTGACGTTAAATCCGGTGAAACTATGAATGCGATATACCAGTCACCCTGGCCGCTGATCATTACAGCGGCTGTGCTGCTTGTGATTATTGAAGCGGCGAGGCAGTTTATACCAGGCAAGGTGCCGCGAACGACGTTGCTTGTGTCTTTCGTAGTTTTCGTTTCCGCTTTTGCGGTGGATCACCTCGTTAAAACCGATTCCGAACAGGTTGAATTAATTTTCGACAAACTCAAACGCGCCGTCACAGAGCAAAGCCCCGGTTTGATAGAACAGCACATCCACCCTGAGTATACGGACATTATCCACGACAACAAGGATGAACTGATGCTCACTGTCCGGACCGTGCTCAAGGACCCTGTTGCGGAGAAAATCAAGGCGCGTTATGAAACGCTTGAAATGCAGACAGAGCAAAACCTTGCGACGGTAACCGCAGAGCATGTTGTGCATCTTGCCCCGAGTCTTGTTCAGGGCCAAGGGCCGCAGATAGTATTCGCCAAGACAAAGACGACTTTCGTCAAAAACCCCGCCTTGAAATGGGTTATAATCTCCGCCGAACTGCTCGAACTGAACAAACAGCCCGTTGACTGGTCGGATATTATCAGCCGGCACAGGGTCGCGCCGCGCATAAAATAAGCCGGCACTGACCGGCTTAGATTTTCCTCTTACCCCGAGATCCTCGTGTCCCGTATTATTTCGCCGCTGCCTTTCGACTCTCGACGATACTCTCGATCTTCTCAAGCAGCTCACTGAGATCAAAAGGTTTTACGATGTAATCCTCGATGCCGCATGCGTTGGCTCGGGCGATATCCTGCATCTGGCTTCTGGCCGTGAGCATTATTACCGCGATATCCCTGCCGTCCTGCTCCTTGCGCAGGGCTTCGAGCATCTCATGACCGTCCATAATGGGCATGATAACGTCAAGCAGGATTATATCCGGCTTTTCAGCAAGTGCCGTATCCAGCCCTTCCTTGCCGTTGGTTGCGGTAACGACGTTGTATTCATTCATCTCCAGGCGGTCCTGAAGTGTCTGGACAATATTAGGCTCATCGTCCACAACAAGTATCTTTATCTTATCCTGTTTCTTTTTGAGTCCGAATATCTCAAACATATCGATCTCCCGTTTGCTGCCTGTCGGGCAGAACTGATTTAATTTACCGGAAAAACGAAATCCGGTCTGCGGTACTTAAGCCGAATAAAACATCGGCATAATAATGGGGCGACCGAAGTAATTTTTTTCAATTTCCTGAAATCTTGAAATGATATTAAAACGACAGTTAAAAGTGTAAAAATATGGACATGTTCTGTTTTATGGGACCTTTTGAAATTTTGTCCCGAACATCACAGCATCATGCGGGATAGTATTTATTGAATTAAGATGAATTCCGATAAAAAAAGATATATTGATATACTGTTTTGTTCTATGTTATTGACTGTTATGGTTTTATCGGGCTGTAAATCTGCCGAAACAAACCTTGATAAAGCAGGCGAAAACAGGCTTGAGCCTTGTGTAAGAACTAAAGAATCAGCCGATCCGGGCAAGTGCAACCCGTATTCGGCGAATTACAACTAAAACCGCCATTGCACACATCAAAGCCGGGGCATTTAATGGTGACCCGGCTTTTTTTATGGGTCTTTTCTTGACATGTCAAACATGGATGTGGTTTAATACTGTCATGAGTTTATTGTATAATTATGACAGCGGGTATGTATCAGCAGTTCAGGGGGCGTGCTTTTTCATAATGAAAGGAAATTGAATGGATAAAGCGGAAAACAGTGGCGACAGCACCCAGCCCAAAAAACAGAACGAGGGTGTGGCACAGGCTCTTGACTCGCGCGGTATGATAAGGGACGTCGGCGCGGAGAAAAAAGGCCTGGCCGCGGCAATTCTCTCAAGCCCTTGGATTTTCATACCTGCGATATACCTCATTCAGGGCGTTATCGAAGGAGGTGTGCTCCAGGACGGTGTGACCATTATGTATAAGGACATGGGTTACTCCAACGCCTTTATCGGGTACCTTTCTTTCATTCACCTGCCGCTTACGATGGCGTTTTTATGGGCGCCGTTCGTCGACCAGTGGGGCTCCAAGCGAAACCTGACCGTGGTGTTCTTTTTCATTGTTACATTGTTTACAGCGTTTATAGGTTTTACTCTTTATATACAGGTTGCTTTTACAACGATGTCGGTGATCGCTTTTCTCGGGCTTGCGATTATCTTTTCCTTTTTCCGCATCGCCATTGACGGTTACTATATCCGCATTCTTCCGCCGAGATTACAGGCGGGTTTCGTTGGGGTAAAGACTGCGGCAATAAGAATAGGAATAATCGCCACAATCGCCCTGCTCATTAATCTCGCAGGCAGGGTCAACGAGGCACAGGACAGTAAAACAGTCGGCTGGATTTGGATGTACGGAATATTGACAGGGCTTGTGCTTTTAGGAGCGATTTATAACCTGTTTTGCCTGCCCAAAGCCGCCGACGACAAACCGGTCAGGGACAGCAAGGGCTTCCCTCTTCTGGAGGCTATCAAAGACTACCTGACCATGAACAAAGTCGCCCTGGTAATTATTTTCATTTTCATATTCCGTTTCGGTGAAGGGCTGCTTAGAAGAATGGCCCCGCCGTTCTTCATGGACCCCGTCGACGCCGGTGGTTACGCACTTGACGTTGCCTCGGTCTCGATGATCCGCGCATTTGCCGATATGCCTTTTACCATTGTCGGCGGACTGCTCGGCGGATGGATAATCAAAAAATGGGGACTCAAAAGAACTTTCGTCATACTTGCGATCTGCATGAGCGCTCCGAACCTGCTGTACTGGTATGTCGCAAAGATCCAGACTTTTGTCGAGTTCTCTTTCTGGGGATATACCTTCAACCGGGCGGTTTTCATTACGGTATGCATCGAAAGCCTTGGTTACGGGATGGGTTTTAGCGCATTTTTCTACTTCATGCACGCTATCGCAAAGGGAATGCACAAAACATCACATTTCGCTATTTCCACTGCGCTCATGAGTCTCGGTTTTTTCCTGCCTTCGGGTATAAGCGGCATCATGCAGGAGCATATAGGTTATGAAATGCTGTTTTTGGTCTCGGCTGTCGCGGCGATACCGGGTATTTGTATGATACCCTTTTTGCCCATAGGCAGAGAAGAATAGCTTATTTACAAACATATCAGGAATAATAAATAATTATTAGCACAGAGGCTTTATGACAAGCATAGAAAAAGTTACAGCCGCGCTGAACCGCGACAATGGCGGGCAGATGCCTGTCTCACTTACACCATGGGAATCGGCGCTGGTCAAATGGATAGAGCAGGGTCATTTGCCGGACCGTGATTTCTGGGAACATTTTGACTTGGATATGAGACGCGCCGGAGCAGCGGTGCAGTTTATAGCAAACCTCGACTTCGAGCCGCAAATCCTTGAGGAAACCGAAGAGACAAAGCTCGTACTCGACGGCAACGGGGCAAAATTACGGGTTCACAAAGCACATGAGAGCACACCCGAACACGTGGACTTTCTGGTCAAGGACAGGGCGACGTGGGAAAAGCACGCCAAGCCTTTTTTGACGGAGTTTGACGAAAGAAGGATCGATGTGGATGGATATGCAGCCGAAAAAAAAATCGCAGCCCAAAACGACAGGTTCCTGCACCGTTCCGAACTGGCACCGTTCGAGCAGATGACAAGACTTTGCGGTCACGAATACCTTCTGATGGGAATGGCCATGGACCCGGATTGGGTAAGGGACATGGTAATGACATACGCACAGTTTACGATAAATCACATTGACGTGCTATTTGAAAAAGCAGGCAAGCCCGACGGTATGTTCTACTTCGAGGACATGGGCTTCAAGCAAAAACCTTTCATGTCTCCGCAGATGTATAAAGAGATAATGCTGCCCGGACATAAGCTGCTTTTCGACCACGCCCACAGCATCGGATGCAAGGTTATGGTGCACTCGTGCGGCTTTGTGGAACCGCTGGTGCCGGGGCTTATCGAGGCCGGGATGGACTGCCTCCAGGCGATGGAAGTAAAAGCAGGCATGGACCTGCCGACCCTGTTCGACAAATTCGGAGACAAAATAGCGTTCTTCGGCGGCTTTGATGTTCGGACCCTCACGGCAAACGACAAGCAGCAGATCGACAAGGAATTTGAAAAAGTCGAGTATGTTATGAAAAACGGCGGCGGATACATCCTGCACACCGACCATTCCGAACCGCCGGAAATTGAATACGAAACAATCCTTTATTTCCTCGAAAAAGGCAGGAAATATAAACCGTAAAAATAGTCACATATTTGAAAGGGAAAAAATGGAAAACCGCAAAACTTTCAGCCGTCTCATCATCATTGCAGCACTTATGATCGCCGCGCTGCTTTTGACCGCCTGCTCTGATATTACCGCCAAAAAAGGAGACACCTCCTACTCTGTCTTCCATGAAATGACCCAGCCGCGGACATGGGAAACAAACTTTCCAAATTACAGCGACGTTTCAATGCGAACGCTCACAATCCGCGACGTGCCCTACGAAGACGATAAAAATATTTTCCGCGTGGCTCCGACCTTCCACCTGACGCGCATCGACTGGTCGTATTTATGGTTCACCGAACGCGAGCTGAACGCCGTCCAGAAGCTCCATGAAATGGGGTATACATATTGCGGCTCCGGTGCCCAGCATATCCCCTGCTGGATAGGCGACAGGGCCCTGGTCGACTGGAAGACCAAGCTCGTAATGACAGATATCCAGGGCAAGCCGTCGGTGATGGCGTTTATCCGCACATGGAAGGACCCGCAGCTTATCGGCGACATATCCAACCCGGAGTATTATGACGGCCACCTTGAGTTCTACAAAAAGCTCGTCGACGCGGGCTGCGACCTTCTCCAGCGCGACGCACCCGACCACCACTTCCTCGCCGTCAGCACATGCGGCGGAGGCTTTACGGAGACAGGCGTGGCGGGTTTTACCAAATGGCTTGCCGAGAATGTGCCGGCAGAGAAACTCAAAGAGCTCGGCATCGATGACATCGAGAGCTTTAACTATAAAGAGTACCTGCTCGCGAAAAACGCCCCGATCGGTGATGATTTCTCCTATAAGTATAAAGGGCCGTTCAAGGACTACTGGTACCAATATTGGAAAGATATTTCGCTGGTCTTTTTCGAAAAGCTCATTAAGGACATAAAGGAATACGCAGGCTGGGATATACCAGTTTGCTGCAATAACGGTTCGTTCCAGAAATGGGAGCCGCTGCAGCAGCTTTTCGACATGGGCATATCTGAGCTTATGATGGTCTCTGCAAACCCTCAGCATCTGCGTGAAAGGATGATGCTCGCCGAACAGCTCGGAAAGTTCCAGATAACCGGCAGCGCGAAACTGCTCGGGCTTGAAGTTATCCATGAAGAAAAGGTGGCGCTGGATACCAAGGTCGTCGCGACGCTTTACGCAAACGGTGCGTTGGGAATGGTTCCCTGGGACACATTCGAGCAGACACCGGACGGGGCGGGCAGGTTCTTCGGCGAGCCCGAAGACTACGCAGCCACCTTCGGTTTCATTCGCGGGATTTGTGATTACCTTGACGGTTACGAAAGAGCTTATGACTACAGCACAACCGGCATACTAACCGAAGGTGTTGGAGAGAAAGACAAGCCTCTTTACATCGAGAACACCGAAAACGAAGTATGCGCTTTTGTTCGCACCGGGGCCTATTCAGGCAAGAGCCCGGTGGTCGTGCACCTTATCGACTGGGGTAAGTCGCAGGTCGTGCCCGGCAAAAAGGGAAGCGACGTTTGGGAACTTGCAAGCGGCGAGGAAATTTATGAATACGTTCGCGGCATGGAAAACCTGAAACGAAGCGAAGGGGAACCTTTCAGCGTTGTCATAAGCCCAAAAGCTTTCGATCTTCCGGCAGAAAAGCTTGATTTTATGCTCCTTACCCCCAAACCGTACAACAGGCAGGCCCACGCTATCGCAGAACGGACGAAAAATTATTCTTCACTTGTGGAAAAACAACATTTGCCCGCTTACGTGCTCGACGGTAAGATAACAGTTAAGGTCCCGCCGCTCCAGCCGTGGGGTGCGCTGGTAGTATCGAAAAAATAAGAGCCCTAAAAAGCTCTTGGTTTAGCTGAACTGGTTTATGAATTTGGCTGACTTAAAATTTGTTTTCGCGTTTATTGCCGCCGGATTGCTTTTAGGCAGTTCGGCGGTTTTTGCAGAAATTGAATTCGATTACGAGATTCTGTTCGAAGCGGAGGTTCCCGATTCCGGCAATGCCTCAAGGCTCGCTTTCAAACCGGGCAGCAGTATTCTGGCAGCGCTCAACGACGCCCACGAAACAATAGATTTGTATCGCGTCAGTTTTACGAAACCGGCGTTAATGATCCCGTGTGATCTCGGCACTAACTACATGGGTATAAAGATGGACTATAGCCCAACGGGTGTTGCAATGCACCCGTCAAAGCCCTATGTAATATGGACAGCCGCTGACAGCATGCCCGCTGGAAAAGGCAAGCTCTTTGCCGCTGTTGCCGGCAACGAAAATGCCGGTGATATGATACTCGACCAGGATATCTCGCAAAGACCCTCTGCGGTTGCAATAAGCCCGGACGGGCGTTTTGCTGTTGTGGGTTTTGCCGGTGAAAAGAATCAAAACAACGCCTCGCTTGCCGCTTTCGATATTACATCGATAAATATCAACGCAAGGCCCTATCAGAACAGGCAGAAACTGACCGAGATAGGCCGAATTGCGGATTTTGTCGGCGAAGCGGACACCAACTTTTTTCCGAAAGTGATAAAATTTTCCCCCTCTTCCGACACTGCCGCTGTTCTTTGCCCCAGTTCGGATACCGTGGTTCTGCTTTCAACCGACCAGGAGCCCAAATTTGCAGCCGCCCTGAAACTGCCCCCCGGCTCGGATCCTGCAGGCGTTGATATTATAGATATTTCCAAGCCTGAAAACAAACTCCTGCCCCTTGTAGCAATTGCAGAAAGAGGGCGAAAGCATAAAGGCATGTACGTCGGCCAGTCGGTCAGTCTTTTCTCACTGGACGAAACTGACCCCCAGAGAAAAACTAAGCTGCTGTCCAGGATAGATGTAAACGCCCTGCTGTTCGGCAAAGACGACGACGGGAAAAAAAGGTGCTACCCCACCGACATTTCCCTTGAATATTTTCAACACCGCCTGCTTTGCTTCGTCTGCCTCTACCATCAGGACAAACTGCTGTGTATGGACATCACCGTGCCTTTCAGGCCGCGAAAAATCGGAACCTTTAAAACCGGCGACGCGCCATCGAACATATATTCAGCCGTCGAGGACCACGAGATTCATATTCTTATCGCCAATGAGTCAACACGCAATAAAAGTTCGATCACAATGGCGAGAATTGCACCTAAAAGTGAAAAAAGAAAAAGCAGGTTGTTCTAACATTCTATTACTGCGTCATTTAACCGCGCCAACAGCTATTAACCTGTCGACTCGCCTTCGTCTGCTTCCGCGACTTTGGTGTCGGTCTCAACGAGATTCTCGGCGTGTGGAAACTGGAACATGTCTTTTTTGTTCGCAAGAGCAAGTCCAAAATCAAGCATGGATTTATTGCCTTTGGGATTGACCTCAAGGGGGTCAATAAAAAGGTTGGCGATGGCACCTTTCAGTGCGCCCCAAAGCGAACCTGCGTCCTGTTCATTCTTTCCGAAAGAATTCAACTCTATGCCCATCTCGGGCACTTTTTCATCCGCATACCGCCGAAAGGTAAGCTTGTTAATTCTTGCAACTTTTGAGTCGTAACGGTTTTTATAAAGATACTCGCCTTCTTTATTTGGTTTTACACTGTAAAGACCTACGGTGACCGGGCTCCTGCCGCCGCCAGCGTTGAAATTCACATCAACAGCTTCGACAATCTTTTCACCGTCTTTGTAGCTGCCGCGAATAACCAGCGATCCTGTTCCGGCACCTTCAAACTTGATATACTCGAGGATATTGGTTAAAGGTTTTGGTTTATCGAAATGCCGTATACCCCTTTCTATAATAGATGCGGGGTCGAAATTGTTCTGATAGGACCCCTGGCCTTTCATCTCGAACTCGCAGTAAACCTTAAAACTGCTGCCGGTTTGCTCTTTTTTATAATCCTTTATTACAGCATACTGGCTGTTGTCCATGCTGGATTCGATGGTGACCTTAACAGGCGATATCATAGGTACAAAATACATAAAATCTTCAATGCTGTTGCGGGTAAAATTATTTTCCCTGTAACCCAGTTCAATTTTGGGTCCCTGTTTGGGGTCGTTGGCGTTTTCAGACTCATCGGATTTGGGTGATGAATCTGCGCTGCAAAAGCAAGCTCCGGCAAGGACCATCAGCAAAACCATGTATTTTATATGTCTTTTCATTTTCATCACTCCTGATCTTTATAATCGCGGGCCGACATAGTAAACTATCTAAGTACCTTACTCAACAATTATCAGCCGTGTTTAGTAGAAATTATACGCTCCGGATTAAATAATGATTGAACAAATCTATCAATACATTACCTGTAAACGCTTGTTTGTTGTCACAATTGCGAACTGTTTCGCAATATTGAGAATGTTATGCAATATTCATCCGCTATCAAATCCTCTTTTCAAGCTGATTTTATAAGTCAAAATAAAAATTCTCAAAATTGATATTAATAAGGATGTCTTGTAACTCTTTTTTATTAAGTCAATTATACCATAAATACCCCGGCGGGCGGCTGATATTTCCAGAAAACATGTTTTTCAGTATTTCTGGGTCCTATAAAGGCACGCTTTTTGCTAAATTAATAACTGTCAAGGAAGCCGAAGATAAAAAAAAGGATTTCAAGCGGCAATTTATTCGGCGGACATAAAAATGGTTAAGTTAGGTGTGGGGGCAGGTGTTGATGTGCAGATTGCCACGCGGCAGTCATTGGCGGTATTTCTGATTAAGAAGACAGCAAAAGGAATAAGGATAAGTCATATCGGGAGATGCTGCTATTGTCCGGGCAGGATATATGAAAACGAAGTTGGTGGACTTATAATGCTTCATGGTGACCAGGTGCCTGTTATCGAGCCAAAACGAATAGAAAACTTTAACCCAAGGAACATATCATCGACCTCTTGCGTAGTGCTTCTTGATGACGATTTCAATAAGACCAGGTTTGCAAAAGCGGTGATTGTTGACGATATCTGGGAATTAATGTTTCATGCTGAAAATTTATTCGAACAAATTTAACGATTTTGACGAATATATAGATAGATATTTGAAATAATAAACCTTTTCATCACCCTCCTCCGGAGCCAGATTCTGATACCAGGATCTGGCTTTTTTTTCAACAGGAGTGTATTTGCTTAAATTCCGGGTTATTCGGCTTTTAAGCTGCGGGTCATAAGGTCATGAATGGCGTTTTCAATTGACTTCTCGTTTTTGATAATAGCGTGCACAGCCTCGGTAATGGGCATCTCTACATGGTGTTTTTTCGCAAGTTCAAGCACGCTTTCACAAGTCGCGGCCCCTTCCACTACGCTTGAAGTCGCCCCGAGGGCCTGTGCTGCGGTCATACCACTGCCCAGCCGCTGGCCGAAAGACCTGTTTCGCCCGGAGGGCGATATGCAGGTGGTTACAAGGTCGCCCAGGCCGGAAAGCCCGGCGAAGGTATGTTCGTCTGCACCCATTTTTTCGCCCAGACGCGACATCTCTGCAAGACCCCGCGAGACCAGGGCAGCCTTTGCATTATCCCCCGCATTGACACCGTCAATTATCCCGGCGGCTATGGCGATAACATTTTTCATGGCGCCGGCAAGTTCCACGCCGACAATGTCCGTGTTTGTGTAAACTCGCAGATAATCCGTGCTGAAAGTTTCCTGGACCCGCTCTGCAAGGTCTGCGTCTGGACAGGCAGCGGTAATAGTTGCAGGCATCTTACGGGCAAGCTCGTCTGCTATTGTCGGGCCCGAAAGAGCTGCATACCCGACCTCCCTGCCGATCACATCGCAGATTATCTCGCTGGGACGCAGCAGCTTTTTATTTTCGATTCCTTTTGTAACCCCCGCAAACGGAACCCCCGCAGGCACATAGGCCTTTAGACGATTAAAAACAGTACGAACGAACTGGCAGGGGACAGCACTTAAAATAAGCTCCGCACCGGTCATGCACTTGCTGTCTTCAGATTCAAACTTCAGCGAGTCAGGCAGCTTGTAGCCCGGAAAATAATGGACATTTTCCCCTGCCCGGGCGATTTGAGCCAATATATCCCTGTCATGGCCCCACATCGTCACATCGAGCCCCTTCTCGCAAAGTATCATTGCAGATACCGTGCCCATTCCACCGTCACCGATTATCGTTATTTTGTTAAACATAAAAAGATTAAAACCAATTTTTCCTACAATAGCAACTTTTTTGTTTATCCGTTTTCAGAACCTGGCAGGGGGGTAAAAATTTCCTTGTCATATGCACTGTTTGGGTATATTTTATAGCTTGTAAATTCACTATTTTTAACTTTACGGGATATTTATGAACAGAGTTATTTTGATAATATCAGCGATGCTTTTTTTATCGACTTGCGGTTGTCAGCCGGATGTCAAAAACAGCGATAATAACCTGGATACCCCCAAAACTTCTGAAAATGATATACTGAACACCGGCAAAGACAGAGCTGATCCGGACTTCCCGCCTTACCTGGCAGGCAGGTGGGAGTCTGACGAGAAACACAGGTGGATATTCGTCATCACACCGCAGGGCGAAATACCTAAATTCAGGCATTTTATGGGATTTGACGTCATTACTGCTGAGGGCGGGTTTACCGAGCAATGGAGAGCAGGCGGCCAGGCGACATACATACTCGGCCCATGTTATGCGCAATTTGATCACGAAAAGAACCAACTGACCGTCAAAATAGTGATAGAACAGTTCATAATCCAGTTTCCCAACGGCTCTATGGAAGGTAAATTCGAGGATACTTTAACAGGTCCTGTTTCCGAAGATGGAATGTTCTGGGATGTTACCTGGGAAAACACGACCACTCTTTTTGCAACCGAAGACAAGCCCGAAGAGAAGACAACTGAAACCAGGAAGCTTAAATTCAATCTTGCGGCCTTTTACGAATAAGTTGTGATCCTAATAATTGCCCGTCACCAGTAAGTTTCTCCTCAGTAAAATTCGATTTCAGTGTTAATAAGGACATACAACATTTTTTCAGGCGGATAAAATCAGGTGAACCATTAACCGGATATCTGGAGTCGCCAACAGCGGCACTGTTAGTAAAAATATCAAAAAAATAAAAAAATTGAAATTTTTGCAAAAAATCTGTTTGAACTTTGTGTCTATGCGTTTATACTCCTTTATTTACAATAATGCAGAGACTCCCCACGTAAGAGGGGGGGTTAGTCGTCGCACCCTTTTGGTCAGGCCTTTGTGCTGTCCAGGGGCGTTATGTTTTTAAAAGAAATCGCTGCTGTAGCTCAGCCGGTAGAGCGCGTCCTTGGTAAGGACGAGGTCACGGGTTCAAATCCCGTCAGCAGCTGAAAGAAGCGTACCGGCATGAGGCGGGAGACGTTTCCCGTTTTAATGTGGATATTGTTAAATAAATGTAAATAAATTACCAGGACAATAAAATTAGTCAGGAGGTTAATGAACAATGGCTAAGGCGGTTTTTGAAAGAACCAAACCACACGTGAACATCGGGACAATCGGGCACATTGACCACGGTAAAACCACCCTTACCGCAGCGATTACTATGCGGCTGGGCCAAAAGTACGGTTTCGGCTCGAAGAAATTTGACGAGATCGACAACGCCCCGGAAGAAAAAGAACGCGGAATTACCATTAACACGGCACACGTAGAGTACGAGACGGAGAACCGTCACTACGCTCACGTTGACTGCCCCGGTCACGCGGACTATGTAAAGAACATGATCACAGGCGCCGCCCAGATGGACGGTGCAATTCTGGTTGTCGCCGCCAGCGACGGTCCCATGCCTCAGACCCGTGAGCATATCCTCCTGGCCCGCCAGGTGAACGTTCCCAAGATCGTGGTTTTCCTTAACAAGGTTGACCAGGTTGACGACCCTGAGCTTATCGAGCTGGTTGAAATGGAACTTCGCGAGCTCCTTGACAAGTATGAGTTCCCCGGCGATGAGATTCCGATTATCCAGGGAAGCGCTCTTGCAGCTATGGAGTCCGAGGGCAAGGACGATGAGGCCTGCAAGTGCATCGACGAGCTTATGGCAGCAGTTGACGATTATATCCCGATCCCCGAACGTGCTGTCGACCAGGACTTCCTGATGCCTGTCGAGGACGTATTCAGTATCAAGGGCCGTGGCACCGTCGGCACAGGCAGGATTGAAAGAGGCATCGTCCGTGTTGGTGATTCGGTTGAGATCGTTGGTCTCAGCGACGAGGTTCGCACAACGACTGTAACCGGTGTTGAGATGTTCAACAAGACTCTCGACGAGGGTCAGGCGGGCGACAACGTTGGTCTTCTTGTTCGCGGTGTTGAAAAGAAAGACCTCGAACGCGGCCAGGTTGTCGCAAAGCCAGGTTCGATCACTCCTCATACAAAGTTCATCGCCGAGGTATACGTATTGAAGAAAGAGGAAGGCGGGCGTCATACACCGTTCTTCGCAGGCTACAGGCCTCAGTTCTTCTTCCGTACGACGGACGTAACCGGCGCGGTCAACAAGATACAGAGCCGTGAAGGTAAGGAAGTTGAAATGTGTATGCCGGGCGACAACATCGAGATGGAAGTTGAAATTATCTCGAAGATCGCTATGGAAGACGGGCTTCGTTTCGCTATTCGTGAAGGCGGCAGAACCGTCGGTGCGGGTGTTGTAACGAAGATTCTTGAGTAGTAGTAATTATTAACCGAAATTGACGGCGCTTCGGCACAGGCCGGGGCGCCGATCCTTTCTGTCGGATGGGCTGTTTTACGGTTCGGATGACGGTTTTTTCGAGAGGGCATCATGGCCAAAGCGGCAAAAAGAGAATATGTTTGGCTCGAATGCAAAGACTGCGGCAACCGAAATTACAGAACGGAAGTAAACGTTCAGGGCGGTGTGCCGAAGTTTACGCTTAAGAAGTACTGCAAGAACGAACGCAAGCGGACCGAGCATAAGATAAGGCGTAAGTAGTCTTTAGGCCACTAGCTCAATTGGGAGAGCAACGGTCTCCAAAACCGTAGGTTGGGGGTTCGAATCCCTCGTGGCCTGTTAGTCGGCCGACGGAGAGGCCGGTGCGGCAACGGATGGTCAATTCCGAGAGAAAGCGAGTTAATAAGGTAAAGACATGGAATTAAAAATATACAAGAGCGGGCAAGGTTATTATACAAGGCTTTGGACCGGTATAATACTTTTCGTGATCATTGCCATCGGTTGCTGGAGGCTTTATCAGAGCCTTACCGGCAGCAATATCTGGGTTCAGTCGATGGTGCCGGCCGGTGTTTGCGCGGTGCTCGGCCTGGTGGTGTTTTATCTTGTTAACAAGCCTAAAATAGCGGATTTTATGATCTCCGCTGAAGGCGAGGTCAAGAAGGTAAGCTGGTCGAGCAAAAATGAGATAATTGCTTCTACTATAGTTGTTATCGTAGTAGTGGCGATTCTTGCGGTTCTTTTGTGGGTGACGGATATGCTGTTCCAGATCCTTTTCAGGTATGTTTTTAACATATATTGATATACTTGCTTAGGAAAAGGAGCTTATGGAAATGCAATGGTATGTATTACGTGTGGCATCGAACAAGGAAGAGCAGGTCCGCGACTCGCTTACTCATAAGATGCAGGTTGAGAATATTGAAACCGTCGGGCGGATAGTGGTTCCCGTCGAGCAGGTAAAGCGGATCCGCAGCGGAAAACAGCGGGTTCACAAGAGAAAGCTTTATCCGGGCTATGTCTTTATGGAGATGGAGCCGAAGGAAGACGGGAAAATCCCGGACGACGCATGGTTCATCATCAAGGAAACGATGGGCGTTGGTGATTTTATCGGGACCGAGGGTGTTCCGACTCCTATGCGTGACACGGATGTTGCGAAGATGCTTCAGGAGATAGAAAAGCCCGAGGATCAGCCCAGCATAAAGGTTGAATTTGAAAAAGGCGACGTTGTGAAGATCAGGGAAGGCGCTTTTGAGAATTTTGAAGGTGTTGTCGACCAGATCGACCCGGAACGCGGTGTTGTGAAGGTTATAGTTACGATATTCGGGCGGAGTACCCCGCTTGATATCGAGTATTGGCAGATTGAAAAGGTATCCTGATCGACAGGCGAGTCCTTATTGAAACGAAATAGAAATTACGAGGTTTAGTTATGGCCAAAGAAGTAGTAGCGGTTATAAAATTGCAGGCACCCGGCGGACAGGCGACACCGGCGCCGCCTATCGGGCCGGCGTTGGGCCAGCATGGCGTTAATATAGGTCAGTTCGTATCGCAGTTCAACGAACGGACCAAGGAAATGGCTGGTACAACCGTGCCCATCGAGATATCGGTGTACCCGGACAAAAGCTTTGACTTTATAGTTAAGAGCCCGCCAGCGGCGGTACTGCTGAAGCAGGAGGCGGGGCTTGCCAAAGGCAGCGGTGTACCGAACAAGGACAAGGTCGGCAGCGTAACCAAAGCGCAGATACGTAAGATATCTGAGACGAAGTTCAATGACCTTAACGCTTACGACCTCGAACAGGCTGACAGGATCATCGAGGGGACGGCCCGGAGCATGGGCATTGTTGTTGAAGGTTAGTGCCTTTCGGACGGCGGACGGACGGAGAGGTTTTTGAAAATAAATTAATTCAGACGCTGACCACGGCGGATAGTGGGAGCGAAAACTTATTTATTCGCGGAGAAAAAATTATGCCAAAAAGAAGCAAACGTTACAGGACCGAAATCGAGAAAGCGGTTAAGGAGCCTCTTAGTCTCGATGAGGCGGTTAAGAAAGTCAAGTCTTTCTCTTCGACGAAGTTCGATCAGAGTGTTGAGTGCGTGATGCACTTGGGTATCGATCCCAAGCAGGCCGACCAGATGATTCGCGGTGCCATAAGTCTTCCCAACGGCATCGGAAAGAGTAAGAAGGTTATCGCTTTTACCGAGGATGCCGAAGGAGCCTTGGCCGCAGGTGCCGTAGAAGCAGGTGTTGACGAGCTTGTCGCGAAGATCGAAGGAGGCTGGTCCGATTTCGATGTGGCAGTGGCTTCGCCTAAGCTGATGGGCAAAGTCGGTAAGCTGGGCCGTGTACTGGGTCCGCAGGGCAAGATGCCTTCACCGAAAAACGGCACGGTGACCAACGACGTGAATCAGGCGGTAAAGGATTTTGCAGCTGGTAAAGTTGAGTTCCGAAACGATTCGGGCGGCAATATTCACGCCGTTGTGGGCAAACTGAGCTTTGACGAACAGAAGCTCAAAGAGAATATAGAGTTTTTCATAAACCATATTCGCGCAATGAGGCCGACGGCTTTGAAGGGCGTTTATATCAAGAAAGTAAGCATAAGTGCGACAATGAGCCCCGGTGTTCCGGTGGCAGTGGCTGCGTAAGGGTGTATGTAGATTATAAGGCAAAAGCTAAGGGTATAAATCATGAGTAAATTGGTTAAAGGTCTTATTAAAGATCAGTATTCCGAGGCGTTCAGGGATGTAACTGACTTTATGGTGGTAGAAGCCAAGGGCGTTAACGGAAATACTAATAACGAGATGCGCGGTGTTCTCAAGGAAAAGGGAATTCGGATGCGCGTTGTTAAAAATTCACTGATGCGCAATGCGCTTGAGTCGCTTGACCGGGCGGCGGCGGTTTCGCTTTTCATGGCAGGACCGTGTGCGATCGTTTACGGCGGTGACAGTGTTGTTGACGTCGCGAAGGACATGGCTGGCTGGGCGAAAAAAGTCGACGGTGTCAACATTAAGGGTGCATTTGTCGACGGTGAGGCGCTGGACGCCGAGGGTGCAAAAGAGCTGTCGAAGATGCCCAGCAGGGCCGAGCTTCAGGGCACGGTGGTTATGCTCGCTCAGTCGCCGGGCAGGCGGGTGGCAGGTTGTCTTGCGGGGCCGGGAGGCATTATCGCAGGCTGTATCAAGGCCATCGCCGACAAGCTGGAAGAGGCGGCGTGACGGGCCGGGTGAAAATATATTTGAGTTAGTGATGTTTCGCGGCTGTACTGGGAATCGGATTAAACGGGACGGCGTAGTTCCGGCTACCGCGGGACACAGTGAATACAGGAGTTTTTGAAATGTCTGAAGAAGCAGCAGTAACAAAAGAATGGAATGCGGAAATTAAAGAGCTTGGGGATAAGATCGTATCTCTTACCCTGATGCAGGCCAAAGAGCTTGGCGATTATCTCAAGGAAGAGCACGGAATAGAACCTGCAGGCGGCGGTGCGGTTGTAATGGCAGGTCCGGCGGCAGGCGCAGGCGCCGGCGAAGGTGAAGCCGCGGAAGAAAAGACCAGCTTCGACGTAGTTCTCAAGGAAGTTGGCGAGAAAAAGATCCAGGTCATCAAGGAAGTTCGCGGACTTACTGGTCTTGGACTGAAAGAAGCAAAAGAGCTGGTTGACGGTGTGCCCAAGCCCGTCAAGGAAGGCGTGAGCAAGGAAGAGGCCGAAGAGGCCCAGAAGCAGCTTGAAGCAGCCGGCGCGACAGTCGAGATCGCTTAAGCATTTTAATGTTTCGGCCTTGTGTGGATATGGATGAAAGGCCGTGTGTTAAAGGCTTTGGTATATTTTGCTTCGTAAATGAATATTGACCGGTTTCGACTGGTTATGGAAATAGCAAGGTATCGGGGAAAAGGAAAACTTCCCCGATGCCCTGCGTACGTTTTAAAAAAATGAAATAATTGGATTCCTTTAAGCGGGAGTAAAGGATGAGTTCACGTACTTATCGTAATTTTGGCCGTTTAGGCGACTCAATCGAAATTCCAAGTCTCAACCAGGTTCAGGTTGAAAGCTACGCGCGTTTTTTGCAGATGGACGCGAAAGGGCGCAGCGAAGAAATCGGGCTGGACGCTTTGTTCCGGGAGATATTCCCCGTTGTCAGTTATGACAAGACGATGCAGCTTGAGTACATTGGATACGAGCTTGAGAAGCCGCGTTATACCCCCCAGCAATGCAGGGAGCTCAGGCTGACTTACGGTTACCCGCTGAAGGTTTTCTGCAGGCTCAAACGAGACAACGCCGACGATATTCCCGAACAGGGGATCTATCTCGGTGAGATGCCTGTCATGATCGGCGGCGGCGAGTTCATTATCAACGGTGCCGAGAGGGTCATTGTCAACCAGCTTCACCGAAGCCCGGGCGTTGATTTTCTTATCGAAAGCAAGGAAAGCGACCGGATACTGCACGGCGGCAGGATAATACCGGAGCGGGGCAGCTGGATTGAGATAAGCGTGACTAAAAAAGACGTGCTTGTCGTTCGTATCGACCAGTCGAGCAAGATACCTGCGACGACATTTTTGCGTGCAATGAGCGAGCAGTACGGCAGTACCGAGAACATTATCCGCATGTTCTATGAGACGACAAAGGTCAAGGTCAACAAGCTTGATCCGCTGATGTGGTCGGTCGGGCCCATAGTCGACACCGAGACAGGCGAGATACTTGTCGAGCCCGGCGCCCAGATCGGTGACGCGGTGAGTATGATACAGGCAAGCGAGATCAAGGAGGTCGAGGTAATCGACAATATGCTTGATCCGCTGATCCTCAACACACTCGCCGAGGACGACTGTGAGTCGCATGAAGATGCGCTTATGAAGATATATATGAGGCTTCGCCCCGGCAACCCCGCCAAGCTTGAGAAGGCACAGCTGCTCTTTACAGAGAAGTTTTTCGATGCTAACCGTTACCGGCTGGGCAAGGTGGGCAGGTTCAGGCTGAACCGTAAATTTAAACAGGAAGTTTCCGAAGAGGAGATGACGCTCAGGCCCGAGGATTTTCTAAATACCATGAAGTACGTTATCGGGATGCGTAATAACGTCGGGCAGATCGATGATATCGACCACCTCGGAAACAGGAGGCTTCGGACCATTGACGAGCTTGCAGCCGACGAGATACGCAAGGGCCTTTTGAAACTGCGCCGAACGGTGCAGGAGCGCATGAGTATGAAGGACCCTGATTCGGTTACGAGAATTGCCGACCTTGTAAACAGCAAGAGCGTTTCTTCGAGCATAGAATATTTCTTCGGCAGGGGCGAACTCAGCCAGGTTGTCGACCAGACCAACGCTTTGAGCCAGCTTACGCATGAGAGACGTTTAAGCGCGCTGGGCCCGGGCGGTCTTAACCGTAAAAGAGCAGGCTTTGAGGTTCGTGACGTGCATATCAGTCACTACGGAAGGGTGTGCCCGATCGAAACGCCTGAAGGCACCAATATCGGCCTTATCGTTTCGCTTGGTATTTTCGCGACGGTTGACGAGTACGGGTTCCTTATAACCCCCTACAGGAAAGTTAAGGACTGCAAAGTCGCCGATGAGGTGGCTTACCTTCGTGCCGATGAGGAGATGGAGCTTGTCTTCGCTCCTCCGGGGGTTATCAACCCGGACAACGGCGAGATAAAAGAAGACAAGGTTATTGCGCGTGAGCATGGTGAGCTGGCGCAGGTCGATAAGACGGAAGTCGATTATATAGATATTTCTCCGAAGCAGACTGTGGGTATATCCGCGGCCTTGATTCCCTTCCTTTCGCATGACGACGCGAACAGGGCGCTTATGGGCTCGAACATGCAGAGACAGTCGGTTCCGCTGTTGACAACCGAGCAGCCGCTGGTGGGTACGGGCATGGAGAAGTACGTCGCAGAGAACTCGAGCATGGTTATGGTTTCCCGCAGCGAAGGCACTGTAACTTCCGTCGACTCAAAGAAGATAATTATTGACGGCACGGACGAATATGACCTGATGAAGTATCACGGTCTTAACGAGAGGACGTGTCTCAACCAGAAGCCCATCGTCAAGCTGGGAGACAAGGTCAGGAAGGGCCAGGTCATCGCCGACGGCGGCGGCACGGAGGACGGAGTGCTTTCGCTGGGTAAAAACGTGCTGGTGGCATTTGTTCCGTTTGACGGATACAACTTCGAGGACGCGATCATAATCAGCGAGCGGCTGGTAAAGGACGACGTGTTCACGAGCATCCATATCGACGAGTTTGACGTGGAGATACGCGAGACCAAGCTCGGTCGCGAGGAGTTCACGCGGGATATTCCGAATGTCAGCGAGAAGGCTCTTCGCAACCTCGACGAGAGCGGCATTGTACGCGAGGGAACGAGGGTTTGTTCGGGCGATATTCTTGTTGGAAAGGTTTCGCCCAAGAGCAAGACGGAGCTTACCCCCGAAGAAAAACTGCTTCACGCGATTTTCGGTCGCGCCGGCGAGGATGTAAAGAACGACTCGCTTGAGCTTCCGAGCGGGTATGAGGGCGTTGTCATCCGTACGAGCAGGTTCACCCGCAGGGGAGCAGCTACCGAGGAGCAGAAAAAAATTCATAAGCAGAACATGAAGCTTTACGAAGAGGATATGGTCCGTAAGGAAATCGCCGTGTTCCGGCAGATGATGGACGATATTCATGATACGCTTGAAATAGAGGTTGTCGACCCGTCGACGAGGCAGAAAGTCGGTGCCAGCGAGGACCCGGACGTTATTTACGAGCAGATCGAAAACTTCGAACCGGACTGGGTCAAGCCCGCCAATGTGCGTGAACAGGCCGAGGGCATCATTAAGAAGTATTGGCCGAAGATTACCGAGCTCCAGGAAGAGAAAAAACGCAGGCTTGAAAGAATGAAGCACGGCGATGAGCTCCCCAGCGGTGTGCTGGAGATGGTCAAGGTTTATGTCGCGACCAAGCGTGTGCTTTCGGTCGGTGACAAGATGGCCGGTCGTCACGGTAACAAGGGTGTTATCTCGAAGATAATGCCGGTTGAGGATATGCCTTTCCTCGAGGATGGAACGCCTATCGATATATGCCTTAACCCGCTTGGCGTGCCGAGTCGTATGAACGTCGGGCAGATACTCGAAACCCACCTCGGCTGGGCGGCGAAAGTGCTGGGCTTTAACAGCATAACTCCTGTCTTCGACGGTGCGACCGAAGAGGATATTGTCAACGTTACGAAAGAGGCCAACGACCACATCGAGTCGCGCATGAAGGATATTGAGCAAAACAAGCAGGTGCCCCCTGCCGATGAGATATTCGCAAGGGTTCCGCTTGATCTCAAGACCCAGCTTTATGACGGCAGAACAGGCGAGCCTTTCGAACAGAGGGCGACTATAGGATACATTTACATGCTGAAGCTGCACCACCTTGTTGACGACAAGATTCACGCTAGGGCGACAGGGCCGTACAGTCTTATCACGCAGCAGCCCCTTGGCGGTAAAGCAAGGACCGGCGGTCAGAGGTTCGGCGAGATGGAAGTCTGGGCGCTGGAGGCTTACGGCGCCGCGTACACGCTGCAGGAACTTTTGACCGTTAAGAGCGACGACATCGAGGGCAGGACAAAGATATACGAGTCGATGGTCAAGGGTACGAACACACTCGAGGCCGGTACGCCGATCTCGTTCGATGTCCTTTGCAATGAGATACGCGGACTTGGCATGAACATCCAGCTTGAGAAAAAGCGTATAGGCCAGCCGGGTATATAGAGGCACGGGTTTGATGACTGAATTAAAAGCCACTATTAAATGGAGTTTTTAATAAAATGGTTGAATCAATTTACGATAGAATAAATGATTACGGTTCGGTGAAAATCACTCTTGCCAGCTCGAACGATATTCGCAGCTGGTCATTCGGTGAGGTGCGAAAGCCCGAGACGATCAACTATCGAACATATCGCCCCGAGCGGGACGGCCTTTTCTGTGAGCGTATATTCGGGCCCGAGCGCGACTGGGAATGCGCCTGCGGCAAGTACAAGGGCACGAAGTTCAAGGGAATTATATGCGACCGCTGCGGTGTCAAGGTTACCCACAGCAGGGTGCGGCGTAAGAGGATGGGGCACATCAACCTTGCCGCGCCGATCGTGCATATATGGTTTTTCAAAGCGATGCCCTCAAGGCTCAGCACGCTTTTGGGGACCAAGACAAGCGATCTTGAGAAGGTTGTCTATTTCCAGGATTACATTGTTACCGACCCGGGTCAGAGCCCGCTGAAGATCAAGCAGCTTCTTTCCGAGGAAGAGTATCGCGAAGCGAACAATAAGTACGGCGGGGCTTTTCACGCGGGAATGGGCGCAGAAGCGGTTAAGGAGCTTTTGCAGAAGCTCGATCTTGACAAGCTCAGCGAGGAACTCCACGCGGCGATAAACAAGACCAACTCCAAGCAGAAAATCAAGGACCTGACCAAGAGGCTCAAGATAGTCAACAGCATCCGTTCCAGCGAAAATAAGTCGGAGTGGATGATACTTGATGTTGTCCCGGTCATTCCTCCTGACCTTCGGCCCCTGGTTATGCTCGAAAGCGGCAACTTCGCAACGAGCGATCTTAACGATCTTTACCGAAGGATTATCAACAGGAACAACAGGCTGAAAAAACTGATCGACCTCAACGCGCCTGAGGTTATTATCCGAAACGAAAAGCGGATGCTTCAGCAGGCCGTCGATTCGCTGCTTGACAACAACCGCTGCAGGCGCCCGGTTCTGGGCAGCAACAACAGGCCGTTGAAGAGCCTGACCGATATGATCAAGGGCAAGCAGGGCAGGTTCCGTGAGAATCTGCTCGGAAAGCGTGTGGATTATTCCGCGCGAAGCGTTATCGTTGTCGGGCCGCACCTGAAACTTAACCAGTGCGGGCTTCCGAAGAAGATAGCCCTTGAGCTCTACCAGCCTTTCATAATTCGCAAGCTCAAGGACCGCGGCCTTGCCGATACCATTAAGAGCGCAAAGAGAATGCTCGAGCGCAGGGACGAGCAGGTGTGGGATATCCTTGAAGAGGTTATCCATCAGCACCCGGTGCTGCTTAACAGGGCACCGACACTGCACAGGATGGGTATCCAGGGTTTTGAGCCGGTGCTTGTTGAGGGTAACGCTATTATGGTGCACCCGCTTGTTTGTGCGGGATTTAACGCGGACTTTGACGGCGACCAGATGGCGGTGCATTTGCCGTTGAGCATCGAGGCGCAGGTTGAGGCCCATGTGCTTGTACTTTCGACGAACAGTATTTTCTCGCCTCGCGGCGGAGCGCCGATCCTTAGTCCGTCACAGGATATCGTACTCGGAAACTATTATATAACGATTATGACCGAGGGGCGAAAGGGCGAGGGGATGGTTTTCCGTGACCCTGCCGAGGCTATCACGGCCAGGGATATGGGTTATGTTGATATGCACGCCGCGGTTAAGGTTAAAATTCCGGGCACCAAGACGATCCTTGATAGTGACGGCAAAGAAACTCAGGGCGGTACGATACTTACAACAGCCGGAAGGTGCATTTTTAACGACATACTGCCTGATAAGATGCCGTTCTATAATATGGTTATCGGCAAAAAACAGCTCGGCAAGGTTATCCAGGAATGTTTCGAGATCTGCGGGATGGCCGATACTATTGATTTGCTCGACAATATCAAGGAACTCGGTTTTAAGCAGTCGACGCTCGGCGGACTGAGCTTTGGTGTTACCGATCTTAAGATACCGACAGAGAAGTTTGACATTATTGATGAGACCCAGGAGAAGGTTGACAAGGTTCAGCGAAACTATCATGACGGCGTGCTGACCTCCGGCGAGAGGTACAACCAGATAATCGACCTGTGGACCCATGCAAGGGTGCGGGTTACTACCGCGATGCTCAACGCGATGCGCAGCGACACTCGTGACGGAAAGCCTTATCTTAATCCAATCTACGTGATGAGGGACTCTGGCGCCAGGGGCAGCGTCGACCAGATCCAGCAGCTTGCCGGTATGAGGGCGCTGATGGCAAAGCCCAGCGGCGAGATCATCGAGACGCCTATTAAGTCGAACTTCCGGGAAGGCCTGAACGTTCTTGAGTATTTCAGCTCGACCCACGGTGCGCGAAAGGGCCTGGCTGATACGGCACTGAAAACAGCCGACTCCGGTTACCTTACAAGAAAACTTGCCGACGTGGCGCAGAACGTTATGGTCAGCGAGAACGACTGCGGCACGCTGCAGGGCATTACAAAGAGCACGGTTTACAAGGGCGAGGCCGTTGACGTTCCGCTGCGTGATCTTATCGTCGGCAGAACGGCAAGGGATAATATCCGAAACCCGATGACCGATGAGATGATCGTTCACGAGAACGAGGTTATCACGCACGAGGCGGCAAAGAAGATCGAGGCGCTTGGTCTTGATACTATCCGTGTTCGCAGCCCGCTGACCTGTGAGAGCGAAGTTGGTATCTGCGCGAAGTGTTACGGCTGGGACCTGAGTGTTGGCCAGCTTGTCGAAGAAGGCCTTGCCGTCGGTATAATTGCGGCGCAGTCTATCGGCGAGCCGGGAACCCAGCTTACAATGCGTACTTTCCATACCGGCGGTATCGCGGAAGTTTCGCTGCTCGAAAATGAGCAGAAGGCACCGCGCGACGGTATTGTTCAATATGAAGATTCGCTCAAGTGGGTTGAGCCCTCCGCCGACACCGAAGAGTTTTTGACCGGGAAGAAAGAAGGTCAGTCCGCTAAGAACAAGCCCGATATAACCAAGGGGGTTGTTCTCAGCAGGAACGGCGAGATCACCCTTGTCGACGACAAGGGCAGGGAGCTCGAACGTTTCAAGGTTATGTACGGTGCTAATCTTGTTGCAGGAAACGGTGAGAAAGTTAAGCCCGGCGACAGGCTTTTTGCCTGGGACCCCCACATGGTGCCGATCCTGGCCGAGGTTAAGGGTCTGGTTCGCCTCGTGGACGTTGTCGAGGGCGAGACGATGCGCATCGAGCAGGAACGCAAGGGCCAGAAGGGCAAGCCCGTTGTTATCGAGCATAAGGGTGACAAGCACCCGCAGGTTATTATCGAGGACAGCGAGGGTAAGATACTCGATGTTCACTACCTGCCGGCAAAGGCGCGTATCGAGGTTATGGACGGTGACGAGGTTACCGCCGGCGAGCTGCTTGCAAGGCTTCCGCGAGGAAGCGGCGGAACCCAGGACATTACAGGCGGTCTGCCCCGTGTAACGGAAATATTCGAAGCACGTAAGCCAAAGGACCCCGCGGCAATGGCCGAGATCAGCGGAACGGTAGAGCTTAAGAGCGACAAGCGCCGCGGCAAGATGACTATCATCGTTCGCAGTGAGAAAATGGAAAAGGAACACCACGTCCCGCGCGACAGGCACCTGAACTTCCACACCGGCGACTTTGTTGAAGCAGGCGAGCCCCTGACCGACGGGCCATTGGTGCCGCATGACATTCTGCGTATTCGCGGTGAGGAGATGCTGCAAAGATACCTCCTTCGCGAGATACAGAATGTTTACCGCTCGCAGAACGTTACGATAAGCGACAAGCATATCGAGATAATTATTTCCCAGATGATGCGCAAGGTTGAGATTGAGTCTGTTGGCGACAGCGAGTTCCTGCCGGGCGAAATCGTGGATAAGTTCACTTTCAAACGTGCGAATATAGACCTTGCGACCAGTGTCCGGGTCAGCGATGTCGGCGATACGGACCTTAAGAAGGGTCAGCTGGTTACAAAGGAAGAGCTTGAATCGGCCAACGAAAAGGCCGAGATGCTCGGCGGTGAGCCGGCAAAGGGCAAGAAACCGCGCCCGGCTACGGCACATTCACTGCTTTTGGGCATTACAAAGGCTTCGCTGCAGTCGGAAAGCTTTATTTCCGCCGCAAGTTTCCAGGAAACAACAAAAGTCTTGACAGAGGCGTCCTTAGCTGGTAAAGTCGATAATTTACACGGCCTGAAGGAAAATGTTATCCTCGGTCACCTGATACCGGCAGGTACGGCATTTAAGAGGTATCTTGAGATGAAAGTCAAGCACCTCGCCGAGCCGCCTGTTCCGAAGAAGCTCGAAGAGCTGCGTGAGGTTCACGAGGCTGAAGCAGCCGCTGACAAGGCTGTCAAGGCCGCTCTTGGTTTAGAATAACAATGAAAGGTATTTAATAAAGGTATTTGGAGAAATTATGCCGACAATTAATCAGTTAGTAAACAAGGGTAGAAAAAAGGCTAAGGCAAAGCGTTTATCCGATATTCGCGGATGTCCGCAGAAGCGGGGCGTTTGCCTTATAGTCAGGACCCAGACGCCGAAAAAGCCGAACTCAGCGCTTCGTAAGATCGCCCGTGTTCGTCTTACCAACGGCAAGGAAGTTACGGCGTATATACCGGGTATCGATCACAACCTACAGGAGCACAGCACGGTCATGATCCGCGGCGGCAGGGTAAGGGACCTGCCCGGCGTGCGTTATCACGTTATCCGCGGCACGCTTGACACCGCTGGTGTATCGGGAAGAAAGCAGGGACGCAGTAAGTACGGGGCCAAGAAGGGTAAATAAGACTTTTTGACAGGGTAGAGACAGAATATGGCGAAAAAATTCACAGCTTCAGCGACACAATTGAAAGCGGATCCGGTTTATCACAGTAAGCTGGTTTCAAAGTTTGTAAATTGCCTTATGTGGGACGGCAAGAAGAGCATTGCCGAAAAGGTTTTTTACGACGCGATGGAACAGATACGCAAAAAGGTCAAAGACGCAGAGCCCCTCGATGTTTTTGAGACGGCGATAAACAACGTAAAGCCTCTTCTTGAAGTTCGCAGTAAGCGTGTCGGCGGTGCCAGCTACCAGGTTCCGATGCAGGTAAGGCCCAAGAGACAGCAGTCGCTGGCTTTCAGGTGGATTCTTGCCGCAGCAAGGGCCAAAAAGGGCAGGCCGATGAGCGTGCGGCTGGCTTCTGAGCTAATGGACGCGTATAAGAAAGAAGGCTCGGCGATGACAACGCGTGAAAATATTCACAGAATGGCAGAGGCGAACAAGGCATTTGCCCATTTTGCATGGTAAGACACTTAATCAGGATATGCCACGGCTGGGACTGAGTTTCAACCGTGGCATTTTTTTATCGTCAGCCATGAGGCGCCTGGCATGAGGCAAGACAATAAAGGTGCCGGATAAAGACTGCTTAAATGGAATTGATTTATGGCGAGAGACCTTAAAAAAGTCAGAAATATCGGGATTATGGCTCATATCGACGCCGGTAAGACAACGGTTACCGAGAGGGTGCTGTTTTTCGGCGGAAGGACCTATAAAATAGGTGAGGTCCACGAGGGAACGGCTGTGATGGACTACCTCGCCGAAGAGCAGGAGAGGGGGATTACTATCACCTCCGCGGCGACGAGGTGTCCCTGGAAAGACCATGTTATCAATCTTATCGACACGCCCGGTCACGTTGATTTTACCGCCGAAGTCGAGCGGAGTTTGCGGGTTCTTGACGGTGCGGTGGCTGTTTTTGACGCATCGGAGGGTGTTCAGGCCCAGAGCGAGACGGTCTGGAGGCAGGGGCAGAAGTACGACCTTTCCTGTCTGTGCTTTTTAAACAAGATGGACAAGATCGGGGCCGATTTCGAGATGGCTTTTCACAGTATCGAGGATAAGCTGCTCGCCAAACCGGTTATGATGCAGCTTCCAATAGGCGCAGAAAACGATTTCGAGGGGCATATCGACCTTATCGAGATGAAGGCTTATTATTATGAGCAGGAAAAGGTCGGCGCAGCGATGGTCGAAAAGCCTATCCCCGATGAACTTAAAGAAAAAGCTGCTCAGTTTCGTCACGATCTGCTTGAAAAGGCAGCGGATTTTGACGAGGAACTGATGGCGAAATATATTAACGAGCAGGAAGTTCCCGCCGAGCTTATTAAAAAGGCGGTTCGCAAGGGCACAGTAGACACTAAGCTGCACCCGGTTTTTGTCGGCTCTGCACTTAAAAATATTGGTGTTCGCAAGCTCATGGACGCCGTTAACGATTACCTGCCCTGCCCGCTGGAAAGGCCTGTAGTTTACGGCCACAAGCCCGGTGATAAAGAATCCGATATCGAAGTTACCTGCGACGAGAGTAAGCCCCTGGTGGGACTTGCCTTCAAGATAACCAGCGACAAGCACGGTGACCTTTATTATGTCAGGATATACCAGGGTGTGCTCAAAAAGGGTTCTCGTGTGCTCAACAGCAACCGCGACCGCAAGGAGAACATTACCCGTATTTTCGAGATGCACGCCAACAGCAGGGAGATTATCGAAGAAGCCAAGGCCGGCGATATCGTAGCTGTTGTGGGCCTGAAGGACACCCTGACCGGCGATACCCTTTGCGATACGAAAAAGCCCATTGTGCTTGAGAGCATTACTTTTCCGGAGACGGTTTTGAGTATGTCTATCGAGCCCAGGACCGCGGCGGACCGGACAAAACTCGCCGATGCCCTTGCGCTTCTTCGCCGGGAGGACCCCACTTTCGGGTGGAGCTATAACGAGGAGACGGGTCAAACTATAATCAGCGGCATGGGTGAGCTGCACCTTGAAATACTTCAGCACAAGCTGGTGCGTGATATCGGGGTTGATGTCCGTGTCGGCAAGCCGAAAGTTGCCTATAAGGAGGCGATCAGCGGATCCGCACAGGGCGAAGGAAAATTCGTCAGGCAGACAGGCGGCAGGGGCCAGTACGGACATGTGGTGATAAAAGTCGAGCCTCTTGTCGACGAAGAAGGGCATTTCAAACGGGAAATCGAGTTTGAAAACGCAATCGCAGGCGGTACGATACCCAAAGAGTATATACCCTGTGTTGAACAGGGAATACGCGAAGGGCTGAGCACCGGCGTATTGGCGAGCTATCCTGTTGTTGGAGTTAAAGTTACGCTTCTTGACGGGTCTTATCATTCCGTGGATTCTTCGGAACTGGCTTTCGAGCAGGCTGGTGTGCTGGCGGTTCGCGAGACACTTCCCAAAGCAAGCCCGGTACTGCTTGAGCCTGTAATGAAAGTGCAGGTTGTGGTACCTGAGGAGAATTACGGGGCCGTGCAGGGCAATATTATCGCCCGCAGGGGCATGATAACGGACACCCACATGCACGGGAACATGCGGGTTCTCGACTGCAAGGTTCCGCTTGCCGAAATGTTCGGTTATTCCGGCGAAATACGCAGCGCAACTGCAGGCAGGGGCAATTTCAGCATGGAGCCTATGAGCTATGAAAAAGTTCCCGAACAAATTTCTGAAAAAATTCTAAGTTATTATTGACGGCGGTATTATTTTTTGCTATATTCTTGGTTTCATCGGCTTTGGCGAGCATGAAAAAGGATTTTCATGCGTTTCAAGTTGAGCCATACACTCAGTTATGGAAATGAGATTGTTTCAAGGAAGGCGGATAATTGGCCTTTTTAGGCGTTTTTGTTGGGCCTGATGGTAATTAGCGGCGGCTTTTCAAGAATGCCTTTGGCATGGTAGTTAAGGAAGGCGACGTTTCACTATGAGGTGGGCGTCATAGGCCTTGCCTGCCCGTTTAATTGAACGCAGAAAGATTTTTGCGGAATTTTTGTCGAAATTTCTTGAGTTCGATTGACTTTAATGGTAATAATTTGAGTTTTTCGACCATTGGCATTGTTTAACTGTATTTAAGGCAATAATTTATGGCGACAGAAACGGAAAAGATCAGGATCCGGATGGAAGCTTATGACCATCGCGCGCTTGACCAGTCTGCCAAGGAGATAGTGGAGCAGGCCAGGCGCACGAACGCTCGCGTAAGCGGTCCGGTTCCGCTGCCTACAAGGATTGAAAGGTATACGGTGCTTCGCAGTCCTCATGTCAACAAGAAGTCGCGTGAGCAGTTCGAGATGAGGACACATAAGCGATTGATCGATATTCATGAAGCCAATGCCCGCACGGTGGAGTCGCTTAACCGGCTTGTCGTACCTGCGGGTGTTTTTGTAAAGATAAAGGCTTAATCATTGCCTGTTAGAGGCTAAGAGGTAGATAAAATGGCGATGCTGCTTGGAAAAAAGATAGGAATGACCCAAGTTTATGACGAGAACGGTAAGATGACACCGGTTACTGTTATCCAGGCCGGGCCTTGCAGGGTTTTGCAGGTCAAGACCGAGGAAACGGACGGTTATAACGCTGTTCAGATGGGTTTTGAAGATGTTAAGAAGTCGCGGGTAAAGCTTCCGGCGGCCGGTCACAGCAAGAAAGCTGATTCGGACCCCAAGAGGTTTGTGCGTGAGTGGCGAGTTGCCGATACGCCGCAGCAGGGCGTGGGCGAGGACCTTACGGTGTCGCTTTTCGCCGAGACAACATACGTTGATGTTGCGGGCATAAGCAAGGGTAAGGGTTTTGCCGGAAATATGAAAAGGCACGGTTTCGGCGGTTTCCCGGGTTCTCACGGTACCAAGAGAAAGCACAGGGCCCCGGGTTCAATTGCATCGCATGCCAGCGACGCCGGTAAAGGCGGAAACGTCAAGAAAGGCAAACGCATGGCAGGTCACATGGGCGCTGAAAGAGTTACCACGAAGAATCATAAGCTTGTTTCGGTTGACGAAGAAAAGAACTTACTGATTATTAAAGGCGGTGTTCCCGGTCCGGCCGGTGGTTATGTCGAGATCAGGGCTGCCAAGACACATAAGGCTTAATAAGACGGATAGTGAAGATGATAGACGTTGCGATATTTAATTCGGATGGTAAGGAAGTTGAGACGCTAAAGGTCGATGAGAACCTTTTCGGCGGAACGGTTCGTTATCCCCTGCTTAAGCAGGCCATCGTTATGTATCACGCCAATAAGCGTATTGGGACTGCGGCGACAAAGTCTCGTTCGATGGTAAAAGGTTCAGGCAAAAAGCTTTTCCGGCAAAAGGGCACAGGCAGGGCGCGTGTAGGTAACGCGAGAACCCACAAGCGTGTCGGCGGCGGTGTGGCTTTTGCCAAAAAACAAAGGGATTTCGGAAAAGATATGCCCAAAAAGCAAAGGCGTCTTGCCAGGGATTCGGCGATACTGGCAAAACTTCAGAGCGGTAACGTTTTAGTTGTGGACGGGCTTAGTTTCGAGAGCCCTAAGACAAAACAATTTGCGACGGTCTTAAAGAAACTTGACATCCAGCGAAGCTGTCTTGTTTCGACCGAGGATTATGACGTGAATATTTATAAGTCGGCAAGAAACATTCCGAAGGTCGCTGTTCAGCCCCTGCGGGAGCTTAACGCCGGTGATATATGCAATAAGCAGAAAATGCTTTTTACAAAAGACGCTTTTATGTCCCTTATAAACAGGCAAAACGGAAGCGAAAGCGAGAACCTTTGAGTTAAGTAATAGGCAGGATTGTTCAAGTGGACGATTACAATATCATAATTAAGCCGTTGGTTACAGAACAGGGAATGCACTTTGCGAACACGAAAAACTGTTACGCTTTCCGTGTTCATAAAAAGGCCAACAAGACGCAGATACGAAATGCTATCGAAAAGCTGTATGAAGTTAAGGTCGAGTCCGTTCGCACCGCGAACGTCAAAGGCAAGCCCCGCAGGAGGGGCAGGTTCTTCAGTCATACGAGCGACTGGAAGAAGGCTTACGTGGAGCTTAACGATGAGCACCATATCGACCTGTTCTAAACCGGCGAATACGAGAAAGTTAAGGATATAACTTATGGCGATAAAAATTTATAAACCGACCAGCCCGGGCAGAAGAAACGCTTCGGTTATTGATTACCGTAAGGAGCTTACGGCGACCAGGCCGGAGAAGACACTCTGCAAGAGGATCAAGAAAAGCGGCGGGCGCAATCATCACGGCAAGACGACCTGCAGGTTTCGCGGGGGCGGCGCGAGGAAAATTTACCGGCTGATCGACTTTAAGCGCAACAAGGACGATATGGCTGCTGCTGTCAAGACGATAGAGTACGATCCAAATCGCAACTGCTTTATTTCCCTTGTTGAGTACACCGACGGTGAGAAAAGATATATCCTTTCACCGCTGGGCGTTAAGCCGGGCGAGGTTATTTTTAGCGGCCAGAGCGTCGAGCCGAAAGTCGGCAACTGTATGCCGATGGGTTCGATACCTGTGGGTGTTGAGATCCATAATATCGAGATGACAGCCGGCCAGGGAGGCAAGCTGGTAAGGAGCGCGGGAGGCACGGCCAGGTTGATGGCTAAGGAAGGCGGCTGGGTAACGGTCATTTTGCCAAGCGGCGAGATGCGATTGATAAGGAGAGAATGCCGCGCGACTATTGGTACCCTCAGCAACCCCGATTATCAGAATGTTAAGATCGGAAAAGCCGGCCGCAAGAGGCACATGGGCAGGCGGCCCCACGTAAGGGGCAAGGCGATGAACCCCGTGGCCCACCCGATGGGCGGCGGTGAAGGCAGGGCCAACGGTGGAAGACATCCCTGCTCGCCAACGGGTGTTCCGGCCAAGGGCGGAAAGACAAGGAAAAAGAGCAACCCGAACAACAAGTGGATAATCAGGCGAAGAAAGAATAAGACCGGCGGTCAGTTAGTTCTGTAATATAAGGCCAAAATTTTGAAGGTAAAGGCATAATGGGAAGATCTAATAAAAAAGGTCCATACGTTGACGAGAAGCTTTATACGAAGGTTATGAAGCAGGTTGACTCCGGGAGAAAAGAGCCTATCAAGACGTGGGCCCGCGGGTCGACGATCATCCCGGAGTTCGTTGGGTACACTTTTATGGTCCATAACGGGAAGATGTTCAATAAGGTACTGGTGACGGAAGATATGGTTGGTCATAAGTTCGGTGAGTTTTCTCTTACGCGAACGTTCAGAGGTCATTCGGGCAACAAATAGTCAGGAATATAGAAGATGTTAAGCGGCAGCAGATTACAAGATATATGTTCGGAAAAAGGCATCGAGGTCACAGATCTTGGTCGTCGTTTCGCTCATGGCGGGATCGACCAGAAGCAGGCTGTCAAGATGCTCAAGAACTGGTTCAAGGGTCTTTATAAACCGGAGCCTTCGGTCAGGGACGTTGAAAGGCTTGCGGGCATACTCGAAGTCGAACCCTCGGAGATATCGGTTTGGCAGTCGAGTTATAAGTACGCACCAACGGCGCCTCGAAAGGCGAGGCTTGTTGCGGACCTTATTAACGGCAGGCATGTACAGGATGCACTGGACGTGCTGAAGTTCAGTCCCCAGCGGGCCGCGGCAATGTTCGAGAAAGTGCTTCAAAGCGCTATCGCCAACGCCGACGAGCAGGAAGCAGATGTAGAAAAGCTTTTTGTTTGCGAGGCTCGTGTAGACATGGCCGGACGAAGAATAGGTACAAAGGCCTGGATACCGAAGGACAGGGGCAGGGCTCATCCCATAAAGAAGCAGGCCAGCCATCTTTATGTTACTGTAGGCCAGGAGTAAGAAAAGCGGTTTTAACGCGATAATAAAAGGATAAATATGGGTCAGAAAATTTCGCCAATTGGTTTTAGAACGGGAATCCGGAGAAACTGGGAGAGCACTTGGTTCGCTCCGAAAGCTAACTACGGTGAGTTCCTCGTCGAGGATTGGAAGATCAGAAATTATATAGACGCCAAGTTCAACCGTCAGCCTCCTTACGCGGCTGTTGCGAAAACGGAGATAGCGAGGACCCGAAACGAAGTCAAGGTAACTCTTCATACAGCAAGGCCGGGCATGGTAATCGGCCCGCGCGGTGCCGAAGTCGACAAGCTTCGCGAGGAGCTTGAGATTCTTATAAATCGCAAAATAAATGTCAACGTCATCGAGATAAAAGAGCCCTCGCTCGACGCGACACTTGTTGCCGAGGGAATTGCCGAGCAGCTTAAGAAAAGGGCCTCTTACAGGCGTGTTATGAAGATGCAGTGCGAAAATGCTATGAACGCCGGCGCAAAGGGCGTAAAGATAATCTGCAGCGGCAGGTTGTCCGGCGCCGAAATCGCAAGGAGCGAAACTCAGAAGCTGGGTTCTATCCCGCTGCATACCCTTGACGCTAATGTTGATTACGGTGTGGCAACGGCGAGGACGACTTACGGTGCCATCGGCATCAAGGTCTGGATATATAAGGGCAAGTTCGGTGAAGAGATCACACCGATATCAAGGCCAAAGCAGGGCAGGCGCGGCGGTCGGCCCGGCGGCGGCAGGCCCGGCGGAAAACCTTCTGGAGGAAGAAGGCCTTCCAGGCAGAAGGTAGCCGAAGTTGAGAATAAACCAGAGGCCCCCACCCCGCAGGCCGACAAGGCTCCGGCTCCGCAGCAGGAAAGTTCCAGCGGCGAAAACAAGGGCAGTGAATCATAAAATAGTAATGTGTTAATGTGCCGGTAAAACCCGGTTGAGTTAAGTAAAGGGAATTAAAATGGCTTTAATGCCCAAAAGAGTTAAATACCGTAAGAGCATGCGAGGCAAGTCGAAAGGCAACGCAACTCGCGGCAACTATGTGGCATTCGGCGAGTACGGTTTGCAGGCTCTTGAGACCGCTTGGATAACGGGGCGTCAGATCGAGGCAGGCCGTGTCGCGGCGACACACTATCTCAGGCGAGAAGGTAAGGTTTATATCCGCATCTTCCCGCATAAGTCTTATACCTCCAAGCCCCTTGAGGTTCGTATGGGTAAGGGTAAAGGAGAAGTTGAAGGCTGGGTAGCGGTTGTTAAGCCCGGGACTGTCCTTTATGAGATCGGCGGTGTTGAAGAAGACGTGGCAAAGGCGGCGCTTGTCAGGGTGGCCCATAAGATGCCTATTCGCTGCAGGTACGTCACAAGAAGGCATACACTCGGATAGACCGGAGTTATATAATGAAGAAAAAGCAGGTAAGAGAATTTCGTAACGATGAACTTTCGGACAAGCTGATAGAGCTTGAAAAGCAGCTTTTTAATATGAGAAGCCAGGCGGTTACGGAGAATATATCGAACACCTCGGCGATGCGTAATCTTCGCAAAGACATCGCGAGGGTGAAAACGGTTATCAGAGAACGTCAGTTGCAGGATCAGAAAAGCTAAACTATGGAAGAAAAAAAGACCAAAAAGGCCATTAGAGGCGTTGTTGTAAGCAGAAGCGGTGACAAGAGCATTCGTGTTCGGATTGATTATCTCAAGAAGCACCCGCTTTACGGAAAATATATCAAGCGGAGCGTTAAGCTCGGCGTTCATGACGAGAACAACGAGGCGGGCCTGCAGGATAAAGTTGAGATAGAAGAATGCCGCCCGATGAGCAAAACCAAGAGTTGGCGGTTAGTCAAGGTACTTGAAAAAGGCGTATTGGATTAAAGGACGTTAGTAATGATCCAGCAAGAAAGCATGTTAACAATTGCGGACAACAGCGGGGTGAAAACCGCGCAGTGCATCAAGGTTCTCGGCCGAGGCGCCAGCAGAACGGGCAAGGACACACGCCCGACGGCATCGGTTGGGGATATAATTTGCGTTGCGATCAAGAAGCACCTGCCCAACTGCCAGCTTGATAAGAAGAAGGTTCACAAGTGCGTCATTATCCGGACGAAACATCCGGTCAAAAGACCCGACGGCAGTTACGTTCGGTTCGACAGCAACGCGGCAGTAATGATCGACGCGGAAAAGAACCCGGTAGGCACGCGAATTTTCGGCGCTGTCGCCAGGGAGCTTCGTGAGAAGAACTTTATGAAGATAATATCACTTGCCAGCGAGGTTGTTTAACCCGGATTGAAAGTCAAAAGGATATTCAGATGGCTAATAAGATAAAAAAAGGTGATACGGTTCAGGTTATAAGCGGTGAGCAGAAGGGCAAGACCGGCAGGGTGATGCGGGTTATTCCCGAAAAGGACAGGGTGCTTATCGAGGGAGTGAACCTTGCGCTAAAGCATGTTCGTCCTTCCCAGAAGAACCCGCAGGGCGGCAGGATCAGGGTAGAACAGCCCATCCACATAAGCAACGTTATGCCTGTCGGAACAAAGTCGAACAAGGGCACGCGGGTCCGGTTCGAGGTTGGAAATGACGGTACGAAAAAGAGAATAGGCGCCGACGGAAGCGACCTGGGTGTCGTTACCAAAGGCGGCAAAAAGTAATATGACGAGGTTATAAGATGTCGCGTTACAGGGATCTATATAAGTCAAAAGTTGTTTCGGGTCTTCAGGAGAAGTTTAAGTATTCGACTCCGATGGCAATACCGAAGATGGAGAAGATAGTCGTCTCTATGGGTGTCGGCAGGTCAATCGCGGACAAGAAGGTTATGGACAGCGCCTTTAAGGACCTGATGATGATCAGCGGACAGAAGCCCGTTAAGTGCAGGGCCCGCAAGAGCGTCTCGAACTTTAAGGTTCGTGAGGGATACGAGACCGGCCTTAAGGTTACACTTCGTCAGGACAGGATGTTTGAGTTCATGGACAGGCTGATAAACCTTGCCATACCTCGTGTTAAAGACTTTCGCGGTCTTAGCCCCAAAGCGTTTGACGGCAGGGGTAATTACTCACTGGGCCTTGCCGAGCAGAGTGTTTTCCCCGAGATAGATACGGCGAATATAGAAGTGAACCAGGGCATGAACATAACTTTTGTAACGACAGCCGACAGCGACGACGAAGCCCGAGAGATGCTTCGTCTTTTCGGCATGCCGTTCAGAGATTAGACAGTAATAAATATAAGGAAAACAAATGTCTACAAAAGCACTTGAATACAAAGCCAGACTGAAACCGAAATTCCGCAGCAGGGGTTACACACGCTGCGAGCTTTGCGGCAGGTCAAGGGCGGTTTATCGCAAGTTCAAGATCTGCAGGATATGTTTTCGTAAGATGGCCAACGAAGGCCGAATACCGGGCGTTAAGAAAGCGAGCTGGTAATCCGGCTCAGGTTTAACAGATAACTGGAGTAAGATATGAGTTTAAGCGATCCTATAGCCGACATGCTGACAAGAATCCGCAATGCGGTAAACGTTCGCAAAAGAGAGGTCAATATTAAGGCCTCCAAGATTTGCGAGGGTGTCGCGCAGGTTCTTAAGAGCGAAGGTTACATTAAGGATTATGACGTTATCGATGACGGAAAGCAGGGCCTCTTACGGGTACATCTTAAGTACGCTCCCGAGGGCGAGTCGGTGATAACGGAGATACAGAGAATAAGCAAGCCCGGCAAGCGGGTTTATACGACGATGAAAGATATGCCCCAGGTTCTGGGAGGTCTTGGAATCGCTGTTGTTTCGACAAGTAAAGGTGTAATGAGCGACAGTAACTGCCGTAAGGAAAATATCGGCGGCGAATTACTTTGTATGGTGAGCTGATGAGCAGAATAGGAAAAAAACCAATTGATCTGCCCGCGGGCGTTAAAGTTGAGCTTAAGGGCAGCCATCTCAAGGTCACAGGGCCCAAGGGTACACTTGAACGTGATATTCACCCGTGGGTTAAAGTGAGCGTGGATGAAAAACAGGTGAATGTTGAAAACCCCAAACCGGAGCTCAGGGAGTACCGGGCGCTTCATGGTACGATGCGGGCTCTTATCAATAACATGGTTGTGGGCGTCAGTACCGGCTTTAGCCGGAAGATGCAGGTTTTCGGCACAGGTTACAATGTTAAGGAGCAGGGCGGCAAGCTTATCCTCAACGTTGGTTACTGTCACCCGGTCGAGTTTAAAATGCCCAAAAGTGTTTCGGTCGAGATACAGACCCCCGCGACAAGGGGAAACGATGTTCCGGCCCTGTTCACTTTGTCGAGCATCGACAAGCATGAACTTGGCCAGTTTGCGGCTAATGTTCGCAAGAGCAGGCCCCCCGAGCCTTATAAGGGTAAGGGAATACGTTACGCCGACGAGCGGGTTATCCGCAAGGTTGGTAAGGCGTTCTCTTCAGGTGGTTAACGGTTAGTTTAAGAAGTCTGATTTTTGTCAGGTTGCAAAGATGAATAAGAAATTACAGAACAAAACGGTCCAGAGAAGGAAATACAGGGTACGCAACAAGCTTTTCGGTACAGCAGAGAGACCGAGACTTTCGGTCTTCCGTTCCAACAAGCATATTTACGCCCAGGTTATTGACGACATGGCTGGAGTAACACTCGCCTCTGCAAGCACCGTCAGCAAAAAACTGGCTGACGAATGCGAAAAAGGAGGCAATGTCGAATCCGCCAGGAAGGTTGGTGAGGCGATAGCCAAGCAGGCCAAGAACGTGGGTATCAAGTGCGTCAAGTTCGACCGCGGACCGTATAAGTATCACGGCAGGGTCAAGGCCCTGGCAGACTCGGCGAGAGAGTCGGGCCTGGCGTTTTAATTTATTAGAGTTTAACGTTTTATTTTTCGGAGAATAAATTGGCCGAAGACAGCAGATTACCAATTCAGCAAGGCGAGCAGCCGCTCGAAGATACGCTTGTTAAGGTGTATCGTTGTTCGAAGGTTGTTAAAGGCGGTCGTAATTTCAGTTTTGCGGCGCTGGTTGTCGTTGGCGACCACGAAGGCACTGTAGGCGTGGGTTACGGCAAGGCCAACGAAGTGCCCAAGGCCGTTGAAAAGGCCGTAAAAGATGCAAAGAAGACCCTCTACGATGTACCGCTCGTTGACGGAACGCTGCCTCATAAGGTTATCGGCAGGTTCGGCGCTACGCGTGTTATTATGGTTCCGGCAGGTCCCGGTACGGGCGTTATCGCCGGCAGCAGCAGTCGTGCCGTTCTTGAATATGCAGGCGTTCGCAATGTTCTTACCAAGATACACGGCAGTACGGGTGCGAAAAATGTCGTAAAGGCGACACTGGACGGTTTGTTGAAACTTCGTGACAAAGAAAAAGTTGAATCTCTCCGCGGAGTAAGTGTGGAGGTTTAATTTCAGTTAGGTGGGAAGCAAAAATGCTTAGCAATGAAATTACGGCTTTGGCCGGCAGATACAAAAAAAGAAAAAGAATCGGCAGGGGCAACGGCAGCGGATACGGCAAGACATCCGGGCGCGGTCATAAAGGCCAGGCCAGCCGTGCCGGTGCGGATATGTCCAAGATTTTCGAAGGCGGCCAGATGCCGCTTTTCAGGCGTATCCCCAAGCGCGGTTTCAATAATGTCAATTTCGCCAATACTTATGAGATAGTTAACGTTTCTCAGCTTGAAAGGGTTTTCGCCGATGGTGCAAACGTCGAGGTAAAAGACCTTGCGGCGTGCGGACTGGTCGATAACAACAAAAGCAGGGTAAAGATTCTCGGTGACGGCGAACTGACAAAAAAATTGAGCGTTGCTGCCCATAAATTCAGCAAAAGCGCCGAGCAAAAGATTTCAAGCTGCGGAGGCAGTGCAAAGGTTGTCGCTTAATACGGGAACGGATAAATGATAGGACGCATTATAAATATATTTAAGGTGCCGGACCTGCGGACGAAGATTCTCTTTACGGTTGCTCTGTTGTGCATCTACCGTATAGGTTTCCATATACCCGTGCCGGGTTTTAACCAGGCAGCCATTATCGAGGCCGCGGAGCAGAGGTCCGAGGGATCTCCGCTGGGCAGGGTGACCGATTATCTCCAGATGTTCAGCGGCGGTACGCTCAGCAGAAGTTCGCTTTTCGGGCTGGGTATTATGCCTTACATTTCGGCGAGCATCATATTGATGCTGCTCGGGGAGGTGATGCCCGCTTTGCGGAAACTTCGGCAGGAGGGGCAGTCGGGGTATAAGAAAATACAGGAATATACGCGGTACCTTACGGTGCCCTTGTGCATATTGCAGTCGCTGATGTTTATGAAGATGCTTGTTTCTGCTTCTGATAACCCGATCTATCCGGGTATGCAGACCCAGGCGATGATAATGGGCGTCGTGGGCATGACCGCTGGCACGCTGTTTTTAATGTGGCTCGGCGAACAGATCGATGAGTACGGCATAGGCAATGGAATAAGTCTTTTGATTATGGCCGGTATTGTTTCAAGGATGCCGGGCGCGATCCAGAGGGTCGTCGCAAACGCCGATTTCCGGGTCGACGCACCTGCGGGAAGTTACGGCCCCCATATTATACTGTTCCTTGTAGTGGCATTTGTTTTTGTTGTTGCTGGTGCGATACTGATTACACAGGGCCAGAGACGCATACCTATCCAGCAGGCCAAGCTGATGCGAGGCCGCAGGATGTACGGCGGGCAGAGGCATTATCTTCCTCTGCGTGTCAATCATGGCGGTGTTATGCCGATTATCTTTGCATCGAGTCTTATGATGTTCCCGCCGGTAATATTCAGGCAGATACTGAATGTTCAGGCTGTCGGAAGTTCGGAGCTGTGGGGCAATATTTTCGGTTCCCTCTATGGTGCGTTTATGCCGTCGGCTTTCACTTATAATTTGGTTTATATCATTATGATATTCCTTTTTGCCTACTTCTGGACCACGGTTCAGTTCCAGCCAAAGGATATGGCAAAGAGGCTCAGGGATTCGGGCAGTTTTATTCCCGGACTTCGTCCCGGCCACAGGACCGCTGAATATCTTGAGACGGTTATGACGAGGATTACTTATTACGGCGCCGCTTTTCTGGCGTTTATCGCGGTCATTCCGAGTGTTGTTTCGCAGGCACTGGGCGTGGACCCGAGCATTACCAATTACCTCGGCGGCACGGGACTGCTTATTGTTGTCAGCGTATCGCTTGACCTTGTTCAAAGGATTGAAGCTAACCTTATAATGCGTAACTATGAAGGTTTCACCGATTCAGGAAGAATTAAAGGAGCGTTCCGATGAGAGTTATACTGCTGGGACCGCCCGGAGCGGGCAAGGGCACGCAATGTGAGAATATTGTACAGAGGTACGATATCAGGCATCTTTCAAGCGGGGATATCCTTCGCGGCGAAAGAGCGGCGGGCAGTGAACTGGGCAAAAAGGCCCAGTCTTACATGGACAGCGGGGCGCTGGTTCCGGACGATTTAATCATTGAGATGATGATCAAGGCGATAAAGAGCGCCGAAAAGGGTTATATACTTGACGGTTTTCCGCGGACGGTCGTCCAGGCCGAGGCACTTGACAAGGCACTTGACGCAGCCGGCGAGAAGGTGGACGCGATAGTAAACCTCGAAGTTGACGACGAGGTGATAATCGAAAGGCTGACCGGTCGGCGGATAGCCCCGAAAAGCGGCAGGGTTTATCATATAAAATATAATCCTCCCAAACAAGATAATAAGTGTGACGAAACCGGCGAAGAGTTGATCCAGCGTGAAGATGACAAGCCGGAAGTGGTCAAAAACAGGCTGAAGACCTATCATGACCAGACCGAGCCTGTGCTTGGTTACTATAGGAACACCGGCAAGAATATAATTGACGTTCGTGCGGACCAGGATATTGAAAAGGTTACATCGTCGATCTTCGACGAGCTTGATAAAGTGGATAAGTAAATGGCAATTACACTGCGAAGCCCGCGCGAAATTTTGTTGATGAAAGAAGCCGGGGCAGTAGTTGGCAAAGTTCTTTCAAAACTTAAAGAGACAGCAACCGAGGGTGTTACGACGGCCCAGCTTGACCTGGTTGCGCTTGAGATAACAGCCCAACACGGTGCAACGGCACTTTTTAAGGGCGTTGAGAGCCCTTACGCGAAGCGGCCCTTTCCCGGCGCGATATGTTCTTCGCTTAATGAGCAGATCGTTCACGGCATACCATCTGATAAGGTGGTACTGAAAGACGGTGATATTTTAAGCGTTGATTTCGGCATAAAGCTAAACGGTTACTGCGGTGACGCAGCGGTGACGATACCGGTTGGCAGGATAAGCCCAGTAAAACAGAGGCTGATCGATGTTACAAAAGAGCTTCTGGATATCGCCGTAGAAATGATGTCACCGGGCGTTTACTGGAGCAAAATCGCCGCACGCATGGAAGCCGCTGCTAAGAACGCCGGGTTCAGCGTTGTAACCGAGTATGTCGGCCACGGGATCGGACGGGAAATGCACGAGGACCCCAAGGTGCCGAACTTTGTCAGCAGGGAGCTTAAGCGTAACGATATCCTGCTGCGTGAGGGAATGGTGCTCGCGGTAGAGCCGATGGTTAACGCCGGGACCGCACGTTCCAGGGTTTTGAAAGACGGCTGGACGGTAGTTACGGCTGATAAGAAGCCTTCGGCCCATTTTGAACACACTATAGTGGTGGTCAAAGACGGTTGCGAAGTTTTGACAAATAACTGAAAAGATTTATAATATATAGAATAGAAGATACAAACTTAAGAGCAAAAAGGATTTATGGCTAAAAAAGACGCGATCCGGCTCGAAGCTGAAGTGGTTGACGCATTGCCCAACGCGGTTTTCAAGGTTAAGCTTGAGAACGGCCACGAGGTGCTTGCCCATGTTTCGGGCAAGATGCGGATGCATTTTATAAGGATATTGCCGGGCGATAAGGTGACCGTGGAGATGAGTCCTTACGACCTTAACCGCGGCAGGATCGTACTTAGAAATTAGACCTTACGCAGAGGTGAAATTATGAAAGTCAGAAGTTCGGTAAAAAGAATTTGTGAAAATTGCAAGGTTATACGCCGTAAAGGCGTGGTCCGTGTTATCTGTTCGGCTGATCCGAGGCACAAGCAGAGACAGGGATAGTTTGGTTTTTTTTGATAAGGAGTTATTATGCCGCGTATCGTTGGTGTAGATGTACCGAATAATAAGCCCATCTGGATTGCCTTGACCTATATTCATGGTGTTGGCAGGTTCAGGGCGCAGAAAATAATCGATCAGATCGGTGTTGAACGTTCGCGTAAAGCCGGCGACCTGACCGAAGACGAGGTAACCAAGATAGCCCAGATGATCGACAGGGAGTATATCGTAGAAGGTGGTCTTCGCAGGCAGGTTTCGCAAAACATAGGAAGGCTTAAAGACATCCGCTGCTACAGGGGCGTCAGGCACATAAAGGGTCTGCCCTGCAGGGGTCAGCAGACCCAGTGCAACGCACGAACAAGAAAGGGCAAGAAGAAGACAGTTGCCGGCAAGAAGGGCGTAAAGGCAATGCGTTAATAGTATTGACGGGATATTTCCCGTTGTTGGAAACGAGTTTACTCGGGAATAAAAATGGCGAAAAGCACAAAAAAGAGAATAAAAAGAAACGTAGTTAAAGCCGTTGTTTGCATAAAGGCGACATTCAACAACACCCTCGTTACGATTACGGACACCGAGGGCAACGCCTTATGCAGGGGATCCGGCGGAACTGTTGGTTTCAAGGGCTCCAGAAAAAGCACCCCATTTGCCGCTCAAAGGGCCGCAGAGCAGTGCGCAAAAACTGCTATGAGATACGGCGTTAAGGAAGTTGAGATAAAGGTAAAAGGTCCGGGCAGCGGAAGGGAATCGGCGATTTCCGCACTTCAGCAGGCGGGACTGAGGATTTCCTCGATAGAGGATATAACCCCGATTCCTCACAATGGCTGCAGGCCCAAAAAACGCAGACGTGTATAACTAAGACAGAAGATATTAACATAACGGCGGATAGCAGATAGCTGCCGGACCTGTTGGCCATGGTCCGGGGCTGAGAACATCCAGCCAGAGTAAAGGAGGCCATTAATGAGAATAACCTGGAGAGGGCTTGAGTTACCCACAAGGGTTGAAAAAGACAAGGACGTCTCAAACGAGCAGTACGGCAGGTTTTACATCGAACCTTTCGAAAGAGGCTTCGGTACGACTATCGGAAACAGCCTGCGAAGGGTTTTGCTGTCTTCGCTTGAGGGCAGCGCGGTAACGACCATTAAGGTCTCGGGTGTTGACCATGAGTTCAGCTCGATCAAGGGTGTGTTGGAAGACGTCACCGAGATTATTTTGAATGTTAAGAAGCTGATTGTACGCAAGGATGTTATGGATCCGCGGACTATGACGCTTTCGGCGAATAAAGCCGGCCAGATTACCGCCGGAATGATCGAGACGGATCCTTCGGTGGAGGTCGTAAACAAGGACCTTGTTATAGCGACCTTGACAGAGGACATTGATTTCAATATGGAATTCGATGTTGAGACCGGCCGCGGTTATTCACCTGCCTCGGACAGGGTTACCGAAGCCGAGCGTTTCGACCAGGAGATCGGGATGATCGAGATCGATGCGATCTATTCTCCTGTCGTTCGAGTAAGGTATAAAACTGAGGACACCCGTGTCGGCCAGTTGACCAACTACGACCGTCTTATTCTTGAGATATGGACGGACGGGACAACTTCGCCTGATATGGCGCTTGTCGAGGCTTCCAAGATACTGCGCAAGTATATTAATCCCTTCGTGCAGTATTCCGAAATCGGCGAAGAGACTGTCGAGCCCGAGCAGGTCCTTGCAGAAGAAGAAGAAAAAGTCGAACACGACGAAGAGCTTGCAGAAAAGCTTGAAACACCTATCGAGGCTCTTGACCTTACCGTAAGGTCACGTAACTGCCTTGAGTCGATAAATGTTGAAACAGTTGGTGAGTTGGTGTCCATGACCGAGGCCGATCTTTTGAAGATACGCTCGTTCGGCAAGACCAGCTTGAGAGAGATCATGAGGAAGCTTGCCGATATGGGGCTTTCTCTCGGTATGACAGATGTCAAATAGTGAAGGAAATATATAATGCGTCATCGAGTAGCTGGACGTAAATTAAGTCGTACAAGTGAGCACAGGGTGGCAATGCGCCGCAACATTGTATGCTCGCTTTTTGAGCACGAAACAATTTCGACGACCTTGCCCAAGGCAAAGGAAGTCAAGCCCTTTGCCGAAAAGCTTATAACGCTTGCCAAAAAGGGAGACCTCGCATCACGCAGAAGGGCGATATCGCTCCTCGGAGACCGCGCGATTTACAGCGAAACAGACAACGGCGCCGAGAGACAGGGCACCGTTATCGGCAAGCTGTTCAGCGAGCTCGGCCCCCGTTACATTGACAGGCCGGGCGGCTATACCCGAATAATCAAGCTTGCGAAACGCAGGCTTGGTGACCAGGGTTCGCTGTGCCTGCTGCAGCTTGTCGAAAAGGAAATGGCAAAGAAGACAAAGGCCAAACAGAAAACTTCGCCAGCCGAAGAAAAGCCCAAACAGGCGGCCCAGGAAGCTCTCGAAGCTGAACAGCCGGAAGAGACGGTCGACGCTGAACAGGCAAAGCCGGAGGAATCTGTTGAGTCGCAGGCACAGGCCCAGCCCGATGCCGAAAGCGACCAGCAGGCTGAAAGCAAGGACCAGAAAAAAAGCGAGTAGTTTTTATTGAAATATGACCCCGGCTTTTGAAAACTGCCGGGGTTTTTTTATGTATTGTTTCCAGGAACGCAGATGAAATGACGGATTGTATTTTTTGCAAAATAGTTTCGGGCGACATACCTTGCTACAAGGTTTATGAGGACGAGTCGGTCCTTTCGTTTCTCGATATCGGCCCTATAAGTGACGGCCACACGCTTGTAATACCCAAACAGCACGTCACTTCGGTTGCTTCGGCAAAGTCCGAGACAATCGCCGCCGTAGGTGCCGTTCTGCCGAAGATCGCCGCCGCCGTCCAGGCCGCGGTACACGCCGAGGCTTATAACGTGCTTTGCAACAACGGAAAAGCTGCCGGCCAGGTCGTCGAACATCTGCACTTTCATATTATCCCGAGGTCAGAGGGCGACGGAAAATTGAAAGGCTGGCCAAGCTTCGAGTACGAAAAAGGAAAAGCCGAAAAAATTCTTGAAAATATTCTGGACAAGATCAAATAAGTATGGTATAAATAATTGTTTAAACTGGATCGCGGGGTAGAGCAGTCTGGTAGCTCGTCGGGCTCATAACCCGGAGGTCGTTGGTT
>CAZVPF010000007.1:0-107966 GCA_964628195.1 uncultured Pirellulales bacterium | reverse complement strand
AAGTAATCGAACTGACGAATAAATGCTTGAAAATCACAAATTTTTGTGCGAAACTTTCCACAAATGAGATTACGGCAAGTACCCGGAGAACCCTATGGGATTTTTTACCAAAACAGTTGACTACATAAAAGACAAGCTCAGCAAGACACGCAGCAAGATAAGCACAAGCCTTTCGTCTATCATAACGTTCGGGCGTGACATCGACGACGAGCTCATCGAGGACCTCCAGGCCACGCTCATCAGCGACGATATCGGGGTCAAAACAACCGACATGCTTGTCGAGGACCTCCGCACAGCCTACAAGAAAAGGCAAATCACCAAAAGCGAGGAGATAATCCCTTTCCTCAAGGAAAAACTCAAGGACTACTGGCCCAGCGAGGCATCCGAGCTTAACCATTCCGAATCCGGGCCGACCGTTATACTCGTCGCCGGCATAAACGGTTCGGGCAAGACCACCAGCATCGCCAAAATGGCCTATATCCTCAGCCGCAACAATAAGAAAGTCATCGTCGCCGCCTGCGATACCTTCCGCGCCGCCGCTGTAGAGCAGCTGACTATATGGGCCGAGCGAATAGGTGTAGACATTGTTAAGCACAAATCCGGAGCTGACCCGTCGGCAGTGGCCTATGACGCATGCGAAGCTGCCGTCGCAAGAGAGGCTGATTATCTTATCCTCGACACAGCAGGACGCCTTCACACCCAGAAACATTTAATGGAAGAGCTTTCAAAGATACGCAAGGTCGCCGCAAAGAAAATACCCGGCTCGCCGCACGAAGTGCTGCTTGTCGTCGATGCTACCACAGGCCAGAACGCCATCATGCAGGCAAAGATGTTCACTCAAGCCGTGAATGTAACCGGCATATTTTTGGCAAAACTGGACGGAACCGCCAAAGGCGGGATCGTAATCTCGATCAAACAGCAGCTCGACATCCCCGTCAAATTCGTCGGACTCGGGGAAAAACCGGAGGACATCGCCGAATTTGACCCCGCCGAATTTGTCGAAGCTCTTTTTGCATGATTTGGCCGGCAACCGGCGTGGATAAAAGCTTCACTCTGTCAATGACGCTTGTTCACGGAACAATTATACCCGAACCGATAGTGTCATAAATTCGTCGTTTCTTTCGCATCTTTGTAATGCTTTTGCAGGTATTTTTCACCCGGCCCGGCTAAATGTGACCAGGGGAGGTTTTCCTCGGGCTCAAAACTTTTTCGTGCTTCGTCGTCTATTGACAAACCATACTGGGCGAAAGCCTTTTCCCATTTCTCATTGTCAAAGTGTTCGTCCCACAGGTCGAACCGGCATCCCGACCGCCACGCGCTTTCAATAACATTCGCAAGTTCCCTGCCGCCCCTGCCCATCGCGCTTTCAAGCCTGCTCTGGAAAAAATTATGAAACTTAAAATTCAAATATCGGGCGCCGAGCTCGCGTTTTTTGTCGAGTATTATCTGCTGGGCGTCGCGGAAATAATCCACCGGTTTTTGCCCAAGCCACTGAAAAGGCGTGTGGGCCTTGGGCACCAGCCAGCTGACCGCTGCGTTGACCGCCGCCGTTTTGCCGTCAACCTCTCTTCGCAGCCGTGCGATCTTGTCGCAAAGGGTAACAACAGCCTCGATATCCTCAGGCGTTTCGCCCTCGAAACCGACCATGAAATACAGTTTAACTTTCTGGTAGCCCGCGCGGTAGGCGCTTACCGCGGCGCTGAAAATATCATCGTCGCTTATGGGCTTGTTTATGACCCGCCGGAGTCGTTCGCCGGCCGCTTCGACGGCGATGGTAAGCCCGGACTTGCGGACGGACGAAACCAGTTTGGCAATCGCCCCGAGCTGGGCCTGCACTTTCAAGCTCGGCAGCGAGATACCCACGTGTCGCGGCTCAAAGTATTCCTGCAATTGCTTAACCACCTGCTCAAGACCCGGGTAATCAGCGGTTGAAAGACTAAGCAGCGAAACCGTATCGAAACCCGTGGCTTTGTATGCACTTACAGCCGAATCGATTATGGACTCCGCGCTGCGGTAACGGATCGGTCTGCGGCAAAAACTTGCCTGGCAGAACCTGCACCTGCCCGGGCATCCGCGCATTATCTCGATGCTGACCCTTTCGTGGACCGCCTTTACGAACGGCACGAGAGGTTTTTTCACTACACCGCCTTTGTCAAGGTCCCTCAGTATCGCATTATGAAATTGTACCGGCAGGCCTTGAACCACATTGTCTATGCCTGCGAAATTGTTGTCGTTGTACTTAACGTCATAAAACTGCGGCACGTAAACATGCTCGAATTGCCGGGCCAGTATTTCAAGCGTTTCTCTCTTGCCTGTCGAGGAGCTTTTGCACTGGAGAAGCGTCTCGACAATGCCGGGCAGTGCGGCCTCGGCTTCGCCCAGCACGAACATGTCCACAAAAGACACAATAGGCTCGCAGCAGTTTGCCATCTGGCCGCCTGCGATGACTATCGGCGCATCTTCACCGCGGTCGATGCTTTTTACCGCCAGGCCGGCAAGATCGAGCATGTTGAGCATGTTAGTATAGCAAAGCTCGTTAGTCAGGCTAAAGGCCATTACATCAAACTCAGCGGCCTTTGCCTTGGACTCAAGAGTAAAAAGCGGTATCTCCTTGTCGCGCATCACTTGCTCGGCATCGACCCACGGTGCGTACACACGCTCGGCTGCAACGGTTTCCATACCGTTGAGCATTTCGTATATGATACCGCTTCCGGTGTGGCTCATAGCAATTTCATAAACATCCGGAAAGCACAAAGCAAAGCTCAGCCCAACTCGGTTGAGGTCCTTGCGCACTGAGTTGACCTCACCGCCTATGTAACGGGCCGGGCGACGGACAAATGGCAGAAGCTCACTCGCCACGCGGGTTTCGATAATTTGTATTAGCTTTTTATTCATTCGGGAGATTATAACAGAAAAAACGTCCTTTGCATCCCTTAAACATCCGATTATAATCGGGCCATGAAGAAGATGGACCCTCAGACAAAGGACCGCGTTCAGACCTGGGTCGTGGTGCTTATTATTATGACGCTTATGGCACTTAGTCTCCGCAGCTGGTGGAGACAGCCCTCATTCTCCGACTCGGGCAAGCGGCCTGTGATGGGGACATTGGCGCACATCATCGCCGTAGCCGAAAATCTCGAAAAGGCAAATACTGCGATATCAGCCGCTTTCGAGGAAGTTTACATGCTCGAAAAGATTTTCAGCGTCCACAACCCGGACTCGCAGCTTTCGGCGCTTAACAGTGAAGCCTTTCCCGGCCCTTTTTATGCATCGGGGCAATTATATTCGCTTATCGAAAAAAGCGTGAGGTACTCAGCCGTGACAGGCGGTACGTTTGATATCACCGTAGCGCCCATCGTCGACCTGTGGAACCAGGCTAAGGACCAGGGCCAGCCGCCCAGCGACGAGCAGCTAAAAGCCGTCCGGCAGATGACCGGGTATAACAAGCTGCTGCTCAACCCGGACAAGCAAACCGTCACTTTCAAGGTGCCCGGCATGAAGCTGGACCTGGGCGCAATCGCCAAGGGCTATGCAGTGGACCGCGCGGTCGAGGTGATGAAAGAAAACGGCGCAACCGGCGGGCTGGTCGATATAGGCGGCGAGATACGAACGTTTGGCAAACCGCCGACAAAGAATAAAAAGTGGAAACTCGGTATACAGGACCCGGGCGAAGAGGAGCAATTGCTGACGAGCATTATGATGGACGATACCGCCGTAGCGACCAGCGGCGATTACCGCAGGTATTTCACCATCGACGGGGTCAACTACAGCCACATACTAAACCCCATAAACGCCAGCGCAGCCAGTGAGCTTACAAGCGTAACTATCATCGCCCCGACCTGCACCAAGGCCGACGCGTTGGCGACCGCTGTTACGGTAATGGGACTCGAAAAGGGCCTTGAACTGATAGAATCACTGCCCGAAACCGAGGCACTTATGGTGGTTGCGCAGACGGGTGAGATAATTAAAACCAGCGGGTTCGATAAATATATGCCCTGAATTACCGCTGCTGTTTTTCCAGCACCTTTGACTCGGTCCCATCAAGCAGACGTTTAATATTCGTTCTGTGTTTGAAAACCACAAGCCCTGCCATTATCACGGCCACTACAAGCAAAGGCCAGAGCTGCGTGAAATAATAATCGTCCACCAAAGCGATAAACACCGCCAGCGCAGCCGGAAAGAACACCGCCGCCGCGACCGAAGCAAGCGAAATATAATGAAACACAAGCACCAGCGCCGCCCAGAGCACAAACGCCGCCCCGCCCGGAACCGTGTAATACGGAAACAGCCCGAGCAGAAACCCAAGGCTCGTCGCTACGCCCTTACCGCCTTTGAACTTGAGATACACAGGGAAAACATGCCCCAGCACCGCCGAACAGCCGGTCCCCAGCCACAGCCACAAATTAGCAGCAGTCACCTCCTCGACAAACGCCCCTGCAGCAAGCATCGGCACCAGCCCCTTGCAGACATCCAGCCCAAAGCAAACGTATCCCCACTTACGCCCGCAAGCGCGGGAAAGATTTGTAGCCCCTACGTTGCCCGAACCGACCGAGCGGATGTCAACACCGTGGGCCCTGGCGATTATCATCGCAAAAGGCGTTGCCCCGAGCAGGTAAGCAGCGGGAATTATAAATATAAACGGGTTCATGTACGTTTCCTCCCGATGATGCTCTTGTAAAGTTCGATCATTTTCTCGGCGTGCTTTCCGATGGAGACCTCGCCGGCGAGACCATCCCGCAAGATGGCTTTGGACGCTTTTGCCCTGTTTTCGTGGTCGCAGTAATGCTCAATTGCCCGGGCAAGGGCTTCTACCTCCCGCGGTGAATCTATCGTTATTCCATGCTCACCGTTTTTGAAACGCTCCGATGCTCCGTTGCAGACGGTTGTAATTACGGGTTTGCCTGCGTTAAGGGCCTCGAGTATGAATCTGCTGCACGGATCATACCAGGTCGGCAGCACAGCGGCATCTGCAATCGCAAGGCCGTTGTAAATGTTTTTCATCGAACCGATGAACTCCACTCGCTCGGCGATTCCAAGTTTACGCGACATATGCCTGTACGGGTCCGCGGAGTCGGAACCGGCGACAATCAGGCAAAACCTTGCAGACGGCGACTTATCGGCAGCAAGTTTCATTGCCCGAAGCAGGTATGGCAGGCCCTTGAGTCGGAAATTATTCGCCGCGAACAACAAAACAGGCGGCGGGTCCGCTGAATTTATTGCCAGCCGATCAAAGACCTGAATCCGAAGTTTAGCCGCCTTGTCTGACTCAGCACTGGTGTGCATGCTGATGCCGTTTGGTATGACAGCTATGCGTTCGACCGGCACGTTGTAATGACGCTGAAACTGCTTTTTTACATAGTTTGACAGGGCGGCAACGACAAGGCTGTTGTCATTTTGGCACAGGTTTTTTTCCGCGGCAAGCAGCGCATATCTCCGCGCGTTGACAAAATGCGTAATGCGTTTGAGCGAGCGGTTGAACGGGTTTTGGTAACTGGCGGCGTTTTGCAGTATTGCTTCCTTATAAGAACCGCCGCGCGGCTGGTATATGTCGGCCTGCTCAACTGGCAGTGTGCTGTGAATAACATCATAATGGTTGTGTATGAAATGCGCAGTCAGGGCATGCCTGAAGACCGGCAGTGAAGTCCGCTTGGGACCGGACGGGCAGAGAACCTTAATGTTTTTAGTGCTTGCCGTGCTCTTGGCCGCAAGGATCGATACTTTCACGCCCTGGTGCTCGAGCTCTGCTGCGAGTTCCAGCACCGAACGCTCAGCACCGCCAAGTTTGACGTCCGCGCGTTCGATGATAAGAGCTGTTCTGATCTCTTCGTTTCGCATGGGCATATTATAAACTAAAATCCTTATCGTGCAAACGGAACCCCCCTGCCGTGCCGAAGGTCCCTCTCGGCGATCCGCCATGCTTTGGCCTTGATCGCTTTTATGAACAGCTTGTCACGGCGGGCAAGTTTATCCTTCCCGCAGTAAGAAAGATAGAAGCGGAGGCGGTCGCTTCGGGTTATCATTTCCCCGGGCGCGGAGTAATAAAGCTGGGTCAGGTCCTTTAATCGGTAACGCTCAGCAAAAAACAGCGGCTTGAATGTACGGTGCAGGTCGATGAAATAAAATTGCCCGCCGTCCATAAAAATATGACACAGGTACATATCGCGATGCCGGCAGCCGGTATCGTGAAATTTCTTTACCTCGCAGGCCAGCTTTTCGAGCAGTTGCTTTTTTTCTTTCAGCACGCCGGGCTTTTGACTCTCCATTTTTGTAAAGCACGCTGGAAGCTGTTTCTCAAGCGAAATACCCGGTACTGCGGCAGTAATCGAAAAGCTGAACGATTCCCAAACTCCCTTGTTCTCAAAGCCCCATGCCACAGGTTCGGGTGTGTTGACACCGGCTGCATTTAATTCGAAGGTATGAATAATATCGAAAAACGCTGTCGCAGCGGAGGTACCATGCTCCATGCGGTTTTTCAACTGACGAATTTTGGGCGTGTTAAAGTAGCGTTTCAGGTAAACGGTTTTACCGTCGGGTGTCTGTATTTCAGTTCGCGACCGATGGGCGGCAAGGTTGTCCTTCACCAGTTCGCTGCCGGCAGCAAAGTTTCGCACAGAGTCGATGTTGTTTAAGCCCGCAGCAGCCAGGCTTTCGCAATATGCGTGATTTACATAAAAGCCCGGGCTTAACTGTTCAAAGCCCGGGAAGCTGTCGAATTTATTCGGGTTCATTTTTCGCTTTATTGATTCGTGACAAAAGTTCTTCCGCTGCTTCGACTACCATATCAACCGTTATCGCATTCATGCAGTAATGCTCCGGCTTGCTGCACTGCGGCTTGTCGCACGGGGCACACTCGATACTCTCAACACGTATTTTTATTTCATCTTCATAGTCCAGCAAAGTCCAGTTCCAGTTATTAGGGCCGAATAGCGTTACGACCTTTTTACCCAGGGCCACGGCGATGTGTCGCGGGCCGGTGTCGTTGCCTATTACAAGCTCCGCTTCTGCGAACATTGCCTTTAGCTCCGCGGGCGTAAGGGGAGTATCCGCAAGAGAGTACACCTTGTTTCTCGCAGCCGAGCATATCTCCTCTGCCGCTTGTATTTCAGCATCGTTAGGGGCGACAGAGACGACCACTTTCGCCGAGTGATTTTCAATAAGGTGGTCTGCCACTTTCGCGTAACGGTCGTTCTGCCACAGCTTGGAAGGACCGAACGCACCGCCGGGCACGATTATCACAAGCGGGCTTGCAGGTGCAAACGCCCAGGGCATTTTTGCAGCAAGGTTCTTAGCAAGTCCCGGCTCGACCGACAGCTCCATCTTACGGTCTTCGGTTTCACAACCGAGTGCTTCGGCGACAGCGAGGTAATAAGATATCATCGGTCCGGGCTTGAACGTACCGTCAGGGTTCTTTTCCGGGTACAGCTTTTTGGTAAGAATCGCCGACCTGCCGTCGCGGGCATATCCTACCCGGTTCGGTATTCGTGCAAGCATCGCCGACATTGCACAGCTAAATGAGTTCTTGAAAAGCACAACAGTGTCAATATCGCAATTGCGCAGCTTCATGCAGTTGCCGATAACATCCGAGCCTGATACAATGATCCACTGGTCACAATATACGCACGGTTCGAGAAACTTTTTCACCGTCTCTGTCGCGATAAAATATATTTTCGTACCGGTATACTTTTTCCTGATTGCGCGTAGAGCGGGAGTTGCCATTATTGCATCGCCCAGCGGCGAGGGCAGCCATATACCGATATCGCCGGAGATACGCATATTCACTCCCGCGTTCGCATATTGTAAAACGAGATCGCCATGAGCTGCAACAATATCGCGTAACCGAGTATCGTCAAAACGGCATCGAGAGGCTTGTTTGGGTCAAGCAGGAACCACACGCTCAGCGGCAGCAGGCAAAGCACAATAAACGCCTGCAAAATGCCTGCAAAGAATTTCATGTATGAAAACTCTCTGAACATTTCGTGCCTGCCGGCAGTTGGGGCGTTTTCCATCTGTACGCTCATATGCCTTGAGCTTTCGTCGGTTTTTTGTTTATCTTCCCTGGGTTCGTGTATGGTTTCCTGCCGGCCCGGCTCTGCTTGCTCGGCGCCCTGCTGTGGCGTTTCGATCGCTGTTTGCGTGGTTTGTTTTTCAAGTGGTATATGCAGTTGTCTTGGCTGGGCCTTGGGCGGCTTGGAGGGGTCTTGCTGTTCTGCTTCTGTATTTTCCGCTGATACTGATGCAACCACTGCCGGCACATCGACAGCATTTTGGACCGGAGAGTTGACCGAAGGCAGCTTGTCGTGGAACATTTTTACAATGTTGACGGCTTCTTTGATGTTGACAGCCTCCTTGTGAGGCATAGGGTCGCCAAGCTTCTTGAAGGCGGGCCTGGCCGAGGAGTTAATCAGTATCGTCTTGCACCCTGCTTTCAGACCAGCGGCAACATCGTCGTAAGTGTCTCCGATCATCCACGAAGATACAAGGTCGATATCCATCTCCCTTGCGGCCTGAAGTATCATGCCCGGGTTGGGCTTACGAAACTCGCTGTCCCTGCGGTACTTCTCGACAACACCGTTGGGGTGATAGGGACAGTAATAAATACCATCGATGACCGCACCTTCCTGTTTTAGAAGCGTTATCAGGCGGTTGTGTATCTGGTCAAGCACTTCCTCGGTTACTATGCCCCGAGCGACCGCGGATTGGTTGGTTATAACAACAAGCTTAAAGCCCATTTTCTTAAGCTGAATCAGTGCACGCGGGACACCGGGCAAAAGTTTTACCTGGTCCGGATGATTGATGTAACCCGGGTCCTCGTTTAAGGTGTTGTCCCTGTCCAGAAATATTGCCTTGTCTGCCATTTTATTTCAAATCACCTGACTGTTTCATTTTGTTAATTGTCGATGTCGAACTCTTGCCCTCGACGAGCGGTGCGAGTATGACCTTTCCGCCGCGGGCCTCGACAAACTCCCTGCCCACTACGCCTTTATCCGCCCAGTCCTGACCCTTGATAAGTATATCTGGCTTGACCTTTTCGATAAGCTCCTTCGGTGTGTCCTGCTCGAAGATAACCACGTAGTCTATCATTTCCAGCGCGGACAAAAGGTCGGCACGGTCCTGCTGGTTGTTGATGGGCCTTTCGGGGCCCTTGTTCCGCCGCACAGAATCGTCGCTGTTCATGCCCACCACAAGCACATCGCCGTGCTGCTTGCAGAACTTTAAATAATTCATATGACCCGTATGCAGTACATCAAAACAGCCGTTGGTGAATACTATCGTATGATCCAGCCTGCGGTGGTAATCAAGCTGAGCAGCCAGTGCATCAATTTCCCTCACCTTGCCGGACGATCCTTTGCCGAGCCGAATTATTTCATGGATCATCTCTTCAGCGGAGACCGTCGCGGTGCCGAACTTCTCGACTTCGAGTCCGCCTGCAATATTCGCCAGCCTCACAGCTGTTTCGCAGTCACACTGCGCAGCCAGGGCGACAGCAATCGTCGCCAACATCATATCACCTGCTCCGGAAACATCGTAAACGCTTTTCGGCTGGGTGGGCACGTGCATAGAGCAATCACTGCTGTGCAGGTACGCGCCCTCTTTATCGAGCGTGATAACCACGATGTCAATGCTGTAATCCCGGGAGATTTTCTCAGCGGCATTTTTTGCGTCTTCAATAGATTTAATCTCAAGACCCGCAGCCATCGAAGCCTCTTTGCGGTTCGGTGTTATCAGCGACGCGCCTTCGTACATTGAATAATCGCCGGTCATTATAGGGTCAATAAGGGCGAGCTTTCCGGCATTTTTTGTGCGGGTTATTATCTCGGCAAGCAGTTTCTTCGTAAAAAGCCCCTTTCCGTAATCCTCTATGCATACAATGTCGGTTTCACTGACAGCTTCATCAAACAGCTTGAGCAGTTTTTCGATATCCCTTTCGGCAAGCGGTGCGGTCGACTCCTCATCAATCCTCATAAGCTGCTGGCGGTGTTTATGCTGGGCAAGGCCGACCAGACGCTGTTTGCTTATCGTAGGCCTGTCGGTAAGGGCGAGCATCGAAGAAACATCCGCACCTGTCTTTTCGAGCAGGCTAAGCAGCGTTCGACCGTTGTTGTCGGCGCCGACACACCCGAGACACCTGCACTTTGCCCCGAGTGCGCGGATATCAGCCGAAACAGATGCCGCACCGCCGCAGCAGTGGTTTTTTTCCACAACCTTAAGCACGGGCACCGGGGCCTCCGGGCTAATCCGCAGAGCATCGCCGTATACGTAGCTGTCAAGGATATAATCGCCCACAACCAGAACCGAGGGTTTGTCAAACAGGCGCACCTTTTCAAGAAGCATCTCAAACATTTTTTTCGTCTTTATCCGGGTTTAACCTTTTGTTGAGTATATCGTCTATCGCCAGCTTTATTTTATCAGACCCTGCGGGAAAATCCAGTTCCACTTCCAGATAAGCAAGCGGGATATCGCTTGCCTGCTCGAACAAAAGGGCCGTTTTGACCCAGTCCTTTTGTGTTGTGAGGATAATATCGCATTCGCTTTTTTTGGCGTCCTCATACATTTTCTCCGCGTCGGCGGGTTTGTATTTGTAATGGTCATTGAATATCCGCTTCAAAACCAGCTCGCAGCCGATTGACTCGGCGGTACGGAAAAATGCGTGTGGGTTACCTATGCCGCAAAACGCTGCTGCCTTTTTTTCTTTTAGCTCTTCAAGGGGCATTGACCTGCCGCGTATCATCCGGGCTGAGGTTATTTTGTGCACAGCTTTTTCAATAATGATTTCGGGATTGAAACGCTTGAGGTTGCTTTTTATGGCAGCGATACACCCTTCGTCGACCTGGTCACTTCTGGTTATCACAGCCACGTTTGCCCGAGCTATCGACGAAACGGGCTCACGGAGAAGCCCTGCAGGGAGCATTTTTTCATAACCGAACGGACAGGTCGCATCAATACATATAATGTCAAGGTCACGGCTGAGTCTTCGATGCTGGAAGCCGTCGTCAAGTACAATAACGTTTACGGTCTCTTCCTCGACTGCTTTTTTAGCACCTCGCCTGCGGTCCGAATCAACAATTATAGCGCACTTCGGGCACCCCTTTGCAAGTATCGCCGGTTCGTCGGTAATTTTGCCTTTGCCGGCTTTGTAGCCGCGGCTAAGGATGGCGGTCTTCAGGCCCTTTGCCTGCAGGTAAGACGCGGTGCGAATCACAAGAGGCGTCTTGCCCGTGCCGCCTACGGTAATATTGCCGATGCTTATAACCGGACAAGGCGGCCGGGTGGTTTTCTTGATACCTTTATCGTAGAAAAAATTATGGACCGCGACACCGAAAGAATAGACCCGCGAACACAGTCCGAGGGCCATTCTCGTCAGTTTCTTTCCCGGTCCGTTTTCATTTTCCGAAATAAGTTTCCGCCAGGAGTTCTGGTCCAAGGTATCCCTACCTAAAAACTATATACAAACTTGCGACCATGCCTCTTCAAAATTCTCATCTTTTGGCCGTTGTTAAAAGGACTTGACCTTTTTAATAATCGCTTCAGCCATTTCCTGGGTGCCCACTGCAGTGGGATCATTACGGTCAGGCTTCATGTCATAAGTAACGTCTTTACCCTCTGAAATAACAGCGGCAACTGCCTTTTCGAGCTTCTCTGCTTCAGCCATCTTACCTATATGCCGCAGCATAAGGACACCGCTGAGTATCAGTGCCGTCGGGTTGACTTTGTTCTGACCGGCGTACTTGGGAGCCGAGCCATGCGTGGCCTCGAATATCGCGCCCTTGTCGCCGATGTTTGCGCCCGGGGCCATTCCAAGCCCGCCTACCAGACCGGCGCAAAGGTCGCTGAGAATATCGCCGTAAAGGTTCGGCAGCACGAGAACGTCATAAAGTTCAGGCTTTTGGACGAGCTGCATACACATGTTGTCTACGATACGGTCCTCGAATTCGATATCGGGATATTCTTTCGACACCTCGCGGCTGACTTCCAGCCACAGGCCGTCGGTATATTTCATAATGTTGGCCTTGTGAACGGATGTTACCTTTTGCCTGCCCATTTTTCGGGCGTACTCGAAAGCGAAACGGAAAATCTTCTGCGTGCCGGTTACGGAAATAGGCTTTATACTCACGCCGGAATCGGGGCGAACCTTCTTTTCACTGTGGTTATTTATCCAGTTGATAAGCTCGACCGTATCGTCACCGTCTTTTTCGTACTCTATACCCGCGTAAAGGTCTTCTGTATTCTCGCGAACCACCACCAGGTCTATATCTGAATATTTACTGCGAACACCCTTATAGCTCTTGCAGGGACGCAGACATGCGTAAAGGTCAAGACTCTGACGAAGGTGTACGTTTATGCTGCGAAAACCTGTGCCGACCGGCGTGGTGATCGGGGCTTTTATGCCGATTCCGGTGGACTTGATGGACTCAATGGTCTCATCGGGCAGCGGGGTGCCTTTTTCTTCCATAATGTCAACCCCCGCCTGGGCTATCTTCCAGTTGATGCCCGCGCCGGTCGCATCGATGCACTTTTTTGTCGCTTCAGCAATCTCAGGGCCGATACCATCGCCCATGATCAGTGTAATGTCCATAAACAACTCCAAAATAAAACATTTATCATCTTTTTTTCACAGAAACCACCCCCGAAAAGAGGTATCATACCCCCCCTTATTCCACCTGTCAAGCAAACAATGGCATAAAAGCAGCGCTGGTTAACTATATATACACCTTATCCATCATCCTTGGGAAAGGTATACACTGGCGGATGTGTTTCTGGTTGGTTATCCAAGCTGTTGTTCTTTCAACGCCCAAACCGAATCCGCCGTGCGGCACACTGCCGTATCTGCGCAAGTCAATATACCACTGATAGTTATGAGGATCAAGACCCATCCCCTGTATCCGCTTTATAAGCGCATCGTAATCATCTTCACGCACGGACCCGCCGATTATTTCCCCAAAACCTGCAGGTGCGAGCATGTCGAAATTCTCCACTACCTTATCATTCGACCGGTCGGTCTTCATATAAAACGCTTTCGCCTCGCGCGGGTAATGCGTCACGAATACCGGCTTGTCGAACTGCTGGGAGATTATCGTCTCATCCGAGCCGCCAAGGTCCTTACCCCAGGCAAAATTCGCGGCAAGATCGGCGTGTTTGGGGTTATTTTCGATAAGTACCTCAAGGTCGGCAAGTTCTGCGCGAAGGTCATTTTGCTCCTGGGCGAGCTTTTCCTGCTTCCATTTCTTGAGAGAACCTTTAAGCTCTTCATCTATCTCGGCCATCCGGGTTCCGATATCAGCCTTGCGTGCTTTATACTCCGCCAGCCTGTCGGTCATATATTTCGCAATCCTGTCGCTTTTCAAAAGCTCGGCTGCATCGGTGTATGTCAGCCTTTCAAAAGGCGGGGCAATCTTTTTCAGCCCCTCGATATCCGCCCCGAGCAGTTCAAGCTGTTCGCTGTTGTTGTCGAGCACGGCTGTGACTATTGAAGTGACGAAATTTTCCGCAAGTTCCAGCAGGCCAGGCAGGTCTATCCATGCAACTTCCGGCTCGACCATCCAGAACTCTGTGAGGTGTCTTCTTGTCTTGGATTTCTCGGCCCGGAAAGTCGGCCCGAAGCAGTAGACTTTGCCGAAGCTCATCGCAGCCGATTCGAGATAAAGCTGCCCCGTCTGGGCAAGGTGTATAGGTGAACCGAAGTAATCGACCTCGAAAAGCGTCTGCTCGCCCTCACCTGCAAGAGCTGTGAATATGGGAGTATCGATAAGTGTAAAACCATTGTCGTTAAAGAACCGTCTTATCGCGTCGATTATTGTATGCCGTACCTTCAAAAGCGCCCACTGCTGAAGCGAACGCAGATGCAGATGCCTGTGCTTGAGCAGGAAATCTATACCGTGCTCCTTAGGCGTAATCGGGTAATCCGTCGCCTCTGAAATGATCTGCGCCGAACTTACCGCAAGCTCGACACCGCCCGGCGAACGCTCGTCCGGCCTCGCTGTGCCGCTAACAACAAGTGCCGACTCCCTGCCTGCGTGTGCGAGCCTGTCATAAAGCTTCTCGTCCATATTTGCCTTTTCGATAACACACTGACACAACCCCGTGCCGTCGCGCAGCACAAGAAACTGCACCTTACCCGAAGGCCTGTTGTTATATAACCAGCCGCGAAGCCTCACTTCCTGCCCGATATGCTTTTTAAGGTCCTTGATGTCTGAAAACTGCGGCATAAGAGTCCTTTCTTAAAAATCCAGCCGGAAAACCGGCAAAAACAATGTTTCTCTCTATACGTATTATAATAGTATGTATATTATATTCAAATCTAAAGTATTTCGCGATAAAGGGGGCCGTTATGATAAAGCTATTACGTGACAGGCATGATCAGGCAGGTATCGAAGCCGAGGAGAGGCTAACCCAAATGGGCCTTGCTTTTGAGGTTTGTGACCGCAAAGCCGGCGACCCTGTTCTCGAGGACGAGGGGAAACAATACAAAGGACTTGCCGAGATAAGCAGGCACATAGATGAACTCGAAAAGGTCAAGCAGCAGTGGTACAAGTTCCAGTCCGATGCCTGTTATGTTGACGAAGATGGAGAAATTTGCTGAATATTGGCAGGGTTTGGGAAAAAGACAATAACTAAACTCAACGCAAAAAACTGACTTTTTTCTTTTACAACAGCGCCGGGGCTTTACACATACGCCCTAAAAAGGTAAAATTCCGTTTATTGAGTTAACCCGGCAGCTAAGCAGAAACCAGGCTGCTTGAAAATTAACGGGAGATATTATGCAGCAAAAACCTGTTGTCGACCTTTCAGTGGTGGTCCCACTGCTTAACGAGCAGGACAGCCTCGAACAGTTGCACAAGGAAATTACTGAAACAGTTAGCGGTAAATACACTTACGAGATCATCTATGTCGACGACGGCAGCAGAGACCGCAGCTTTGAAATTCTGCAGAATATCCAATCAGGCGATTCGAATGTCCGTTTGATTAAGCTGCGTAAAAATTTCGGCCAAACTGCTGCTCTAAGTGCCGGCTTCGAATATTCACGCGGTGCGATAATTATACCTATCGACGCCGACCTCCAGAACGACCCGGCAGATATCCCCATTCTGCTTGATAAACTCGACGAGGGTTATGACATCGTAAGCGGATGGCGGCGAAAGCGGCACGACCACGTTGTAACCCGAAAGCTGCCTTCGTGCATCGCCAACTGGATCATCGCCAAAATAACAGGTGTGAAAATACACGACTTCGGTTGTACGCTCAAAGCTTATCGCGCCGAGTCGCTTGCACAGATAAACCTATATGGAGAGATGCACCGGTTCATACCGGCACTGGCTGCATGGAGCGGAGAAAAAGTAGCCGAAATAACCGTCAACCACCGTCCGCGAACAACAGGCAAAACCAAATACGGACTAAGCAGAACGGTCAAGGTTATACTTGATCTTATCACGCTGAGGTTCCTGTTGTCCTTCTCCACCAAGCCGATTTATGTTTTCGGCGGCCTTGGTTTCATTTCGGCGGTAGGCGCATTCCTGGCGGGAATTGTCATGTTATACCAGAAGTTTATTTCCCCCATGCACCTGTCCATGAACAGAAACCCGCTGCTTATTCTCACGACACTTTTTATAATCGCCACCATACAATTCATACTCATGGGCCTGCTGGCCGAGATGCTTGTCAGAACATACCACGAATCACAGGGCAGGCGAATATACGTCATAGATAAAATACTGGACTGTAAAGACAAACCCTCGCAGGAGGTCTCAGGTGAAATATCATAAAAAAAAGAGACAGCCGGAACAACAGCCTGACGCTCCCGTCCCGAAACTTGCTGAAAAAGGCAGACTTTCCCGTGCGACGATAATTTATTTTACTCTCGCTCTTGTTCTTGCCGGTGTTCCTTTCGTTCTCGGCAAGTACATGGAGCTGAACACACCGGGGGCTTTCGACAGTGCCGCGTATACATACTCCGCCAGGCACATACTCGAGGGAGCTAAGTTAGGTGTCGACGAAACACCTTCGGCAAGGCTCGGCACGCTGTTTATGAATATTATCGGCGTTGCAGTTTTCGGTTTTAACGACGTCGGGCCCAAAGTTGTACAGGGTTTGCTCCAGTTGGGGGCTCTTGTGCTTATGTTCTACACGGTGCGCCGCGCGTTCGGTTCGCTGGCCGGGCTGTTCGCGGTCGTAACCGCCGCGGTTTACCTTTCGGCGCCTGTAATAGCTAAATACGGCAATGTAAAGGAGCAGTTCATGATCTCCTTTATGGTCGCAGGGGTATGCTTCTGTGTGCTGCACAGGCTAAGTGGAAAGTGGTGGATGCTGGCACTTTCCGGGGCAATCGCCGCCTGGGCTCCGCTGTTTAAAGAGACAGGCGTTTCGTGCATCGCCGCGATCGGCTTGTACACCATTACGCGCCCGCTTCTGGAAAAACAGCCGGTTAAAATTATGCTTCGAAATATCGGCCTGCTGCTTGCAGGCGGTATCGCCTCGCTGGCGCCGGTGTACCTTTGGATAATATTTCTCGATGTGAACACCCCGCTGCCCTATGAATTTATTTTAAAGCCTCTCGGATCAATTCAGATACCAATGGCTTTTTCAATCCCGCTCGCCGCGGCGGGAAGCTACATCACGGGGGCAAGGAGATTGTTCGGCTTTTCAGAGCAGGCCCCCATCGTGGGCAGATACTACATGATACTCATCATGCCTATAACCTTTGCACTGGCCTCGATAATAACGCGAATCGTCCGGTTTATGCTGAAAATAAAAAGCAAGCTTAAAAATCCGCATCCACATGAGTCCCTTGTACTGCTGTTTGCGGTGTGGTGGCTTCTCGATATGGCGTTCGTATGGATTAGCCCGCGCTCTTATGAACAATACTACCTGCCGCTCAACGCTTCTGCGGCAATGCTCGGTTCGTATGTTGTCGGCCTTTACGCGAGGCGTTTTCATGAAGCGCAAAACAAAATGCCCTGGCTTGGTATCGGAGCCTTCGGTGCGGTCGCTATCGTCTCCATGTCATGGCACATCTTCGCAGGGATCACGTACAGCCCGCATTGGGGAACCCGCTACAAGGACCCCTACGGTAACTTGGAAAGAAGACGAGGATACGTCCAGCGTCTTAAAGAGGCCCGGCAGCTTGCCTCCGGGGATATAACTTATCCCTGGATGGCGGCAGGGGATTATATCCGCGAACATTCCAAGCCTGAGGACAAAATTTACGTATGGGGCTGGATACCCGGTATATACGTTCAGGCCGAGAGACTCAGCCCGCATGCAAAAGCGGTTGAAGGAAACATGCATGTCTATGAGCCCGATTATCTCGAGTGGGTTGCATATACAATCCTTAAGTCACTGAAAAAGGACCCGCCCAAATTCATAGTTGACACCCGAAAAAATCATTTCCCCTGGACCAGTCCGCCGCTGGAGCTTTGGCCGATTCTGCAAAAGGGAATGCTCGGAGTGGAACACCCGACCCCCCTGCCAAACGATCCGCGGTATATAGAGGCCTACGAGAAGTTCTGGACGGTGTATTTATCCGAGAAAGTCTCGCCTGAAGAGGCAAAACGTTTTGAGGCGATGTCCCCGTTCAGGGAATTCGTTATGAACAATTACAAACCCGTAATGAAAAACTTCGGCTCGCATATGGTTTTTGAACTCAAACAGGACCGCTGAGAATTATGGAACGGGACCTCGCCGACCAGCAGGAAAGATATGACAGGACCTGGCAGGAAGGCATAGCTGCCGGTAAGCTGCACAGGGGCAACTTCGAGCTTAATATTTCCTTCCTCGAAAAAACCTGTCTGGTCAAAGCCGGGGCAAAGACCCTCGAAATAGGCTGCGGCATAGGCTCGATCGCCGCTTTTCTCACCGAAAAAGGCTGCAAAGTAGTTGCAGGCGACATCTCGCAAAAGGCAATTGAGTTCGGCAGGGAAAAACACCCCGGGCTGGACCTGCGCGTTTTCCCAGCCGAAATGCTGCCTTTTGATGATGAAAGCTTCGACCTTGTACTGAGCTTTGACCTGCTCGAACACATCGCTGAAGTGGACCGGCATGTCGCCGAAGTAGCACGTGCGCTCAAACCCGGCGGCAGTTATCTGTTTGAGACCCCCAACAAACTTAGCAACTCGATATACGAAACACTGAAGTCACGCTCGCTCGGCTGGCGGAGGGCGCATCCTTCGCTGCAATCACCGGGCAGTTTGAAAAATCTTCTCGCTTCGCACGGCATGAGCTGCGAGTTCGTGAAAATGGACATAAGAAACGAATACAACCTTAACAAGTTTGGCGTGTTTCGGCATCTGTTCAGGCTGATCGATTTTCGTAAGCTCCCCCTCGCCCTGCAAACCAACCTCTTCGTCGTCGCAAGGAAAAATAAAGGAGGCCGCGGATGATGAAATTGCTCATGCTCAATTATGAGTTTCCGCCCATAGGCGGCGGCGGGGCCAATGCAAATCTCCAGGTACTGCGTCAATTTGCCGAAAACGAAGATATCGACATTGACCTTATAACCTCAAAGCCCGGGCGCGGCGATATCATCGACCATTTCGCGGCTAATATAAGAATACACAAGCTCGGCATTGTAAAAAGAGATTTGCACCACTGGCGAAAATCGGAAGTGATCGAGTGGCTGTTTAAGGCAGTGCCTTATCACCGCCGACTGGTCAGTGAGAAACGCTGCGACCTTGTCCACGCTTTTTTTGCTTTCCCATCTGGCTTCCTGCCGTGGATGACCCGCAAGAGCTTACCGTATGTAATTTCACTTCGCGGCTCAGATGTGCCGGGTTATAACACCAGGCTGAAACTCGATTACATTATCCTGGCCCCACTGTTTAAGAGCATATACAAAAACGCCTCGGAAGTTATCGCAAACAGCGCAGGTCTTGCAAAACTCGCCGGCAGGTTCACATCAAAAGTTAACATTGACGTTATCCCCAATGGTGTCGATATGGATATATTCTGCCCTGCGGAAAACGAACACAACGCCCCGTCGTCCCCTTATAAGCTGCTAAGTGTCGCACGGCTTACCCCGCGTAAACGGATTGACATGCAGATACGCGCACTGCGAATACTGCAAGCTATGGGCATTGACACAACGCTTACCATAACAGGCGAAGGGCCGCAGATGGCAGCCCTTAAGGAGCTAACCGAACAGCTTGGACTCGCCGAAAAGGTCGATTTCACCGGCAGGGTTGAACCTGCCGCCCTGCCGGGGCTTTACCGCCGGCACGATCTATTCCTTATGACCAGCATACATGAGGGGATGTCCAACGCGATGCTCGAAGCAATAGCGACTGCCCTGCCCGTGGTGACAACCCCGTGTGAAGGGGTTGACGAACTGGTGACGGAAAAAACCGGCATAGTTATAAACCCTGCCGACCCCGAACCGCTTGCAGAAGCGATAAAAAGCCTGTTACAAAATCACGAACGCTATAAACAAATGTCCCTCGCCGCACGGGAACATGCCGGAAACTTCACCTGGCACAAGGTCGCAAAAAGCTATCTTGAAGTATACATGAAAATAAGGCACCAGTGAGTTTTTTATTTTTTGCCGCCTGGCTGCATCAGTCGGTTTCTAAATAACCCCTCTTTAGCCTTGCTTTTTGGTAGGTTTTATATATCATCGGTTCAAAATGCCTGTTTCGGTCCGCCATCCGGGCCCGGGCGGGCAAAAAAAAGCAGCGATTATACCGAAATTTAGAAAGGCAATGAATTGAGCGAAACACAAGGCATTAACAAACTCCAGCAGCAGCGAATGGAAAAGCTCGAGAAAATCCGTGAACTGGGCGTTGACCCTTATGGCGGCATCTATGAAGGGGCCCAGCCGGCAGAGTCCGTTAAGCAGAAGTTCCTCGACGCAGGCGAGCCAGAAGGCACCACCGTCAAAGCAGCCGGCCGAATAGTCCTTCTGCGCGATATCGGTAAGCTGATATTCATAACTTTGCGCGACTCAAGCGGCACTATCCAGCTTGGGCTCTCAAAGAAGCTGCTCGCCGAACAGTGGCCGCTTCTAAAACTGCTGGACCTGGGAGACATTATCGGCGCAGAAGGTCAGCTCGGCAGGACAAAAACCGGCGAGATAACCATCTGGGCCGAACAGGTTACACTCCTTTCAAAGGCCCTGCTGCCCCCCCCGGAAAAGTTCCACGGTCTGGCCGATGTTGACATGCGTTACCGCCAGCGGTACGTCGATCTGTGGGCAAACCCGGATGTAATGACACAGTTCAAAACCAGAAGTGATATTATCGCCTCAGCGAGAAATTTTTTAACCAGCCTTGGTTTTTGCGAAGTTGAAACACCCATGATGCAGTCCATCGCAGGCGGCGCAGCAGCAAGACCTTTCATTACGCACCACAACACGCTTGACATGGACCTCTACCTGCGGATCGCTCCCGAGCTTTTCCTGAAGCGCCTGCTGGTAGGCGGTATGGAAAAGGTATTCGAGATAAACCGCAACTTCCGCAACGAGGGGCTCAGCACGCGTCACAATCCCGAGTTCACCATGATGGAGCTTTACCAGGCCTACGCCGACTACAACGTAATGATGGATATCACCGAGCAGCTTATCTCCGCGCTGGTCGACAAACACTGCGACGGCAAGAAGCTGCCCTTCGGGGAAATGGAAATAGACTACTCCAGGCCTTGGCGCCGGGCACGCTATGCCGACCTGCTCAAAGAGCACAGCGGCTGTGATATCGATGACGTTGCGGCAATACGCGAAAAAGCTCGCACCTTCGGCATCGACGAATCGGGCATGGACGACGCGGTCGTAATCAACGAGGTATTCGAGCATACCGTTGAAGACCACCTTGTCGATCCTACTTTCGTGATCGACTACCCTGCAGCGATATGCCCGCTCACAAAGCCCTCGAATAAGGACCCGAAATATGCAGAACGCTTCGAGCTTTTCATCGGCAAGATGGAACTGGCAAACGCTTATACCGAGCTGAACGACCCCGCTGTCCAGGAAGAAAACTTCCGCAAGCAGCTAAAGGGTCAGGAAGAGACCATGGCGACAATGGACGAGGACTTTATCACCGCCCTGAAATACGCAATGCCCCCTGCTGGCGGGCTGGGCGTGGGCATCGACCGCCTTGTCATGCTCTTGACCAACGCCACGAGCATCCGCGATGTGATCCTTTTCCCGCTGCTAAAACCTCTCGAACATTAACCGAAAATACCCGTAACCTTTATGGTGCTAAATGAAATACCTGTGCCTGCTGCTGTCATTGAAATACCTTATCCGTCGTCGGATCGTTTTGCTCAGCGTCGCTGCTGTGGCGATGTCCACGGGTCTTTTAATCGCGACCGCCGGGCTCTTCGAGTCGTTCATTAACTCGATCCAGTCCAGCGCGACCCAGCAGCTCGGCGACGTGGTCTTAAACGGCCCCGGCTCACGCGGCATACCCCAATACCGCAAACTCATCGAAAGACTGACCGTCCGCCCGGAGATTGAAGCAGCCGCCGGCGGTGTCAACGTGCAGGGCCTGCTTCTGCTGGGCAGGGGCAATGTAAAACCGGTAAGCGTTTGGGGGACCGATTTCGACGATTATGACAAGGTAACCGGTTTTGGCGATACCCTTCTTGGCGGAAATAGTGGCAACCTTCGCCGCGAAGGCGACAGTGACATTGGATACGTCGGTATCGCTGTGCTTACAGAGCCCGACGAAAAAACCGACGCTTATGATATGCAGGTTGTAGAAAACTACCGCGGCAGAAGGATGATGCTAACCACAGGTACCGGCCTTTCGGACTCTGCCGTGACGATCAAGTTTAAGATGGCCGACGCATTTCAGACCGGAATATTCGAATTCGACAGCCATTTCGTATACCTGCCCGTCGAGGTACTCAACAGCAGGGTTTACCCCGACAGCCCGGATACGGCACACGGCATAAAGATACGACTTGCCGAGGGGGTCGGCACAAAAGCCGGCATCGAAGCTGCCAGGCAGGTCTGGGACAGGTTCGCCTCAGACACTCTCGGCTGGACTGGCTTTCTCGCAACAGCGGTCAACATAGAAAGCTCGGTTGAAATGCAGCAAAGGCTCATAGGCGAATATCGCAAGCAAATGTCGGTGCTTATCGCAATTTTCGGGATCGTAAGCGCAGGGGTGGTGCTCCTGATCTTCTGCATCTTTTACATGATTGTAATAACCCGCCGCAAGGATATCGCCATAATAAAAAGCTGCGGCGCAGGCAGCTCTACCGCAGCGATGATATTTATCATCTTCGGCCTTATAATCGGCATCGCAGGGGCGACCCTTGGCCTTGCTCTCGGGGCGCTTGTCGTCGAATACATAAACCCCCTCGAAAAAGTCGCAAGCTCCGTGCTTGGCATCAAGCTTTGGAAATCCAGCACGTACATGTTCGAGCGGATACCAGCCGGGATGAACTGGCCGGCAACGTGGTGGATAATCACCGCCTCGGTCGCCGCCTCGTGCATCGGCTCGCTTTTGCCTGCCCTAAGCGCTGCCCTGGTAAAACCGGTAAAACTCCTGCGGTACGAATAAAAACAAAACAAATAAAGATACGAACAGGAAAACAATGTATAAATATCTGCTGGCAATGAGATACCTTTACAAACGGCCCGTAAGCTTGATCGCCGTTGCCGCTATCGCCCTGTGCGTATTTATCGTCGTCGTCGTTATGACCGTGATGAACGGCCTCGTTGAGCAGTTCCGTGAAAAGAACCATAACTTCGTCGGTGACTGCGTAGTGCAAAGTGCCTCGCTGACAGGCTTGCCCTGGTACGAAGAATTCATCGAAAAGCTCGAAGGCCTCGAAGTAGTGGATTCTACCTCAGCCGTTATTAATTCATTCGGGCTGATGACGCAATCCGGCTACGACCGCAGCATCGGCATACAAATTAAAGGCATTGACCCCGAAAGCTACGCGAAAGTCACAAGCTTTGGCCAGGCGGTTCATTATCATAAAGACAACATCGCCGAAGTCTTTCAGCCGCCTTACAACCCTGACGCTCCGGGCTGCGTGATAGGGATTGACATGATGCCCAGCGGCAGGGACGCACGCGGCAACTACTACCATCCACCCACACCCAGCATGTATAAGCTGTCGGTAAGTTGTTTTCCGATAACGCCTAAAGGCGCCCTCGCAGGCGGCATGGACCCGGTAAGCAGTAAAACATTCTACTACAGTGACGACAGCAACACCGGCCTTGTCGAGCCCGACGCCTCACTTGTATACATCCCCATTGAATACGCCCGCAAGCTCACCGGCATGGACATCACCCTTGACCGAATAAGTGCAATACACATCCGCTTCAAAGACGGCGCAGCACTGGAACCGGCTGTCGGCAAAGTCCGGCAGTTATGGTCGCAGTTCGCCCGTGGAAAATCCGGCGAACAGTACGCTTTTCTGCTCGATAACGTTACCGTCCAAAGCTGGAAGCAAAACCGCAGAAGCATAATCGCCGCCATGGAAAAAGAACAGCTCATGCTCTCGCTTTTATTCGCCATGCTCGGACTTATAACAGTTTTTATAGTCTATGTCGTCTTTTTCATGATCGTCAACAATAAAAGCAAGGATATAGGCATACTCAAAAGCCTTGGCACTGCCGATAGTTCAATTGCAGCCATATACCTGAACTTTTCAATATTGCTCGGAGGCCTTGGCGCGGTTTTCGGAACCGCAGGGGGCATCGCGTTTGTCCTTCGCGTAAACGATATCGAGAACTGGCTGTTCGAAAACTACGGCTGGCAGCTTTGGGACCGCAGCATTTATGCTATCGGCCAGATTCCAAACCAGCCTCGCTTCGAGGTCACCGCGATAATATTCGCCGCCGCGATACTCGTCTCACTGGCAGGCGCGACAATACCGAGCCTTCAGATAAGCAAAAAGAAACCGGTCGATATTTTACAGGTAAACCAGGTATGACGGACATAATAAAGGCACAAAACGTTTACAAATCCTACAAGCTCGGCCAGGGCAGGGTCGAGGTTCTAAAGGGCCTTGATATCATAATCCCGCAAGGCCAGTTCACCGCTGTCGTCGGCTCCTCAGGCTCCGGCAAAAGCACACTGCTGCATATACTCGGCGGCCTCGACCGTCCCGACAAAGGCACAGTAACCTTCAGGGATACCGATATAAATCGCTACGGACCCCTAAAACTAAACCGCTACCGTAATAAAAAGATAGGCTTCGTGTTTCAGTTCTATCACCTTCTGGACGAATTAACCGTCGTGGAAAATGTCATGCTGCCGGTTATGGCGTCCAAGTCAACTATCGGGTGGTTTGGAGCCAGAAAGTCCGCAATAAAAAGAGCAACCCAGCTGCTCGAAAGGCTTGGAATGGGCCATAGACTCAAACACAAGCCCTACCAGCTATCCGGCGGAGAGAGACAGAGAACCGCTATCGCCAGGGCCGTAATGAACGACCCGGAACTTCTTTTGGCAGACGAACCTACAGGAAACCTTGACTCTGCGACAGGAAATGGTATCTTAGAGGCCCTTGAAGAGTTCAACGCGGACGGCAAGACCATAGTTATGGTTACGCATGACAATAATATAGCCGCACGGGCACAGCGGGTGATCCGGCTTGATGACGGTAAAGTAACCGACCAGAGCAAATGAAAATATGCGGCGATAACGCATTAAGCGGAGTAAAGTATGGCATTGAAGATTTGGCTTGATGACAAGCTCGTTGACGAACAGGACGCGAAGATTTCGGTTTTCGACCATGGACTGCTCTACGGAGATGGTGTGTTCGAGGGTATTCGCGTTTACAGCGGAAAAATATTCGAGTTCGAGGCGCACCTGAAAAGGCTTTATAATTCGGCAAAGGCGATCCGGCTCGGCATACCCATGGAAATGGATGAGCTTGCCCGGGCAACCGAAGAAACCGTAAAAGCCAACAATGTTGACGATGGTTACATCCGGCTTATCGTAACCCGCGGCCCGGGCGACCTGGGACTGAACCCGTTTATATGCGGAAAGGCAATGGTCATAATCATCGCCGCCGAAATACAGCTTTATCCGGAACACCTTTACGAACAGGGTCTCAAGGTAGTCAGCGCATGCACCATCCGAAACCACAGCCTCGCCCTTTCGCCGCAGATAAAAAGCCTTAACTACCTTAATAATATTCTCGCTAAGATCGAGGCGATCGATAGCGGCGTGCCCGAGGCGATAATGTTCAACCACCTCGGCTACGTTGCCGAGGCGACCGGCGACAACGTTTTCATAATAAAAGACGGTGTTGTAATAACCCCCCCCGTAAGCGCAGGCTCGCTTGAGGGCATAACAAGAAATGTCGTTATAAATATCGCAAAAAAAGAGAACATCCCGGTCGTTGAAAAAGAACTGACCCGTTTCGATCTTTATGCGTGCGACGAGTTTTTCCTTACCGGAACAGCCGCAGAGGTCATCGGCATCGTCGAATACGACGGCAGACCGATAGGCGACAGCAAACCCGGCAAGATAACCTCAATGCTCAGGAAGAAGTTTTTCGAGTATGCCCGCACATGAAAGCAAAAACCGAACCGCCTCTCCGGCGGAGATGAAATTCAGCGATTGTTTCGCACCGGTTCGTGAGCAGCTTGCAGCCGCAGCCCAAAAGCTGCAGGAAACTCTCGAATGCCGCGATGAAGGTATCGCTTCAATGCTGCATAAGGTCAACCCTGCAGGCGGCAAAATGATACGCTCAGGCCTGGTCCTGCTTGCGGGGAAATTATTCGGCCCGCTAACCGACCAGCATATCGAAACCGCTGCTGTCGTGGAGATGGTACATTTCGCGACACTGCTGCACGATGATGTCATCGACAATGCGGCATCTCGCAGGGGCTGCGAAACAGTAAACTCGATTTTCGGCAACAAAGCGGCTATACTGCTCGGCGATTACGTTCTAAGCAAGGCTTTTCAATTAAGCGCAAAGCTCCAGAACACCGAAGCGGGCAAACTGCTCGCAGACACCGCCGTACAGGTATGCAGGGGCGAAATCGCCCAAAACGCATCAGCGGGAAACTGGCGGGTAACCGAAAAACAGTATCTCGAAATGGCACGCGGCAAAACGGCTGAGTTTTTCAGCGCATCGGCTGCGGTCGGCGCAATCCTGAGCGGCGCATCACCCCGGCAATGCGAACTGCTCACGCAATACGGATTAAATATCGGAATGGCCTTTCAGGTAAGCGACGACCTGCTCGACATTGAGGGCCTCGAACACGAAACAGGCAAGACACCAGGCACGGATATCATCGAAAACAAGCCCACGCTTCCTGTTATACACTGCCTGGAAACCGCGAAGGACAGCGACGAACGAGATAGACTCATCGCGGAGTTATTGAACTGCTCCAGCCCCGCACAACTTTATAAAATGCTTGAAGATTCCGCCGGCATAGACTACGCAAAAAATTATTGCACCGAAAGAGTTGCAGACGCAAAAGAAATACTGCAAAAACTGAGCCATGACGAAACTTGCCTAAACACCACCGGGATCATTAACTCACTTTCAACACTTACAGAGCTTATCTGTATAAGATCTTACTAAAACCCGCTGCTTGATAATACATTTCAATAAGCAGGCACAATAACTCAAGTCTGTCCCGGTTTTTATACGGAATAAATTTTTTAAAATATCAATAATATTTATATTGACTTTTACTTTATTAACAATATAATCAACTTTATAATTAAGGATATTAAAAATGAAAAATAAATACTGGACAAAAAATCTGGACACTGAAGACCTTAATTTCATTAAAAGGTTCATACTGGCTTCGGGGTCGCTAAAAGAGATGGCTGGTCAGTACGGGGTTTCTTACCCTACTGTGCGGCTTAGGCTTGACCGTCTGATACAGAAAATACAGATTTTCGACGAAAACAACCGGGCCGATGCTTTTGAGCTTTCACTAAGGACGCTTCATGCTGAAAACCGGATAGAAACAGAGGCATTTAAGAGACTTTTAACCGAATATCAGAATCAAAAGGAGAAAACAATTGAGAACGATACTGATAATTAGCTTTATAATAGTGACAACCGGCAACGTATTTGCCATACTGCAAAGCCCTGATAACACCGATAAAGTGGAAACTACGCAAGCATGGTGGAATGGCAGGACATCGGGGCTTATTGGTGCAGGCGTCGGGATACTCGGCGGCATATTCGGAACCGGCATCGGGATATGCTCAAATATTCGCAAAACCCGGTCCGTAGCGAATATACTGCTGCTTATCATGCCCATTCTCGGCATCGCCTGCATACCAGTAGCCTTATTTGCTCTAATACTAAGACAGCCCTTTCATGTCTGGTACCCACTGCTGCTGCCCGGGCTGCTTTTTACGGTGCTTGGCTTTGCGTTTGGCCCTATGGTCAAAAAACGCTGGAATGATGAGGACTTAAGAAAAATACAGACAATGGACGCCTGAGCCTGAACAGCCATTGCCCCCAACCAATCCGCCCCTAAGGGTTTTCCTTGTAATCGCCCCGGTTTTTAGGTAACATTATACTACATCCTGCGACAGACTCATTGATCTACAGGCAAAGACTCTTTAAAAAATAATGGGGGCCGATATGAATCTTCCAATCTCTTTACAAATCAAATTGGCAGTGCTGGCTTTTACTATCCTAACCTCTTTTACTTATGGAATGTACGACCCGAATGAACTGATCGTAAAGTTCAGTGACCAGCTTTCAGACCACGACCGGGCGAACATCGTCGACTTTTTCGGCTGCTGCATTAAGGACCGCAGCGAATACGGCGGCTTTTATAAAATTAAACTGCCCCACGGTGGTACGGTTGAGGACATGCTTGGCAAATTCAAAACCATCGGTGAGATCGAGTACGTTGAGCCCCAATACATTTACAAACTCCACTTTATCCCGAACGATACTTATTACAGCTACCAGTGGCATTATACAAGTGCCTCACCGGGCGATATCAACATCGAAGCGGCGTGGGATATCCAGACCGGCGACCCGAATGTTATAATCGCCGTCATCGATTCGGGAGTTGCATACGAAGACTTTGACGGTTTTCTTCAGGCCCCGGACCTTGCAGGCACTAACTTTGTGCCCGGTTACGACTTTTATAACAACGACGCACATCCCAACGACGACAACGGCCACGGCACGCACGTTACCGGCACTATCGCCCAGTCGACGAATAATTCGCTCGGTGTGGCAGGTGTTGCATTCAATTGTTCGATAATGCCCGTCAAAGCGGTAAGTGCCAGCGGCAGCGGAACGGTATTTGACATTGCAGACGCAATTTATTATGCGGTAAACAACAATGCCGATGTTATCAATATGAGCCTGGGCGGGCCGGGTTTTTCGACAACTTTACGAAACGCGGTCGAGTACGCATATAACCAGGGGGTTACGGTGGTTTGCTCAGCCGGCAACGAGTATATGGAAGGAAACCCGACTATTTACCCTGCCGCCTATGACGAGTTCTGCATTGCCGTCGGCGCAACGCGCTACGACAGGCTGCGCGCTCCTTACTCGAGCACGGGAACTTATGTCGATATCGCTGCACCTGGCGGGGATATGGCTGTCGACCAGAATCTCGACGGGTACCCCGACGGTGTTTTGCAGCAGACATTCTTCTTTGACCCGACGGGTTTCGCTTATTACTTTTTCCAGGGAACCTCTATGGCCGCCCCGCATGTGGCCGGGGTTGCGGGGCTGCTTGTTGCCAACGGTGTGACGAATCCGGATAAGGTCCGGCAGGCAATAGAGTCCACAGCTTACGACCTCGGTACAATGGGCAAAGACGTACAGTATGGGTGGGGGCTCCTTGACGCTTATGCGGCATTGACATATACTGTACACGGCGACCTGACCGGCGATCTGTGTGTGACAGTTCCGGACCTGCTCGCTTTTGCGGGCCGGTGGCTCGAAACGGGCATTTCATCCGCAGACTTTAACGAAGACAGCATAGTGAACTACAAAGATTATTATTTACTGGCTCAAAAGTGGAACTATTGATTAAGCGGCAATTACCCTGCCGAATTCATTATTATGAGTATTCAGCTACGAGGAAACTATGGCTTACAAAGCGAACGAGCAACGATACGACAAGATGAAGTACAACCGCTGCGGCAACAGCGGGCTTATGCTGCCGGCGATATCGCTTGGCATGTGGCATAACTTCGGCGACGACTCCAACTTCGATAACGCAAAGGAAATGGTGCTCGGATCGTTCGATATGGGCATTACGCATTTTGATTTCGGTAACAATTACGGCCCGCCCCCCGGTGCCGCTGAGAGAAATTTCGCGAAAATACTTCACAAGGAACTATCGGCCCATCGGGATGAGCTTATTATCTCAACAAAAGCAGGATACAGGATGTGGCCCGGCCCTTACGGGGAGTGGGGTTCGAGAAAGTACCTGCTCGCAAGCCTCGACCAGTCGCTTGCAAGGCTTGGTCTCGATTATGTAGACATATTCTACTCCCACCGCTTCGATCCGGACACGCCGCTGGAAGAGACGGTCATCGCCCTCGCGGCAGCGGTCAGACAGGGCAAGGCGCTCTACGTGGGAATATCTTCCTACAACGCCGAGCAGACACTGCGGGCCTCGGAGATGCTCAAAAAGCTCGGATGTCCTTGTCTTATTCATCAGCCGAATTATTCCATGCTCAGCAGGTGGGTCGAAGATGCACTGCTCGATGTGCTCGACCACGAGGGTATAGGCTGTATCGCCTTTTGCCCGCTGGCCCAGGGGCTGCTGACAAATAAATATTTGAACGGCATACCCGAAGGCTCAAGGGCTTCTATCGAGGGCACGGGGCTGTTAAAAGAGCACGTAACGGAAACAGTGATCTCAAAAGTACAAAAACTTAACGAAATGGCGGTCAAGAGAGGCCAGACACTTGCACAAATGTCTCTCCAGTGGGTTCTGCGGGACAGCCGGGTAACATCTGCTCTTATCGGGGCAAGCAGGCTTGAGCAAATCGAGGAAAATGTAAAATCGCTCGAATTTGAGCCTCTAAGTGCCGATGAAATTATGAAAATCAATCAAATTTTAAGCAATGAGAACATTTATTAAGCTTTACATTTGACACGCATAAGTTTGACAACAATATGGAGTGTTTATGGATAGAAGAAAGTTCCTGAAAAATACACTTATTGCCGCTTCAACACTGGCTTTTACTTCCTGCAGGCCTCAAGCAAAGGCTGAAAAAACAAGTCTAAACAAACCTTATAATATTATATTCCTGATGGCCGACGATCTTGGTCCCGGAGAGCTTGGCTGCTACGGAAATAAGACTATCAAAACACCCAATATTGACAGACTTGCCGCAGGGGGCATGAGATTCAATACCTGCTATGCAACACCGGTCTGCGGGCCTACAAGGGTGCTGCTTATGACAGGCAGATACGGTTTCAGAACTCATCATTTCAATATGAGCGACAGGCCCGGCGGCCCTAAGTCCTACGAACCTGCTCTTGATTTCACAGAAACCGAAACCACATTCGCCGATATACTTAAAAATAACAGCTACGCAACGGCCATTGCCGGCAAGTGGCAGCTTGTGCCGCCCTCATATGACAAAATACCCGCAAGCGGTTTTGATGAGCATATGACCTGGAGGATACCTTTTGATAAGAACTATAGCGGACGGGAGATGACCCCGCACGGCCCGGGCAACCCTGGTTCGAGGTATTTTCATCCCTCCATATTTCATAACGGCCAGACACTTAAGACAAAACCAACGGATTTCGGACCGGATATGTTCACCGGTTTTATAAACGATTTTATTCGTAAAAATACCGCAAAAAGCAAACCATTTATTACGTATTATTCCATGGTGCTCCCGCACAGGCCTATCGGCCCCACCCCGGACCACCCGGACCACCCGGTCGAGAACAGTTACACTTCTTTAAAATACAACGTCGAATACATCGATAAGCTTGTAGGCAGAATAATCGATACTGTCAATATGACCGGACAGCGGGACAACACTGTTATATTCTTTGTCGGTGATAACGGGACCGAGACACTGGGCAAGAACACACCGACTGAAAGAGGATGCAGGGTGCCGCTTATCGTTAACTGCCCCGGTTTGGTTAAGAGGGGAGTGGTCAGCGATGCTCTTGTTGATTTTTCAGACTTTATGCCTACCTTCGCCGAACTTGGCAGGACAGAACTTCCTTCGGACAGGGAGTATGACGGCAAGAGCCTTTTACCGGTTCTGACCGGCAGAAGCAGAAGGCACCGGGACTGGATCTTCAGTTATATGGGACAGTTCCGGATACTGAGAACGGACAAGTGGCTGCTCGAAGAAGAGTGCGAGGACTTTAACGGCAGGTTCTTATACTGCGGTGACGACCGGACAGGCGAGAACTACAAAGATGTTACAGACTCAAACGATCCGGAAGCTGTGAGAATGCGCGCAAAATTCAATAAGATACTGGCTGGGCTGCCGCGCCCTGTTTTACCTGCTTCGGAGCGTGCGAGATTCATTGACTACCTGCAAAAATACAACTCAGATTACAATCTGTCACACGCTTACCCCAAAGGGTTTGGAGCGGCAAATAGTCTGTAAGCTCGTAATATCCATTTGGAAACAGAGGCTATCCCTTGCCTTGCCTTACCTTGTCTTCGAGACCCTGGCCGAAATTGCATTTGAATATGTCATCGTTGATGATAATCGCTTCGCCGTCTACGGTCGATGGTTCTCCGAAAGTTCCCGGCCTAAGGTCAACTGAGTCAATGAACGTACCTGCTCCTCGCGTTACGTCCTTAATACAGAAGACACCGCCTGCGACAACAAATCTCGTAACACCGAGTTTCTGGTAAGCGTTCTTTTTGCCGACAGACTGGTTGTAAATATCGGCTATATTTGCCTTGATGTGGTGCCACTTCATGGTTGCCTGAGGAACATCGATAAACAAGCCTTGCTTTTTAGCACCGATATTCTGCAGGTACAGCCAGTTGCTGACGCGTCCCTGTATAGTGTACCCCATCGCCCGGGAATAATAATCGCTGTTATACTGGTGCTCGGGGTCCGAAAAATCAAACTGCATCAGGAACTTGAAATCCCCCTTTCCTTCCGGACCGCCCACCGCGATAAGACGCAGATAACCGCCGCCGGCCTCGAAGTCATCTTCCATTAAATACGAGGCCTCAAACACCGGAGAATCTCCCGGAGGAGCTTTCACTATCTGGTAAAACTCGTTGTATTCGTCCTGAAGCCAGTGCGACCCGAGAGGCTTTGCGTAAACATATCCACTTCGGATGCCCTCGAACTTATGCTTCATCCTGCATTCGTTAATAAAACCCGTTTCAAGTCCGTCACAGTTATAGCGGTAAGGAGTGAACCACCCGTCAAGACCGTTCTCAAAGCCGCCGTTGACCAGAACGGGCCTGGCAGGAAGGTCGATTATCTTATAAAGCAGCTTGGGCTCTATATCTTCATGAAATTCACGAAAAGTCTTTGGGTAAGTAAACTTGGCATCGGAGTAAACATTTCGGGAAGTAATGGTAACATCCTCGCCGTCGATATCGAATATCGTGTAATAACCACCCTTTTCGAGCCCCTCCTTAAACTCCTCAAACTCCTCACCGAAAGGCCGAGGAGCTGTTCCCGAAGGCAGCGTCATAAAGTTAATGCCTTTATAAGTCCACGCCGTCTTAAGAGCAACCTTAATACCATTATGAACGTGTCCGTTAAGGTAATACTTAACGTTACCATGTTCGGTAAGCACTTCAATAAGCTCATGCTTCAGGCCCGGGCTGTAAGTATACCACTCAAGCTGCGAAAGCCCCTGAGACATCAGGTGCAGATGCACGAAGATAATCGTAGGCCTGTCCTTGTTCGCACGAAGGTCTTCACGAAGCCACTCAAGCATGGGCCTGGTTACTTCAAGGTTATCATAGTTACCGAACTCGTTGTTGGCAGGTATTGTTATAAAGTGCCATTTGCCCACATCGAAGGAATAAAAAGCCGAACGTATTCCGTTAATGAGCTCTTCGTAATCACGAAAACGGGTATAAGGCGGAATAGTGTCATGGTTGCCGTGATTGAGGATCGTAAGATTCTTGAAAGGGGCGTTGCGTTTGAGAAAATTATCAAAAGACTTTTCGTCCGGAACATTCACGACATCACCGAGGTATACAAGAAAATCAATCTCCGGCTTGCGATTGTTAAGCTGCGCGACCGTTGTCGAAATATTGTAATTGGAATTGATGTACATGGTCTCGGTTGCATTATAATGTCCAACCTGAGGGTCGGCATTGACAGCAAACGAAAACTTCTCCCCGATTCTGGCAAGCTCGGGGTGAGGGTTTGATATCCCGTCCCATTTAGGATCAATGCCAAGCGGCCTGTTATAAGCCGAAAAAACAGGGGAAGTAAGCAAAGCGGCAACAAACAGGTAAAAAACGGTCTTCTTATACAACACAGCAAAATCCTTTCATATTTCTGTAAAATTTAAAACCTTACAATTGTCACATTCAGGTCATATTTATAAGTTACAAAGTAATATAGCACATTCCGGATTTTTGTTCAATATTTTTAACCTGATTTGGAGTGTTTTTTCGGTACGCATTATTTGTTGACTTACAAAACCTCACCGGTTATGCTGTCCGCTCATTGGTTTTACATTATAATAGTCTGGTGAAAGAGGCAGTATGCAAAAAAGAACACATTATTGCGGGCAGCTAAGGATCGGCGAGAAGGGCACGGAGGTGGTAGTGAGCGGCTGGGTCAACTCATACAGGGACCACGGCAATCTTGTTTTTATCGACCTTCGGGACAGAGAAGGTCTTGTTCAGCTGGTCTTTGACCCGGATGTCAATGCTTCAGCCCATGAGACGGCTCGCAAACTTCGTCATGAATGGGTAATAACCGCCAGGGGCAAGGTCCGTCCCCGCGGAGAAGGACTGGAAAACCCAAAACTGCCTACCGGACAGATCGAAATATTATGCGACACTATTAATGTTTTGAATACTGCAAAGACCCCGCCTTTCGAGCTTGACGCAGCCCAAAAAGTCGGAGAAGAGATCCGACTGGAACACCGCTATGTGGACCTCCGCAGACCGGAAATGCAGCGAAAGCTGCGTGTAAGGCATAAAGTTACCACTCTGGCGAGAAAATACTTCGACCAGAACGGCTTTTGGGAAATAGAGACACCGATGCTCGGCAAGAGCACTCCCGAAGGGGCGCGGGACTACCTCGTTCCGAGTAGGCTCTACCAGGGAAGCTTTTACGCACTGCCGCAGTCGCCGCAGCTTTTCAAGCAGATACTCATGGTCTCCGGCACGGACAGGTACTTTCAGATAGTAAGGTGCTTCCGCGACGAAGACCCCCGTGCAGATAGACAGGCAGAGTTCACCCAAATCGACGTGGAGATGAGCTTTGTAAACTCCGAAGATGTCATGCAGGTAAACGAAGGACTCATTCGTGAAATATTCAGGGAGATCAAGGGAATAGAAATACCAAACCCCGTCCCCCGCATGAGCTATAAAAAGGCCATTGACGAATACGGCATCGACCGGCCTGACCTGCGGTTCGACATGAAGCTCGTTGATGTTAGTGACATCGCTTCTAAATGCGAATTCAAGGTCTTTACCTCGACCGCTGAAAAAGGCGGAATCGTAAAAGGTCTTTGCGCAACCGGCGGGGGGAAGTATTCCCGAAGTGACATCGAAAAAACCTTAACAGGCTTTGTAGGCGATTACGGCGCCAAGGGACTTGCGTGGTTCAAGGTCGTAAAAGACGACAGCGGCGAACTTGCACTGAACAGCAGCATAGCAAAGTTTTTCAGCGACGAACAGAAAAACGAGCTCATCAAAAGATTCGACGCAAATGACGGCGATCTGCTGCTTTTTGTTGCCGACAAAAAAGAAACTGTCAACAAGGCCCTGGCACCTCTAAGAGTAAGGCTCGGCAAAGAGCTCGGACTGATTGAAAAAGACAAATTCGCCTTTGTATGGATCGTCGACTTTCCGCTTTTCGAGTGGAACGAAGAAACAAAACGCTACGATTCGCTCCATCACCCCTTTACAGCCCCAAATGAAGAGGATATCGAAAAGCTCGAATCGGATCCTGCCGGTATAATCTCGCAGGCCTACGACCTCGTGGTAAACGGCTCGGAAGTGGGCGGAGGTTCGATTCGTATACATCAGCCTGAAGTTCAGGCCAAGGTCTTCGACCTGCTGAATATCTCTCGTGAGCAGGCGCAGGAAAGGTTTGGCTTCTTCCTCAAGGCCCTCGAATATGGCGCGCCGCCTCATGGCGGAATAGCATTCGGACTCGACAGGATGGTAATGCTGCTGACCGACACCGAGAATATTCGCGACGTTATCGCGTTCCCCAAAACACAGCGAGGCCAGTGTCTGATGACCGATGCGCCGAGTGAAGTCGACACCAAACAGCTTGACGAACTGAATATCCGCGTACAGAAACACCTGCACGCAATGGACAAAACAGGAAAATGAAAATCCACCTGTCAAGACAGGCACAGCCGGGGAAGTGATCTATGCTGAAGTTTTTGCGGCAGAAAACGGATTCGCTGCTGATAAAGGCCAAGCTCAAGCCCCTGACCCTTGCGGAAAAATGCCGCCTGCAGTTCGGAGCCGCGGTGCTGTTCAGCCTCGTGCTTGCACTGCTTATACCGTATTTCTGGATGGGCAAACTGACGGAAAAAAACGCACTCGACTCGGGCAGGGCTGTCGCAAACACAATTTATGAAAGACACTTTCGCATTGAGGACCCCAGCACTCAGGGGCTGCCCAAACTTAATGAAGGAGGCCTTGAAAAGCAGCAGGATTTCTTCTCAGAAAGGTGGATACGTCTCGAGGAAGGCATAGATCCGGTCGCAAAGGGGCTTTCACAAAAACAGCGTGAGGCGATAAGCGAGCTTAGCCGGGAGAAAGGCAGAAGCGATGCGTCATGGACAGTCTCTGAGAAAGGCGGCGCGATGAGCCACTACGTACAGGTCGTCCGAGCGGGTGACGCATGCATAAGTTGCCACAACCCTGAGGGGACCGCCAGTCCGTTCAATAAAAATGAGCTTGTTGGTGCGATAGTCGTCCAGACCCCGGCCCGCGAAACGGCACGCACAAAACTGATGAATCAGCTTTGGATAATCGTCGCAGGACTGCTCGCAGGGACCGGCGCGATGATTGCCTTTTACACAATCGTGCAGCGTATTATCCTGCGGCCTATCCGCCAGCTTAGGGCACTGGTACGGAACATTTCCGAGGGCAACATGGACGCCCGAAGCGCGATACGCACCGGCGATGAATACGAAAGGCTTTCCGAGGCGTTCAACAACATGCTCGACGGATTGCAGGAATCGCAGGAAAAGCTCCGCCAGGCCAATATCCAGCTTGACGGCAAGATTGCCCAGCTTTCCGACAGAAACATCGAGCTCTTTAAGGCCAACAAACTCAAAAGCGAGTTTCTCGCCAATATCTCCCACGAGGTAAGAACACCGCTCAACGCCATCCTCGGTTTCGCTGAGCTTCTGAAAGAAAAACCAGCCGACAACATCGACAAATCCAAACGCTACGCCCAGAATATCATAACCAGCGGAAGGAACCTGCTTAACCTGATAAACGACCTGCTCGACCTGGCCAAAGCCGAAGCCGGCAAGATGAAAATGAATATCGAAAAGACCGATTTAAGGATGCTGTGCAATTCGCTGGCTGCGTTTTTCACACCTCTTTCCGACGAAAAACAGATACGCATACGGGTCAACGTCTCCGACGACCTCGCGGTAGTTCAGACAGACCCGGGCAAGGTCCAGCAGATACTGTACAACCTGCTTAGTAATGCGATCAAGTTCACGCCCGAGCAGGGCACGATACAGATATCGGCCAGGAACCTTGACGACCTTTCCGTGCGGATATCGGTAAGCGACACAGGACCGGGAATACCCTTTGAGCAGCAGGAAAGAATATTCGAGAAGTTTCGACAGGTGGACGGGTCGATAACCCGCTCCGGAACCGGAACCGGCCTTGGCCTTGCGATTTGCAGGGAACTGTGCAACCTGCTCGCCGCAAATATATCAGTGGAAAGCGAACAGGGAAAGGGCTCGACATTCCACCTCGATCTTCCCGTAAACCTGAGGGAAGCTAAAGCAGAACAACCCGACGAATAGTGAACAGTGATTTTTAAAATTAATCTTCCGAATCGAACCAAGGCATATAACAGCTGTAATGGTATGTAAAAAGACCCACAGTGCGGACAGCCAGCAGAATGAACAGGTGTATAAACAACCACGCGATGAAGTACAGTGTCACCGCGGCCGGGCTCATCGAAGAATTTATCGAGTAAGTCTTCGTCAGCCATACCGCCAGCCACGCGACCATTAGAAGACCGGCTGTCAGAGAATATGAAAGCGGCGACTTGAATATCGGCTTGAAAACATAGTCAAACCGAAACGCGTGATACTGCTTTGTCGAGTTCGCGAGAATCGTAAGCTCCATCGGCAGGATATAAATACCGGCCAGCATGCAAATCACGCGAACCACAGCGAAATCCAGCTTGGCATAAGCAAGCAGTTTAATAATCGCGATAAACGGCAGTTCTGCGATAATCAACGCGACAATAAAAAGATAGACGCTGCTGATCGCGTTTTTTAGAAACTCCCATCCCTCGCCGGGCTCGGGCACGGGCAAATCCTCTATACCGTCTGAGGCAAAGCGGATAAGCTCCATGTAATACCAGAACAAAATCCCCCACGTCAGCAGCAGGCATATCCAGCCAAGCGGCAGGTTGATCGCCAGGCCCGGCACCGCAAAGCCAATATCCGCGTCGCCGCAGAAAAAATATATCCCCGCCACCGTCATCACAAATAACAGGCTAAAAAGATTCGAGCGGGAAGTTATAACGCTAAGGTTGTATTTCAATGCGGATTTTAAAAAGCCCGGCACAGGCTCGGCTGGCTCCTTTATAACAAGCCTCGGCAGCGGATCGTCCTTAGTCGGAATGATAAACTTAGATCCGCACTCAAGGCATGTCGCCGTCCTTCCGGCGTGAACATCCGGAAATGAGCAAAGATTCCTGCAGTATGGGCATTTGCAGTCGACCGACATTGACTTCCTTTCCTTTATCGATCCTTATTCGTAACAGTCCTGGACTGAGCTAAAGCCGAACCCATCTTCGTCCGCCGGCATTAGATGTCTCATTATTTACCTGATTATCGCCGCACTCACACACTTTCTGTTCCTGTGAATACAAAATACTGAACCAGGAAACCCGCTGTCATTGCCAGGCCTGTGAGCGAATGATAAGCTATTGTAAGCTTATTCGCGGCGCAGCTTTTGGAGCCTTCAAGGGTTTTATATGTTCCCGCGAGTTTCATAGCAAATATGCCCACCGGCAATGTAAGCAGGTATAACACACCGGCAGCTCGGAACTGCTCGAACAGGAAAATTCCCGCAACAGCGATAAAATAGCTGCACGAAAGGCTTACCCTGTAAAGCCTTATCCCCGCTTCGATACCGTACCGCACCACGAACGTCCGCTTGTTCACAGCAGCGTCTGCATGTGCGTCGGGAAAGGAATTTATCTCCGCGACCAGCGCGATAACTATCCCGATAATTACTCCGGGCACGAGTACGGCAGGGTCAAAGGCGGCTGTCTGCAAATAATAAGCCCCAGCAACAGGCAGTGGCCCAAAGAGGGTAAAAATATACGGCTCGCCGATAAACCGGTAACAGAACTTCACCGGCCCGGCTGTCCAGAACACACCGCCCAGCACACCTGTTATGCCGAGTGCGAGTATAAACATACTGCCGGTGAGCCAGACTATCACAAGTCCGGCACATGCGCCGAGAACAACCGACCCAATCCCCGCTGCGAGCATCTGTCCCGGCGTTACTATCCCGTTTTGAATATACCTGCTGCCTCCGCCGAATGGTGTTACATTATCGTTCAACCAGTCATTACCGCTCAGGTGGTCGAAGTAATCGTTAAGCATATTCGACCCTGCGTTTATAAGCACGATCGATACCAGCGCAAGGACAGCGAGTATGAAATCAAAACTACCCGCCGCTGCAAAACCCATCGCACTGCCAACCACTACCGGTACAGAGCCGGGAAGCAGAAACTGCGGTTCGGGCATGCACATAAGCACAAAAACGCGCTTCAATCCGGCGACTTTTCCCGCCCGGCTTGTGCCGCTTTCAACTCTATGCGATGTCACCGAATTATTCCCCATGCTGTGGGCCCGCTTGCTTATTTCAAGTTGCTCTGTATCTGGTCGTATATCGCCCAGCTCCGTGTCTCGTCACCGAACAAACCGATACGAATCTTAAGCTTGGTCTTGTCGGTCTCCAGCCGCCACATCCAGACCTGTATCTTGTCGTCACTCTGGTCCCGGCCGCTTACATAAGACTTGAGCTCACCTTTTTCCTTCTCCAGCACCGTGATTTCAAGTTCCTCAAAGGCCTTGAGCGTCGCCGAGTAAACCTTGCCTATCGAAAAATTCGTCTCGTCGATGTTCAGGTCGCCTCGAACGAACGACACGGTCGACTCGCCCACTTTCTTAACCGATGTGCAGCCGACGAAAAATCCCGACAGAACTACAACTGCAGCAATAGCAAATCTCGCGTCTTTCATAACTAATTCCTTAGAAAAGCATAACTTTGTCATTAAAAGCAATATCTTCCATATTTAGTAAATGATTATTGATTTTTGCTAGCCTATCAATATTTATCCTGTTAAGAATATCAATATTAACAGGCCTTTTAGAATCAAAAAAAACAAGTGACTCAAGAAAAGAAATGCACTCATATGAGTTTAATAATTCACATATTACTTCGGCAGTTTCTCTTTTTGCAACAGGAAGAAAGTAACAAGTGTCATCTAACATAACAGGCTTTAAATATTCCGGCCCTACAACCACAAATTTTGGCTTCTTGTAAAGCCCTGACACTGCAACTTTCCAGGGAGCAAAGCTATAATCACCAATCCCAAAAATAGAAAAGCGTGGTCTATTCTTATAGATAATGCTTTTTCTATTGTCTAAGATATTCATATATCTTTTTAGATATTCCCAAGTCTTTGGGGCTTCTGATTGAATTTTATACGTGTCATCGGTGGTCCTATGCTGTGGCACAATAACATGTTTTCTCGGCTTACATCTCCCATTGCCGATATCAGAAGACTTCAGCAAAGGATACAAATAATCTTCTTCAATGTCACATTTTTCATTGAACCCATTAAAATAACCTGAACCTGTATGCTTTAATTCCATAACCTTAGCAGCATCATGCTTAAGACCAGAGCGCCATCCGTATTTTATATTTGAATTCAAATAATCGAATTTTCTAAACTTTTCAATATCCGAAATTAGTTCATTCTTAAATATTCCAAAACTTTTTTTGAAGTTTTTATAGTCTATTGAAGAGTAAATTTTTGCGGTTTTTTCGACTACACATTTGCTGGTTTTTGTGACAAGCAAACATGCGTCAACAGCTACCCCAAAATGCTTAGCGGCATCAATTGTATGTATCGAGGTTTCGGATAAACTAAAATCCTTCATCCAGAAGTATTTTAGCACCTTCCTTGCTGTTGCAGTTTTACAAAGCATGGAAATATAGGCATCCTTATTTTGCAGTGCTTCAATCAGTGTTATAATAATCCACTCGGCTATATCAAAATTAGCTTTGCCAGTTTTTGAATCCCAGCCCTTAAGTTTTTGAAAATTACTTTTTCGAGGCAAATTCTCACTATTAACAGAGGAAAGGCTTGAATTTGTTACCCATGGAGGATTTCCTATTACAAGAACTTTGCCTGGGATTGATTGAAAAAAAACCCTCCAATTTTTTTTAAAAAAGTTTAATTTTTCAAAATGAAACTCTTCATAGGTTATTTCATCTTTTAATAACTTTATATACTCGGAATTAATATCAAATCCGAAGTATACAGGGGCAAGCCCCCACGTTTCCAAAGCAGCCTTTAAAAAACTCCCCTTTCCACAATTTGGCTCAACAATAGATGCAGGTGATGGAAATATGCTTTGAACAAAACCTGAAACTTCAAACGCTAAACTGTAAGGAGTTTGAAAATCACCAAATTCTTTTTTGTTTATTTTCATCATACTACCCGAAATATCCCATTTACCCTGCCTGCCTCCTTTATTACCCTGCTGTATTGAAGCCTCCATTGCAGAGCATTTGAAATTGTAAGATAACCTAACCCAGGAGGCTTATTTAAGGTTTCTTCAGCTATTTTCTTTGCCGAAATTTCATCAACCGGCAAGAGTCTTTCCTCAAAGAATGCTAAAATATCATCAATATTCCCTTTATTGTTAATTATCTTTAGTAAACCGCTGCTTGTTTGATAATCACCAGTTCTTTCTTTTTCTATAAAAATTGAATGTAATATTTTTAAGGTTGAAGTGCGTTTTTTATTATCATCCAATTTATCATAAACAAAAACAAGAAGTGAGTAACCTAACCCGTATATTTTTTGATGTGCTGAACGATAAGGGCATGAAGACTGAGGTTGCTTAATGCTTGTAACTTTTATATCAACATTTAATTCTGGAAAATCTATACCCTTTGCCGAAGAGCCTTCAGAAAACTCATATTTCATCCGAAGGTATTTATGAAATTTACGTTCAAGATAAGTTCCAACTGCCTTGCCATCCGTAACACCGTAAAGAGATGGTTCATTATGTTTATTTTCAAGTTCAGAAAATCTTTTTGCTTCTTTAAGCAGTAGTTTAATTGTTAATTTTGACTTTTTCAATTATATGCCGTTATAAATTTCAATATAAATTTCAATCTTAACCGTATAATAACAGATTATTTTAAATTTTCAAATCTTATTTACTCAGTGCACAAATCAACGGCCTTTTCCAAGACGCTTTCAACGCTCTCGTCGGGTTCAACATCGATCCACTGCACCTCCTTGAACGTCTTGAACCACGTCCGCTGTCCCTTGGCAAGTCTGCGGGTATTTATTTTTATCTTCTCTACCGCCTTATCAAGTTCCATCCGACCCTGCAGATGTTCGATTATCTCTGCGTAACCTATAGCCTGTGCGGCCTGCTTGCTTAGACCCCTTTCATCCTTCAAAAGGGTATTAACCTCTTCCACCAGGCCCTGCTCGATCATTTTCTTTACCCGCTGATTTATCCGGCTGCTCGCATCGGCCTTTTCCCTTCGCAGTCCGAGTACCCGCCAGCCGGGCTTTGGCTTTTCCGCCTCAAACTGGGTCTGGAAACTGCTTATAGGCCTGCCCGTCAGTTCATATACCTCCAGTGCCCGCACTATCCGTTTCTCGTCGTTGGGATGTATTCGACCTGCTGCCTGGGGGTCTACCTCGGCCAGTCGCCTGTGAAGCACCGCAGGGCCGCCCTGCTCGCACACCTGTCTTCGCAGTTCCTCACGAAGCTTCTCGTCTGTGCCCGGCCCCTCAAAAATCCCGTAAAGCATCGCCTTTATGTACATCGCGGTCCCTCCGACGGCGATAGCACATTTTTTTCTGCCGCGAATATCTGAAATCGCCTGCTCGCTAAGCTGCAAAAACCTGTCCACACTGAAACTCTCCCACGGCTCGACAACATCTATTAAATGATGCCTCACTTGCCGCTGCCGCTGCGGCGGGGGCTTGGCTGTACCTATATCCATTCTTCTGTAAACCTTCATAGAATCAGCACTTATAACCTCACCGCCAAGCTTTTTTGCAAGCTCGAAACCTAAACGGCCTTTGCCCGAAGCAGTCACACCAAGTATTAATACTTTATCCAAATTGTCGCCTTCAATTGTCGTCATATACTTTCTTTTTTCAATTTATTGCTGAACTATTAACTAAAAACCTTTATAATAATGATTTTTAGCGAATTGACAACAATACTTAATAAACATTGAGATACTTAAATGTCCGAAATTAGCGAGAAGACAGCAAGTTTCAAGTCCGCACTGAAAGACACCGCACAGCTTGTAAACAAAAAGCTCTCGGAAATCCTTGATGGCCAGCACAGTGTGCAGGACCGCCTCACCGAGGCAATGAGCTATACCATCAAAACACCCGGCAAGCGTGTTCGCCCCGCGGTGGTGCTCTGGTCGAGCAGGGCAGCGGGGGGCGATTACAATGACGACGCCCTGACCGCAGCAGCGTGTGTGGAGATCGTGCATACCTACTCGCTAATTCACGACGATCTCCCGGACATGGATGACGACGACCTGCGCCGCGGCAAGCCGTCCTGCCACAAGGCCTTCGACAACGCTACGGCAATACTTACCGGAGATGCGCTTCTTACACTCGCATTCGAGACACTCGCCAAAGACATATCCGAACCGTCAACTGCGGTGCGAATGATCCGCACTCTCGCTGCGGCAGCGGGACCTGCAGGAATGGTATCGGGTCAGATGGCCGACCTTGTCGGAGAGAAAAGCACCCACAACCTAAAACTGCTTGATTATATACACATGAATAAAACCGCGAAAATGTTCACTGCATCTGCAGCACTGGGTGGACTGGCGGCAAAGGCAAAACAGCCCATAATCGATGCACTGAGTCGTTACGGAACTTCGATAGGGCTGGGCTTCCAGATCGCCGATGATTTGCTTGATATTTCAGCGTCGAGCGACCAACTCGGAAAAACCGCCGGAAAAGACCAAGCCGCCGGAAAACTTACATACCCGTCGCTTATAGGTGTCGAACGCTCGCAGCATACCGCTGAAAAACTAACGGAACAGGCATTAAACGCGTTAAGCGGCTTTGATGATAACGCCCAGCCGCTCCGTGAACTTGCCCAGGCTTTATTAAACAGAACGAAATAATACAGGGGGTAAAATTATGAAACGTCGCGATTTTTTGAAAAAATCATCCGCACTAACAGCTGCCGGTCTTGCAGGCTTCTACACAGGCAAACAGAAAATCTCAGCGGAAAGTTTAAAAATGAAAAATAATAAAATGCCCAAAAGGCAGTATGGAAACAAAGATGTGTACCTGTCCATAGTCGGTTTTGGCGGCATTGTCGTTATGAACGCCGAGCAATCCCACGCCGACAAGGCAGTCGCAAATGCAGTTGAAAAGGGAATCAACTACTTCGACGTTGCACCTACCTATGGTGATGCGGAGCTTCGGCTCGGCCCGGCGCTTGAGCCTTTCCGGGATGATGTTTTTCTCGCCTGTAAAACCACAAAGCGTAAAAAAGCCGGTGCTGAAAAAGAACTGGCACAGTCGCTTAAGAATCTTCGCACCGACCACTTCGACCTCTACCAGCTTCACGCAATTAAAGACGTTGACAAAGACGTCGACACCGGATTCGGAAAAAACGGCTGTATGGAAGTTTTCATAAAGGCCAGGGAAAAGGGCATAGTTAAGTATCTCGGATTTTCCGCGCATTCGGAAGAAGCGGCGCTGACGGCACTTGAAAGATACCCTTTCGACTCGATTCTGTTCCCGGTCAATTTTGCAACATTCTACAAGTCCGGCTTCGGGCCGAAAGTTCTTGAAAAGGCCAGGCAGAACAATGCAGCCATTCTTGCCTTAAAGTCGCTCGCACTGCAAAAGTGGCCTGAAAATGACCCCAAACGCGACAAATACACTAAGTGCTGGTACGAACCGATCACCGAAGACAACCCCGGACTGGCGCAGCTTGCGATGGATTTCACCCTTTCTCAGCCGGGTGTAACGGCCCTGGTGCCGCCCGGAGAAGAGGCTATTTTCAACATGGCACTGGAGCTTGGCTTAAGTTATGAACCTATGTCCGCCGACGATAAAAGGACGGCACAAGATATTGCAAAAAAACTAAACCCATTATTCCCGCTTACGTAGAAAGAATATGACAAAACTTATCGACAGTGTTAACTCCCCCGACGACCTGAGAAACATCCCTGTTCAGCAGCTTGATCAACTCGCCGTTGAGATAAGGGAATATATTACCCGCAGTGTTGCCAAAACAGGCGGCCACCTTGCTTCCAATCTCGGCGTGGTGGAACTTACCATCGCTATGCACCGCGCGTTCGACTTTTCACATGACCACCTTATCTGGGATGTCGGGCACCAGTGCTATGCTCACAAAATACTTACCTGCCGAAGGAACAATTTCGATAAACTGCGGAAAAAAGACGGGCTTTCCGGCTTTCCCGACCCCCAGGAAAGCCCATACGACCGCTTCAAGGTCGGACATGCCGGAACAGCCATACCAACAGCAATAGGCATGGCGCTAGCCGCCCAGCAGAACAAAACCACCGAAAAGATAGTCGCACTTGTCGGTGACGCGAGCATAGTAAACGGTGCCTCTTTCGAAGGGCTCAACAACCTCAATCTCGTAAAGCGCCAGATGCTTATTGTCCTCAATGACAACTCAATGGCAATCGACGTCACACAGGGCGGCATCGCAAACTTCCTGTCAAAAGTCAGGCTTAATCATACATACGAAGACATACGCAGGACAACAAAGAACATCCTGACTCACCTTCCGCTTGTCGGTGAAAAAATGGACCATGCTTTCGAGAGCTTCAAGAAGACACTGCGTATGGCGATAACACCGAACCGCCTGTTTGAAAGCCTTAACATACCGTACTTCGGCCCGGTGGACGGCCATGATATTCCAACGCTGATAGAACTGTTCAATGCCCTTTCGCATCTTAATACGCCGGCTATCCTCCATGTTTACACGAAAAAGGGCAAGGGTTTTACACCCGCAGACGACAACCCCTGTAAATTCCACTCGACAGGCCCGTTCAAAATAAACGGCGACTCCGCGGCGATGCCGGCAGCAGGCAAAAAATTTACTAATGCTTTTTCGGACGCGATTGTGGAGCTCGCCAAAAATGACGACCGTGTTGTAGTAATAACGGCTGCAATGCCGGACGGAACCGGACTTATAAAGTTCCGCGAAAATTTCCCTAACAGGTATTACGACGTCGGCATAGCCGAGTCCGCTGCGGTTGATATCGCGGCAGGGCTCGCAAAAAAGGGCCTGCGTCCTTTCGTATGCATATATTCAACGTTCCTGCAGCGAAGCTTTGACCAGATATTCCAGGAAGTTGCCCTTGCCGACCTTCCGGTTACTCTTTGCATCGACCGATGCGGCCCGGTTGGCGACGACGGCCCGACGCACCACGGAATGTTCGACATCGCATATACAAGGCCGCTTCCAAATATGAATCTTATAGCACCGGCCGACCAGAAAGAAATGGCACTTGCCCTAAACTTTATCGCTTCCCGGAATAAACCGGCTGCACTTAGATACCCGCGTGACGTCATTCCCGAAAACGACCGGCTGCATCCGGCTTGCGACCAGCCCTTCCAATTGGGCAAGTCCGTCTGGATCAAAAACACTGGCGCAGATACCGTAATAGTCGCGCTTGGTTCCCTGCTCTCGCACGCTTTAACAGCATCGGACATTTTGAGCGCACAGGGATTTGAAGTTGATATTATAAATGCACGGTTTGTCAAACCGCTCGATCCGATGATAGTCAACCTTGTTTTCGAGGACAAAAACATAATAACTGTCGAGGACCATGCACGAGCTTGCGGATTTGGTTCGGCCCTCAACGAAGCCGTTGTGCAAAGAGCGCGAAACCTCGACCTCGAAGCCCCAAAGATCGATAAAATAGTAAACCTTGCCGCCCCGGATACCTTTATCCCGCCAGACACACGTGCCAATCAGCTATGCAAAATCGGTGTCGACCCGGAATCAATAGCCCAGGCCGCAATCGAACTGGCCCACAAATACTCAAAACCGCACGTGGAAGATATATGCTGAGAGCCTATAATTATAACCTCAAAAGAACTAAGTTAATATAAACAGGCCCTGAATTACGATAATAGTAATGAAATGTTAAAATTAATACGAAAGGCCTATCGGCAATGCCGAAAACAAAGTTGATAATATTTTGTGACCCAAGAAGGCAAAATGCCGCGCAAGCGATGCAGGAGTTCATCAGCTTTGTTGAAAAAAAGGCCGATATCATCGCTAACTGCCTTGACAGCACTGTCAAGCCTGAAAAACTTGCCCCGGCTGACTACGCCGTGGTTTTCGGAGGCGATGGCACCATAATCTCAGCCGCACGCGATCTGGCAAGCGCAAATATCCCTGTTATCGGTGTAAACGTGGGAAAACTGGGGTTTCTTGCTGAATTCAGCCTGGACGAACTCAAACAGCACTTTGAACGTATAATAAATAATCCGATCATTGAAAAAAGAATGATTTTAACCTGTCTGGTTAGCAGGAACGGAGAAATTATATTCGAGTCGCGGGCCATAAACGACGTAATTATTGCCGCAGGTCACCCTTTCAGGATGATAGACATCCAAATGTCGGTAAATGACCAGCAGCTCGCAGGTTGCTTCGGAGACGGAGTGATAATTTCCACCCCCACAGGTTCGACGGCTTATAATCTATCCGCGGGAGGACCTATTCTTTCGGCTAACCTCGCCGCGATAGTTATAACACCTATATGCCCTCACTCCCTGAGCTTCAGGCCGGTTGTGATAAACGCTGAAAATGACATTAAAGTAAGACCTGTCGAGGTGAACGATGGAACAACCTTGATCTTTGACGGACAGGTATCGATTAACTTAAGAAAAGACGACTTAGTGAACATTAAAAAAGACAAAGGCTGTTTCCTTGTGGTAAACAACCCCGTCAGGACGCAATGGGACACACTTGCAGAGAAACTTAAATGGGCCGAAAAGCCCAAATACATAAATCATAATTAGGAGGTGAGCAAAATGGATAATACCCGAATCAACAAAATTGCATGTCAAATGGTTTTATTGACAGTGATGCTATATGCAGTTTCCGCTCTAGCCGCCGGCAGGGGCACTACTCCCCCGTCCTCTCCGACCACAGACCCCACCGTGCCCACAACCGTATACAGGAATGAAACCATAAGAAGCAACACACTGCGTGAGATCAATTCTCAGAACAATGCATACGGTTATTACGACGGGGTGGTGCCATACCGCAGAAATTCACTGTTCCATATTCCAAGGTATTCACGGGAAGTACCTTCCAGGGATTACCTTCCCGAAACTTCGTTTATGCGTCGATCCAGCACGCTGAACTATGACTACGGTGAATTGACCCACTCCGATCCATTTATTATGAGAAATCCCTCTACAGCAACAACCCGGGGATTCGAACCTTATTTTGATGGCGGATATGACAACCGTACCGTTCATTCCATCGACCGATATCAACACGCCGCAGCCGGCAGAGATCAGGTTCTCATGGACCGCTACGATCGTATCCGAAGAAGCTATGACACTTACACGGATAGAACAACTCGAAGACCGCTTTCTTTCGATGATAACCAGCTCGAAAGCTACATAAAAAGCCATATAGAGGAAAGAACCGATATCAAGCAGACTTTCGATACGCGCGACCTTGATAGAAAAGTCGTAAACGAAACCAGGAAGCCTCCGGAAGCTGAAAGTGACGTGGAAAGTGTCCTTGATCTCAAACCCCGGCCTGTAGAACCTGATGAACCCGAAAAACCTGAAACCCTCGAGGATATAAAGAAACGACAGCAGGCCGAACTGCTGGAAGACAAGCAGGATACCGAACCAAACCCCATCGACGAGCTCCTCAGGCCCGAACCAAGAAACAAGGATAAACAGGCTGAAAAACAACAGCTTGAACAGGACATCGAAGATCAGCAGCGACAAGATGACAATAAGCTGAAACCGGAAAAACTCAAGCCACCGGAGATACCCGAAGTTGACCATAAAAAAGCCGAAGAAATACGAGGCAAGCATAAAACTTTCGACAGCTATGCACAGGCCAAATTCGATTACTATCTCCAGGCCGGTCAGGAGTTTTTGAAACAGCGGGATTATTACCGCGCCGCGGACGCATTTACTCTCGCGGATATATTTGTCCCGGATGACTACCGAACATATATCGGCAGGGCACACGCACTTTTCGGGGCCGGTGAGTATATGAGTTCGTCTTATTACCTTCAACAGGCAATAATCCTCGAACCGGAAAAAACAACCGAAATGATTGAGATAATTCCGATAATAGGTTCGAGGGATTTCTTTGATGGAAGAGTGCTGGACCTGCGAAACAGGGTCGAAAGTTATTCCATCCCGGAACTCGAATTCCTTCTTGCTTATGTTCACTACAACTCAAACGAGATCGATAAAGCCCTTGCACTGGTAAAAGAAGCTGAAAAGAACATGCCCGAAGACAAGGCTGTGAAACTGCTTAAAAACGCGATCGATAAAAAAGCAAATGCCTCGCTCTGGGATTGATATTTTGTGATATCGTTCGCGGAAAAAGACTCTTTAGCGCAAACGGCGCTGGGACGGACGGGCCTGCTTGCGAAGTCTCACGAAAACTTCGAGTTTCGCCCACAACAGCTTGAAATGGCAATGGCTGTTACCGCAGCGTTTAAAGATGCCCGCACTCTTGCCGCCGAAGCCGGCACAGGGGTTGGCAAAAGCTACGCATATATAGTTCCCGCAATAGAGTCTGCGCTTAATAATTCCGTGAAAGTTATCGTAAGCACCTATACCATCAACCTTCAGCAGCAGCTTATAAACAAGGACATCCCCTTCCTCGCAGGATTTCTTCCTGTTGGATTCACAGCCGCCCTTGCAAAGGGTAAGCAAAACTATCTCTGCAAAAGAAGGCTCGCTTTCGCACTCAAGAAAAAACAGCAGCTTTTCAGCAATGAATTGCCCAATATAATTGAGCTCGACGCCTGGTCCCGCTCCACAACCGACGGTTCGCTTTCCGACCTGCCCTTTCCGCCGTCCCCTAAGGCATGGGACGCGGTAAAAGCAGAACACGGCAACTGCCCGGGGAGAAAGTGCCCCCACTTCAAAGACTGCTTTTACCGGCGGGCACGCAGAACGCTGGACTCGGCTGATATCATTGTCGCCAATCACGCACTTCTTACAAGCGACCTTGTACTGAAGCAGGCTGCTCCGGGCATACTTCCCGAATATAAGGCCGCCGTTATCGACGAGGCACACAATCTTCAGCACGTTGCCGAGCAGCAGCTCGGAATATCGGTCTCAAACCTGTCGATAACGTATATGCTGAACAATATATATAACCCTCGAACCCGCAAAGGATTGCTTTCCGATACAACACAAAACAACGAAGCAAAGGAACTTGTCAAGTCGGTCGAACAGGCGGCGAAAGTTTTTTTCGCCCAGGTTGCCGCCTGGCTTGATAACGTGGATTCTGAAAACTCCTCCTGCAGGTGTGACAGGGAATTTGTAGATGACAATATAACTCATTCCATTCGCGCACTGCGCCTCGAGCTTGTCCGTTTGATAAAAAATACCGATGACGAGGACCATCAGTACGAGCTCGACCGCTATGTGGATAAATGCCGCGCGCTTGAACTTGAGATAAAAGACTTTATCACCCAGCCTACCGACGAGAATATATACTGGGTCGAATCGTCAAAATCGCGATCCGGGCGGATTGCCTTAAAAAGCGCACCGGTTGATGTGGGGCCGGGTCTAAAGCAGATACTCTTCGACCCGCTTGATTCGGTCGTACTGACCAGCGCAACGCTAAGCTGTGAAAGTGACCCGCAAGAACCCGCCAGCGGCTTTGAGTTTTTCGCACAGAGCATCGGCCTTGAAGACTACGATACAGTAAGACTCGGTTCGCCCTTCGATTATCAAAACCAGGCGACTGTATATATAGAAGCTGATCTCCCCGAACCCACGCAAAAGGAATTCATCGACCCGGCCGCAGATGCCGTAATAAAGTACATAAAAAAAACCTCCGGCAGTGCCTTCGTACTGTTTACAAGCTACTCGATGCTCAGGAAAATGGAAGAAAAGGTTCGCCCGTTTACCGAGCAGCACGGCATAGAACTTCTCGCCCAGGGTTCCGGCATTGACCGCAGTGAAATGCTCGAAAAGTTCAAAGCCGACCATTCGAGTGTTCTGTTCGGAACGGACAGTTTCTGGCAGGGTGTGGACGTGCCCGGCCATGCTCTGAAAAACGTAATAATAGTTCGCCTGCCTTTCGCTGTCCCAAACCACCCTCTCGTACAGGGCAGGATTGAGACGATCAAACAACAGGGCAGAAACCCATTCACCGAATACCAGTTGCCTACTGCGATACTCAAGTTCAAGCAGGGTTTCGGGCGGCTGATACGCAATCAAACCGATTCGGGTATAATAGTCATACTGGATTCGCGCATAGTAAAAAGGCACTACGGCAGACTCTTCTTAAAAGCCCTGCCGCAATGCCCCGTAGAAGTCGTTTCAGACAACTATATCGAATAACCCGGTTATATCGTTATATCTTGCTCAACTGGTTTAGCGTTTCCGCCTTGAACCGACAGCTGCAAGCCCCAGGCCGAGTATGCCTACAGTTGCAGGTTCGGGAACAGTTGCCGAGCTGATAAAGTTCGAGGTAGAGGTATAACCACTGCCGTCCGGGAAAAGAGTCTGGTTGGCAAAACCGAAAGTGAAAGACTCATCGGTAAGTACGATCTCTATTTCACTGCCCGATATCGTGACATTATCGCTGAAGATAAGGTCAACACCGCCAAGGGAAACCGGGGACACGCTCGCCGACCCGAAAGTGAAAGTAAGAACCGGAACAACACCACCATTGTCAAAGAAATCAATAACGCCTCCACTGGTGAATCCGCCGTTTAGATTTCCCACGTAAGCCAGGTCTGTCATTGTAAAATAAGCGTCATAGTACACCGCACCGCTGTAGGGAATGTAAAGGTCTAAACCGTCTCTGCTGTCGTCCCAGCCGCCTGTTACCAGGCCGTTGCCGACATCGATTGTAAAGAAGGGGTCGCTTGCCAAACCCGAGGGGTCATTGAAATAGGCGATATTGCTGGTAAGGTTGGCTCCGGCAACACCGCAGGTTAACAAAATACATACAATAACTACGTTCCTCAAAATAACCGGCCTTTTCATCAACTTATCTCCAAACAAGAACCAGTACTAATATTTTTTGGAAGTTCCATCCTCTCGCACTAATTTCCGCTTGAGCAGGCCTTTTCAGCCAGCCCCCCAACTTTTATTGATTATATCATTTTTCAGATATTGATTCAATATAAAACTTGCTGCGTCCGGTAATATCGGTCTTATGAAGACAAAAACCGTTTTTTTTATTAATAAATGATCAGAGTTTTTCTGGAAACCCAAGTGGAAATATTTCTCATATCCCCGATTGAAAGCATTTATGCACAAAAAACAGATTTTTCGTCTAATAGCCGGTGGTTGGTAAAAGAAGTATGAAATTTTTTATACATCAGGAATTTCATGGCAAATAGTAGTCAATACTATGTTATAATAGCTATTGTTTATTTATTGACTCGGCATGGAGGGTTGGAAAATGTCGCAAAAACGTGTTTCTTATCTGACGGGTATTCTTTTTTTCCTAACATTTATCCTTTGCACCGCCCAGGCATGGGTTCCATTGATTGTGGAAAATGACCCCCTGGTGAGAATGCCCGGCACTCAGCCTGCCCAGGGGGTAACCCTTGAGGCCTCGAATCGCTGCCTCAACTGCCACGCCGGTTATGTCGAAGGTTCCGAAATAGAACCGGGGGACGGCTGGAAAGGCTCGATGATGGCTCATGCTTCGCGAGACCCGATATTCTGGGCCTGCCTGACCGTCGCCGCCCAAGACAGCATCTGGGCTCTTGGAAATGCAAATGCGGTGGACCTTTGCGAAAGATGTCACTTTCCTTCCGGTTGGCTCGCGGGCAGGTCGGATCCGCCCAACGCATCTGCCATGACAGGGGATGACTTTGACGGAGTAGGCTGCGATCTTTGCCACAGAATGTATGACCCGTTTTTCGAGACAACCTATAACGGTACACGTGAAGGAAACGACTGGGCCGGTTACTGGGACGAAGCGACAACTTTCTCCGCGAATATGGCGACAGACACTTACCTTGCCGACCGGGGTGAATCGGCTGCGATACTTATGTTCAACGGCATTGATGACTTCTATACTAAATCCTTTGTCCCGCTGTACGGGACATATAATAAAAACGCAAGCGGCCAGTATTTCGTTGCCGCCGACGGGGCAAAACGTGCATCCTTTGCAGACCACACAGCAAGACACGCCGTATTCTACAGCAGGTATCATAAATCGAAATATTTTTGCGCAACATGCCACGATGTCTCCAACCCGGCTCTTGCGAACCTTGGCCTGTCCGGGCTTAGTGACCAGTCCGGCGGAGAGCATTTAATATCCGAGCAGTACTCTGCATTTAGATACTTCCATGTCGAACGCACATTCTCCGAGTTCATGCTCTCAACATATGCCCAGCAGGGAGGCGCGCCAACAAACCCGGAATTTGCCGCGGCAAGCGGCGGCATAAACCATGTCGCAAAATGCCAGGACTGCCACATGTTCGACGTAACCGGAGCAGGCTGTGACAAGAAAGACGCACCAATTCGCCCAACTGAAAGCACAGAACACCCCAACAGCGGTTTGCCTATGCACGACATGACAGGAGGAAACGCATGGATATCCCATATCCTCGCAAGCCTCGACCCTTCCGGACCTGTATATGACCCTGTAAATGTACAAATACTCGACAGACCCGTCTCGGAAATAACCCTTGACTTAAATGCCGGTGAAACACCCAAAAATAACGGGGCCTTGCTTAAAGCGGGCTCCGACAGGGCAAAGGACCAGCTCAGGCTCGCAGCCAATATCAAGAACCTGTCTTATGACCCTGTAAACGGAAATCTTACCTTCAGGATACAGAACAACACCGCCCATAAGCTTATATCCGGTTTCCCCGAGGGCAGGCGAATGTTCATAAGCATTGAAGCCTACAGCAACGGTACGTCTGTATACATCGCAAACCCCTACGATGAATCCGTGGGAACTCTAAAGGGACTTGATCACCATTACTCGCCAAGTTCTCCGGCTCTTGCCGGCAACGAGCATTATATCGATGAGCTGATCTACGAAGTGCATCCCAAAAGTGACCTGACCGGTGAAGAAGAAACCTTCCACTTCGTTCTTGCGACCGGAAGATACAAGGATAACCGCATCCCGCCAAAAGGTTTCGACATAAGTTCAGCCGACCTGCGACTCAGCACCCCTGTATGGCACGGTGTTATCGACCCCAACTACTTTACACCGGAAGAATACACAGGAGGTTATGATCAGGTAAATCTCCAGCTTCCGCCCGGCTGTGAATATGTAAACGTAGAACTCTACTATCAAGGCACCAGCAGAGAATATGTCGAGTTTCTGCGGGACGAGATCAACGGCACGGCTGATACCCTTTCCTCACCCACTCCTTCTCAGGAACCAGAGGCATATATTGTCCAGTCGGACCCCTTCTTCGCCCAGCTTCGCCCGTGGGGTAATATCATCTGGGACCTCTGGTACCACAATCACGGCCTGGACGGAAGCGGCGCAAATGTCGCAGGCATAGTACCATTTGAAATGACTTCCGCCTCCTGGGGGACGGAACCTCAGCAGCCGGCAGCAGATATAGTAGAACCGTGGGGGGTCGATTACATTGATTTCGCTCATTTCAGCGCGTGGTGGCGGCATAGTGATTGTGCCGCGAATAATGACTGTGACGGAACGGACCTTGACGGTTCCGGTACAGTGGACTTAGCCGACCTGGTTGATATTGGAGATAAATGGCTCTGGGGGAAATCGGCCTTCTAAAAATACATCTGATTTTTATTTCGGTTACCCTCTGGTAATTGAACGTACAATTTGATAAAATAAACTCTGGTTTTTTACACTGTTTTTTAAAAAATGGAGCTTATGAATGATGAAGCAATTCAGTCTCATCCTAACAGCCATGTTTATAAACCTTACTTTGTTCGGCGATTATTATATGCCCCCGCAATGGGATAATGATTCCGGTTTTACACACCAAAGCTGGGACTTCGGCGACGACGGCGAGTACGGAACCGAAACGATCACCGATATGTCCAAACTTCCGTTGAGCGGTTACCCCGACGGCGAACCGAATTATGTAAACACTGCAGGCATACCGCAACTGACCGACTTTACGCACACGCACCCGTTCATGAAAGGCTGGCAATATGTACCGGACCGCATTGCAACCGACCGTATTGCAATGTACGGGGGGACAAGTGGTGACACGATACTCACTTTCGAGGTTTTCCAGTACCCCGCTGAACCTTATTATTACAGGCAGCTTTGGGTGCAGGCTGCTGTATACGCACGAAAAGACGCACTGCCGCCGGTCCTGTTCGAAGTAGCCCGTGACCCGGCTTTTACGAGCACAGGCGGGATTAAATTAATATCCGAGCAGGTGCATGACCCTTGCGAGCCGGAGGGTTATTCTGCACAGTGGTACGTAGCCAGCGCAGTTTTTGAAATATCCGACCCCTGCACGACTGACCATATCAGAGTTACCGCGTTTCATGACCCGCAGCTTCCCGACCCGCAAAGACTGGGGTCTTCAATGATCGATCAAGTAGATATCGATACAAGAATGCTTCACATAACCGATATGAACAAAACCGGTGAGACAAATTACAATGATTTCGCTTTTTTTTCAAAGGATTGGCAAAAATCCGCACCGGTTGCGGATTTCAACAATGACGGCATCGTTGATGAAAACGACCTGAAAATGCTCGCGAAAAAGTATTTGGACTGATATTTTTTTACATACGAAGGTAGCTGAATTTTGCATAAAAAAGCATTTACATTAATAGAGCTGCTCGTCGTGATATCTATCATTGCGCTGCTTATGTCTATCGTGATGCCCGCGCTTACCATGTCCCGAAAAGCGGCCCAGAAAATAAGCTGTCTTAACAACCTCCGTCAGATTTCACACGGCCTGCACCTGTTCGCTAAAGACAACAACGACCACATCATCACCGCCCGCGAAATGGTCCTCACCCACTCGCTCGAAGAGGCTATGGGAAGCTGGCACATCGCCATCGTCCCTTACCTCGACCAGCAGCCGGTAAGGGAACTGCTCCAGGACGATTATCCCGAGCTTTGGAAATGTCCGGCGGACAAGGACCCTTACCCGCAGGGCTTTTACCACTGCCCGCACAAAACAGGAATGGCAAGCTATTGCATGAACGGGTACTACAGACCCGCTGAAGATGAAATGCCGGAGGTGAAAATAGGCCCCGGAGGCAATTACAAATTCGGACAAATAAAACAACCTTCGTCATGTATGCTCATGACCGAAACAAGCTATTCGCTGCAAATATACGATATGCAAGCGCCCAACGTTGAAGACAAAAATATCCCTTCTTATGGACATCACCGAAAAACCGCAGCTTTTTTCCACGAACCGATGACAAATTTGCTGTATGTAGATGGACATTGTGAATCTTTGCCGGGAATACAAACACTGCCGGATGAAGAGTATATACCCTCAAATTATAAAAATGGACAGTACCAGTTCTGGCCCGAACTCTCACTGCCGACAGCCATGCAAAATTCGTCTTTCTGGGGGCCGGGATACTAACGATGACCAGCTGAAAGCATAACTGCGAAAAATGAGAATAAGAAAACTAATATTCACCGCCGGGCAATTTTTCATCTTTCTGCTGGCTGCCTTTTGTATTTTCGGTGCATTTTTAGGCGCGGAAAAGGCTGGCATTTTCTTTAACAGCCCGCCTATGACATTTTTCTGGGTCTTGCTTGCAATCCTTTTTATCGCGGGGACATTGCTTGTTCCAAACATTAGAAAAAAACCTTCCCTTGCCCTGGCTCACATCGGTCCGGCACTTATTATCGCCGGTTCAATATGGGGCTCCAAAGCCGGCCATAACTTGAGGCTCAAGTATTTCAACGACACAAAAGTCTTTTCCGGCTACATGCAGATACATGAAGGCAAAAAAGATAACCGCGTTTACTTCTCAGAAAATGATTTTCATCCTCTGGATTTCTATCTCGCTCTCGAAGATTTCTCTGTCGAATTTTATGACCCCGGCGACCTCGTGGTTTTAATGCAGGATAAAGAACAACCACTTCAATTCCCTGCCGTTGAAGGAGCAGAATATCAAGTCAGGGGCAGTGTAATAAAAATCCTTCGCAAATTCGAAAACTTCCGGGTAGACATTGCACGCGGCGGACTGCCATATGATGACCCCGGCACCGGGCTTAACTACGCTCTTGAAGCTCAAATAACCGAACCCGACGGGACATCGTCAAAAACATTTGTTTTCAAGCCGGGAATGTCCGGCCATCACCAGCCCGGAACTATGCGGCTGGTGTACGTAAGAAACGTCAAGGATTATATCAGCAAGATAAATATCATAAGCGGAGATAATATAGCCGGTCCTTACCGAATCGAAGTTAATAAGCCCCTGCGTTACGGCGGATACCACTTTTACCAGTCTGGCTATGACGACAAGAAAGCGAATTTCACACTGATGAAGGTAAGGTCTGACTCCGGGCTGTCCTTTGTTTATGCCGGGCTGATAATTATGACCGGCGGGATATTTTGGCAACTGTGGTTTGTGCGGATAAAGACCTTTATACAAACAAGTGGTGAAAGGAGGACGGCGGATGTCGATTAAACTGACGGCTCTGGGTCTGCTGCTTTATCTTGCGATATGCGCCTATCTTGCCGCATTAATTTCAGCGGCTTGTAGACGCGACAAACCGAGAAACTTTTTTTATGCAGCGGGCTTTGTTATTATCGTCATCGCCATAACCCTCCGGTGGATGGAGGTGCGACATTTGCCCATGCAAAGCATTTTCGAGATATTCCTGTGGCTTGGGGCACTAATGTTTCCCATATCCATGCTGTCTAAGAAATTTCTCGGTATCAAGGGTCTGAATCTCGATATCCTCATAGCAATTTGCCTGCTTTTTCCGGCAGCGTTTGTCTTTGATCACAAACCCTCACATCTTCCGCCGGCACTTCAGTCGTGGATGTTCGGCCCGCATGTCGGGGCATATATGCTTTCGTACGTGTTGCTGTTCAAGGCATCGGCATCGGCGGCCGGTTTCATTTACGCAAGAATAAGAAAAAAAGGTTCTTGTCTAAAACTCGAGCAGGACGCGTACAAACTTCTGTGCCTCGGCTACCCTCTGCTGACTCTGGGCCTTGTGTTGGGATGTTTCTGGGCAAAAATAGCATGGTCGAATTACTGGAGCTGGGACCCCAAGGAGCTCTGGTCGCTGGCGACATGGCTGACATTCGCCGCCGCGTTTCATCACCGCTCATTCAATCGAAATCAAAAACCCGCAAGTTTTTCCTTTCTCGTAATTCTGGGCGGCATCTTTGTTATCATAACGCTTGTCTGGGTCAACCTGTCCCGTGTCTTTGCCGGCATGCACAATTACGCCTGATCAAGTGTAAAAATTCTTTCAGCAGGTTACAGGTTTTCCTTATACCAGTCTATCGCACGGGCAATGCCCTCTTCAAAAGTCACAAATGGCTCATAACCGATAACCTCTTTAGCCCTGCTCACATCCGCAAGCGAGTGCTTAATATCGCCCGGGCGGGGTGCCGTGTATTCGGGCTCAATATGCTCCTTGCCAAGCAGCTTTGCGATGGCGCTGACCACAGTGTTGACGGTAACAGCATTTTTTGTAGATATGTTCAATGCCTCGCCATGGACTTCATCTGCCGTTGCAGCCAGCCAGTTCGCCTCGAGGACATTATCAATATAAGTAAAGCCCCTGCTTTGCTCGCCGTCGTCAAAAATCCTCGGCTTCTGATCTTTCATCAGCCATGATACGAAAAGTGGGATCGCAGCGGCATACTGGCTGGTCGGGTCCTGCCTTGGTCCAAAAACGTTGTAATATCGCAGACAAACACTTTCAAAACCGTAAGTGTTGTAATAAGCCCTGCACATGATCTCTCCGCAGGCTTTCGTAGAACCGTAAGGGCTTATCGGGGCAAGCGCAAGCCCCTCATGCTGCGGCAGAACAGGATTTTCACCGTAAACTGACGAACTCGAAGCGAAAACCAGCCTTTTGACCCCAGCTTCTCTTGCACCGTCCAGCATGTTAAAAGTGCCGTTTACATTAACTTCCTGACTCGTAGCCGGGTCCTCCACTGAACGCGGCACACTGCCCAGGGCGGCAAGATGGTAAACAGTGTCAACACCTTTAAGGCTTTTGGCAACAACCGATTTGTCTCGAATATCACCCTCGATTAATTCGATTGAACCGGCGATCTCTTCAAGATTTTCATGTTTCCCTGTCTCAAAATTATCCAGTACCCTTACTTTCTGACCCTTGCCCAGAAGAAACCTGACCATATTGCTTCCGATAAAACCCGCACCACCTGTAACCAGTGAAAAACCCATAATAAACCTTTCATAAATATACTAAAGCCCCAGAGCAATATTCTTACTATTTGTCGGCCAATTATCATTACATAATCGGCAAAATCAAACTGTTTATACCCAAAATAACAAGACTCATAAGACCTGAATACACCTTTTCTTGTCTATGTAAGCAGAAAACATATTTTACGAACATTTTAAAGAAACTTTAGTATTGAAATTGTCGTTAAAATTGCTTCAAGAAAGTGTTTATGTCATATTTTACCCAAAAACCGACATTGAATATCTCATTTAAATGCAGTTTTAATTTGCCCTCAGTATTTTTTCTTATATAGTAATGTCTGTTTGGGCTTTAGTTAATAGCTTAAAATGACGATAAACCGATGTTATCTATAGAAATAAGAGATTAAAAAAGCAGAATATACGGCAAGGAGTGTTTGACCTATGGAACCAAGAAGTCCGGCCAGTCCGATAGTAAGGCAGCCAATTCCACCGGCGATTACCGGTGGTAACTCTCAGGCATTTGAGTTGACCCCAAAAGACATTGTGGGAATTATAAGAAGACATTTCTTCCTTATAGTTGTACTCACGGTTCTGGGTACTCTTGCAGGCGGAGTCTCATGGTACCTTCTATTGCGCTTTGCTCCAAAATACACCGCAAGAACAGCTATTAATGTATTACCTCCCGGCCAAACCGACCCGATAAGAATTGACACCGCAATGCCTAATAAGGACCTTTACTTCCAGTTCAGAACCACAAAAGCAAATATTATCAAGCAGCAGAGTGTGCTCCAGGAATTGATTAGAAGAGACAAGATTCGCGAAACCCAATGGTTCAAGCAATTCAATAATAATATTGCCGATGCAGTGGAGGATTTGGAAGACAACTTAGGTGTATCACCGCAGAGAGAAGGAAACTGGATCATTGTCTCGATGACATGCGGAAATAAACAGGAAGCTGCTTTGATCGTTAATGAAACGGTGGACCTGTTCCTGACAAAGCAGAGAGAAGACGCAACAAGGAACCTCAGGGCCCAGCTCGGGGAAAGGCAGGCACAGAAAGAAGAACTGAACAAGGACCTTCGCCAGGCTCAGAACACACTCAGGGACATTCGGGGTGCCACCCAGTTTTCCGATGTTGCCTCTACCGGAAATTTCGAGAGTTATCTTAGTCAAAAATTGCAGGACGTGGAAATCCAATTCAATGAACGTGAAAGTAATATTTCAAGAGCCGAAAGACAGGTCGAGATACTCAGGCAAAGAGCACAGGGGGAATACGATGAAGTGCTGCGTGAACAGATGGAGCGTGATATAACCGCAAGGAACATGAGAGAAAGAATTGCAAATCTCGAAGTTGGTCGTGCTCAGCTTCTTGCAAGGTTCGGGGAAAATCACCGTCGTGTAAAGGAGCTTGACGATGCGCTTCAGCAGGCAAAGCAGGACCTTCAGGAAAGGCAGCTTCACATAGCCGATGTCGAAAGAAAATCGAACCTGAGAAATGCCGAAGATGCTTTGACAACCCTTGCTACAGAACTTGAAACCCTCCAGAAACAGAGAAATGATGCCAGGAGGGAATATAAAACCCTTGACAACCTTCGTGCCGAGTACCAGGAGGCTGAAACTATCAGGGATGAGGTTCAAACCAGGCTTGACCAGATCAATCTCAATATCGAAAAGCTGAAAATGCTTATCAGCGACCCGGATATTTCAAAGGTAAAATCTGTTGGTCCAGCACCGGTACCACTTGTCCCCAGTTTCCCGCAAATGATGCTGTTTATTCCTGCAGGCTTCCTTATGGGCGGCATGCTTGGAGTGGGACTTGCTTTCGCGATAGAACTTCTCAATGACCGCCTCAGGGCTCCGCGGGATGTATTCAAGTATGTCAAGGTGCCGTTGCTCGGCATGATATTCCATGAAAGCGAAGACGACACGCTTAAAGGAGTTGATCCTAGACTTGTGGTCAGAAAGGCGCCTTACTCTATTATAAGCGAGTGTTACAGGCAGCTTAAAACAAACTTAAAGCTTTCAGGTTCGGGACAAACTCATAAGACGATTTTCGTGAGCAGTTGCAGACCTGGTTGCGGCAAAACTTCTGTTGTTTCCAACCTTGCGGCGACTTTCATCTCTGAGGGCAAAAAAGCCTTGATTATAGATACAAATTTCCGCAAGCCCGCAATCGCAGGTTTAATGCCGGAAGCATCTCAGGATGACACCATAGAAAGCTCCGACGCGGGACTGAGCAACTATCTGATGGACCAATGCGAGTATGAGGCCATAATCCGTCATACCGGCCTTGACGGTCTCGACATAATTGATACCGGCCCGCTGCCGGCACACCCTGCGGCACTGGTTGGCAACGACAGAATGAAGGAACTGCTCACAAAGGTCAAGAATATATATGACTATGTAATTATCGACGGTCCGCCCCTGATGGTCAGCGACGCCAAAACTCTCGCCACCGAAAGCGACGGAACTGTTGTTGTCTTTAACGCATCTTCGACGAGACGTGGTGAGGCGCAACGTGCCCTCCGGGAGCTCAGAACAATTGATGCAAACGTTCTTGGCGCGGTACTGCTGGGTGTAAAAACACTCCGCGGCGGATACTTCCACGAAATATTCAAATATTATCACAGCTACCAGGACCACCTGTCGCTCCAGCCTGCACAGGTGTAAACCAATCGCCAATGGATATAGTTTGAACCAAGAAGCAAGCCTTGTCCAGAGCAGACTGTTACTGCTCTTTCGGCTTGGAAAGTTCCTCCACGCTCGGAAGGTCCTTAAGTGAGTTTAGCCCAAATACATCCAGGAATTTCTTTGTGGTTCCGTAAAGCATTGGCCTGCCGATAACTTCGGCCCTTCCCACGATCTTGACCAACCCCTTGTACATCAGGCTGCGGATCATCTCGCCCGACGCGACGCCGCGTATCGCCTCGATATCGGCCCTGATGATCGGCTGCTTATAGGCGACTATCGCAAGCGTCTCCATTGCTGCCTGGGTCAGTTTGTTATCGGTACGCACCCTCATCATCTTGCGAAGCCAGTAATTATAAGGACCAAGCGTCATCATCTGGTATCCGCCTGCGATCTGCTCGATCCTAAATGCCCGGCCGCTCATCTCGTACTGATTATTCAAGCTTTCAACGCACTCCCGGACCTGTTTGGCACTGCCCGCTTCGGCGATACTGCTTAGTCTGGACTCGCTTAAAGGCTCGTCACTTGCGAAAAGTATCGCTTCGATAACGCTTTCCAGCGTGGCCTCAAAATCCTCAGGGAACGTGTCATCACTTAATTGCTCAGACTGCTGATCATCATATTCTTCTTCGTCCTCTGCTTCTTCCCCGCTTTCATCCTCACCTAAAACCCGCGCAGCGGCCTGGTCGATATCTTCATCATACTCAGGCCTGTCATCTTCTTCAAATTCAACCTCAAGCTCATTTTCAAAATCGTTTTCCACCTTGTCTTCGGCGTTATTTCCAGCTTTGCCGGATCCATTAACTTCATTATGCTCCGCCGCCTCGGAATGTGCCTCGTCAACAGTCTCTATATTATCCTGCTGTTCGTTTATATCTTTGTCCGTCATATTCTTATCCACTCAAAGGGGTCCTTATCTTTTTTACTTACCTCTATTGTTACATCCCCGATCGCTTTTTTCAACTCCTTTGCAATCTTTTTAAGCGCAAACCTTTCCGAAACCGTATGCGACAGGCAAAGACACGTCAGCCCCGCTTCGCCAGCCGCAAGTGCAGTATGATGCTTAAGCTCACCTGTCAGGTAAAGCCCGCACCCGGCCCGAATAACCTCGTAAATTATCTTTCCGCACGAACCGGCGCATACAGCCGCTTTACACACCTTGCCTTTGCCGGGCCCTGCAATGCCTATATATTTTGCCCCAGTCCCTTTCTTAACTCGTTCAATTATATCCTTAACGTCAACAGGTTCTTCAAGGTCGCCCATCCTGCCCAGCCCCCAAAGCTTTTCCATATCATAATGTTTCAATACATCATACGCAGGTATCTCATAAGGATGCGCCTTTTTCAGTGCACGAATAACATTTCCAATATCCCGCCCACTTACCATCGACTCCAGCTTGATCTCCGCAACACGCTCGAACCTGTCTTTTTCCCCTATCGCAGGCCTGGCACCTTCCAAGGGCATAAAAGTTCCAGTGCCTTCACCACGGAAACTGCATCTGCAATACTTTCCTATTGAACCGGCACCGGCAGCAAAAATAGCCTCAGCCACTTTCTCAACATCCCCGGAAGGAACGAAAGTCACCACCTTAAAAAGCTCTCCGCCCGGCGGTGAAACATAATCGCCTATCGCTGTTCCGTTAGTAATTCCGACTATATCCGCCAGCTGGTCATTCACCCCGCCGTCAGCTATATCATACGCAGTATGGATTGAATAAACACTTATCCCCGCCCGAATGAGCTCATAGACAACCGCCCCGGCTCCCTCGCAGCGCACGTCTTTAAGCCCGTCCCAAATAACCGGGTGATAACTCAAGATCAAACCCGCGCCTTTGGCTTTGGCTTCCTCCACAACCGCCCGGGTCACATCTATCGTCAACAGAATCTTATCAACGTTCGCACTGCCATCTCCGACAAGAAGACCTGTATTGTCCCAGTCCAGGGCTAGTTCTCTTGGCGCCTGCGATTCAACCGCCTTTGCTACCTCGCATACTTTCATTGCCCCTGCCTTTCGACTATCTCACTAAACAGCTGCATCATCTTTTTTGTCAGTTGTCCAACCTTGCCCTCACCGACAGTATGCGCCTCAACCCCCACAACCGGCAGAACACCCATAATAACATTGCTCAAAAACACCTCGTCGGCACCGAGAAGATCGTCAATAAACAAATCCTTCTGTGCTGCGTCTATTCCCTCTGATCGGGCGGCCTCAAGAAGGGTCTGCCGGGCAATACCGGGCAGCACGGGCGTATCGACAGGCGGAGTCAGAACGGCTCCGTCCTTAACAAGAAAAACATTGCTCACACATCCTTCGGCAAGGTGGTTATCATGCGTAAACCAAATTGCCTCGGCTGCACGCTTAACATGCGCAGTATTGAGCACAAGTATTCTGTCATAATAGCTCGTGGTCTTGTGACCGGCGCGAACGTCGCTGCCGCTCTGCCGATGGTCCGTCAGAACCACCTTCACACCCTCGTCGTAATATTCTTTCGGATAGCCCCGGTAAGCTCCTGCTGTAACAAGCACTGTCGAAACAGGCTGCCCGTCACTTCCCACCGAACCGCTGGTCACTGTAAGCCGCACCCGCGCATCTGCCAGTCCGTTAGCCTCTACAGTACGCCGTACAGCCTCTGCAATCTGATCCTTTTCCATACCGACCGGCACACGCAGTTTCTCACTGCTTGTGAAAAGCCTGTCAATATGATCACCGAGGCGAAATACTTTTCCCCCGGCTGCGCGCATGGTCTCGAACAGACCCGCACCGTAAAGCAGGCCCGTATCGCTAACGCTCACCCGCGCCTCTTCGCTATTGATCATCTCGCCATTCAAAAATACCTTACTCATCTCAGCTCCGTTCGTTAACCGCTGCAATACCTGCTGCCAGCGCCCTTGCCTTGACGAATGTTTCTTCCCATTCTCGCTGGGCAACCGAGTCAGCTACAATCCCGCCGCCGGTCTGGGCAAAAGCCTGCGAACCTGTAATAATAATCGTTCTTATCGCGATATTCAAGCAAACGTTCCCATCAATACCTATATACCCCATACTTCCGGTATAAACGCCCCTGCGAACCGGCTCATATTTCTCGATAGCCTCCATCACCCGAACCTTAGGCGCCCCGGTGATCGACCCTCCAGGAAACATGGCACGCAATATTTCACAAAAACCCTTTCCGTCCGCTTGCACCCTAAGTTTTCCGCTTATCTCCGCAAGGGCATGATAAACCGTCGGATATGCCGCCACATGCCTTGGACTCGATACTTCAATGCTGCCGTATTCACATATTTTCGTTATATCATTCCGCTCAAGGTCGATTATCATCGTAAGCTCTGCACGTTCTTTTTCACAAGCCATCAGTTCGGCAATAACCGCTTCATCTATACTCTCCCCGACCCTCGGCCTTGTTCCTTTAATTGGCCTTGTCGCGATTCGACCATCTCGGACCCTTAAAAAAAGCTCCGGCGATGCGCTTACTATTTCATAATCACCCGCGTCAATATAACATGCATACGGGCTTGGATTGTGACTGTTCTGCCATCGGTAAAGCTCAATGCCGCATCCATTGAAATCCATTTCGAACCGTTGTGAAAAATTGATTTGATAATATTCCCCGTTATAAATATCCTCCTTTATCATCTTCATGACATCAAAATAATAAGCTCGCTCCATATTTGATCTCACCTTAGACATATCCACGGCCTCAATATCCAGGCACGAAAACTCAACAAGGTTAACTCCCTCTGCTTGGTGCAAAAGGTTAGCCAACTGTTCAATTTTACTGTCTGCGCTTTGCTTTTTACCCTCAAACTCCAGTGCCGCTGCGTACCATTTCCCACCCAGCCTGTCATAGCACAAAACCCTGTCATAAAAGCAAAGCCTCGCCGCAGGCACCTTTAGATCGTCCGCCGCCTTAACCGGAACACTTTCTATCGACCGCCCGAGATCATAACTGAAAAAACCTATCCACCCCCCTGCAAACATCCCCGCCGGAATATTGTCCTCAACTTCTATAAGACTGTATTTTCCCAAAACCTCAGCAAGCGAATTCAGTATGTCCTCATCATCCGCTTTTCGCTCATAAACCTCTACAGGCTCACAGGCAAAATAGCTCCAGCGGTTCCCTTCGCTGTCACCGTCGTTACCCCCAAGTATCGAACAGCCTTGCTGACCGGCAAACAGCCTGCAAACCTGCCCCAGGCTCGCTTCGCAATGCACCTGCCGAACTGCACACCTGCACCTTGTCACTTCAAACCCCGCCTCTTTAACTGGTGCGACGTCGATTTCAAACCCCTCCCGCAAGCTCTTGCATTATCTTTACCGAACCCGAGGTGCCCAGTCTCGCGGCCCCTGCTTCTATCATCGCCAAAGCGTCCGCAGCACTGCGTATACCCCCAGAGGCCTTGACAGAGCAACGGCTTGCCTCTGCCGCCATAAGACGCACGTCTTCAACGTTTGCACCGCCCGCGGGGTGAAACCCTGTGCTGGTCTTTACAAAATCAACCCCAACTTCACTCGCTGTCCTGCAAACCAACTGCTTTTGCTGGTCATTGAGCGCTGCCGACTCAATTATGACCTTCAACAAAATTTCCGGCCGAACATCCCTGCATACCTTCAGAACCATTTCCATATCATTCCGGCAGTAACTCTCATCCCCCTCGATTATCGAAGCAAGGTCCGCGACCATATCAATTTCATCGGCACCGTCACGTATAGCATCCTTTGCCAGCATTGCCTTTTGCCTGCTGGTCTCCGCACCCAGCGGGAAACCTATAACCGTGCAAACTTTAACATCCGCCTGGTAAAGCAATTCCGCAGCCAGGGGCACCCAGCGTGGATTGACGCACACGCTGCAAAACCCGTACTCCTTAGCCTCGCTGCAAAGCTTTTCAATGTCTGCCTGCACGGTTTCGGCCTTTAGCGCGGTATGATCAATATACTTTGCAATCCGCCTCGGATCTATCTGCTCAGCCAATTTAACTCTCCCGAAAAATTTTAAAACACACTCACTTCTTAACTTTTTATATATCCGTTCTCACTGAAGAAGCTGATCGCCTCCTCAGCAGATGGAAATACTTCCGTCGCTGTTTGCGTAACGAAAACACTTGGGTTGCTCCTGGCCTTCCAGATAACAAAAACCTCTTTCGCCGTTTCATACGCATGCTGAAGTTCTCTCTCAACCCCGCTGGAAAGGGCAGCCCTGCCGTCCGGGTACGCGGGTATGAAACTGATTATCATATCCGACTGGTCGATCAGTGCGAAATCTCTCGCGTATATCTGACTGTGAATATCCTGCTCGATATCCATAAGCTGCTTAACGTCAAACGCGACTTTCTTGCCGAGCGATTCTATCTCCACGATCTCGTCTCCAGCCTGCATAGCCCGAAATGCGTGAAAGGGCAGCTCGAACTCGTCAAGGTCCGCCGGATCGAAGCAGATAAACTCGTCTTTCATAAATTCACGGAAATCATTTATCTCCTCCATGACCTCCGGCTCGCCCATTACATGAGTCATCGGGAAGCTCAGGTAACACCGACGCCTGCACTGCTCGAAAGCCAGCTTATAAAAAGTGTCAACCGTGTCCCTGCCGTGCCCGCGCGACAGCCAGTAGAACTTTGCATCGGGCGTCGCCCCTTTGCACATTATCTCCGTCGCAAGTATCTCTTCCTCTCGCCAAGCCAGTAAATCCTTCATCGTATGCCGCACATGGTTCCTCTCGCTCAGTCTGACATGAAGTGCATCCACCCCGTCTATAAGACATACATACATATCGGCGTTAAGCTGCCGCATCTGGTCAAAATCAAACGCCGGGAAAAGACCGTGCCGCCAGCGGAAAGTAGCGTGTGTATTTACGATAATATCCCCGCCGGTCCGCGCGTGCGAAATAATATCCTTAAACACGCTTCGTCTCAAAAGGTGCAGCCGTTCGCGCGAAATATCCAGTATCCGCCCTGCCGCCACATCCGGCGCCTCCGCGTACATCATGTCGCCCACATTAAAAAGCGTTATATCCCTGCCCTTCGCCTTAGCGGCCTCAACGACCGCCTGCAGGTACTGCTTCTTGTCGATCCCGACAACACCTGTTACAACTACTATCATGCTCTTACCACTTCAAAATAATTCCATGTTATTCCAAAATCGTTTCAGACTCACTGTTCAGGTATCGCCCGTCTTTTATAAAGCTTGGTCTCCAATGGTCTTTGATAAGCCGTCCAGTCTCCGTCGCCGGGGTCATTTTCAATAAGGTTCTGAACCTGGTTCATTTTCGCGTCGAGATCGTCTATGTAATTTACCATAAACGCCTCCGCCGTCGCAGGCAGCTTCGCAGCTCCGAACTCATACTGACCGTGATGACTTATCATTATATGCTCGAGGTTGTCGACTACTTCCCGATCTATTTTCTCACCTTTCGCCTCAACCTCTTTGGCCTTTTCCTCTATAAGCACTGTTCCCTGAACAAGGTGGCCCACGAGCTGTCCGCGATTGGTATAGCTGAATCCCATGGCGTAAGAAAGCTCGATTGTCTTGGCGATATCGTGCAGGAATATTCCCGCCAACACAATATCAGCCTGAACCTTCGGGTAAAAAGGAAGCACAGCCTTTGCGACGTTCAGCATATTATGCGTATGCTCCAAAAGACCGCCCAGGTAACTGTGATGCATCTGCATAGCCGCCGGCGCCGTACAGAACTCCCGCATAAGCTCCTTGTCCTCAAGGAAAGCCTTAAGCAAAATGCGGACATCCTCGCTGCCAACACCCGAAAGGATATCAACTACCTCGCGGAACATCTTGTTTATATCCTTATCCGTCCGGGGCATGTAATCGCTCAAATCTACCTGGTCCGGGGAAACGACGGTCAAATTATTCACTACAAGCTGCAAGGCGTTCTGGTAAAGCTCGCTCTTACCCTGGATATGCAGAAAACCCTCCTTGGGAATAGATTGGTAAATCTCCTGCGTAGCCTGCCACATGCGGGAATTGACCTTGCCTGTCTTGTCCGAAAGATACATAGCTATATACAGATCGCCACGCGAAGTGTTTCGCAAAACAGGCTGTGTTACCATAAATACGTCATTAATCATCTGTCCCGGTTTAATATCACTTATGAACTGATGAGCCATTTTATCTCCTGATTAAAAACAACAAAGTACGCAGCAGATTATATCAGCCCCTGCGAGGATTTACAGAACTTATTCAAAAAAGCTTCGGTCGCGGATATCAGCATTTTTTCGATATGATTTTCACGCCGATACGGTAAAATATCCGAAAGAAAGAATAAAAACGGTGTTGTCGGAGAATTTAATAATGACCGAATCGAAAATGTCAAAAAGCCTGAGCCTCCCACACGTCTTTTGTATCGCCGCCGGGGCAATGATTAGTTCGGGTATTTTCATTCTGCCTGGCCTGGCCCATGCAAAGGCCGGGCCCGCTGTCATATTCTCATACTTTTTCGCCGGGCTTCTCGCCACTGCCGGCATACTCAGTATCGCGGAACTTACCACCGCCATGCCCAAGGCAGGTGGAGACTATTTTTATATCTCTCGCGGCCTTGGACCCGCTGCAGGAACCGTCGCAGGGCTGCTTAGCTGGTTCAGTCTTTCGGTTAAAACCGCATTTGCACTTATAGGCCTCGCAGTGCTCGTCCAGCCCTACAACCCCGTAAACCTTAAGCTGACCGTCGCCATTCTCTGCTTTGTCTTTGCCGCTATAAACCTGTTTGGGACCTCCGAAGCGGCCCGCCTTCAGGTTATGCTTGTTGTGGCACTGCTTGCACTGATGGTAGCCTACATAGTGAAAGGTGCCCAACTGATTGACATCCGGCACCTCGAACCTTTCGCCCCAAACGGCATAAAGTCCGTATTTTATACAACAGGCTTCGTTTTTGTCTCCTACGGCGGGCTTATAAAAGTCGCAAGCGTCGCCGGCGAGGTCAAAAACCCCGGCAAGATCATACCACTGGCTATGATACTGGCCTGCGCAACAATGGTCATCCTCTATACGCTCATGATATTCATCACAAGCGGAATACTCGGCCCGGAACTGCTTGACAAATCATTAACGCCCATCTCCGACGCAGCACGGGCAATGGCCGGCAAGCCCGGTTACATCCTCGCCGGACTCGCAGCCGCACTGGCATTTATCACAACCGCAAACGCCGGAATTATGACCGCAAGCAGGTACCTCGTTGCCCTGAGTTCAGACCGTCTCCTGCCCGAAACCATATCTCAGACTACAAGCAAAAAAAATACACCTTATAAGGCAATTTCCATCACGGCGATCGTTATAATCTTCACCTCGCTGCTGCAGCTTGAAACACTTGTAAAAGCAGCCTCGACAGTTTTCGTGTTAAGCTATGTCCTCGCAGCATTTTCAGTAATTGTGCTTCGAGAAAGCGGCGTCCAAAACTACCGACCCGTTTTTAAAACCCCGCTTTACCCATGGCTCCAGCTTGCCACGATCATCGGTTTTTGCTTCATACTCCTCGAAATGGGTGAACAGGCTTACATCGTCACCGTTTTGATTGTCATCGTGGGGTTCATATTCTACTACACGTATGGACGCAGAAAAGTCGAAAGCGAATCGGCGCTTCTGCACCTTGTGGAAAAAATAACCGCCCGCGAACTGGTAACCGGCACACTTGAAAACGAACTGAAAGACATAATCCGTGAAAGAGACCAGATTGTTCAGGACAAATTCGACCATCTTGTCGAAAATTCCCCCGCAGTGGACCTCGAAGGGCCTTGCGACCTGAAACAATTGTTTCAGAGCGTTGCCGCTAAGCTCTCTAAACGACTTGATATGCACCCGGACCAGCTAAGGGACCTCCTGCTCGAACGCGAAACACAGGGAAGCACGGTCCTTAGCCCAACCCTTGCCGTTCCACACATTATTATCCCCGGTGAAGGCAAATTTGAAATGATTATCGCAAGATGTAAAAAAGGTGCCCGCTTCTCGGATTCTGCCCCGGAAGTTACCACTATTTTCGTACTCGCAGGCACAAAGGACCTGCGAAACTTCTATCTCCGGGTACTGTCAGCAATAGCCCACATCGTACAGACAAAACACTTCGATAAGAACTGGAACTCAGCCAAGAACGAACAGGCTCTTAAAGACATCGTTCTGCTTGCACAGAGAAATCGACTCCATTAACAGCTGTAAACTTACACTGTAAATGAGAATAATTACCGTTGACCAGCAGCGTCCCATTAACTCTACTTTAATTTAATGTAAATTCTTTAAGTTAAAGAAGATACAACATTTTTCGAGAGGTATCGATTTGAAATCGAAAATAAATAAATCGTTGTTTTTGCGGTATTATTTGGTTTTTCATTCGAAAATACTCTCGGTTCTTACTCTTTTTGATTTCTTTCAAAACAGTGTTTTGAGGCTAATATCTTTGATTTTCGGCAAAATTCAGATAGTCAGATTTATAACCTCTTATCAAATAACGAGTTTCAATGGGACAGTACTGACCGTTGACCGGGAATAAACGGGCAAAAGCGGGAATGGGTGGGAAATACGGCACTTTCAGGGGTGTTTCGTGATATTCAGCGGGGGCAAATTCGGGTGCTTGCTATATTGTAATAATCCGCGTTTTGCGGCTCATATTCTCACGAAGATGGCCAGCGTGCGGAGTTCCTGGGAAAATATTTAAACCCCTTTAAACGGCGTCCAGAGAGCGTATGAATGCAAATTAAAGAATATTCAAATTCGACTTCGCGGCGATCGGCGCGGACATGCGGCGCGGAAGTCGGAAGGGCAAACGGAAATGGAGTATTTGACCTATAATAGCCGTTATGTTAAATTGGGATAAATAGAATTTTGCGGTAAATTAACATTAAAAGTCGAACAAAACTCTAAAAAACTCTGCAAAAGTGAGAAAAGTTCACTTTTGATAACCTTTGAAAGTCATTCCCACGAAACCAGTTCAGTCATTGCAATTCTTTGTTTGTCCAGCGAAAGCATTTTTTCGCGGTTTCGTCTAATCCAAACGGATTTCATATTGATAATATCTTCATCTACAGCCTTGTCGGTTCCTGGATTTTTTTCTATCTCGGCGATCTCAGCGGCAAGGCGATGATTTTGCTGGGACAAATCACCTATTTCCTTATTTATATAGCTGTATAATTGCATGAATTTCAGCTTGTATTCCCTGTATATATCACCGGTTATGAGCCAATGCAGGTCAACTTCGAGTATTTCCGAAAGCTTTTTGAGAGTGTTAATGTCGGGGGTAGATTTATTTATTTCAAGGTTTGATATTGTTGCACTTTGTTTATAACCCATTTTTTCGGCTAGTTCAGACTGGCTAAGTCCTTTGTCCTTACGAACTTGCTTCAATCTTTCACCAAAATTAATGCTTTTAGCGTTATTTTTTTTCATATTTTCCTAATATTTATTATTGACAGCAACAATGTATATCCGATAATACACTAACTAACAATATGTAACACTGTTCAGGGTTTTTGAAAATGCCTTTAAGAACACCCAAATCTATATTGATTCGTGACCCGCAAGCCCTGGAACTTGCTGCTGCTCGTGCACGGCGGGAACGTCGGTCGGTTACAAACGCCGCCGTTCAATCTTTAATTGAGCGTTTATCCACTGAATATTGTAGCAGTGGAGATGATAGCGATAAAGTATAATTTTTTTTGAAAGGCTGCAAAATGAAAAACCAAATTGAGACGAGCGAATTGTTTGATCGGCTTTATCACGAAACGCTATTTAGTAACGCCTGGGATGATGGCTGCGCGGAAATTTCCGACCGGATCGCATCTCTTTTTTCCACCGCTTTGGAAGAAGCGCTTCGACTGAAGCGCGAAGAGATCGATGTCGTTGCTGCTGATTTTGAAAGTTTTGAGCTCAAACCCCTGGTGGACGATCTCAGCTCGCTTGAATGCGCCAGTGTTTATTTCGTCCAGTTACTCAAGGCGTCGCGCCCCGAGTTTTCTGCGCAAATCGACGCCATTATTTCCGCTAAAACAAAGGAATTTATTAACGACCGGGGCGATGATTTTGATGCGCTTCGTTTTGCTCTTGCCGCCTTGGTCGCCGCAAATGAGAGCAGCAAAAAAAAATGATGGATTTCAGGATTGGCCAGGGAGGGCCATAATTTGAGCACAAAATATTTCAACGCTGTAGAGAAAAAAATCGACATCGAGAAGCGGTCCATTCGGGTCTTGGCTTCGGACGGTAGTTTGGACCGTGACGGCGACCGCATTCTGCCATCCGCCTTTAAAAAACACCTCGCCGCTTATAAAAAAAATCCCGTGGTGCTTGCTTGCCATCGTCACGTTTTTGAGGATGGGACCCCGCCTGTGGTTGGACGGTGTTCATCGATCTGGATCGATAAGGCAGGGCTTTGGGCAACTATCAAGTTTGGCAGTTCCGAGCTCGCTGAGCAATACTGGCGATTATACGCCGATGGCTCCATGACCGCCGTTTCCGTCGGCTTCGGCGTCTTGAAGTCTGAGCAGCGATACGATAATGAGGCCGGGCAGACTGTCAATGTCATCACCGACGCCGAGCTTTACGAGATCTCCCTGGTCGCTGTGCCGTCCAACCGAAACGCGGGCGTAAAGTCATCTTTCGTCGCGGCAAAAAGAGCCTGGTCTGACTACGAGGCACTGAGCGATGACGAGCAGGCTGATGTTTTTTGTCGCGCGGTTGAGAAGATGTGGTCAGTCGCCGAACAGCTTGATGAGTGTTACTCAGACCTGAGCTTTGCTGAAAAATCTAAGCACTTCTCACCGATGGAGATTGCCGTGCTCGACGACAGCGATCGCCACGCAACTGAATTTGCTGAATATCTTTTAGATCTCCCGCTCGACGGCTCGATTGACGATGACGACGAGCCGGACGATCCGATCTTTGATAACCTGGATGACCAATGCGGCAAGGCCTTTGAGCCAGATTATGCTGCTTTGTTCTTATGAGAAGCGTTCGCCGGGACAGAGCTTACATGCGGCTGGTTCTCCTGCTGCTGCATGTTTGGCTGCCCGGTGCGGGAGAACGCTTAAGATTTTTCCTTTCCGTGGAGTTGCGCGGGGGCGTGGCACACCCCCGCGCGTTATGTGCCATGTGCCGCTTGTGAAAAAGTTAATTGACGAACAATTTTAAGGATATAAAAATGAACTACGCAACAATCGAAAACGTCGAAAAAGGTTTCAGCGCCGTTTCCGACAAACTTGAAAAATACGAAAGCGAAGTCCGTGAACTGAAAGACTTTGCTCGATCGAATCAGAAGCAATTGAAATCCATCGGACATGCCGTCCTGGACGCGTCCATGAAGGCCGGGAATTATACCGGCTTTTGGGGCTCCGAGGCGCTGGCAAAAGAGTTCGGTGGTTTCGTCCTGGCTTCGCTGGGTAAAGTCCGCGATAAGAGTCTCGACTTCATCGAAAAAAGCAATGGATTCTTTGCAGATCGTTGATGGGGCTGCGCTCGTTCCGACCGAGTACAGTTCACGTCTCATCGAGCAGCTCGGCAGGTTCGGCGTCTATCGTCGAAACGCTGCTGTTTATCCTATGACCAGGGATTCGCAGCAATGGCCGAGGGTCACGGATGGCGTTACTGTTTACAAGATCGGTCAGGGCTCGACCATCACGGCCAGCGATATTTCGCTCGGCATGTTGGGGCTGAACTGCTTCAAGATGGCTGCACTAACCGTTATCTCGAACGAGCTTACTGAAGACTCCGCGTTCGCGGTCGGCGAGATCGTCGGCAGGTCCATGATGCGTGAGTTTGCGAAAAAAGAGGACGAGCTCGGCTTCATGGGCGACGGCACCAGCGATTATTTCGGCGTGACCGGCATTATCCAGGCCTTTATGAATATCGACGCCGACCCGACAAACGCTGCGGGCATTTACTATCAGGAAACCGGCGGCGCCTACAGTTCGATTACGCTTGAAGATATCCTCGCCCTTATCGGTTTATTGCCAGATGAGGCCGATGAAAACGCGAAGTTCTATTGTAATAAAAAGTTCTTTTTTACGGTTATGATGGATTTGGCTCAAGGTGGGGGCGTCGCGAAGATCGCCGAAATTCTCGCCGGGACAAAGCAGCGCACTTTTTACGGCTACCCGGTCGAATTTGTTTCCTCGATGCCGTTTACGCCGACCGGCGCGGCTGCCGATCATATCCCGCTTATCTTGGGCGACCTGTCGCTCGGGGCTTTTCTTGGTGACCGCAGGCAGCTTACCGTCGAGAGCAGCAGGGACGCTTACTTCACGACCGACCAGCTTGGCCTTAGAGCGATCGAGCGCATTGACTTTAATAACGAATACGGTGTGGGTGACACCAGCGATGTCGGGCCGATCGTGGCTCTAATGAATGATATCGCCTGATCTCCTGGACATTACCCGGCGGTCCTGTACGCAGTCTTTCAGGGCCGTCGGGGTTTTTTAGAAAGAGGCTCGTACAATGGCTAAAGACATTAATTACAAAATAAATCTTCAAGATGCCGACAAGGCAAAGCAGCAGCTTGACGACATAAAGCGAAAGACCGAACAGACCGGGGCCACTACCGAACAGTCTGCGAAAAAATCTTCGCAGGCGTCCGAGGGCCTGCTCAGCAAGTTCAAACAGCTTGCCGGGGGGATGGGCCTGGCGGGGCTCGGCGCAGCGGCGATCGCGGCGGGCAAGGAACTCGCTAAATTTTTCGATGGCCTCAAGGAAAAAAGCGACGAGGCGGTCCGCGATGTCGAAGCGCTTCGCGGCGCTTACGAAAACCTGTTCGAGGCCCTGGGCGCGTTCGATGAAAAATCACGCGAGAAGATAACGAAAGAAACTTCCCTGCTGCTTGCCGATACGGGCGTATCCCGCAAGCTCGGACTTCCCATCGTAAATGAATATACCAGGCAGTTCAAGGGCCTTGTCGACAGCGGCGATTTGACGCCGCAACAGTACGATGCGGGCCTGCGGGGCATGTTGGGCTATGGGGCCAGGCACGGCGGGGACGCGACGCCTGAGCTTATCAAGATGATGGCTGGTTGGGGCATGACCACACCGCAGCAGCAGGGCGGTTTTAGGCGCATGATCTCTAACGCTGCTGCATCTTCCGGCCTCACTGACCAGGAAGTTATCGGCGCGCTGGGCCGGGCAGGACCGACCATGCGCGCTATGGGCTGGGGTCCGGCCCAGGCTGTCGAAAATATAGCTGTCCTGGCACGAGGCGAAACGGGCCGGAAGTTGCAGTCAATGCCCGCCGCGACGATCGAGGCGATCGGCAGGGCCCCTACCGCCGACCTGTCCAGCTATGGCATAAATGAACGGGTTTCAAGCGATCCGACGAAGCTGTTTTCGACCTTGCAGCAGAAGCGGCTGAGCATGGACAAAGGCCGGTTTTATGAAATGTTGACTAAAGCATACGGGACCGAAGCCGCATCGGGTGTCTATAAGCTGCTGACCGCCGACAGGGGCGATATTAGTCGGGGCCTGGAGGTTGCAGCAGGCCCTAAAGGTGCGAGGCTTGAAAGAGACGAGGAAACCCAGAGGATGGGCAGCCTGGGCGCGATTGATGCCGTCGCCTCCAACGTCGCCGATTACGTCAAGACCGATGTCACGACCGACGAAAAATACATGGAGCAAGTTCGCCAGATCGGCGCCGCTGCACTGAAAGTTTACGAGCGCAGAAATCCTATGTACTGGCTGTACCAGCATAATTTCATTGACACTCCGAACGCGCTTAAAGAGCGCGCCGCTTTTGATTATTGGCAGCAGAACCTGCCCGATCAGCAGCGGCAGCAGATCATCGGTGAGTACAGCGGTCACCCATCGTTCGACCCGCTCCGGGCCGAATGGCAGGAAATGTCGCCGCAGGAAAGATTCGAGGGCCTGCGCGGCGTCTCGAGCGGCAGTAACGTCATAATTAATGAAAACAACACTATCTATAACCCGCGCATCGGCGACGATGAAAGCGGGCCTCGCATAACTCAGGACTATTGAGCGATGCAGTATATTGACATTAAAACAGCAGCGGTTAAAATGAACATGTCCGAAAGCCGGGTTCGCCAAATGTGCAGGTCAGGCAAGCTGCGCGGAGCAAAGAAAACAGCGGGCATCTGGGCCCTGCCCTTACGGGGCGACCCCCGGCTTTCGGATATTTATTTCCCCGAACATTTGACAAAACAGATAGACCCATCTGCGATCGCGGGCGAAAAAAAAGACCAGGCATTGAAGCGGCTGGGCCTGGTCAAGCAGTTCGAGAAATTTTCCGCTCAGCTTGTCCGCAGCGGAAAGAACCGGACCGATGCGGTAAAAATATTCTGCAAGCAGGAGGGCATCTCCCAGGGCAGCCTTTACCGCTGGATAAGAGATTACAGGCGGGACGGGCTGGAGGGCCTTATCGACAACAGGGGCGGCAGGTATCGTGACGACATTATCACCGAGGAGGCTTTCGAGTATTTCAAAAGCCTCTACCTGGACGAAAAAAGATTGAGCCTTAGACAGTGCTTAATTATGGTTGAACACTTGGATAAAAGACATTCAAAGGGCTGGAAAATACCATCTCTTTCAAGTATGAGGCGGCTGGTAAAGGACCGAATTCCGAAAGCCGTTCTCGTTCGGTACCGCGAGGGAAAAGAGGCCTACGAGGCGAAATGCGCACCGTATATCCAGACGGATATCGACAGCATCGAGCCCGGCGATATATGGGTCGGCGATCACCACCAGTTTAATTGTTTTATCCGGCATCGGGGTAAATGGGTCCGTCCCTGGCTGACCGCCTGGCAGGACAGCCGCAGCCGCGCGGTTGTCGGGTTTTATGTTTCGACAAGCCCGAACCAGACGACTATTTTACAGGCCACACGCCGGGCGATCGTTAAACACGGGCCGCCGTCGATGGTCAAGATCGACAACGGCAGGGATTACGACTCGCAGATGTGGACCGGCGTTACCAAAGCCGGACGAAAAAAACGCCGCGCCCTGGATGCGGGCTATATCGATGAGACACACTTTACCGGCCTTTACGGCTTGATGGGAATCGACGTTTCATTTGCGCAGCCTTATCACCCGCAGGCGAAAAAGGTCGAGCGGTTTTTCGACACACTGGACATGCAGTTTACTAAGACTTTCGACACCTACTGCGGGAAACATTCTCGCGTAAAGCCCGAAAAATTGCAGGAGCTTTTGAAAGCTGAGCGCGCAATTAAAAACGCGAACAATCTTGAAACGTTCGAGCAGCTTTTGGGCGAATACATCGAGGTTTATAATAATTCCGCGCACAGCGGCGAGGGGATGAACGGCCAGACTCCGAACGAGGTGTTATCTTCCAGGGTTTCGGTCCGCAGGCTTGCCGATGGTGTGCTTGACCTGCTTACTCGCGTCTGGACTGGTGAGCTTAAAGTCGGGAAAAACGGTATCCGAATTCACGGAGTTTATTACGGGCAGTACGATGCCGCCCTTATGCAATACCAGGGCCGGGTTGTCCGGGCATCTTATGACCCGGATGATATGAGCAGGGTTTGGGTTTACTGCGCCGGAAAGATGGAATTTGTTGCGATCGCAGAACAGGCACAGCTTGTCGGCTACGGCAGCAAGGTCGACGAGGAGGATCTCCGCAAGGCCCTCCGGCAGAAAGCAAAAGCGAAAAAATTCGTTTCAGATGCAGTCAATAAACGGCTTACCGCGAGTTCAGACTTGACCAGGCTTGCGATTATGTCGGCCAGGGACCGCACACGGGAAGCCGAGAGCGATGATGTGCAGAAGAATATCAAGCCTGTTAGGACGCCGCTTGACGGGCAGGTGACCAGGCACAGACGCCGCGAAATTCAGCGGGCCGTCAAAAAGGCAGCAGGCGCAGAGGGCACGACGCATATTATCGACCTGGATATCCCCATCGGTGTGAAAGAGGAGAAGCCGAAGAAACCGCTGCTTGATTTGGGGTTATTTGATTAGATGAAAAACGATTTTTACAAGTCACTGGACCGCGCCGCACGGGTAGTTCACTACCGCGTGCCTGAGAGCATAACCGACGAGAGCGTCGAGAAGATACGTTCGCAGCTTTCGGAGTTTATGTCCGAGCGGGATATATCACAGGCCCGGCTTGCCGGTTCGATCGGCGTCAGTTCAACGATGATCTCACAGTTCTTGCGGGGCAAGTACAGCGGCGACATTGAAGGCCTGATAAGTAAGCTCGTGGGTTTCATGGAGAGCACTGTCCAGCGCGAAAGCCGAAGCGCGCCGAAGTTTGTTGAGACCAGTATTGCGAGAAAAATATATTCGGTTATCCGTCATACGGACGCGATGAGCGGCGGAAATGAAGCGAAGATTTCGCTTATAATCGGCGACGCGGGACACGGTAAAAGTGAATGCCTGCGGGAATACGCCAGGACTCATTCACGGTGTGTGTATATTGTCCTTGATAGCACGATGAACAAAATCGCGATATTTAACGAGATCGCAAAAGGTGTCGGGTCGGTTCTTTCGGTTCTAAAAACGACCACTGCCAATATAATCGAGAAACTCAACAGGGAACCGAAAATTTTGATACTGGACGAGGCATCGAGTTTGACCGTTAAGCAGCTTGATCATCTTCGCCAGGTGATAACCGTCCGGGGGCGTTGTCCGCTTATTCTTTCCGGTAACAAGGAGCTCTGCGGAACTATTCAGCAAAACCGCGTCAAGCACGGCTGCGAGAGCCTCGAGCAGTTTATGAGCCGGGTTTTGGTTCAGTTGGACCTTGACGCCCTGGCTGATGATGGCGACGGCGGTTTATACACCGAGGACGATATAAAACAGCTTTACACTTATGGGGGTGTGAAGTTGACCGGCGATGCGGTCGATCTGCTTTGCCGGATTAGTAAGTCGTCGCACAGCGGACGCCTGAGGACATGCAGAACGATCATAGACGCCCTGCACCTAAGCCCTGTAATTCAAAAGGGCTGCTTTATCGACTCGATCGTTATTTTGCTTGCACTTGAGCAGCTTGAATTACCCGTAAGGTCCAGGCTGCCCGTCGGCCTGATTGAAGAATTCAGGGAGAGGGAGAAGCGAAAAGCGGCTTTCGCGGGGTGAATAATATGAGTTTAACAGGCTTTTAATGAGGTATTGAAATGGAATTTATACCCCCGATGGACAAAGCAAAAATTGAACTTTCAGCTTACTTTTCGTTGTCATCGTTATCGGAAAAGAAGCGGCGCGAGGTCTATCGGAAATTAGGAGCCGTTTATAACTATATTCGATTGATTAATACCTCCAAGAACATCGGCGATTATAAGGCAACTTATACCCCAAAAATGATCTGCGCGAGCTTGAATGTAGGTGAGAGAACCATGCGCAGATGGATAAAAATTTACAATGACCAGGGCATTGTCGGCCTGGTCGATACTCGCGGCGGCACTGCCGTCAGCGACGAAGATTAAACCGCCCAAACTGCCTATTTTCACAGGGGGCTATGTTGGGGCGGTTAGTGTACGCGCACAGGTTTATTCTCATGTTCTGGTCGAAATTATAATTTCCACTGGCGTCTTACAGCAGTCCACCACTGAAATAAAAAAATTTTTTCCGCCAAGGACAATCCTATATATAGACACACCTGTCCTTCAATTACTACATATTGTATATCACCCAACCTTTTATCGGACTTAAACCCCCCCTGATGGACCATAAAATGGGATTCTTTGGAAAAAACATGGTAAAGATATTTGACTAAGTGGGAGAAAGTGGTATAATTTCCCATAGTTGAAACTGTCAGTGGTAGCTTCGTGGGGCATAGAACATGCTAATGTTAACAGGCGAGTATGAACACAGCCTTGATAATAAAGGAAGATTGTTCGTCTCCAATAAGCTCCGCTCGCAGATTGACTCGGAACAGCACGGCAGTAACTTCTTTTTGGTTATGGGCGCAAACGGAGTCCTGTGCCTCTACCCTGAAAAATACTTTCGGCAAATCGCCCTTGCCGGTGCGCCAGGGATGGCAGCCCCGGACGAAGCGGTCGCTTTCGAGCGGTTGAGCTTTGCCCTGGCCGGAAAGGTCGAACTGGACCGGCAGGGACGGTTGCTAATCAATGAAAAGTTCAGAAAAAGGGCAAAACTCAGCAATGAGCTTACACTTGTCGGCGTGAGAGACCATGTCGAGATATGGAACACAAAGGACTGGGAAAAATACCTCTCAGACAATATCGCCCAGTATCAAAGCCAGATTATGCAGGCCAGAAAAACTGTAATGCAGAAAAATGTTGACGAATATGAATATTAGGAGCGGCAAGATGCCTAACAAGGAGGTAAACCATTTCGAGGTGGTAAAGCGGCACGTGGATCAAGGCACAAATTCCGAGAAATTTCACGTATCCTTCGATGCCCTGACCGAAAAGCTAAATGCCCTCAAGGCAAAGAGCTCTCTGTTTGCAGATGTCGAGCTTTCACCATACGCCAACTCGCTTGCAAGGGAAGCTCTTGCCGGAACCTGCTGAATAATATAACCTGAATCCAAAGGTGAACGATATTGTTAATAATTCCGAGCATATACCCGTACTCGCCGAGACGCTCAGTGAATGGATCAAAATTCCCACGGACGGGATCATGGTCGACGCCACGGCAGGACACGGAGGTCATGCGGAAATGTTCGGAAAAAACATGGGCCCTGATGCTGTCGTGATCGCCGTCGATGTCGACCCCGAATCATTAAACAGGGCCCACGATAATTTAACCGGCCTCGATTGCCGGATAATTTTAGAACGTGAAAATTTTGCTAACATAAAAACTGTTACTAAAAAACATGGATTTGAAAAAGTTGATTTTATTCTCGCCGATCTGGGCTTCTGCTCGGCGCAGCTGGAAAACCCCGAAAGGGGACTGAGCTTCCAGAAGAACATGCCGCTTGATATGCGGCTTGATGACAGGCTGCAAACCACAGCCGCTGATATTTTGAAAAGTAAAGACGAAAGCGAAATTGCCGATATTCTTTATTACTACGGTCAGGAAAGGGCTTCGCGAAGGATAGCGGCGTATATTGTCGAAGAAAGACAACACCGCCCTGTCGATTCGACGGCACATCTGGCTGCGATAGTATGCAGGGCTCTGAACAAAAACCCGAAAGCAAGGACTGATAAAATTCATCCGGCGACGAAAACATTTCAGGCCCTTCGGATCGCGGTCAATGACGAGCTTGGAAATTTAAAAAAATTGCTCGAATCCGGGCCGCATATGTTAAAAAAAGACGGATATTTTGCTATAATCAGTTTTCACAGTCTCGAAGACAGGCTCGTGAAAGAAAGCTTTAAAAAATATTCCAAAGAAGGAATATTTGAACTCTTAACGAAAAAACCCCTGGTCGCGGCAAAGAACGAAATAGAACAAAACCCGAGATCAAGAAGCGCGAAGTTAAGGATAGCCCGCAGGAAATAGAAGAGCGAAAAAGGAGTTTCGAACATGACATCAGACGCCAAAATCGGATTACTTTTGGGTCTTGTATTCATCATTGCCATAGCGTTCCTGATCAATGGCTTGCCGGGGATGCTAAAAGAAAACAATGGCGAAGAACCGCAGAACTCGGCGGTGATCGATGACACCCCGGGCCCGGATTCCATCGCCATCGCCGACCGCGCAGACAGGGTAACAAGGTCCATCCGCACGGCGATCAATCCACCCCAGCCCGCTGTAGAACAAGCACCGCAAACACAGACGACGCCCGAACAAACTACCCCCGAAACAGAACAGCAAACCAGCCGTGAAAGCCTTAAACAAGCCTTTGCGCCCGTCCGGTCCACGATGAGCCTGCCCCCTAAGACGATAACAATTACCGACGATGACCTTATTAAACCCGACAAAATCGACACCGCCATAAACCGGGCAATGGCCCAGGCTGATACAACAAAAACCGGCTCCAGGATAATCCCTGTTCCGGACCCGGTAGCACCCAAAACAGAAACCTATACAGTACAGCCCGGTGACAGTTTGGCCTCTATAGCCAAAAAAATGTACGGCCCCGAGATAGGCAACAAAAAGGACACCGTTAAAAAACTTTACGAGGAAAACTCAAAAATTCTGAAATCGCCCGATCATATCGTTGTGGGACAAAAGCTCAAGATACCACAGCTTATTTCCGCCCACCCGCTTGAAGCAGACTCGTCTTCATTGCTTGCGAAAGTCCGCAGTCTCACCAAAAACGGCTTGACTACACTGAAAAACACTGTTACCCCCACAACCCAGCCGAGGGTATACACTGTAAAAAGCGGTGACACGCTCTGGAAAATCGCACAAAAACAGCTGGGAAGCGGTGAAAGGTACCATGAAATACGCGACCTCAACAGCGACAGGATTGATTCGGAAGACCAGGTTTACGAAGGCATGAATATTAAAATCCCCGCCAAGTGAGAATATGACAAGATCAAGGCTTGTGTTTATTGTCTTTTTCCTCACCGCCCTGCTGCTGATGATTGTACAGCTCAGGATTTCCTCAGCCCGCATCTTCTTCAGCTACAGAACAGAATACGTCCGTCAAAAACGTCTGATGCAGCAGCTCTGGCGAAAGCAGATTTATCTTGAAAAGCTCATCAATCCAGATTTCATCCTCACGAACGACCCGGAAAACGATAACCCGCAGCCACAATGAAAAATAAACAAACAAATATATTTGTCATCATTCTTACGGTCCTGGTCTTCTTCCTGCTGCTTGTGCGGGTCTGGTACGTACAGGCCTTTCGGCAGGAAAAATACTCAACCATGAGCAGCCGTCAGCAATTCGCCGTTGTCCCCGAAAAACCTCGCCGGGGTTCTATAATGGACCGTCGCGGCAGGATACTCGCAGCCAGCAATCAAATCCGAAATCTCTTTGCAGAACCAAGGGCCATATCCGACGTAAAAGAAACCGCGGTACAGCTCCAGGAACTGATAAAGTATCCAAGCCACATAATCTGCAGCAAAATAAACACCTCCGAAAACCCGGGCTACGCCAAACTCATCGAAGACCTGCCCGACGAACAAGTCCGTAAGGTCAGCCAGGCAGGCATCTTCGGAATCGGGATTGAATCCCGTTGGCAGCGTTACTACCCAATGGCCCGACTGAATTGTCACATAGTCGGTTTCGCCGGGGCCGACAATACAGGACTGGCCGGAATTGAGTATCAATACGAAAACATACTCTCCGGCATCGAACGGCGCGACATCCTGCTCGTAGACGCGGCAAGAAAACCAATCGCCCTGGCAGACCGCAGCGCGTTCGGCAGCGACGGTAAAGACATTGTGCTCACCATAGATTCCGCTATCCAGCAGTTCACGCGCACCGCCCTGCTCAAGCAGTTCGAGCAGTACAACGCAGAATCAGCCCTGGCAATAGTAATCGACCCCTGGACCGGTGAAATACTCTCAATGGTCTCGCTGCCGGACTTCGATCCGGAGCATATCACACAAACCGACACAAAAAACATGAAAAACCGCGTCCTTACCGACCCGTTCGAGCCTGGTTCAATATTCAAGCCCATTGTCGCAGCCATTGCCCTGGACAACGGTATAATCACACGCACCGAAAAGTTCTTCTGCGAGAATGGTTACTTCGCACGCTACCGCATCGGGGAATGGGGCAGTCACAGCTTTGCAGACCTGGACGTCAAAGAAATACTCACCGAATCCAGCAACGTCGGCATGGCGAAGATCGGCCTGAAAATGGGGCAAAGCCCACTCTACCGCGGCCTGCGACTGTTCGGATTCGGGCAGAGAACCGGTATTGACCTTCCCGGCGAGGAGCCTGGGCTGCTGAAAACAACCGACCGCTGGAGCGGTTACACCGTCACAAGAATGCCCTACGGATATGAAGTAAACGTCACCGGCATACAGATAGTAAGGGCTTTTTGCGTGCTTGCAAACGGCGGCAGGCTCATTACCCCCCACCTGTTAAAAGCCGTCGTCCAGCCGGGCGGCAATATCGATTATATCAAGTTTCCCGAACCGCTGACCGGGCAGATAATAAAAACCTCAGTCGCAGAATGGATCGTGCAGCAAGCACTTGCAAACGTCGTCAACGAAGGAACCGGCAAAGAAGCTGCTCTCGAAAAATGGCAGGTATTCGGCAAAACAGGCACCGCCCATATCGCCATGCCCGACCAAAAAGGATACGACAACGAAAACTACACCGCCTCGTTCATCGGCGGAGCGCCCGCAGAAAACCCAAAAGTCGTTGTCCTGGTCTCGATACGCAAACCGGATAAGTCGCTGAAAAAAGGATACAGCGGCGGAAGAGTTGCAGCGCCCGTCGTAGGGGAAATACTCGAAAAGGTTATGACCTACCTCGAAAACAAACCCGCCCCGCAACCTGGAACATAAAAAAGGGCCGCCCGGTTTCCCGGACGACCCTGTCTTAGCGTAAATTGGTCAGCCGCTTATTACTGCGTCTGAACGAATGGTGACCAGTCACCAGTGTTCTGCTGCGGCGAGGTGTCACGATACCTCACACGCCAGGATGTATCTACAAACTCACCGGTAACCGGGACGACATACGACGTACCGTCCTGCCACCCGCTGTCAGCCGGGCATCCGCTGCCTGAGCAATCGAAGTAGTATTCAACGTCGTTTTCATCCGCTGCGGCCGTTGCAGTCATCGAGTCAACCCATGACGCCACTCCCGGGTTGAATATCCTTCTCGGGTTGGTTGAAAACTCAGCAGGGTTAGGCGTGGGTGCCTCACAGTCAACACCATCACCAACTGTTATCTCAACCGTACTGGTCCATCCGGTCTGATTCTGAGTTGCGGAAGTGTCACGTGCTGCAGCGCGGAAGCTGTATACTTCTCCTACGTTCAATGCACCGACTACGTATACCCTCGAACTCGTCCAGCCGCTGTCAAGCGGGTCTGTGTCGCCCGGGGTACATCCCGGACCCGCGTAGCAGTCAAAGAAGTACTGTACGTCATGCTGGATATCCGAGGACGTAACTACCGACATAGTTAGCTCGTCACAGGATGATGAGAACGGTTCTTCGCTCCACACGCTTGGGTTAGGTGTAGGCGGTTCGTTGTCTTCGACAAGAACCCCGACAGTCACGGACTTCGCAACAGATGGGTCGGTTGTGTTTTTAGCTGGAGCCTTATCTCTCGAAATTACCTTGTAAGTAAAGGTATCGTTAAGTGTAAGGTTTTCTACCCTGTAAGCAAAATCGTCCTGCCAGCCGGAGTCCATGGTATCATTCATGCCGGATGTACATCCCGGACCGGCAGTACAATCGAAGAAGTATTCAACTCCGCTGCCCTCAGGATCGACTGCCTGGGTAGCCTCCATTTCAATGTAAGTCGCGCCATCTGCAGTGGTCGGATCAAGACTCCATGTTGATGGGTTGGGTTCAGGAGCCTGCCTGTCGGCGTCAGAACCGACCATCACCGTAATAAGCTCAGACGGTTCCGTGGTATTCTGTAAGCTCGAAGTGTCACGATACGTAACCGTAAAGCCGTAAGTCTCATCTAAAGTCAGGCCCGTTGCGGTGTATACATTTGAAGACTGCCATCCACTATCGGCAGCATCTGTGGTATCAAGAGTACAATCCGGACCTGACACACAGTTGAAGAAATATTCCACATCGTATCCGAAGAATACGTCCACTGCTTCCTTTGCGGCCATATAAGACCCATCCAGAAGGTCACCGCTGGGCTCAACATTCCACTGTGCGGGATTTGGCCTTGGAGAAACATCATCAATGAATCTTTTGCTGGCCGTAACAGAGTTGGCCGTGGTATTCTCCTGGTTGTCTCTCATGCGCACTGTATAACTGTACCGAACTCCTTCGACCAGATCGTAGTCAATGTAAGTCGGAGAGCTTTGCCAACCTGAGTCGTCACAGCCGTCTCCGGGTGTCAGACACTCGAAGTAATAAGAAACAGGTCCACCCCAGTTGTCTTCACCGGCTTGAGCCGTCATAATAATGGCATTGGGTAGAATAACACCCGGATTTGGAGAGGGCATTATATTTGGTTCACCGCCCTGGGCCCATTCGGCTGGGTTCGGCACAGGAGGAACTGTATCTTGATTACGCCAGCAATCGGCGATCAATGAGAAGTCCTCAAAATCCACCTGAGAGTTAAGACTGTTCCTTACCAAGTCCGAACCTCCGCACCAATCAGGGCCTACACAATTCGGTTCCGCCCAGTTTTCAGCGAAAGTTGCGATATCCAGAACATCTATAATCCCGTCAAAGTTCAGGTCTGCAATACTGCACGCTTCAACGTCGTACTGAAGAGGATAATGGAAACCCATGTCAACTGGAACTTCATCAGGCTTATTGTCTGTACGTGTAGTGTAATCAAGCGGAAATACCGGGGAACAAGGATCGCCGGCGTCGACAGCAAGGCTCTGGCTTGGATCACCCGCCATTATCTGGCTAAGATAATATTCACCCAGCGGCCCTTCAACGAAACATGGATCGGACGAGATGTTATTATAAACATTCTTCCATTCTGGGAACTCCACTGTTTCAAATTGATACAGCCAATCACTCAGTTCACTGCTGCTGTAGTCGTTCAAAATGCAATTTTCCTCGACATGTATAGGCGTCCTCGAACTTACAAGTTCGATCGCGTCGATGATCGCCGGAACCACGTCCGTTGCCTCGTCGGCGCGGAATACGGTTCCGCCTGTGCTTTCTACAAACTGATCGTAGTCATCCAGCGCCTGGGTATTGCTGCCGATAAACACCGGGAAGATGCTGATAGGCAGTTCCGGGTTGGTTGCTGCGTCGACTATAGTCTGCGCGGTATAACCTACGACCGGCTCAGTTTCGTGAGGCGGAGCATCGGTCATCACAACGATAACGCGCTTAACATCTCCTGTGCTCCACTCGCCGAACGGGGGTGTGTTATCTATATAATCTGCCCCGTTATTGGCATTTAGATCAGCCTCAAGCCTTGCAGGATCAATAACACTCATAAGCGCCGTATAAAGTGATTCCGGACCGTCACCGCCGCCGCCTGCTTCGATAGTTTGTATCATACTGTTCGCACTTTGTACACTCGCCGTAAACGGCTGGACATAACGGTAAGGCCAGTCGCCTTCAACCCCGGTGTCGCCCGGATAATCGCGGTAGCTAACAATGCCGAACCTGTAAGTTTCATTTAGACTTACTATCTTGTTGAACAGGGTCGTCGCCGCGGCCTTGACCTCGTCAATATCGTCCCACATACTGCCCGTAGCGTCGACCATCAATACAAACTCCAGAGGCGGAGGAGTATTGTCAAGCTCAACATCCGAATATCTCACCTCCAGCGACGAAGGCCACGGGCTGTAAGGATCGCCTGAGCCGACAGAAAGCTGTGAACCGAAACCGGCGTTGTTGCCGTAAACAATGCTGTTCTTGACAAAAACGTCACAACTGTAGCTCACCGAAATACCGCCGCCGTAGCCCGGGCTGCCGAATACAGTATTATCGGCAATCGTGCAGTTAATGAAGTCCGGCGTGCTGTACCAGTTCACAGACGCACCAGCACCATCCCGTGTCGCCGTGTTATTCGTTATCAGGCAGTTGAAGACCTCTGAATCACCGACAGTCTCGTCCTCGCTGCTTCCGCCAAAGTAAATTCCACCGCCGGAACCGCGGGATACGTTGTCCGTAATGACACAATCTTCATACCTGGTCATGTCGTTAAAGCTGAACACACCGCCGCCGCGACTGTAGGATGCGTTTGCAAGGTTCCTCTCGAAAGTCGTGCCCGAAATAAGACCGCCGCACTGGTAATGATATATACCGCCGCCGACAGAGGAAACATTGTCCTCTAACAGGCTGTCAATAATCATAACATTCGAGAACGTCCCGTAAATCGCACCGCCGACGTTCGCCGTGTTGTTGTCGAAAGTACAGTTTTCTATAACCGGTTTTGCGCCGTTTTCGTATGCGATCGCGCCGCCGTAACCGATCCAGTTGTCGTCGTTATTGTTATCCGCAGGCAGTGAAGTATCGGCGCTGTTGTTCATAAAAGTACAGCCCCTGAAAGTAGGCTCACTCCCGGTTCCGCAGAACACCGCACCGCCAAAGTTGTCTATCTGCCAAGGAAGCGTAGGCTCAGGCCGCAATCCGCTCGGCTGGCTCTGGCCGCTTATACCGTTGGTTCCGCTCTGGCTCTGGTTGTCGATAAAGCTGCAGCTCTCAAAGAGCGGTTTGGAGCCATCACCTATATATGCTGCGCCGCCGTGACCGCTGCCTACAGTATAAAGAGGAGGATTGTCAATATCACCAAAGTGATACGCCCCACCGCCGTAGCCGCCGGCACCGCCTTCGCTGTGACCGTCACCGCCGTTACCGCCTACGTTACCGTCAGCGTAATTGTTCTCAAAGACACAGTTATAAATCTTCGGATGACTGTTTCCCCTTATTGCAATACCGCCGCCGTACCCGCCGCCCGGCCGTCCGCCGTCGCCGCCGTCGGGACGGGACTCATCACCATTTGTACCATTCGCTCCAACCGAACCCCTGATATGGCAGTTCCTGATTACGCAATTACGGATAATCGGTGAAGCATTAATAAGCTCAATGCCGCCGCCGTACGCGTCGAAACCGTCCACACCGTCTGTCCCGGGAGTTTCCGGATCTTTCGGAGGTACGACAGTAAAGCCCCAGTTCTGTATGGTAAACCCGCTAAGTACCGTCTCAGGACCTACATTTCTGAAGTTAAAGCATCTGCCTACACCTGCGCCCGGACCGGCGTCCTGCTCGATAATCGTTGAAGCTACAACCGACGGGTCGTCCGGATTAGCTCCCGTAAGCGTCAGAGGCTTGTTGATCAATATGCCATTCTGACTCCTGTAAGGCTCCGTCGAGGGTGATATAACAACTATATCATGAGGCTCTGCCGCATCTATAGCCGACTGTATCGTCGGATAGGGACCGGGAACAACCAGCGTGTTGGGCTGCCTGAAAGTAATCTTTATTGTCTTATCCGGACCGGCAAGAACCGAATTGGTAGTGCCAAATGAGCTGTCGTCGTCGGTTCCGCCTGACCAGCTTTGAACAACATAACCCATACTCGGAACCGCCGTTATTGCGACCGTCTCACCACCGGCGTACGTTGCCGAATAGCTGCTGTAAAGCGTATCGGAATCACCTACCTTGAACTTACCGTTTCCGTCGGACTCGATAGTCACTGTAAACTCCGGTGTCGTCAACGGGTAGTGATAACCATAGTCAATCAGGCCGTCGTCAAGGCTAAGATCGGTAGAGGTCGTCAGATCGCCAAGGTTTATCGAACTCATAGGCGAAACAACCTGGTCGGCATTAACATCGCCTGCGTTCCATGCAGCACTGGAGGTGTCCTGGGTCAGGTAATACTCGCCGGTAGAAGCGCTCACAAACGCCGGATCTCCGTCAACTATCTCTGTAAACCCTATAGCTTCAAGATCGGATTCTCCCTTGTATGTGTATACTGCATCATCGACAGTGTCATAGAAGCCATAATCTTTACCAACATTAGCAAAGAACAGGGAGTAACCAATAATAGAGTCGAGAACATCTTTCTCGTATACCGCTGTTCCGTTATTTCCTGCGAATACCGAATAAATAACATCAACACCCGCTTCGTTGTCACAGTAGATCGCCGAACCATAGTCATTGGCAATATTGTCCGCAAACGTACAGTTCGTTATTTCACCGAGGACCGGATCAGTGCTTCCGCCCTGCATAAATGCCGTTGCTCCGCCGAAGTCGGCTTCGTTACCGAACAGCAGGCAATTGAACAGAATATGATCTTCTATGTAATCCGGGTCGGCTCCGTAGAAACAAATACCGCCGCCGACAGAAAGGTTAGCGACAGCCTTGTTGTTCCGGATCTCGCAGTTTTCAATCCGGACAAGCGAGTTCTTCGAAAGTATACCGCCGCCCTGTGCGTCTTTGCCGTCGGCGATGTTCTCACCTACAATTCCGCCGCTTATAGCCATCGAGCCGACCGAAAGATGCATGCCGCCGCCTTGCTCAGCGCTGTTGCCGACAACATACGAATCAGTCAGGTCGCCCTCGAAGTCCCGCAGGTAAATGGCCCCGCCTTTCTGTGCCGTGTTGCCTGAGAAGCTTGTGTCCGCAGAAGCAAATTGCAGTGTTCGGTGTCCTGAAAGCGGCGTGTTCGGATCCTCCGCGTAGAGGTATACCGCACCGCCGTATTCACCTGCACTGTTGCCGGAGAAGGTGCTGAGACTGATCGTCAGGTCACCGTCCATCGCAATCGCGCCGCCGAAACTTTCCGCTTTGTTGGTGTTAAACACGCAACGCACAAAATTAGCCGAAGTCTCATCAGCCATAAATACCGCCGAACCCGAAATCGCACCTGTGTTAGAGATGAAGTTGTTCCTTTCAGAGGTCAAAGCTGTATTCACAGTCAGATCGACAAGCTTTTGAGCATATATCGCGCTGCCGAAGTTTTCAATGAAGTCACAGTTCCTTACCAGAAGCTGACACTCGTCCTCGAGGTATATAGCTCCGCCCATGCCCGCGATATAGCTTGTTACGGACTGGCGCAATTCGAAGTCGTAATCGGTTTCGGCGTCTTTAACAGTTGCATTTTGCTCAAAGACAGAATCCTTGACCGTTCCGTTGGCTCCTGTATTATATGCTATCGCACCACCGGCGACATCATCATAGTTAAGTATTTGTCCGTCTCTGCCGTCTCTGGCGACAGGATCAAGCGCGCTTCCCGCGCCTTTGGTGCCGCCCTGGCCCGGGGTGCCGAAACTTGAAATGTTCTCGAAGAACGTACAGTTCTCGATAACGGCAAGGCTGTCAGTGTCGACGTAAATAGCTCCGCCAATACCCGAACCGCTTCCGTCTCCGCCGTTACCGCCCCAGCTTTCAGCGCCGCTGCCTTCATTCCTGCTGCCGTCACCACCGTCACCGCCGAGTCCGCCGTAAGCCTGGTTCTGCTCGAAAACACAGCTCAATATTGTCGGAGAACTCGAATCCATACAGGCAACCGCCCCGCCGTAACCGTAACCGCTGCCGTCACCACCGTGACCGCCCCACTGCCCGTCGGTGCTCGAATCTGAGCCAAGATAAAAACCGCTGGCACCGTCACCACCGACACCGCCTGTGACAACATTGTTGATAAATACGCAGTTCTCAATGTGCGGGCTGCTGCCGTTCTCACAAAGTATGGCACCGCCATATCCGTCACCGGAGGCGCTGTCACCGCTGTTTGCGCTGTATACATAGTTTGCAGGGTCAGTCTCCGTTGGATTGGTCAGATAACCAGGCTCCGAGTAGTCCTCACCGACAGCACCTGAGTAATAACCGTTCTTAATGGTAATACCCAGTATCTTCGTGTTGGCATCTTCTCCACTGTGGAAGTGGAAAGCCCTGCGCTGGTTATTCTTGGAACCGTTGCAGTCAAGAACCGTCTCTGCTACGATCTGCGGGTCATACGGATTTTCCGACCGGATAATGAGAGGCTTGCCTTCAAAATCAATACCTTCAGGATCGTTCACAATATAAGGCGTGTCGCTTCTTTCAAGCACAACGTGATCGTTCGGGCTCGCATAGGCGACTGCCTCGGCGATCGTCTCGAACTGTGAAGGAACCAGAAGGTTCTTCACAACATTGGACTCAAAGATCACGATAACGCTTTTGTTATCATAAACAGTGACGGTGTTTTGCTCCAGGCCCCACGCGGGACTCTCGTCAAATCCCTGCCACATCTTGACACGATAGTCATTAGCGTCATACGCGGCAACAACATCAACCATGGTCCCCAATGCAAGGGTCAGTTCAAGTGGTGTGTCAACCGTTGCCTGTCCTAAATATCCGCCTTCCTGGTCATAAGCGTTCGCCTTGCCCTGGCCGTCAACGGATATTGTAAGAGTCTTTCCGACTTTAGCGTATTTAGCCGAAACCGTCTTATTGCCGTCCATTGTAACATAATTAACGGTGCTTATAACGTTGTCATCGTCCGTCCCGGTCCACTGCACATCAAGGGTGCTGTCCGCTGGCGGATCAACTTCCAGCTTAACCGTTGTAAACCACGTGTAAGGATCAACGGAATGATAATTGCCTGGATCCGCGACCAGGTTCATATTATCGCTAAGTTCATTAATCGTAAGATAATATTCATTCGGCTCGAATGTCGGTATATACCTGTGGAAGCCGAGGTCAACAAAGTCTATATCCGCTGCACCGTTGCTTGCCGTACTGTAATTATCCAGCCCTACATTAACCGCCAGGTCAGAACCTGCGTTAACACACGGGCTCTGCTGCGATGCAAGCTGGCCGCCGCGCTCCTGCTTAAGGAAATAAAGGTCCTCGCCTAAGAACTCAGGATCGTCCGAAATATTAAAGAACACCGATTCCCATTCGGGGAAATCGCTGGCAGTATCAAAACTACCCAGCCAGTCCGCAAGACCACCCGGGGTTTTACCGTTAAGCGTACCGCCGCCACCAACATAGATAGGTATGCTGTTAGTGATAATATCGATCGCCTGCATAATCGCAGGAACAACGTCCGTAGCCTCAAGCGCTCCGAACACTGTGCCTCCCGTACCCTCAGCCAGTTCGCCGAGGTCATTGAGCGCCTGCTCATCAGTTCCGATAAACACCGGATATATCCCTACCTTTTGAGATGTTTCGGTCGCTTCGGCTATTATCGTTTCCGCCGTATAACCAATGAAAGGTTCAGGGTCATGTGCAGGTGCGTCGCTCATAACAATTATGACACGGTTAACCTTGCCGGACCGCCAGTTGCCAAGAGCACCCTCGGTGTCTATATACGCCGCTTTGTCTGCCGCCGTAAGATCAGCCTCGAGTTTGGCAGGGTTAAGCACGCTCATAAGTGCACTGTAAAGCGATTCGGGCCAGTCAACACCGCCGCCCGCTTCTACCGCCTGGATAGCCGCCTGTGCGCTCTCAACGTCCGTTGTGAAACCTTGTTCATAACGGTAAACCCAGTCGCCTTCAAAGCCGTACCCCCCTTCGGGATAGTCACGGTAACTTACAATCGCCACCCGCGAATCGGGCGTACTGGTCATTATCTCAGTAAGCAGCATATCGGAAGCCTCTTTCACGGCGTCGATATCGTCAAGCATACTGCCTGTCGCGTCGATCATAAGTATGAAATCAAGCGGCAGCTCTTCGGCGCCAAGCTCGACATTACTGTACTCTACATTCAATGCCGAAGGTGGATTAATATAAGAATCCCCGTCGGCTATGCAAAGCTGAGCCCCGACACTTGCATTGTTACGATACACAATGCTGTCTTTCACATCAACCACACAGCCGTTCGCTGCAGCTATACCGCCGCCGTATCCCGGGTGTCCGTAGACACGGTTGTCGGCGATTGTACAGTTGGTCAGGTCCGGATCGTTGTACCAGCTTACGGATACACCGCCCCCTTCTCTGCCCGCCTTGTTATTAGTAACAAGACAGTTAAACAGCGATGGGGTGAATATCTGGTTCTCATCGCTTCCACCGAAACGAACACCGCCGCCCGCATCGGTCGCTTCGTTATACTGCACTATGCAGTCAAGCAATATGCTGTTGTCGTTGAAGCTGTAGATACCGCCGCCTGTCTCGGCTGTGTTTCCTTTAATGAGACAGTTCGAAACCACAGGCTCGACAAGGTTGCCGTTGCTCATATAGATACCGCCGCCGAAACCATTGGTCACGTTGTTCTCAAGATCGGTATTGATAATATCCAGCAGAGAAGAAAGCGAACAAACACCGCCGCCCCTGCCCAGTATTTCCGGGTCTTCCTGAACAACTCCGCCAGCGGGAGTCGGTACTTCGAGATTCGCGAAGTTGCTTATAAAGTTACAGTCGCTGACAAGACCGCTTGCGTCCGTACAAAGCAGACCGCCGCCCTGAAGGGCTGTATTGTTTTCAAAATGACAATCTGTAAAGTTTATCTCCGCCCCGTTATCCCAGTTCACAGCACCGCCGACGCTTGCCTGGTTTTCAGTAAAGTCACACTGCTCGAAAGTAACCTTTGCCGACCTGTGGGCGCAAACACCGCCGCCGTAACCAAGATAAGGATCAAGGAAAAAGTCTGTAGCCTGTGCGACAGTCGCCGAGTTATTACGGAACTCGCAGCGAATAAATTTAACGTCGCTGCCGTCCTGGCAAAAAGCTCCGCCTCCGTAACTCGGTAACCTGTAAGCGATCTGCGGGTACTCGGCTCTGCCGGTGGTTGTTATCCCGCCTGTTCCGCTCATGGGACCGTCGGCTGAGTTGTCATAAATCTCACAGTCCTCAAAAGTTGCCGTAGAACCGGTATCGCAGTAGATCGCACCCCCGAAACCGGTGTAATATTTATAGTTTTCCTCATAGCCCCAATAGGCCCATAAATCACCGGATATAATGTCCACCGTGGTGCACTCGATCGCCCATTCGTTCTGCTGGCTCCACATACCGCCGTAATTCGCTGTCCAGTTTGCATTGAAAGCATCCCCGCCGTTCCCGCCATCGCCGCCGCGTACATAGTTGTCACGGAAAATACACTCCTCAAACAGTGGATCCGTATCCCGCCCGCAGTATACCGCGCCTCCAAAGGCCCTGCCGCCCCAGCCGCCGCGAGAGGCATGATAACCGTCTCCCGCGTCATGACCTCTTCCGCCGTTCACGCCAAATAATCCACCCTGCTCAAAAATACACTTGCGGATCGTCGGGCTCGCGTATTGATGAAGTGACATAATAGCACCGTAAATATCCATGCCGTCACCGCCCGGCTCACAAGGGTACTGGCTTGGAGCGATCCCTGCCGGCGCCCAGCGGAAATTACGCAGTGTAAACCCTTCTACTACTGTATCCCTCCGCACATCGGAAGTAAACCTAAACGCCCTCATTGCCCACATGACTCCGCCCTGGTCGCCGCGACCGTCGATAATCGTGCTTGCGACAACATCAGGATCGTTCGGGTTTATCGAACGTATAGTTATAGGCTTGCTGATTTCAAGTGTGTTATGAGGCCGCCAGACGCCCGGACTTACCTCGATGATATCGCCGGGAAGGGCGTCAAATACCGCATCTTCGATAGTTGCGTAATCATAATCACCGTCAGGACCGACATGTATCACTCTTGGCTGGTTAAATGTGATATGAATATGCTTATCAGTGTTCATCAGCACAGTATTGTACGAGCTTACGCTGCCGTCGTTTACTGTTCCCCCGGTCCAGCTCTTTAAACGGTATCCACCGTTGGCCACCGCCTCTATTTCGACAATGACCCCGGCAGTGAAACTCTGGCTGAACGAGGAGACAACCGCACCCTCGTCAACCCTGACCCCGCCGTTACCGTCGGTAGATATCGTAAGTGTCTTCTGACCGACCGCCGAGGCCTGCTTATAGTGATAGCCTAAGTCAAGATTTGCTGCGTCCGGCAGGTCATCTGTTGTGGTTGTGTAAGTAGCAGGATCGAACTTGCTGTCGGCAAGTATATCACCTGCGTCTATGGCGTCACTTGCAGCGCCGAGATAGTAAGAACCGAAGGTGCCGCTTACAAAACTTGCGCTGCCGTTGATGTTATTGTCACTTCCTGCAAAACCGTTTATACCCGTGGCATCGTAATAACTGCCGTCCGCAAACAAATCTCCCTGAGGATTTGCCGAAAACAGGTTGTAATTCAGTTCGAAACCGCCCATCAGGTCCTTATAAACAGCGCCGTTATTGCAGTTGTGGAGTATGCTGTAGTCTACGTTAAGTTGGCTGAAAAGGAATGTGTAAATGCCGCCGCCCATTCCGTCGGTGCTGTTGTCGGCAATCGTGCAGCTTTCAATATCCACATCTGCGTATATCTCCGAGGTTAAACCCCCGCCTGCCTGCTCGGCATAGTTATCGCTTATAACACAGTTGGTAATAATATAATCTATGCTGTAATCGTCCTGGCCGCCGTAGCATCGGATAGCTCCGCCGTAACCGTTGTCGCCCTGGGCCCGGTTACCTGTAATCAGGCAGTCGGTAAGGGTCGTATTAACACTCGCAAGCAGCATTCCGCCGCCGCCGATGTTTCCGTTGGCCTCCCCGTCCGTTGCGGTGTTATCCATAACTATCACGTCGTTCATATCCAGCGAACCGTCGGCAATATACAGACCGCCGCCGCTCTGTGCGGTGTTATCCCCGATATAACATTCGGTCATAGTGCAGTTCGGCTGCCTCATATATAAACCGCCGCCGAAGCGAGATTTATTGCCTCCGAAATTCGTGCCTGAAATATTTATAACATCACTGTCGCTCCAATTAAACCATGCCATACCGCCGCCTTCATAGCCGCCCTGTGCCCAGTTATTGGAAAACGTACAATCAATAATATCACCAGGACATGCCATGAACAGGCCCGCACCGTCACCGTTTGCCCGGTTCCCCGAGAAACTCGTATCGGCTATTATTGCAGGAAGTGTGCTTCCCGGATGATTTTCCCTCAGGTATATACCGCCGCCGGCACCGTCCCTGTAGTTGCCCGAAATATCGTTGCGCTCAGTCGGGTCACTGACAGTCAAACTGAAACTCGTATCCTCACCGCACCAAATCGCACCGCCGAGGTTCTCGTAAAAGTCGCAGTTATCAAGCGTTATTACACTAAAGCCCCTGTCATATAAACCGGCGCCTGCTTCGTTGTTTGAACCGTAAGAGGGATTGAAGCTGGCCTCGTCCAAATCATCATACCCGGCCTCGGCAAAATCATATAATGTAATTATAAAAGGATCAACGCTTGAAACGATTTCGCCTACAAGCATATAATATGCTTCGTTAGCCTTGAAGACACTATTATTCATTGTTAGTTTGTTCTGACCGTCAAGATAGACCGCCCCGCCCCAAAGTGAGTCCAATGCACCGTCACCGTCGGCATCCAGCACCCCTCCATCCGAGCCGCTCCATCCGGTCGTCTGCAAAAGCAGGTCACTGCCGTCACTTCCGATATATGAACGCGTCCCGCCAACACCAATGATACCGTTAGTCGCCTCGTTACCCTCGAATTCACAATCCTCTATTACCAGTTCAACCTGGGCAGCCGCCCAGATCGCACCGCCAAGCCCGCGCGATGTTCCATTGCCTGGCATTGCTGGTATAGAAGGAGCTCTATTGGGGTTCAAAAGGGCGTAAGTAGCCGTATCCGGAACTCCTATCGAACCACCGTCACCGCCGCCGCCGGCTTCGCCGCTTCCACGCGCGTCACCGCCCCTGCCGCCGTTACCGGCAATGCCGCCTCGGGCCATATTGTTGTAAAACTTACATTTTGTTATGACCGGTTTGCTCGCTGCGTTCTGTATAGCGATGGCACCGCCGAAACCGTTACCCCAGCCGTGCCCGCCGTGTCCGCCCCACTGTGCGTCTAAGTCACTGCCCACAGGTGTACTAAAACCGTTTTCACCGTCTGCACCTACACCACCGCATACAGCGTTGTCCCTGAACAGGCAGCAAGTAATAACCGGAGAGGCGTTGTCAATAAATATCGCCCCGCCGTAACCGTCACCGTCAGCGCTGTCACCGCTTTCAGCACGCTGTCTTTCTACAACAGGGTCCATATCAGGACAGAATTCATCAACGTTTATCGTAACATGCCACTGCGGAGTTGCCCAACTGCAATCGTAAGAAACAATAGGCAGCATCCCTGCAACGGCACCTGCAAAGTATCCGTTTTCAATAGTAATTCCGATTATGCTGGGAGACTTTCCACCTGTAATATGAAATGCTCGTTGAGATTTGAACTCCGTACGAGGCTTACCCTGTGAATTGACACCATACTTACCACCGCCGCAATCAATTATCGTAGATTCAATAGTTTCCCAGTCCGGATTGGCGGGATCTATCATACTCTGGATAGTAATGTTCTTGTTGATCTCTACACCGTCCGGCCCAGCGGCATCAGGTAAAGTATAACGCCCGGGCGCAAGGATAATCACATCACCATCGTTTGATGCTGCAACCGCCGCATTGATCGTGCTGTATTGCGTCGGCACCAGGCGAATAGCCGAAAATGCACAACTGGAAATAACAAAAATAATTGCAAGTGTAAATAGTAAGCGTTTCATCTTACCCTCCGAATTCAGTGAGGTTAATTGTATCATCATTCCATTTCCGATAAAACCGGTTCACAAAATAGCGAAAAGAGACCTGTAAAGGACCCTTTAACGTATATTCCATCGCTGACATATCGGAAAACATAACATTGTGGTTTAACCGATATTTAAGCATATTTTTTTATCGATGCCATAAAAAACAGTCAATTTAGAAAAAAAATATATACTGGGGTAGTATTATAGGGCTATTTTGTGTAAAAGTGGGTACTTTTTTACTTATAGCCATTCATCACCCCTTTACAAATAGAGGTCCAGAAAAAAGTAAGTTGTTACATTAACATATTCTTGTTTTTCAATTTTCATTACAATCCGTAAACCAGGCTCTGCTCAAATAAAAATAATTAATTATACATTAAAATCATTGAAATGGCCCCGCCAACAGCTAAACTATTGCCTGCTATCGAAATAATTATATAACGGAGTGAGAAAAGGTGATATTTAGAGTATACAGCTCTGGTTTACAGGGAACCGTTAAGATTCCCGGCTCGAAGTCCCATACAATCCGTGCCGTGGCCTTGGCTTCGCTTGCTGCAGGCAAAAGCGAAATAGTGGCTCCGCTTATTTCGAGCGACACTTTAAGCGCGGTTAAAACTTATTCGCTGCTCGGCGCCGACATCGATTCGTCCGATAACACCCGCTGGATCGTAAACGGCACACGAGGCCAAATAGCCCAGCCGAATGAAACAATAGACGTCGGTAACTCCGGAACCACCCTCCGCATCGCCGCCGGCTCTGCATCTCTCGCCGATCAGGATATATCGATAACCTTAACAGGCGACAAACAGATACGCTCCAGGCCGATTGACCCGCTGATCCGCTCTCTAAATGAACTGGGCGCAAAAGTAATGTCCCTCGAAAACAACGGCATGGCCCCGTTATCAGTATCCGGCAAACTTAAAGGCGGAAAAACCTCAATAGAATGCTTCACCAGCCAGTACCTCTCCTCTCTGCTTTTCGCATGTCCGCTCGCGGAAAAAGACACCGAGATCGAGGTGCCCCTTTTATATGAACCCGATTACGTGCAAATGACGCTCGACTGGCTTGACGAGCAGGGAATCGAATACGAAAACGACAACATGAAACGCTTCAATATAAAAGGAAACCAGCAATACAAGCCTTTCAGCCGGCAAATACCCGCGGACTTTTCCAGCGCAACGTTTTTCCTTTGCGCAGGTGCTCTCCTCGATGCGGACATAACCATTACCGGCCTGGACTTCTCCGACAGCCAGCCCGACAAGGCCGTCGCCGATTACCTCAAAAAAATGAACGCCGATATAAATATAGAAACCGACGGCACGGTCCGGGTCAGGAAATCCGAACTGACCGGAACTGAAATTGACATGAACAGAACCCCCGACGCCCTCCCGGCCATGGCGGTAACCGCCGCCTTTGCCAAAGGCACAACAAAGCTCTTGAACGTGCCCCAGGCCCGTAAAAAAGAAACCGACCGAATTGCATGCATGGCCCGGGAACTGAAAAAAATGGGCGTAGCTGTTGAAGAACTCCCCGACGGGCTTATAATACACCAGGCTGATAGGATTAACGCCGCCCAGCTGCAAGGCCACGACGACCACAGGATTGTAATGGCCCTGACAATAGCGGCTATGGCCTGTGACCAGCCGTCAACGATAAACACAGCCCAGGCAGCAGCGGTTACCTTTCCCGAATTCCGGGACCTGATGTGCTCGCTCGGGGCAAATATTGAAATCGAAAACGATAATTAAACAAGGAGTCATATTATGCTTGGTTGTCATTTTGGAAGAATGTTTCAGGTAACAGTCGCAGGCGGTTCATACCAGGAAGGCCTTAGCGTAACAATCGGCGGCAACCCGCCCGGTATGCTCTTCACCGAACAGGAAATATACGGCGACATGCTGCTCAGAAAACCCGGCGCAGATGAACTTTCAAGCCCCCGCAAAGAGCCCGACCTGCCCGTACTTTACGCCGGCTTTAATGTTGCAGACACAGTTCAAGGCGCAGCCAACAAAGGCAAAACCAACGGAACGCCCCTTGTAATACTGATACCCAATCTCGACAGGCATTTTATCCACATCAAGCAGTACCAGGACACTAACAGAACACCCCGCCCGGGCCATGCTTCTTATGCAACATTCAAAAAATTCGGTCCATGTGACGACGCCATCGGCGCAGGCATATTCAGCGGCAGGTACACCTCCACGATCGTTGCCGCTGGTTACATCGCCAAAAAGGTCCTCAAAAAATTCGGCATCGAGGTTTTCTCCTTTATCCGCGAGGCCGCAGGTGTCCGCTGTCCGGACATGGACGCCAAAACCGTCTTCGAGTATACCGAAAACTATAAGAAAATGCGCCATGACTACGACCCGTTCTACCAGGAAATATACGTCAAGAACCGTATAAAAATGGAAATGCGTTACCTCGAAAAAATGGCGGTCCTCGCACAGGTTGAAAACGAGATAGACGACATCCGAGCAAAGGCACCAAAGATCGACCCCGATGCCATTCGCGACAAGTACGGTGTGCACGAAGTAGTAAACTGCCCCGACATCCAGGTCGCAGAAGAAATGAAAAAGGCATGCAACGAAATCACAAAAACTGGCGACTCATCGGGCGGCGTGGTAGAGGTCGTCGTAACAGGCACCCCCGTCGGCCTTGGTGAACCCGTATTCGACAAGCTCGACGCCGAACTCGGCAAAATGCTCGGCATAGGCGCCGTCAAGGGCGTGGAGGTCGGGGCAGGCTTTGGCGTAAAGGACATGACCGGCTGCCAGTCCAACGACCAGATGCGAAACGAAAACGGCAAAGTAGTCTTCGACTCCAACAACGCCGGCGGAATAACAGGCGGAATATCCACAGGCCAGGACATCGTCGTAAGGCTCGCCGTAAAACCGACCCCAACTATAGACAAGCCCCAGCACACCATCGACAAGTACACCGAGCAGGACTCTGAACTGGCCGCCATTACAAGGCGCGACCCGACTATCGTCGGAAGGATATGGCCCGTCGCCGAAAACTACACCGCAATGGTTATACTCGACAACCTCATGGCACAGCTCGGCTGCGAAGCCGTCCGAAAAAAAATCGAACAGTAGCAGGACAGGCTTTGTCATAAACCGGATTCGGCAATCATAAACAACTATAGAAATAGACAATAAAAAAAAGGCCCGCCATTGGCGAACCTTTTATAGTTCAGGAAAACCTCCGCCTGTGCCGTACTGGCGCCTTTTAAAGAACCCTTTAATTCAAAGTGGGCAACCGTTGCTGGAGTCCGGATATCCTGTCGAGCAGGCTCATCCGATCCTCTCAGGCCTGGCCTCCCTGAGTTAAGGGCATCGGTTCTTCAAAATGTATCACCAACACGTACACCGCAGGGGTAACCTGCTATTATCTATTATACTGAATCGACCCGAAAATTCAAGCCAAATCTCAATTGTTTCGAAGAAAAACACAATGACTTTGAGCACCTGAAAATATATGGAAATATGCATTATTTCTGGCCGATGCAAATACTTTTTTCGACAATTTCAGATACTAATTCATTGATATCAACGGCATTTTCGACGAGACGACAAAATTTTTAAAGGCTCAAGTCCAGGCGTGTAAAAGCGATAATTCTCCACAACCGCAAAGGCAGTAAAATCATTGACCGATTATAAGCAGAAACCATGAAAAATGACAAAAACTGCAAATGAAGCATAAAAAAATGAAAGGCGGCGGTGGGATTCGAACCCACGAATAACGGTTTTGCAAACCGTCGCCTTAGGCCACTTGGCTACGCGGCCGCGTTACCGGGTATCAGTATACTCGTCCCTGCGGGCCGAGCAATGGGGATTCGGATCTGTGAGCGGCCCGATTCGGATCGCTTCGCCTGCCGAGCGATCGGATCACTGCTCCTCGTCGCCGTTGTCCGAGAACGGGCGCAGGTGCGGGAATTCGCACAGCGGCTCGGGGCTGCCTTCCTGGGCCAGCAGGTCGGCCACGCTGGTCGAGCCGAAGCTTTCCTGCACGTCGGCGATGGTATCGTCCAGTCGCTTGTGCAGCGGGCAAAGGCCGGCGTCGTGCGTGCCGAGTTTGAGGGGGCAGGCAGTGATGCGGCGGATCGGCTCCACGGCGTTGACTACCTGAAGCACGGTCAGGGCCGTCGGATCCTGCGTGAGCTGGAAACCACCATGGCGACCGCGCTGTGAGCTGATCAGGCCGGACCGGCTCAGGCCTTGGAGCACTTTGGAGAGGTAGCCGGCCGGAACGCGTGTGGCGGCGGCGATCTGGCGGGTCGTCCATGACTCGCTGGGGTGTTGGGCGAGATAGACCACAGCCCGCAGAGCGTATTCGGTGGTTTGTGAGATCATCGGCGCAGGCCTCCATGATAAAGCCTTTGTGCATCCTTATATCTATTTATCGGTCGCCAGACAAGCGCCCCGTGGCCTGTGGACCAAAGTTTCCGCTGCAAACCCCGCCGCCGCAGCATGTAATGGGCCCTGAGCCGCCATCGGCTACAATACGCATCGCGCGGCCGGTGGTGACGGAGAATCGCTCGTGCTAGTCGATGAAGCCAGTATTCACGTTCGGGCCGGTGACGGAGGCGATGGCGTGGTCAGTTTCCGACGCGAAGCGTACGTCCCCAAGGGCGGGCCGGACGGCGGCGACGGCGGCAACGGCGGCGATGTCGTGCTGGTCGCCGATGCGGGCGTGGACACGTTGCTGGACATGGCGGGTCGGCACCACTGGCGGGCCACCGCGGGCAGGCCCGGCAAAGGGAAGAACCAGACCGGCGGGCGCGGGAGCGACTGCGTGATCCGTGTTCCCCCCGGGACGCTGATCTACGATGAGCAGACCGGCGAACTGATGGCGGACCTCGACGAACCGGAGAAGCGTCTGATCGCCGCGGCCGGCGGCAAAGGCGGGCGAGGCAACACGCATTTCAAGTCCGCGACCAACCAGACCCCCCGCCAGTCCACGTCCGGCGAGCCCGGTGAGCGACGTCAGCTTCGCATGGAGCTGAAGCTCATCGCCGACGTGGGCCTGATCGGCAAACCCAACGCGGGCAAGTCCACGCTGCTGTCGCGCATCAGCGCCGCCCGCCCCAAGGTGGCCGGCTACCCGTTCACCACGCTCGAACCGCAACTGGGCATCGCCGAACTGTCGATCGATCGCCGGCTGGTCATCGCTGACATCCCGGGACTGATCGAGGGCGCCGCCGAGGGCGCGGGACTGGGCCACGCATTCCTGCGGCACATCGAGCGTACCCGTGTGCTGGTGCACCTGATCGAGTTGGAGCCGACCGACGGCAGCGACCCGATCGAAAACTACCGTGCGATCCGCAAGGAGCTGGAGGCCCATTCCGCAGTGCTCGCGGAGAAACCGGAACTGATCGCCATCAGCAAGGTCGACCTGCTCGGCGATGAATCGGACCATCAGGCCGGGGCGGAACTGATCGAGCGTGAATTGGGTACGAAGACCTACGCGATCTCCGGCGTGAGCGGGGCCGGGTGCATGGACCTGCTTCGTGCGTGCTGGCATCAGGTGCAGCAAGCCAGGGCGGATCAGGCGATCAAGTGAACGGCGGCACTTGCCACGAACGCATTCGGGGCCGACACTGGCGGGCATGAGTATGAATCTGCTGGCCATCAACGTAGGCAACACGCGCGTGCAACTGGGCGCGTTCATCGACGGCAAGCTCCTCGAGCACGAAACGCTCGCCGGGGCCGGCGATGAGTCGGCGTGGCCTCAAGCTGTCAAATCACTGGCCAAGCCGCTGCGCGACGCGGGCGACTTCATCGCCCTGATGGCGTCGGTCAACGACGCGCTGGCCGGGAAGATCACGAAGATCGTCGAGGCGGAGCTATCGATCGACGTGGTTCGGACCGAACGCGATGTGAGCATCCCCATCGGTCGGCAGCTCGATCGCGAGTCGATCATCGGCGAGGATCGTCTGCTCACCGCAGCGGCGGCATATGAAAAGGCGCAGCAGGCGTGCGTGGTCGTCGACGCCGGCACTGCGGTCACCGTCGACTTTGTCGACGGCGCAGGCACGTTCCATGGCGGAGCGATCCTCCCCGGCGCGACCATGCAACTGAACGCAATGCACGAACACACCGCTCAACTGCCCGAGCTGCGATTCACCAAGCCGGACGAAGCGATCGGGCACAACACCGCCCAGGCCATGCTCGATGGCGTGTTCCACGGCATCCGTGGGGCGGTGCGCGAGCTGGTCGAGAAGTACGCCGAGTTCTACGGGGCTTACCCGATGGTGATCGCGACCGGCGGCGACGCCGAGACGCTGTTCCGCGATTACGAGCTGGTGGAAGCCATCGCGCCCGGCCTGGCGCTGGAAGGACTGGCGCTGACGGCGAAGAAGGCGGCGGAGGATGAGGAATGAGTACTGCCGGCAAGTTCGATGAACTCTACGCGTCAGCAGGCAAGTCCACCTCGCTGGCGAAGCGCCGAATCATCTGGGCGGCGATGCTGGTCACTGTCTCGGCCTTCGTGCTTCAGCGGGCGATCGCCGGCGTGGAGGACGCGAACCCCTATCAGAACATCCAATGACCCTGGACGCGCAATACCGCCTGGTCACCCCGCGCGCTCCCGGTGCGGTGGCGATCATCCAGATCACCGGGCCGGATGCCGCGACGTGTATTGAGCAACTGACCGGCCGGCGCCCGACCCGGCGGGCGAAGCTGGTGAGCTTCGCGGACATCGACCAGGGCTTGATCGTCAGCTTGTCCGACGACTGGTGCCAGCTCATGCCTCACGGCGGCATGCGCGTAATCCAACGCATCGGTGAAGCGCTGAGAAAGATGGGCGTGACCCCGGCAGCGCAACCCGATTCCGCCGCTGTGCCTCTGTGCCTCTGTGGTTCTTCTCACGCGTTTCCCGAAGCGCAAAGCGAACTTGAGGCGGATATGCTCGCCGCCCTCGCCCTGGCCCCAAGCCCTGCGGCGATCGACCTGCTGCTGGCCCAACCCGATCGCTGGCGGTCCGTCGCGAATGACGGCCTGGGTGACATGTCCGCCCTGCTCGAACGCTCCCGCCCTCTCGATCACCTGATGAACCCACCACGTATCGTCGTGGTCGGCCCGCCCAACGTCGGCAAGAGCACGCTCAGCAACGCTCTGATCGGACGCTCAGCCGGCATTACCGCCGATCAGCCCGGCACCACGCGGGACTGGATGAGCCATCGCGCCGAGTTGCCTTCGCCGCTGGGGCCGATCGCCGTGCAATGGTTCGACACGCCCGGCCTGCGCGAGTCGGACGACCCGATTGAGCGACAGGCGATCGACCTGGCCAGGCGGATGCTCGACGATGCGACGGTGCTGATCGCGATGCGCGATCCGACGACGGATTGGCCGGCCACTGAGCGACTGCCTCGCGGACCCGACCTGCGGGTTCTTAACAAGGCCGACCTGCTTGCCGACGCTGCGCGACCGACGGGCGAGATCGCCATCGCCGCGACTACCGGATGGGGGTTTGACCTGATGTTCAGCGGCATCGTCAAGGCGCTGGGCCTCGGCGACATTGACCCGGCCCCCCTATGGGCATTCAACGCCAGGCTCAAGCAGATCGCATCCGAGCATGATGTTGACCGGCTGAAGCGATACGTCGGGACCACCGGCGCGAAGTGACCGACCCTGGCCCGCGAGGCTCAATCCATCGGCAAGACGCCCGCCTCGATCGCCACGATGAACACGTCATAGATCGCGTGCGTCGCCACCACCACGCCGAACCCTCGAAGCAGGTACAACCAAGCCAGGTACATCCCCGCCGCGAAGTAGAACACGAATCGCACCAGGTCAAAGTCCGCCGGCCCGGCGAAGTGGTATGCAGCAAACAGAACTGCGGAACTGCTGACCGCGATCATTGCCCCATGCAGATGCTTCAGCCCGATCAGGTCCACGAGGATCAAGTGCAATAGCGCGATGGCGATCAGGCGGAACAGCAGTTCCTCGTAGATGCCTGCGCCGACGGAGAACACGAGCTTCGCCTGCCATGGGTAATCCGGCGCTGCGGGTTGCTGGATCGGTTCGCTGCCCCAGACCAGCGCGAACACGAGGATGGGAATAGCCAGCGCGACCGACTCGATCCCCATCGCCAGGTACAGCTTCGGGTCCAGTTCCCAGGGATCGCGGCGGGCGATATGCCAGGCCAGCAACACCATCACCACCAGCAGGCCCGGCAGGTAGTGTCCGCCCGCTCCGACCACCGCGAACACCTTGTACAGCAGCGCCCAGGCGCTGTTGGGCGGCAGGTCCGCGCCCATCAGTTCCGCGTAGAGCAGCATCCCCACCTCATAGGCGAACAGCAGCGGCAGCAGAAACAGCAAAGCCTGCAGCGGTCGGCGCGACCGGTCGTAGTAACTGTCGCCGATCGGGGGCGCGGGTTTGGTGGGATGGCGAACCATAGCGCGTGGCGTATGGTCGTTCGGACCGGACGATGTGGCAAGCCCGGCGCGGAATTCGGTGGGTTACTGAAAAGCTCCGGAGGCGTAAGCCAGGCCCAGCAACCCCAGTCCACCCATGACCCCGAGCAGGAAGAACAGGCCGTCGGCGCTGCGAATGCCCGTGACTTCGGCCAGTTGCCGTCCGTCTTCATCATCCGGCCCAACGCCGTAGATCCAACGGACAATGACCACGCCGGCGACCCCGCCGAGCAATGGCGTCAATGGAACTACGATTGGTAGCAATACGTCCACGAATCCCTCTCCCGTGACATCGACTGAGGATTGTACCGGATTGCCGGCCTCCAAGTTCTCCCATGTCTGGAAAATCAGGCCTTATAATCACCGCATGATTGCGAATCGGCCGAGTGAAGCGCCCGATGCCTGTGCCCTGTGCAAGCGTCAGGTCAAGCAACTGACCCAGCACCATCTGGTGCCGCGCTGTCGCGTGCGGAAGCAGAAGCGTCGATCGCGGCGGAAGGTGGCCTCGTCGGCGGCCGACCCGAGCCCCCCGAGCTACGACGACGTCACGGTCCCGCTCTGCCGCCCGTGCCATTCGATGATCCACGCGGTGCTGACAGAGAAAGAACTGGCGTCGACTTACAACACCATCGAAGCGTTGCTGGAACACCCGAAGATCAGCGAGTTCGTGCAGTGGGTCGCCCGCCAGCGCGACGGCCGCATCAGCGTGCGCTGGACCAACGACCGCCGAGAGTCCAAACGCCGATCGCGGCGGTGAGGAGTTGAGACTCACCGCGGCGGCGCGGAGGGCGCGGGGAGAAGGCAACTGATGCGAGGTAGTGCGTGATTGCTGTCCCAGCTTCCATCCAG
>CAZVPF010000006.1:0-140672 GCA_964628195.1 uncultured Pirellulales bacterium | reverse complement strand
GTTCCATGTTAAAGTAATTTACCGCGTTGTTATAGCAGATATCCTGCACCATTTTTCCTATGTGTTCGATATCGCGGGGTATAAGCCCTTTCTCGATATCCGTGCCAAGCATGTTGCACAGTATTCTCCGGAAGTATTCGTGGCGCGGGTACGACAGGAAGCTGCGGGAGTCGGTGAGCATTCCTACGAACCTGCTGAGCAGGCCGAGGTTTGCAAGCGCGGTCATCTGTTTTTCCATGCCGTCTTTCTGGTCGAGGAACCACCAGCCGGACCCGTACTGCATTTTGCCCGGCACGGTGCCGTCCTGGAAGTTGCCGAGCATAGTCGCTATTACTTCGTTGTCGCGGGGGTTTAAGTTGTAAAGCACGGTTTTGGGCAGGCTGTTTACCATATCGAGGCTGTCGAGAAACCTTGCAAGCGGCGCCGCGACGAGGTGGTCGCCTATCGAGTCAAAACCGGTGTCGGGCCCCAGGGCCTTTAACATGCGTGTGTTGTTGTTTCGCTGTGCGCCCAGGTGAAGCTGCATAATCCAGCCCTTGCTGTGGTCCATCAGTGCGAACTGGACCATCATTGCGGATTTGAACTTCAGCAGTTCTGGCCGGTCGAGGGGTTTGTGAGTGCGTATCTTACGGTATATCGCGTTTATCTCCTTTTCGTCGTAGGGGTAGGCGTATGCGGTGTCAAGACCGTGGTCGCTTAGTCGGCAGCCCATGTGATGGAAAAAATCGTGGCGCGCGCGAATGGCATCGATAAAATCATAACAGTCTTTAGCCGGGTGTCCCGTGATGTCCTCGAGCCTTTCGATCCAGTTGTTTATGTCCTGAACGTTCTCGGCGTTCATAGCCTTGTCCGGGCGAAACGCGGTGTGGACGGCTGCGTCGAAGTGCTGCTCCTTTATTCGGGCATGGTCCAGCAGCGGGTCGAGCGGGTCCTCGGTGGTGCATATAAGCTTGACGTTCATTTTGCGTATAAGCCCGCGGACGGAGAATTCGGGGCTCTTGAGCATTTCGCTTGTTCTGTCCCATATCGACCGGGCTGTTTCGGGCGTGAGCAGTTCGTCAATGTCGAAGTATCTCTTCAGTTCAAGATGGGTCCAGTGGTAGAGCGGGTTTTTTATGCAGTGCGGTACAGTGGCTGCCCAGGCCTCGAATTTTTCCCGGTCCGATGCATTGCCTGTGCAGTACTGCTCGGACACGCCGTTAGTGCGCATCGCCCGCCACTTGTAGTGGTCACCGTACAGCCAGACCTGAGTGATGTTCTCGAACTGCGTATCGTTGGCGATATCCGCGGCAGGCAGGTGGCAGTGGTAATCATAGATAGCCATACCGGCTGCGTAGTCGTGATAAAGCTGCCTGGCTGTGTCGTTTTGCAGAATAAAATCGTCGTGTATAAACCCGCTCATGATCAAATCCCTATTAAGTTAGCAAACCATCGAATTTTAACGGATCAGACGGTGTATGTCGATGCCGAAGTTTCACCGCCTCTTCCTGTCCAGTTTGTATGGAAAAATTCGCCGCGCGGCTTATCGACGCGCTCGTAAGTGTGTGCGCCGAAATAGTCTCGCTGGGCCTGGAGCAGGTTGGCCGGGAGCCTTTCGTGACGATATCCGTCGTAGAACGCAAGTGCCGTGCTGATCGCCGGGACGGGGATGCCCAGTTCGATGGCGGTTTTGACAACGTTTCGCCATGCCTCCTGTGCGGACTCGACAGCGCCTTTGAAGAACGGGTCCAGCAGGAGGTTTTCGAGTTTGGGATTGCTGTCGAAGGCCTCTTTAATCTTGCCGAGGAACACCGAGCGGATGATACAGCCGCCTCGCCACATCAGCGCTATTCCGCCGTAGTTGAGGTCCCAGTTGTATTCGTCCGCAGCGGATTTCATGAGCATGTACCCCTGGGCATAGCTGACAATCTTAGAGGCATAAAGCGCCTTGCGGAGGTCGTCTATGAATGCCTTTTTGTCGCCGGAAAACTTCGTTGACGGACCGGCCAGCTGCTTACTCGCCGATACACGCTGTTGCTTCAGTGCCGACAGGCAGCGGGCGAAGACTGCCTCGCCGATAAGTGTGACCGGCTGGCCCATGTCCAGGGCTGAAATAGCGGTCCACTTGCCGGTTCCCTTCTGACCGGCGGTGTCGAGTATCAGGTCGATAACATAATTGCCGTCCTGGTCTTTATACCCGAGAATGTCGCGGGTTATTTCTATAAGGTATGAATCAAGTTCGGCCTGGTTCCACTGTTTGAAAACTTCGTGCATTTCGTCATTGGTCATGCCGAGGCCCTCTTTCATGAGCTGGTACGTTTCGCAGATCATCTGCATGTCGCCGTACTCGATTCCGTTGTGCACCATCTTTACATAATGGCCCGCGCCGTTTTGTCCTACCCATTCACAGCAGGGTTCGCCGGCTTCGGTTTGTGCGGATATCTTCTGGAAGATGGGCTTTACATGCTCCCACGCAGCGGGCGAGCCGCCGGGCATAATCGATGGGCCGAGCAGTGCGCCTTCTTCGCCGCCCGATACACCCGTGCCGATGTAGAGTTTGCCCTTTGATTCGACGTACTCGGTGCGGCGCATCGTGTCGGGGAAGTGGCTGTTTCCGCCGTCTATGAGAATGTCGCCGTCGTCGAGATGCGGCAGGGCCTGGTCGATAAATTTGTCGACCGGGTCGCCTGCTTTTACCATTATCATAACCTTCCTCGGTGTCTTGAGGTTGGCGACCATTTCTTCGACGCTGTGACAGCCGATGATATTTTTGCCCTTGGCCCGGCCGTTAATAAAGTTGTCAACCTTTTCAACCGTTCTGTTGTAACACGCGACGGTGAAACCCTTGCTTTCCATGTTAAGAATTAGATTTTCGCCCATTACCGCAAGGCCTACTACTGCAATATCCGCTTTTGACATTTTTTTCTCCAATCATTAAATTTATGATAATAGATAATTGACTCTCAAAGTTTTTTGTACAGATTATCGAACTCACGGTTTTCAAATTTTTCTTTAGTGCCCCAAAGACCAGCGGAAGGGGATTTTATATAATACACCTCCTGACCATCAGGCATCGTATTCCAGCCGTTCGACATTTTTTCCGGGTTATAAACGCTTAACGCTTCATCAATATCTACATACTCGTACCCAACCTGCTCAATATCCTTTTTACCAAGCCTGCCTGGCGCATAAGATATCTTGAAACGCCCTTCAGAAGAACCATTAATCAAATGTGCCGTCGCGTGCATCAAATCTTGGAGTTCATTGCTTTTCTTGTAGGCTTGCATAACTTTTTCAGTGCCGGAATAACCATACCTTCTTATTAATCGGTCAACTTCCGGCTGTTCACCAAAACGCTCCAGGCCTGGTGCAATAATCAGGAGTTCCCCGCCATCGGCTATTGCCATACGGGTCCTGTAAACAGCTTTGTTCGCAACCCATGTGCTTTTGAATTCATTAGCCTGCATAACCGCGACAATCTTATTTGCCGGTCTTTCAAAAACCGTTATGTTTTGTTCCTTGCTCCGGCGTGCAGCCATAAGATACGTTTCAAGATCATCTCCGACATAAAGGCCTGTAGTAACAAGATTACCCTGATGATCTGGTGCCATAACAATTTGTATGTACACATGCGGCAGCCCACCCAGAAACTCTTTCTCGGCTTTATTATAACAGGCCCTTAAAGGAGAAATCAAACAACCGAGATTGTTTTCTATTCCACAGCATGCGGCCATCATGTGAGAGGCACATATAATTTCTTTTCCGCCGAGACCGATGAAATAATTTTTGTTATGGTTGGCAAAACCAAGCACCTCGTGCGGCACAACATGGCCAAAATTGATAATAAGATCATAATTACCTTCTATAACCGCTGAATTAATGCAAACAGGTATCTCCCAGTCAGCCCTGTTATTGGAAACCCATTTAACATATTCGGCAGATATACGACCAATGGTTTTGCAGTCTTCCCGCCAGTTATGAGGATGTATTATATCGTTTGGGATGTCTCCGAACATCCAATTATTCTCCTTCCGACTGTGCGGTACATGCTGGCCAAGCGTCGGAATTACATCAATATGGCAGCTTTTCGGCAGCATCTTGTAAAACATCTCTGTAAGTTTTCCCGCACCGCAATGGGCACGGGTTATGTCCGGCGGAAGCAATAAAATCTTCTTAGGGTTAGAACATATTCTTTCAAGGCATTGCTGATAAGCACTTCGCAATACCTGTTCTTTTTGTGACTCACTTATAGATTTTTTTTCTAAATACAACCAAGGCATTAAAATAATCCGAATTTGAATATCTATGTTTTCTTAGCAATTTTTCGAACTCACGATTTTACCTGTTCATATCTGAAACAGGTTGTTTCGTGGTCATTAACCATTCCTACTGCCTGCATAAATGCATAAATAATCGTCGGTCCGACGAAGTTCATACCTCTGTTTTTCAGGTCCCTCGAAATTTTTTCAGAAAGTTCTGTTTTAGGGGGTATTTCTGAAATCGATCTGATTTTATTAATAATGGGCTTGTTATCGACAAAAGCCCAGATATAGCTGTCGAAGCTTCTATATTCTTTTTGAATCTTCTGAAAAGCCCTGGCGTTTTGAACCGCGGACTTTATTTTAAGACGATTACGAATTATTCCCTCATTCTGTAAAAGCTGCTCACACTTTTGCTCATCGTAACGCGCAACTTTTGCAGGATCGAAATTTGAAAAAGCCTTGCGATAGCTCTCTCTTTTTTTCAAAACCGTCTCCCATGAAAGCCCTGCCTGAGCACCTTCTAAAATCAGCATTTCAAATAATTTTCGGTCATCGTGCAGGGGCACACCCCATTGCTTATCGTGATATTCACAATAGAGCTTATTGTCCGGTTTTGCCCACTGACACCTTTTATAAACAGACATAATATTCTTTTCTTTATATCTTTATCGTTTAACTCTTGCGTTTCCTTCCCAGATGCTCCAGACCTGGTCCTCGTCGGCCGGCTGTCCGTAGTCGGTCAGCATTGTAGCGGCCAGCGCTCCTGTCGCCCAGCCGAACTGTGCGCATTTATGCACATCCCAGCCTTTGAGTATTCCGTAAAGCAAGCCGCCTACGAATCCGTCGCCGCCGCCTATACGGTCCAGAACGCCTATTTCGCGAGGCTTGATTACCTCCCATTCGCTGCTGTCGGTTACCAGCGCGCCCCAGAGGTGACAGTTCGCCGAGACAACCTGTCTAAGCGTGGTTCCGAAATACTTTGCCTTGGGGTATTGTTTCTGAACCCTTGCTATCATTTCCTTAAATCCGTCGATCTTCGCGTCGAGGTCCCTGCCGCCTGCTTCCGGGCCCTTGATTCCGAGGCAAAGCTGGAAGTCCTCTTCGTTGCCGATGAGGATGTCGCTGCGGGAGGCTATTTCGGCGAATGCATCGGCGAGTTCTTTTTCCCTGCCTTTCCAGAAGCTTGCGCGGTGATTGAGGTCGAAGGATATCAGCGAGCCGTTTTCCTTTGCTATGCGTGCTATGTCGAGGCAGAATTTGCTCGTGTTGGGCGACAGCGCGGCGATAAGCCCGGAGAGGTGAACGACCCTGGCGCCTTCTTTGGCGAAGATGCGGTCAAGGTCAAAATGTTCGACGCTCAGTTCCCTGCCGACTTCTCCGGACCTGTCGTTGTGGACCCTCGGTCCGCGCGAGCCCCAGCCGCTGTCGGCCATGTTGATCTGGTGGCGGTAGCCCCAAGGTCCGCCCTGGTCGAATTCGGGGCCTTCGAAATCCATTCGGCGGCTTTTGAGGTTGTCCTTTATATAGTGCGAGACGGGGCTGGCCTTTACAAAAGCGGTTAAGACCTTTACGGGCATACCGAGGAAGGAGGAGACGCTTGCGACGTTGCTTTCGGCGCTGGTCGCCTGCATTTTGAATGTGTCGCTGCAATGGAACGGCTGGGAGTCTACGGGAGTAAGGCGAAGGCCCATGCTGGTCGGAATAATTAAAGCGTATTTTTTTGTGTCAGACATTTTTTGCTCCGTATTTTATGCTCTTATTGGGTTAATAATTATTCGAATCTTTGCTTCCATGACCACAAACCCATTCCGGGGTTTGATATGTAAAATATTTTTTCTCCGTCTATGGTGTTAAAGCCGTCCTTGAGTTTTTTGTGGTCGTACTTTTTTGTCATTTCGTTCAGGTCGGCATAGCTGAAGTTGACCGATTGGATTTCATCGCGTGTAAGGTGGCCGGGGCAGTAAGTAACCTTGAACCGACCTTCGGCTGATCCGTGGATGAGATGGGCCGCGGCGCTGAGATTGTTTTGCAGGTCTTCGTTTTTACCGACCAGTGCCAGGACTTTATCAGTGCCTACATAACCGTATTTTCTGATTAGCTTGTCGATCTCTTTGTCCTCGCCGAATTCTTTGAGGCCCGGCGCCAGCACTACCAGTTCACCGCCGTCCGCCATGGCCATACGCGTGCGGTAGATACTCTTGTTGCCGAGCCATGTGCTTTTGAATTCCTCCGGTTCGAGGTAAACTACGACTTTTTCAAGAGGCTCGTCGAGCATCCGGAAGTTTACTTTAAGCGACAGCTCGGCTGCCTTTTCAAAGCATTCGTAATCGTCACCGATGAACAAACCGCGTGTTACCGGGCCGTTTTCCGCGGCTGCGACAACTGTTTGCACATAAACTATCGGCAGGTGCTTCGTGAAATGCTCGGAGGCATAGTTGAGAACCCGGCGGACGGGTGTGTCGGCCCGGCCCATCATCCGCTCCATTCCGTAGACGGCTCCGAGGAAGTGGCTTTTGTTTATGCCTTCCGGCCCGCCTGTCCCGACGAAGATGTTCTTGTTATAATTGGCCATTCCGACAACTTCGTGGGGCACTACCTGGCCTATGGAGAGAATCAGGTCGAAACCGCCTTCGACGAGCAGCCTGTTTACCTGTGCCGGCCAGGTGTAATCCACTTTCGCCTCGCTTACTTCGGCGAGGAATTCAGAGGGGACCTCTCCGAGCGTAACTACGTCGTTTCGCCAGTCGTGTACCCGGAAAAGTTCGTGCGGAATATCGCCGAACATTCGGTCAATCTCACTGTCGGTCATTGGGTAGTGTGTGCCGAGAGCCGGCAGGATATCGGTCATTTTGTCCCGGTAATAATTATACGCCTGTCTTGTAAGTTCGCCGGCGCGGGAGTAGAAGCGGGTTATGTCGGGCGGTATGGCGAGCACCTTTTTTTTCTCGCCCAGCGCGGACAGGGCTTGCCAAAGGCCTGACTTCAGGTCCTCGGCGGAGAGGTTTTCAGTTTCACTTCCGCGACTGAAATATAACATCGCTTTTCCTTATTCCATTACTATACACTTTGAATTAGACACCGCTAAACGCGCTGAAGCCTCCATCGACGGGCACTACTATGCCGGTAACGAATTTGGCAGCGTCGCTGATGAGCCACTGCACCGTTCCGCAAAGTTCGTCCGGGCTGCCGAACCTGTTCATCGGTGTGTGGTCAACGATTGTCTTTCCGCGAGGTGTCAGGGCACCTGTTTTGTCGGTCAGCAAAAAGCGGTTCTGTTCGGTTAAAAAGAAACCCGGGGCAATGGCGTTGACTCGTATTTCGGGTGAATATTCCTGGCACATGTGCACGGACAGCCACTGTGTGAAATTGCTTACCGCTGCTTTGGCAGCCGAGTAGGCGGCGATTTTGGTTAGCGGGCGAAACGCGTTCATACTCGATACGTTCAGGATGATGCCCTTGCCCCTTTTGCACATGTACTCACCGAAGACCTGGCACGGCAGCATGGTGCCCAGTATGTTCAAATCGAAGACGAACCGCAGCGCCTCTTCGGGGATGTTGAAGAAGGACATGTCCGGGGCGGTGGTCGCTTCCTTTTTGTTTCCGCCTGCGGCGTTTATAAGTACGTCTATCTCGCCGAAGGTCTCCACCGCGCACTGAAAGGCCTGTCGAATCTGCTTTTTGTCGAGTACGTTGGCCTCGACGGGAATGGCGAGGCTGCCTTCGCTTTCTATTTTGTCGCAAAGCTCCTTTGCACGCATCGCGTCGTAATCGACGACACATATTTTTGCGCCAAGCCTTGAAAGATAAAGGGCTATCTCGCCGCCGAGCACACCTGCTGCGCCAGTAATTGCAATACTTTTGCCTTCGATATTGAATACATTATCCATTTTTTCGCCTTGTTATTCTTTACAGATTGAAATTGCTTCAAATGTGATATAAACTCACCGGTCTATATAGTAGACCAATTTTTATATAAGTCAAGGGCCTTGCCGGGAAAAATGATTTTTTTCACATTAAAATGCGGGGATCGGAAGCGTGTATAAAAAAATTGATAAGTTTGACCTGTAAACTTCAAATTGGTATATTGATTAAGCCAATTTTGATTATTTTGGAGTTTTTGTGGAAAAAGAGCTTCTGCATACGAAAGTGGTCCGAGAGCTTATATCTATGCTCGCAGGGGGTATATATAAGGATGGTGACCGGCTGCCCTCTGAGCGGCAGCTTTCGGAGAAGTTCAACGTCAGCAGGGGTACAATCCGCAACGCGATATCGGACCTTGAAAAGATAGGAATTGTGGAAATCCGGCCCGGAAGCGGAACCTACGTCCATAAATTCAGCTTTAAGGGGCTTCCTGCGGCGATTTTGCCGCTGGATATCTCAAAGGCAACTCTTGATGATATTGTCCTGGCAAGGGAATCGATTGAGCTTGCGGCGATGGATCTCGCGTGTAAAAAGATAACAGATGCTGAAATAGGCCAAATTGAGCGTTTAATTGCGGAAATGGAACGGGCCGTTGACGATCTGCCGGTTTTTATGGAGCTGGATATGGCGTTTCATTATGCGATAGTGCGAGCGGGGAAAAACCCGGTTCTGGAGACGGCTTTGGAGGCGATAGCGGAATATCACAAGTTTTCACAAGTCTTTACCGGGCTTTATGATGGGGCGGAGGATGTGGCGATGGGCTTTCATAAAAAGATGCTCCAAGCGCTGAAAGACAGGGATTCTGCCGTCGGTAAGTCTATAATGAAAAAACACTTAGATAATATGATAGCCGGACGGTAGAGACAAGGCCAAAGCATACCCTACTGTTTCCTGCTAAAACAGTAGGCCATTTTTTGATATTTTTCATAAAATTAGTTATTGACGATGACGAATGATTACTATATAGTAATAGTTACTATTTAGATTTAAGATATATCCAGTGTTTGCTGCACTGGGATTCATAAGCTAACAGCTCATGGCAGTCCGGTCGTACCGGGCACCAAACTAAGGTTTGCAGTCGGGGGGCTGCGACCTTAGTGAATAATATTGATTTTACTGCGTTAAGATTTATGTAATTTTGCTTTAAAACTTCGTTTTTCGTAGTATGATGTGCCCAGCCGGCTAAGGGGGGATGGGTCCGGTGAGGTAGAGCAGCTTTTTGTTATTCATACGAGGACATCATGAGAGACGGTGAAAGAAAACACGGAGTGAATGAGGCGGCTTTATTGGAGTTCAGGAAACGGTGTAAAAGGGCTGGTCTGAAGATAACTCCGCAGCGGCTGGCGGTATACAGAACTCTTGTAGGTACCAAAGTGCACCCTACGGCTGATATGGTTTACAAGATGGTCAAGCCGGTTATGCCCAATATATCTTTCGATACAGTTAACCGGACACTTAAAACTATAAGCGATATCGGCGCTGCATTTACTGTCGAAGGTTCTGGGCAGCATAAACGCTATGATGCGGACATGAGCGACCACAGGCATTTCAGATGTCTGAAATGCGGAACAATAATAGATATTTTTACACCGTCAGAACTTGACGTTGAAATACCGGAAGAAATTAAGAAAGATTGTAAAGTTGTTCGTAAGACTCTATATTATGAAGGTTTATGCATTGACTGCAACAGCGGCAATAAGCATTATTTTTAATTAACACAAGCAAAGAAAGGGAGTTAAGAATGGAACTGAAAGGCAGCAAGACGGAAAAGAACCTATTGACAGCTTTCGCGGGTGAATCCCAGGCAAGGAACCGTTACACTTACGCCGCATCTGCGGCCAAGAAAGAGGGATACGTTCAGATATCCTGTATATTCGAGGAAACAGCAAACCAGGAAAAGGAACACGCCAAAAGGTTGTTCAAGTTTTTGCAGGGCGGAGAGTGCGAGATAGCTGCTGCGTTTCCGGCAGGCAAAATCAGCAATACCTCCGAGAACCTGAAGGAGGCGGCTGAGGGCGAGCATTACGAAACTACTGAGATGTACCCGGGTTTCGCGGCGACGGCGAGGGAAGAGGGCTTTGACGAAATAGCAAAGGTTTTTGAGAGTATCGCAGTTGCCGAGAAGCGACACGAGGACCGTTATAACGCTTTGCGTGAGAATATCGAGAAGGGACAGGTCTTCAAGCGGGACAAGCCGGTCCGATGGGTGTGCAGGAACTGCGGTTACGTTCACGAGGGCGCAGAGGCGGTTAAGATTTGCCCGGCGTGTGCTCATGCGCAGGCGCATTTTGAGCTTGAGATGGTAAATTATTAAGTATGCCAGGCAGTATTGCTCAAGTTCGGCAGTGAAAATACCGAAAAACCGCTTAGAAATGGGGCGGTTTTGAGGTTTTAGGCCTTTTAAAATCCGTGAATATTATTTAAAAACCGTATTTTTTTATTAAATATCAGGAATTTTCTGAAATGAAAAAGCTTGCGATCCGGGTTATACTCGCAGTTATTGTGGTCACTTTGTGTCCGGGATGTAAGTGCAGAGACGATTTTAGATCGGAGGCCGAGACGGAAATGAATGAACGAACAGGTGTAATTACGATGAAAGGCGATGCACTGACTCTGCTTGGGCCGGAGCTCAAGGCCGGGGACAAGGCGCCGGATTTCGAGGTTCGCGGCAATGACTTGTCGGTGGTGAAATTTTCAGATTTTGCCGGCAAGAAATGTATTATTTCATCGGTGCCTTCGCTTGATACATCGGTTTGCGATACGCAGACGAGGCGTTTTAACGAAGAGGCCGGGAAACTCGGTGACGATGTAAAAGTTTTGACAATCAGCATGGATCTGCCTTTTGCGCAGAAGCGGTGGTGCGGGGCGGCGGGTGTTGAGAACGTTATAGCCCTGTCGGATTTTGACAAGGCATCTTTCGGCGAGTCTTACGGGCTTTTAGTTAAAGAGGTCCGGCTGCTTGCAAGGGCGGTGCTTGTTGTGGACAGCGAGGGGGTTATCAGGCATATCGAGATTGTGCCGGAGATAGCGAGCGAGCCGGACTACGAGGCAGCGCTCGAAGAATTGAAAAAGCTAAAGTAAAGTATACAGGAAGGTTTCAACAATGAGAGATATAAAGCCGGGTATCACATACGTTGGAGCGATCGACTGGGACAGGAGGCTTTTTGACGAGCTTATTCCGCTGCCCGACGGTACGAGTTATAACGCATACCTCGTTCGGGGCAGTGAGAAGGTTGCGCTGCTGGATACGGTCGACCCTGAGACGGTGGATGTTATTATCGATAACCTTGTCAAAGCGGGGGTCGACAAGATAGATTATATCGTTTCACATCACGGTGAGCAGGACCATTCGGGGAGCATACCGGATCTTTTGATGCTTTACCCGGATGCTAAAGTTGTTGCCAACGCGAAGTGCAAGCAGATGCTTATCGACCTTTTGCAGCTTGAAGAGGATGTTTTCGAGCAGGTTGCCGACGGTGACGAGCTATCGCTTGGCGACAGGACTCTGAAGTTTATCGACACGCCTTGGGTGCACTGGCCGGAGACGATGAGCACGTATCTTAAAGAGGACAAGGTGCTGTTTTCGTGCGACTTTTTCGGTTCGCATTACGCGACTTCAAGTTTGTTCGTTGATGAGGATCATATAGTGGACCTTGCGGCGAAGCGGTATTACGCGGAGATAATGATGCCGTTTCGCTCGACGATAAAGAACAATCTCAAAAAACTGGAAGAGTACGAGATTGATATGATCGCGCCGAGCCACGGTCCTGTTTATGACAAGCCTGAGACGATTTTCAACGCTTATAAGCAGTGGGTCAGCGATGAAGTTAAAAGCGAGGTGGTTGTCGCTTATGTTTCGATGCACAACAGCACGCGGAGCATGGTCAATCATTTTATTGACTCTCTTATAGACCGGGGGCTGAAGGTCAAGCCTTTCGACCTTGCAAAGGCTGACATCGGTGAGCTTGCTATGGCGCTTGTAGATGCGGCGACGCTTATAATCGGCAGCCCGACAGTGCTTATCGGTGCGCATCCGCAGGCGGCTTACGCGGCGATGTTGGCAAATGCACTTCGGCCCAAGACGAAGATACTGGGCATAATCGGTTCGTTCGGCTGGGGTTCTAAAATGGTAGAGCAGCTTCAGTCGCTTGTGCCGAACATAAAGGCCGAGGTTCTCGACCCGGTGCTGACAAAGGGGTTCCCAAAGGACGAGGTGTTTATCGAACTTGAGGACCTTGCGGATAAAATACTTGCCAAACACAAAGAACTGGGTATCGTGGAATAATAGTATAGTACACGATATCGATAATTCAGGGAATTTTCGGGAAGGAGAAAATTATGATAAGTAAGAAGATACAAAAGGCATTTAACGAGCAGATAAACGCGGAGATATATTCTGCGTATCTGTATTTCTCGATGTCTGCTGCTTTGGAAGAGATGGACCTGCCGGGCTTTGGCAACTGGATGCGGATTCAGGCGCAGGAAGAGATGACGCACGTGATGAAGTTTTATCATCACATTATCGAGCGCGGGGGCAAGGTGGAGATGATGCCGATCGAGGGGCCGCCTACGGAGTGGGACGGTCCTATGGCGATATTCAAGCAGGCTTACGAACATGAGCAGAAGGTAACATCGCTTATTAACAAGCTGATGGATATGGCGCTGGCTGAGAGCGACCACGCATCGAGCATGTTTTTGCAGTGGTTCGTCACCGAGCAGGTTGAAGAAGAGGCAAGCGCCGATTCGATAGTCAAGAAACTAAAGATGGTAGAGGCCGGCAAAGGCCAGGGCGGTTTGTATATGCTGGATAAGGAAATGGCGCAGCGGACATTCACACCGCCAGCGGCGGAAGGAGAGTAATCGGTATGGCCGACAGTTACGACGCGAGAGAAATATTCGACATGGCTGTGGAGATAGAAAGGCGGGGCGCGGAGTATTACCGCAAGGCCTCCGAGCAGGCAAGCGACAGGAAGATAAAGGAGTTTATGCTTGAGCTTGCGAAGATGGAGGAAAAGCACCTTGAGACTTTCACGGCGATGAAGCAGGAGTTTCTGGGCGAGAACGGGCATATGGAAGTTGTCGACCCGGACGACGAGATGTCGAGGTACCTTGAGCAGATCGCTTCGGCTCACGGGTGGGAAGGGAAGGCTTCGCCTGTGAAGGAGTTTACGGGTAATGAGACGCTGCAGGAGATATTGACCAGGGCGATAGCCGCGGAGAAGGATTCGATCAATTTTTATGTCGGCCTGAAGGAGAGCGTGAATACTCAGAAGGGCAGGGACGAAGTTGACGAGATAATCAGAGAAGAGATTTCACACGTTGCGAAACTGAACGACTACTTAAGCGGAATCAACAATTAACGAATAACAGGAAAGGAAACGGAATGAAGAAATATCGCTGTCTTATGTGCGGATATATTTATGACCCCGAGGCCGGAGACCCATCGAACGGCGTTGATCCGGGGACGAGTTTTGAGGACCTTCCGGGCGACTGGGTTTGCCCCGACTGCGGAGTTGGCAAGGACGAGTTCGAGCCTGTTTCGTAATTGATATTTTGAATTTTCCCGGCTGGAGAAGTTTGCGGCGCCGGCGGGAATTTTCCGTTTTAAATTTTGGCGGCAATAAGGCAACCCGGGGGACGCTTAATGGCGCAACAAAAGAGTTCACAAATGCTGCTTCGTAAGCAGCCCATAAACCGCAGGGTGGTTTGGGCATTGATGCCCTGTGTGTTAGGGGGGATATATTTTTTCGGATGGCGTACGCTTGCGATGCTTATCTGGGCGGCGGTTGTGGGGTATATCGTTGAGTTTATTTTCTGCCGTAAGCGTGGGCAGGGTGTAAGCGAGGCGGTTTTTGTTACTACGACTATTTTCGCACTTATCATGCCTCCTGCGGTGCCGTGGCATGTGCTGACTATCGGGGTTGCCTTTGCGGTAATGTTCGCGAAGGAGGTTTTCGGTGGGTTCGGAAAGAACATATTCAACCCCGCGATGGCGGGCAGGTGTTTTGTTTACGTATGTTTCCCTGTTGCGCTGACTGCGATGTGGTCGCCTCCCGCGGATGGTCCGTGGGGCGCGCTTAATACCTGGTCGACCGCTACTGCCGGCCAGGAAGGTGAGATTGCGATAACGGGGGCTTCGCCGATGGGCAACCTCAAGGCGGGGAAGCTGAAGCTCAGCGGCGAGGAAACGGCGGGGACTGGTGTGCCTTTTTACGTACCCGAGGATACGGAAGTGAAGATACAGAGGCTTTCGTTTTTCAAGTCGCTTTTGTTCGGTCGGATAAGCGGGACGACGGGGGTTACGAGCGTGGTACTTATCTGTATCGGGGGGATTTATTTATTCTGGACGAAGACGGCCAGCCGGGCGACGATACTTTCTGTTATTATAACTTACGCATTGCTTAACGAGGTGCTTTTCCGGGCGGGTGTGGAGCCTGTTCCGGGTGCGTGGCCTGCGGTTCTGGGGGGCGGTTTTCTGTTCGGAGCGTTTTTCATGGCGACCGACCCGGTAAGCTCGCCGCGGACAACTGAGGCGAAGATATTTTACGGTATAATCATCGGAACGTTCACGACGGTTATCCGGAATTTTTCGATATTCAACGGGGGGCTTATGTTCTCGATACTTATCGGGAACATGTTCGCTCCGATCCTTGATCATATGGTGAGGGAGTACAAGGCCGGTAAAAAGGCCGGGAAGGAGAAGGCGGCATGAATTTGAAGAAGAACGCTTTTTACCCGGTGCTTTACATGTTTATCGTGACGGCGGTGTTCAGCTCGGTGGTTATCGGTTTCACCATTTACACGCGCGAGAGAGTTGAGGCTAACCAGGCGCTTGCTTTTCAGTCGGCGGTGGTCAAGGCGCTTGGGCTTTTTGAGCAGGGGATGACGGGTGTCGAGGTCAACCGGGTATTCAGTGAGAAGGTTACCGAGCCCGAGGAGGACGCGGGCGGGGCGTATACGTACCGCAGCGGGGGGAGCATAGAAAGTTATGCAGTGACTTTCGATGGGCAGGGGTTTTGGGCGCCTGTTAAAGGTGTTATTGGAATTAAATCCGACAGGAAGACGGTTCGTTCGATACATTTTTATGAGCAAGCCGAGACCCCGGGGCTTGGTGCGGAGATAACTACCGAAGGTTGGCGGGGGCAGTTTGCGGGGCTTGAGGTATCTTACGAGGGCAAGGCGATAAGCATGGAAAGGCCCGGGGCCGAACTGGAGCAGGGAGAGGTTCATGCCGTTACCGGCGCGACGCAGACGAGTGTAAGGGTCGAGAGGATAATTAACGACGCGCTTGAGGGCTGGTTTGTCAAGGTCGGTGTTAAGGAGGGCGGGGAATGAGTCCTAACGGGCAGAAACCGAGTATGAAGGAGCTGACTTACCAGGGGCTATGGGGGAATAACCCTGTGTTCGGGCAGGTGCTGGGGATTTGCAGCACGCTGGCGGTGACAAACCTTGTGCTTAACACGGTTGTGATGTGCGTTGCGCTTACGTTTACGCTGTCGCTCAGTGCGGTTACGGTTTCGGTGCTTCGCAACTTTACACCGCGGAACATTCGGATGATGGTCGAGACTCTTATCATAGCGTTTTACGTTATTATCGTTGACGTTATTTTGAAGGCCTACTGGCCGCAGATGAGCGAGAATTTGGGGCCTTACGTGGGGCTTATTATTACAAACTGCATTGTGATGGGCAGGTGCGAGGCGTGCGCGAATTCTAATTCTCTGCCTGTGGCGTTCGTTGACGGGTTTGTCAACGGGCTTGGGTATTCGTTCGTGCTGCTTATTATAGCGGCGTTTCGCGAGGTTCTGGGGATGGGGACATTTCTTGGTTTCGCGGTTCCGTATTTCAGCACGGATATGTGGGATAAGTGGATCATTATGGTAATGCCTCCGGGTGCGTTTTTCATGCTGGCGATCGTGGTGTGGGTTTTCCGCTCGATCAAGATAGCGAGGGAGGATAAGTAATGGATATACAGGCACAGATGGCGCAGGCTTTTGTTGTCTGCATTTCGGCGATATTCACGCAGAATATTTTGCTTAGTTACTTTTTGGGTCTTTGCCCGTTTCTCGCGGTTTCGCGTGAGGTAAAGGCCGCGGTCGGGCTGGGCTGGGCGGTGGTGTTCGTTATTACGTGCACTTCTGCGATAAACTGGGTGGTATATCATTATGTACTGGAGTATTTTCATATAGAGTTTTTCCGGTTCATTATTTTCATTATCGTAATTGCCGCGTTCGTGCAGTTCGTGGAGCTTGTAATCGAGCGGTACTCGCCGTTTCTGTATCAGAAGCTGGGAATATTCCTGCCTCTTATTACGGTTAACTGCGCGATACTGGGCACGTCGCTTTTTATGGTGATACGCGATTACAGTTTTATAGTGACGATCGGTTACGGGCTCGGTTCCGGGCTTGGATGGATGCTTGCGATAACGGCGATGGCTGGGATACGTCAGCGGCTGCGTAACGAGTCGATACCTGCGGGTCTGCAGGGGCCGGGCATATCGCTTATTATCGCGGGGATGATGGCGCTGGCTTTCATTGGTTTTACAGGGGTTTTGCAGGGCAATTGATATGGCGGTAACAATTCTGACATCGGTGATCGTAGTTAGCCTTATCGGGGCCCTGCTTGCGGGGATAATTGTCGTATCCGAGAAGTTTATAGCGAACTACGGTGAGTGTAAGCTGACGATAAATAACGACAGGGAAGTGGTGGTCGAAGGGGGTAATAAGGTGCTGGCTGCCCTTGCGGAGGAAAAGATATTTATCCCGAGCGCTTGCGGGGGCAGGGGCACGTGCGGGCTTTGCAAGCTGAAGATAACTGAAGGGGCGGGGCCTTTGCTGCCGACCGAGGAGCCGTTTTTGTCTGAGCAGGAGAGGAATTCGGATGTGAGGCTTTCGTGCCAGGTGAAGATTCGCGGGGATATGAAGATAAGTATCCCGGAGGAGCTTTTCAGTATTCGCGAGTTTAAGGCGACTTGCGGTACGATACGGGATTTGACGCATGATATTAAGCTGTTTCGGTTCGAGCTTAAGGAACCGGGGGAGATAGATTTTGTTCCGGGCAAGTATATTCAGCTTCGGACGCCGAGGTATGAGAAGAACAATGAAGAGGTATACAGGGCTTATTCGATCGCATCGGACCCGGCGCGGAAGGATCACGTCGATTTGATCATTCGGCTGGTTCCGGGGGGGATATGCACGACGTACTGCTTTGAATATTTGAAGGAGGGCGACGAGGTATTGTTCAACGGTCCTTACGGTGAGTTTCGTTTGAGTGAGTCGGATAAGGATATGATATTTATCGCCGGCGGATCTGGTATGGCGCCGTTTGTGAGCATTCTGCATGAGATGGTGAACAAAAATATTACGCGCAAGGCGACTTACTTTTTTGGTGCGAACAAGGTTGAGGAGCTTTTTATGCTCGACGAGATGAAGGAGTTCGAGGAGAAGCTGGAGAATTTCCAGTTTGTGCCGGTGGTTTTTCAGCCGGAGAAGGAGTGGGACGGGCAGACGGGGCTGGTTACACAGGCTGTGCCGCGGGTGATAGACAATGCCGGTGACTGCGAGGGTTATCTGTGCGGTTCGCCGGGTATGATCGATGCGTCGATAAAGGTGCTTGTTGAGGAGCTGGGCATGGACGAGGAGAAGATATATTACGATAAGTTTGCGTGACCGTTAGTATGTGATTTTTGTTATTCGGGGCGTTTATTATGAGAAAGAAATCGCCGCAGGAAATTCACCTGGAAAAGATGCTTAGAAGCTCGAAGCTTGTATCGGAAGGTTTTATGGGCGACGACGAGCGGGACCTTTACGAAATTATTGATGCCGATGCTCACGCGGTGGCCGAGCTTGGAAGGACAACGGCTGAGCTGGCTGAGCGGATGCGGGAGGTAACGAAAGCGGCGGTGCCTGCGCTTGGTAACTGGGTAGATGTTGACGATAAACGTCGGGCGAAGGTTGACGAGGCGAAGGGGGTTGTTATTTGCCCGTGGCCCGAGCCGGGGCGTTTTGCCAAGAGGGTGACGACGGTTCAGAACAGCAGCACGGGCGAAAGTATTTATTATTCGGATTTGAATGTTCATTTGATCGAGGCTCACGGATTTTTTGAGGGCAAAGGCAGCAGATTTCGGATGGAGCCGGAAAAGCTGGTGCGGATATTATTCGATTGAGAAAGTGAAGGAACGGCCGCGGGGCAGTTTTTGCCCGTAGAGTGTTATATGCGGTCGTGTTTTTTTTATTTTTTGTGTTTATTTATCGCGGGTATGTTTGGTTACGCCTGCGGGGTATGGGGGGTAAAATGACTGACAGTGAAAAGACAATTGATAACGGAGGCGAGAGGCTTAACCGGCTGAGGGATTCTTCTTCGCCTTATCTTCGCCAGCACGCGGGCAACCCGGTTGACTGGTATGAGTGGGGCGATGCTGCTTTTGAAAAGGCCCGGCGGGAGGATAAGCCTGTTTTTCTCTCGATTGGTTATTCGACGTGTCACTGGTGCCATGTGATGGCGGAGGAGAGTTTTGAGAACGGGGAAATAGCGAAGTTTTTGAACGAACACTTTGTCTCTATAAAGGTTGACCGGGAGCGTCGGCCTGACGTTGATCATATTTATATGTCTGCGGTTCAGGCGATGACGGGGGCGGGGGGATGGCCCTTGACGGTTTTTCTGGCTCCGGACGGTAAGCCTTTTTTTGGCGGGACGTATTTTCCGCCTGAGGACAAATTCGGCAGGTTGGGTTTTATGCGGCTGATCGCTGCGGTTGCCAAAAGCTGGGAAAACGAGCGGGACAAGCTGCTGGACTCGGCTGGAAAGCTTACAGATGCACTGAAAAGCCAAAACAAGGCAAGCCGGGGCGAGGTGGGGATTGAAGCCCTCGCTGAGACTGTAAAAACACTTGAGCGGATATATGACCGTGAGAACGGGGGTTTTGGGGCGGCGCCCAAGTTCCCCCAGCCGTGTATGCTGGAGCTTTTGACATACGAGTACGGCAGGGAAGGGGATGAAAAGGCCGGCGAGATGCTGACGCACACGCTGGAGAGGATGGCGGCGGGTGGGATATACGACCACCTTGCGGGCGGATTTCATCGTTACAGCACGGACGAGAAATGGCTTGTGCCGCATTTTGAGAAGATGCTTTACGACCAGGCGCTTCTGGCGGGGGTTTATCTTAACGCTTACAAGCTGACTGGGCGGGAGGGCTTCGGGGATATTGTTCGGGGGGTTCTTGATTATATTATCGCCGATCTTGGCGCGCCCGGGGCGGGATTTTACAGCGCGCGGGACGCCGACAGCGCGGACCCGTCGCGAGGGGGGCGCAAGCATGAGGGGACTTATTATGTATGGCGGATGGACGAGGTTCGAGAGTTATTGAAACCTGATGAGGCCGAGCTTATTGCAGAACATTTCGGGATGACACAAACGGGCAATTTTGAAGGTGCGAATGTTCTTTACGTTGCAAAGACGGCTGAGCGGCTTGCCGATGAGAAAGGTATAGATGTTGAAAAGCTGAGAGAAAAGCTGGCGGCGATAAAGCAAAAGCTGCTGGAGGGGAGGGCAAATCGGCAGGAACCTTCTCGCGACGAGAAGATAATAACGGCTTGGAACGCGATGACAGTTTCTGCGCTTGCGCGGGCCGGGGCAGGGCTTGGCTGCGAGACTTATATATCGGCGGCACAGGAGACAGCGAGGCTGATATTGAAACCTTTCGAGGAGCAGGGGCGGCTGGCGAGATATTCATTTAACGGCGAGTCGAAAGGTGAGGCGTTCGCGGAGGATTATGCTTTTACGGTGAACGCCTTACTGGACCTTTACGAGGCGGACTTTGAGCCGGGCTGGCTCGAAACAGCGCGATGGCTGACCGAGACTATGGTTGCGCGGTTTTACGACGAGCAAGTCGGCGGGTTTTTCATGACCGAGGCAGGCGGTGACGTACTTTACCGCGCGAAAGAGGATTACGACGGGGTTACACCGAGCGGCGGTTCGGCGGGGCTTATGGCGATGGTGCGGGTTTGGCACATAACCGGCGATGAAAAGCTGGCTGAACGAATAGAAAAGACGCTCGGGGGGTATGCGGAGGCTTTGAATAATTCGGGTCACAGTCTTACTTATATGCTTGTGGCTGGGGGTTGCTATCTTGGGCCTAAGCTTGAGATCGTTATCACCGGCAGCGATGCAGACAAGACGGGCAGGAAAATGACGAACCTGCTGCAAAGACGGTATCTGCCGGGGACGTTTTACTTGTGGAACAAATCAGAGGGGCACGATGTCAAGCTTCGGAGGGTATCTCCTCATACGCAAAACAGGGCTCCGAGGCAGGCAGTAGAGGCTTATGTTTGCAGCAATAATGTTTGCAAAAAGCCGGCGCATACTGTACAAGAGTTGTCGGACCAGTTGCAGGGTAATTAGCAGGGGTTAATATGCCGAGAATAGAGCCGTTTGTATCAGTTGGAAGCCCGTTGTGTGCGGAAGTTCGTGCGCCGGAGTCGGGGATAGTTGTTTTCGGGGCATCGGGCGACCTGGCGGGCAGGAAGCTTTTTCCGAGTTTGTTTCGACTTTACGCCGACGGGTTGATGGCGGACGATTTTTTTGTTATCGGCTGCGGGAGAACGGAGTATTCGGACGCGGAGTTCAGGGACCGGGTAAAAGCGGCGATTAAATCAAGCGAGGCCAGCCCGGCGGGGGATAAACTGGAGACCTTTGCGGGCAGCTGTTTTTATGTTACGGGCGGGTATGACGAGGCTGGGCTTTATGAGAAGCTGCGCGAAAGGATCGGCGAGCTTGACAGGCAGCGGGGGGTAAGCTGCTGTCATGTTTTTTATATGTCGGTGCCGCCTGAGGTTTATGTGAACATTGCCGGAAGGCTGGGTGAACATGGGCTTTCACAGAAGGTGTCAGAGGTTTGCACAGCCATGCCGCGGCTGGTTATAGAGAAGCCATTCGGGAAGAACCTTGAGACTGCGAGGGAGCTTAACCGAAACCTTTACGAGTATTTCGACGAGTCTCAGATATACAGGATCGATCATTATCTCGGCAAGGAGACGGTGCAGAATATTCTGATGCTGCGTTTTGCCAACGCGATCTTCGAGCCGATATGGAACCGCAACTACGTGGATCATGTTCAGCTTGTTATCGCCGAGCGGCTGGGGGTTGAGCACCGGGCTGGTTATTACGATAAGTCCGGCGCGCTTAGGGATATGTTCCAGAATCACATGCTGAGCATGCTGTCGCTGGTGGCGATGGAGCCGCCCATATCTTTCGACGCCGACGCAGTTCGTGGCGAGAAGGTCAAGCTGCTGCGGTCCGTGCGGGGGTTTAATTTTGAGCCCTGGTCACGCAACATTGTCAGGGGACAGTACAAGGCAGGTGAGGTTGACGGTGAGAAGGTTTCGGGGTATCGGGACGAGGAGGGCGTAGACCCGAAGTCGAAGACGGAGACTTATGTGGCGGCGAAGATGATGATCGACAACTGGCGGTGGCGTGATGTGCCTTTTTATTTGCGGACGGGCAAGAGGATGTCGACGAAACTGACGGAGATCGCGATAAAATTCAAGGGCGTTCCGCATTCGCTTTTCGCATCCGCGGGGATAGAGCATCTGCCCGCCAATGAGCTTGTTTTGAAGATACAGCCCGACGAGGGCCTCAGCCTGAGCTTTCAGGCGAAACGGCCTGGCTCGAAGATTTGCATGGGGACGCTGAATATGAGCTTTAACTATGCTGAGGTTTTCGGGACCAAGGCCCCGGAGGCTTACCAGCGGCTGCTGCTTGACGTGATGATCGGGGATCAGACGCTTTTCAACCGCGGTGACGATGTTGAAGTTGCATGGCAGCTTATCGACCCGGTGCTTAATGCGTGGCAGGAGAAGAAGGAGGGGTCTTATGAATACCCTGTGGGCAGTGACAGTTTTGCCGAGGCTGACGAGCTTATTACCAGTGACGGCAGGCAGTGGCGAAAGCTTGAGAACGGGATTAAATAGGCTTTGAAATATACATGGAAAATGATAAAATAGAGGTAATGTTAATTTTAGTAAGGGAAAACGAATATGGATATTTATGAATTTGCAATTGAGAAAGAAAAGCTGGCAAAACAGACCTATGCGGAGCTTGCCGATAAGTGCGACCATCCGGGTCTGTCGAAGATAATGGCGATGCTTGCAGACGAAGAGGATCTGCACGCCAGGACGATAGAGCAGATGCGCGACGAAAAGCAGGGTCAGGTGTCTGAGAGCACAGTGCTCAACGACGCGAAAGATGTTTTCGAGAAGATGCACAAGGCTAAAGAGAAGTTTAATTTTCAGCTTAACGCCAAAGAGCTTTTTGAAAAGGCCAGGAAGATCGAAGAAGAGTCGATGAATTACTACGTTCAGAAGTCGCAGGAGAGCGAAAACCCTGAACATAAACGGGTATTCAAGGACCTGGCAGGCGAGGAGCAGAAGCATTACAAACTGATGGAAAGTTTTTGCGAGTTCATCTCACGGCCGGAACAGTGGCTGGAGAACGCGGAATTTACACATCTTGAAAGTTATTAAGGGAGTACAATGCTCGCGGACGGAGATAAAGGTGTCGTCCTGCTGAGAAACTCTCAGCGTTATTTTGTTGCTCCGCGTTTGCCGGGCGGTGTTATCAGCACCGAGACCCTTGAGCATATAGCGCAAGTCGCAAAGGAATTCGACATCAAAGAGATAAAGATAAGGAACAACGGGACCCTTGCGCTTTTGGGGCTCGATGAAGAGCGGGTCGATGATTTCTGGGCCGAGCTTGCGATAGACAAGGATATACAGGTCGGTGAGAATGTGCGGTCGGTGCGCAGCTGCCTGAACGCGTGCAGGTGCAAGGAAGGTATGCGGGACAGCACTGAGCTGCGCGAGCGGATCGAGGGTGATTTCTCCGGTATTGAAACGCCGGCGCGGTTCGAGATCGGGATAAGTGACTGCATAAACGACTGCGCACAGGTTTGCCTTTGCGAAGTTGGGGTTATAGGCACAATACGAGGCTGGAGGCTGCTGGTCGGCGGGTGCAGCGGGCCTTCGCCGGCGCTTGGGTTCGAGGCCGCGGAGGACCTTAACGACGAGCAGGTTTTGGAGATGATAGAAAAGACACTGAAGCTTTATACCGAGAATGCAAAAAAGCGGCAGAGACTGAGAGGCTGGATAGATTCCATGGATTTTGAAGATTTTTGCAAGATGCTGAAAAGTGAATGACATCGAAACTACAAAAAAAGTTCTTGAGCGGATTTACGAGAAGTATAACGACCCGAGGTTTATCCCGCCCGACCCGCTGCAGTTTCTGTATCGTTTCGCGGGGAAAGAGAACAGGGAGATAGCGGGTTTTCTTTCGGCGGGGCTTGCTTACGGCAACGTAAAACAGATCGAGAGGAGTCTTGAGAAGCTTTTTGCGATAACGGGGGATGATATTTTCAATTTTACAGGTTTGCCTTACAGGGAAAAACAGGCTGCTCTAAGGGGGTTTAAGCACAGGTTTAACACGGGCAGGGATATTGCGGAACTGCTGGAGATTTTCAGAATCGTTTACGAGGACCATGGCGGGCTGGAGGAATATTTTGCCGGTTTCTGCGACAGGCGGGACGAAAATCTTATGCCAGCACTTGAAAGATTTACCGCGGAGCTTGCGGTGATTTATAGAAAACGTTTTCGCAAGGCCCCCGGTGAGGGGTTACGTTACCTGCTGGTAAGCCCGGAAAAGGGAAGTACGTGCAAGAGGATGAACCTGTTTCTTCGCTGGATGATTCGCAGGGACAGGGTGGACCCGGGGCCCTGGGAAAAGGTAAGCCCTGCGGGGCTGGTTGTGCCTGTTGATGTGCACATGGCAAGGCTGACGCGGTTTTTGGGTTTTCATAATAAAAAGAACATAAACCTTCGCACCGCGGTAGAGATTACCGGAAGGTTTGCAGAAATTTGCCCTGAAGACCCTGTAAAGTACGACTTTGCACTTTGCAGGATAGGGATTCTTGAAAACTGCAACGGTCTATTTCACAGCAGGTGCGGTAATTGCGGTCTGCGGTGTTTTTGCGAGCCGAGGTTTGCCCGGGCAGGCAGGAAAATAGAAACGGTTGGAAAAAAGAAAGGCATTGCAGTAAAAGGAGCGTTTAATAGATAGAAAAAACAGCTATGAAAGATTATATACATACATTTTTGACAGAGTTCTGGGACACTATAGCAGAGATGTCGCCTTATCTTCTTTTCGGGTTCCTTATAGCGGGGATATTGTCGGTTATTATTTCGCGAAATTTTGTGCAGAGGCATCTTGCGGGCAGGGGGCTTGGGCCGGTTATTAAGGCTTCGATTTTCGGTGTACCCATGCCTTTGTGCTCGTGCGGGGTTATACCGGTGGCGACCTCGCTTCGAAGCAGGGGTGCGAGCAAGGCTGCGTCGATTTCATTTTTACTTTCGACACCTCAGACAGGCGTTGACAGTATTATGATAACTCTTAGCCTTATGGGCCCGGTGATAGCGATTATCCGTCCTGTAGTTGCTTTTATTACCGGTATATTCGGCGGGTTCGCGGTGCAGATTCAGGAGCCTGCGGATACAGGGCCTGCGGAAAGGCAAGAGAACGAGGCTAAAGACTGCGCCGGTTCGTGCTGCGCAAAAGATAAACGGCCTGGAGGTGCTTTACATTACCTGAGACGGATTTTTGTGCATGGGTTCGTGACGCTGCCGGGTGATATAGGAAAGGCAATGCTTGTAGGGCTTGTTATAGCAGCACTGATAGCGGCGTTTTTGCCGGATGATTTTTTCGCCGAGCACCTGGGCGATGGTATAGTCAGCAAACTGGTGATGCTGGTGGGGGGAATTCCGGTTTATGTGTGTTCAGCGGCATCGGTGCCTATAGCGGCGGCGATGGTCGCCAAAGGGCTTTCTCCGGGCGCGGCGATGGTTTTTTTGATGACGGGGCCTGCTACCAATTCGGTGACATTTTTCACGGTTTGGAAATCGATGGGCATAAAAACTGCGATAACATACCTCGTTTCGGTGATAATTTGCGCGATGGGAACGGGGATACTGGTTGATATGTTCCTGCCGGGGCTTGCGGGCAATATCACGAGCCACTTTCACGAGATGGAAATAGCCCTTTTTGAGCATATAAGCGCGTTTGTGCTGCTGATACTGCTTATTTATTCTTCTTTGCCATCGAGATTAAGGCCTGTCGGTCATTGAGCCGATATGATATATACAATGGTATAAAATTCATAAGAGTGCGAATTTAGGAATTTTCAAGTGGCAGGACGGATCCCGAGGGTAGTTATTATTGGACCGACATACATTGATATGTCGGTCAGGTGTGATACATTTCCACAGCCGGGCAGCAGCATCGAGGGTACGGGCTTTTCATGTTTGCCTACGGGCCCGGGGCCTAACCGGGCGGTGGAGGCGGCACTTTGTGATTGCGAAGTTTCGCTTATTACGAAAGTTGGGGATGACCCGTTTGGGGGGTCCGTAATAAGAACGCTTGCGGAAAAAGGCGTGAATACCGAACTGGTTATGACCGCGCAGGCGATGTGCACTGGTGTTAATGTGACGGTGGTTGATTCGCTTGGGGAGAATACAACGATAAGCTGCGAGGGGGCCAACCGTGCGCTTAGCCCTGATGAGCTGGCCTGCGCGGAGGTCGAGCGGGTTATAGGCGACAGCGATGTCTGTATGATACATGGCGGGCTGGGTCGTGAGACGGTAAATATGGCGATCAAGACTGCGAAGATGTGCGGGACGAGGGTTATACTTGAGACCAACCTTTGCGTGCTGGATACGAATTCGGGTTACGCTCTTAACTGTCCTTCGGAGTATTACCTTGTGGATGTGCTCGTGCCGAACTTTGTCGGTGCAGGCGAGACTGCCGAGATCGGTGCAGGTGCTGTGCATAAGCTGAAGATGGTCGGCTCGGAGCTCGTGGCCGGAGGTATCGAGTGCGTGATAATCAAAATGGGTTCGAAGGGCACTTTCATAATTGACAGGCGTGACAGCCTGCATCTTCCCGGTATATGCGTTGACAGGGTTGACAGGAGCGGATGCGCGGACGCTTTTGGCGGTGCGTTTGCTGCGGCATGCGGTGCGGGGGACACACTTCGCAATGCCGTGAAGTTCGCGGCGGCAGCGGGAGCTCTTTCGTGCACGAAGTTCGGGTCGCTCGAGGCGATGCCGACGAAAGAGGAGATACTCGAATTGTTACTTAATCAGCCGGATTGATCGGGGGCGGATAGATGGCATTTCAACGTGAAAACCAAAGGCTTTCGGCGACGGATGTTCTGCAGGCGCTGGCAGACGGTGAGGATATAAAACTAAACGCGTGCACGATAACCGGCAGGGTCGATCTTAACCGCCTGCTTGAAGAAGAGGCTGGTATAAACAGCGGCAGGCTTAATGTTGAACAGGCAGGGGAAAAAAGTGTCATTAAGCTTTCACAGCCGCTTATGTTTAACAACTGCAAGTTCGAGGGCGATGTTTTCTTCGCGCCTCCGTGGGAGGAACCTGAAGCGATGAGTGTGGTTTTCGAGAAGGAAGTTCTTTTTAATTCGTCGCAGTTTTTGGGGCAATCGAGGTTTACCAACGGTATTTTCAAGAGCTATGCGGGTTTTGACGGCTGTACTTTCGAGCATGTGTGCTGTTTTCGGGATACGGAGTATTCCGGGCAGGCTATGTTCCGCACGGTTGCCTTCAACGGTTACGGGCTTTTTACGGGTGCGAGGTTTCATAACGAAGCGCGGTTCACGAACAGCTATTTCGGCAAGGGGGGGAACTTCACGAATGTGACATTTGAGGACAGGACGGATTTTGCTGGGGTTTATTCCAAGAGCAAGTCGGTTCCGGTTTATGAATCGGTTAAGTTCGCACGCAGCAAGTACGGGGACGATGAGACTTTCTGGCGGTTCATCAAGCAGGCTTCGCAGGAGGCGGGTTATTATCAGCTTGCGGGAGAAAGTTTTTACCAGGAAAGATGCGCACATCTTTGTCGCAAATTCCGGGGGGTCAATTACGACAGGCTAAGTGCCGGCAAAAAGCTGGTTCGGATAATTGCGGGGATACGTTTGCTGCCGGAGCTTGTTTTCGGCAAGATGCTTTTCGGTTACGGTGAAAGGCCTATACGTGTGCTGTTCGCAAGCGCGGTCATTATCGTTGTTTGCGCGTTGTTTTACTGCAGCGGCCATTCTCATCTTGTTTACCGGTCGGATAACGGTTATATTCAGCCGCAGAGTTTTATGGACGGGCTTTATTTCAGCACTATCACTTTTACTACGCTCGGGTTCGGTGATATATACCCGGAAAGACAGCACCTGCTGACTCGCGCGATCGCTATGACCGAGGCGCTTGCCGGTGCGTGCCTGATGGCGCTTTTTGTTGTTACGCTATCCAAGAGATATTCGCGGGGCTGAGTTCAGCGGGTTTTCAATCGCGGCACGATAAGAACCGCGCAGTGAGCCTTTTTTGCGACCTTCTCTGTGACGGCGCCGAAGAAAGCATTTTCGAGTGAGCTCGAGGAGTGTTTGGCCATGACGATCAGGTCGATGTTTTTTTCTTTAGCGAAGTCGAGTATTTCTTCGACGTCGCGGCCTATTCTAAACTGGACGTTGAGCTTAAGACCTTCGGGAAGTTTTGAAATGTAAGCTTTTTGTATCTGCTCATCGAGGTCATGTCTTGCCTTGTTGTCGACGTCGTCAACTTCATAGATATAGGTTTTCCAGAACTGGGATTCGGATTCAGGGATTACGTGCAGCAGGTGAAGCTCGCAGGAGGGGTCTTTCATCGCGAAGTCAACAGCGGTCGTAAAGGCACGGTCCGCTTGCTCTGTGAAGTCGGTGAAGAAGAGTATATTCCTGAAATTGACCGGCGGGAGATTGTTGTTTTGAGTATTTTGTGCCATTTTTTTATTTCCCTTCAGATCAGCCGAATTTTTCGGGAAGGTAGAGACAAAGCTCAGGAAAGAGCATAAGCAGTATCGCGGAGATGACGAGGACGGCGAGAAAAGGCAGCGCGCCGCGGAAAATTTTCTGCAGCGGCACATCGCGTTCGATGCCGCTTACGACGTACACACAAACTCCGACCGGCGGAGATATTACGCCCATCTGCGTGACGACAACTATTATTACGCCAAACCATATCGGGTTGTATCCGAGCTCCGAGATGACTGGTGAGAAGATGGGTATGGTAAGCAGAATCAGTGCCAGGGCGTCGATGAAGCAGCCGACCACGAGGTAGAAAAGTATAATCATTCCCATTACCATCCAGGCGGGCAGGGGCATGTTGGTCAGTGCAGTTGCAAGCGAGAAGGGAATACGGGTTATCGCGAGGAAGTGGCCGAAGATGACAGCGCCGGTTACGATTATCATAACCATACATGATGTGCGTATGGTTTCCTTCAGGGCCTGGGTGAGCATTTTAATTTTCAGACATCCCCTGGCAAGTGAGATTATTATGCTGCCTGCCGCTCCGACGGCGGCCGCTTCGGTGGGAGTGAAAAAGCCCCCGAACATTCCGCCGATGACGAGAATGAAGAGAATGAGTGTTTCTGAAACGCCTGCAAGAGAACGCAGTTTTTGAGCGAAAGTGAAAGACGGACCTGCAGGGCCAAGGTGCGGATGAAGTTTACAGTTGATAAAAATTGTTACACAGAAAAGGAATGCTATAAGGATGCCCGGGAGGATACCGGCGATAAAGAGCTTGCCGACGGACTGTTCGGTCAGTATCGCGTAGACTATGAACACAACGCTTGGGGGTATGAGCATGCCGAGGCTGCCGCCTGCGGCGACCGCACCGCAGCCGAGCTCCATGTCATAATTGTATCGTTTCATCTCGGGAAGCGCGACCGAGGCCATTGTCGCAGTGGTCGCCGGGCCGGAACCGCAAATAGCGCCGAAACCTGCACAGGCCCCGACGGTTGACATCGCAAGGCCGCCGGGCATGGCGCCGAGCCAGTGGTAGGCGGTGTCAAAAAGACGCCTGCTGATGCCGGTGTGAAAGGCGATCTGGCCCATGAAGACGAAAAGCGGAATAACGGTCAGGCTGTACGAGGAGAATGTTTCATAGAGGTCTATTGTTATCATGCTGGCCGCTGCCTGGGGGGTTACAACTGCGGCGAATCCGACGAAGCCGACAATTGCCATCGCGAAAGCGACCGGCATGGAAGCGGCGAGCAGGATGAACAGCGCAATGCAGCCTAATATTCCGATCTGGACAGGTGTCATGGTTTTATCATTTCCCTTCGCGGATGTAGAAGGTGGTGAAGTGTTACAAGTATGACGACGAAGCAGCACAGTCCAATGACCCAGGGGACCCAGTATACGGGCAGCTTCAGTGTTTGTGTTACCTGTCCGGTGTTTCGGAGCTGGTTTCCATACATAAAGCTTCGCCAGCCAAGAAAGCAGAACAGGGTTATAGCGAGGGCCCGCATTACGAAGTCGACGGCGATTCTGCCTTTACGGTTGAGCTTATGGAAAAAGTATTCGATCGCAACGTGGCCTTTGACCGCTGTGGTGTAAGGCAGAGCAAGGGCGAGAGTAAGTGCGCCGCATATCTTTACAATATCGTAAGCGCCCGTAAGAGGCATATTGAAACGGCGGAGGATAACGTCTGCGCAGGTAGTGGTCATCATTACGAAAACACATACACCCGACGCAAAGACCATTGCCATCACGACCGATTTGAGTGCGGCGGTGTAGATGGCCGCTGCCTTTGCGGCAGGGCCGTGTTTTTCAACTTGACCTGTTTTCATGTGACCGGTTGCCGTTTTAGTATTTATTCAGCAGGTGAACTATGCTTTGCGATCATTTCCTGCAAACGTGCGAGGAACTTGTCTCCGGGCAGGCCTGCTTCGTTAGCTTTTTTGACGTAGTCGTCGAGTATTGGTTTAACGGCTGCGACGAACTTAGCCTGCTCGTCCTGTGAAAGCTCGATAACTTCACGGTTGAGCTCTTTTATAAACGCCATGCCTTCTTCGTCGGCCTGGTCCCAGGCTGCGCCGTGTTTGGCGACCCACTGTTCGCTGACCTCTTCTATGAGTTTCTGCATTTCAGGCGATAGGCTGTTCCACTTGTCCTTGTTCATAACGACGAACATGGATGTTGTATAGCCTATTGCCGATGTGTCGGTAACGGTGTCTATAACTTCGCCCTGCTTCCAGCCTTTGAGGGTTTCGACGGGGCAGAAGGTGGCGTCTACAACGCCTTTCTGGAGGGCTTCATATGTTTCGGGCTGGCTCATGGCGACGGGTGTTCCGCCGAGCGAAGAGACTATTTTCGAAGAGAGTCCTGTTGCCCTGACCTTGAGGCCGGACATGTCGTCCATTGAGCGGACCGGCTTTTTAGAGGCGAGCATACCCGGTCCGTGCGCGTGGACGTAAAGGACCTTTACATCGGAGACTTCTTCGGGGCTGAATTCTTTAACTATGTCTGTCGCCACGCGAGTCGCGACGGTTCCGCTTGGGTATCCGAGGGGAAGGTCTATTCCTTCAAGCAATGGGAACCTGCCGCGTGTGTAGGCGAAGCAGCTCATGCCTATATCGGAAACGCCGGAAACTACGCCTTCGTAGCACTGGGGCGCCTTAGTGAGTGTGCCCGCGGGATAAACGGTGATATTTATCTTGCCGTCTGAGCGTTTGTTTACCTCGTCTGCCCAGGACTCGGCGGTCTTGCACTGTATGTGTGTGGGCGGGAAAAATACGCTGTAGGAGAGGTTGACGGTTTGCTGTTCGGACTGGCCCTGCGCGGATTCGTCGGTTTTTTTGGCACATCCGGCAAAAAAGACAGCGGTTATTACAGTTACGGTCAGGATAAATACAATACTTCGCTTCATTTTGACTCCCCTTGAATAAAACAGCCACTACATTCCAGTTAAAAAGCCGGGGGCCACTCGGTCCCGCGGCTGGGTTAAATTAACCGTTTAACGGATAAATTTCAACCTTTTTTCCATAATAGCAATATTTCCTGCATGATATTTTTTTGAGGGATTTCAGATGAAATTTGCTTGAATCGCATTGTGCACCCGAGTACACTAAGGCCGAATTGGGCGATTTAATAGTTTAGAAAAACTCAAATAATAATCAGGCAGAATATATAAGGGAAATCCATGAACAATGTTGAGAGATTCAGGGCGCTTATGAATTTTGAGCCGGTTGACCGGGTGCCTATGATAGAATGGGCGGGTTACTGGGACAAGACGGTTGAAAACTGGTACGAGCAGGGGCTTGACCGTTCGCTGCCTGTTACGGACCCGGCTAAGATACGTTCTCATTTCGGGCTTGACCGTTATTACCAGTGGTGGTTTCTGCCGAGGGGCGAGGGTCTGCCTGTACCGGAGTATCACGGTGCGCCCGTTCTCAAGAATCCCGACGATTACAGGAAATATAAGGATGCGCTTTTCCCGGAAAGCTCGTTCAGTGAAGAGATGTTCAGGAGCTGGGCGAAAGAGCACGAAAACGGTGATGCCGTGGTTTGGATAACTTTCGACGGTTATTTCTGGTTTCCGCGGACGCTGTTCGGGATAGAGGGGCATATGTACGCTTTTTACGACTACCCGGAGCTGATGCATGAGATGAACAACGACGTGACGGAGTATAACCTTAAGATGCTCGACAGGCTGGTGGAGATAGTCAAACCGGATTTTATGACGTTCGGCGAGGATATGTCGTACAATCACGGGCCGATGCTTTCAAAAGAGAACTTCGACGAGTTTTTGGCGCCTTATTACAAGCGTATAGTGCCGAGGCTGAAAGAGCACGGTATAATTCCGTTTGTGGATTCGGATGGAGATATCGCGCAGTTAATTCCGTGGCTTAAGGAAGTGGGCATCGAGGGAGTGCTGCCTCTTGAAAGGATGGCAGGGGTTGACGTTGGGCAGATACGCAGGGAGCACCCGGAGTTCAAGCTTATCGGGGCGTTTGATAAGACCATCATGAAAGACGGAGAGGAGCCTATGCGAAAAGAATTCGAGAGGCTTTTGCCGGTAATGAAACAGGGCGGGTTTATCGCTTCGGTGGATCACCAGACGCCGCCTGATGTATCACTCGAAAATTACAGGATATATGTAAGACTGCTTAAAGAATATTGCGAAAAGGCAGCGGATTAGTTTTTTATACAGAACAATGACTGAAAAAAGACAGGGTAAGATATGGATTCCAAGACGAGGGTATTGAAATCGCTTGCACATGAAAAGCCGGACAGGCCTGCTTTTAATTTCTGGATGGACCGGAGGCTGATGCAGCAGTATGAGGACAGGATAGGGCACCGTCACTGGCGGGTTGTGCATTATGACGCTGATGTTATCGAAACTTTTCCGAAAGTGGAGTTTCCGGCCGGCAAGTTCGGCGAGAGCCTGGGTGTGCCGTGGCTTGTGGAGCCTTACCCGGTTGACTGGAGCAGGGTGGACGAGGTGCCTATGCCCGATGCCGGTGCCGAGGACACTTTCGAGCTTGTGGAACAGGACCTGAAAGAGTTTCCCGACAGGGCGGTGGTTATGAATTTTTTGACACCTTTCGGTGTTCTTGGAAATATGCTCGGCCATGAGAAGATATACCTCGATATGATGGACCACGAAGAGGAGATGGGCAGACTTGCCGAGCGGATAGGCAAGGTGATGGACGAGGTTGTCGACAGGGCATGCGGCAGGCTGGATATAACTGCGTTGTATATACAGGAGGATGTCAGCTCGGCGAAGGGGCCTATGATGTCGCTTGATATGATAAGGCGTTACTGTTTCGACTATGCCGAACGCATGGTGAAGATAGCGAAAAGTCACGGCAAGGCTGTTTTGTTCCACTGCTGCGGAAGTATAATGCCGCTGATGGACGAGTTTGTGCGGATAGGGATCGACGCGGTTAATCCGCTTCAGCCGCATCTTAACGATATCGGCGAGTTCGGCAGCAGGTACGGCGATAAGCTTGCGCTTTACGGGGGCCTTGACAACACTTATATCATATCGCAGGGCAGCGTCGACGAGGTAAGATCGCATGTCGAGGATGTTTTCGAGAAGGTGGGTAAAAAGGACGGGGCTCTAATCTTCTCGACGCATGACCTCGATATAAAGACGCCTCCTGAGAATATCGAGGTCATGGTCGAAACTATCAAGGGCTGTCGATTCTAAAGCGGCCCTGTTTCAGCGGCAAATACTTCTTTGAGGCTTTTGGTTTCAGTCTTCTATTGTGCGGCTGCTTCCTGTTCAATCTGCTGTTCTATTTTTTGCAGTTCGTCTTCCATATTATCTTCTGTTATCTCCTTTTCGGCCTGACGTTCATAATCCTGCTGGGTCATTTGCGTGTCAGAGCCTGCTTCTGTCGCGGCGGTGTCATTTTTTTTGCAGCCTGCTGAAACGATCAATAAAAGCACAGCAAGTGTTATCGTGATGTTTTTTGCCCGATTCATTTTTTGCTCCGCAAAGAATAATATTAAAACTTTTTTGCAATATTCGATTCTTGATTATCGATAATTAATCTTCATCTTCCATGTCTTTGTTATCGTCTTGCCGGTCCTCATCTTGCTCATCATCGCTGTCATCGTCGTCGCTGCCTTTATCTTTGTTCTTGCCCTTGGCCGGGGCGGTTTGGCTTTTGGATTCGAATCTTGCGAGTTTTTTCTCGTAACGCTGCTGTTCCTTTTCCATAAGCTCGTCGACTTTTTCGAGAAGTTTTTCGTTTCCTTTTTCGGAAGCGAGCTCCTTTATGCGTTCGAGCCTTGCTACTCTTTCCATGTGTTTTTGCTTTTGTCTCTCTATCTGCCTTGCAAGTGCGGCTGTTCGGCCTTTTTCTTCATCGCCCATGCCTTTGCCTCGTCCCTGGCCTTTACCTTTGCCCTGTCCGTGGACCATTGCGTGTTCCTGGTCCTCGGTCATGCTGGCCCCTTTTCCTTTGCCCTTTCCCTTGCCGTCGCCTTTGCCTTTTTGCTCACGGTCGCGGTCCTTTTCGCGGTCGCGTTTACGTTCACGATCCCGGTCCTTATCTTCATCGTCGTCATCATCTTTGTCTTCGTCGTCGTCCTGGTCGTCTAAATCGTCGTCCTCATCTTCCAGTTCGGATTCCGGCTGTTCCTCGTCGGTTTCTGATTCCTGTACCTGGCTTGAATTCGCTTTGTCCCGGCCTTTGCCTTTTCCCTGACCCTTGCCTTTTCCCTTTCCTTTGCCCTCAGCAAAGACAGACTGTGCGGCGACAAAAAGTAATACGAGAATAATTAACAGGAAAATACGTTTTTTCATTTTCTTTCCTTTCAAATATCTGCAACCCCATTTAATTTGTTTCATTTACATAAATTACAATTATACGGCTTGTCTCTAAGATAATCAAGCTCCTTTTTGTTCGGAAATGGGTTTTGGCCGTTTTTTATAAAAAAGTTGCCCTTTTAATCTGCAGGGCATATCATACAGGTCAAATTGTAAAATTCAGGTAAACAAAAAACAGGAGAAAAAAATGGGCAAACCTCAAAGAGTCGGGATGGCACTGGGTATTAAGGAAGAGAAGATCGAAGAGTATAAGAAACTGCACGCAAATGTATGGCCTGACATAGCTGCGAAGATAACGGACTGCAACATTCGCAATTATTCCATATATATCGCCCAGACCGAGCCGGGTAAGTATTGCCTGTTCAGTTATTTTGAGTATACCGGTGGCGACCTTGACGCGGATATGAAGAAGATGGCCGACGATCCGCGGACTCAGGAATGGTGGGAGCATTGCATGCCTTGTCAGTACCGGCTGCCAACGTGCCCGGAGAGCGAGTGGTGGATGCCGCTTGAGGAGGCATTTCACCAGGATTAAATTTTTCCGCCCAGCAAAATATTCGTATAACAAAACCCCGCAGCGATATAACCGTTACGGGGTTTTTTGTTTGCAGTATTGGCCGATACGTCCACCCAATCGATTTTATACTACCTCGAAGAACTTTTCCTGTTTGGCTCCGCATACGGGGCAGACCTCGGGTGCCTGGCCGTGCTCGGTATAGCCGCATATTTCACAGATGTAGAACTCTCCGCCTGCGATGTCCTTGCCCGATTTGACGGCTTGGAGGGCATCGCTGTAAAGTTTGTGGTGCACTTTTTCGACTTCCATAGCGTTTTTAAGGCTGATAAGTGCGGCTTTGTTGCCTTCTTTTTCGGCCTCTTCGACGAATTTCGGATACATTTCCTGGAACTCGAACCCTTCGCCCTCGATAGCGGCGGTCAGGTTTTCCTGAGTTCCCTTAACGCCGTTAAGTACCCGGAAATGGGCGTGAGCGTGTACGGTTTCGGCTGCTGCTGCGGCGCGGAAAAGCTTTGCCACTTGCGGCAGGCCTTCCTTGTCCGCTTTTTGAGCGAATGCCAAATACTTACGGTTTGCCTGGCTTTCACCGGCAAAAGCCTCTTGAAGATTGTCTTTTGTAGGCATAAAAACCCCCTTTCCAATAGAGTAACAAATTGTTTTGAGGGGACTATAGCCTGCTCGTGCCGTCTTGTCCAGTGAAAAAGCAGCCGGGGCTGGATTTATTATGAGTTGAAAACAGAGGCGTTTTTGTCTAAAATATGGTTATGAAGACAGCTTTTAGATACATAACAGTTTTGCTTATGCTTATCTGGGCTTTTTCGGGGGGTTGTAAAAAATGGCACGATCCAACGGAGACCAGCGACAAGCCTGCTTCGCAGACAAAGTCGGTTTATAACCCGGCGTGGCCGGTTTACAGGTACGAGCAGGGTTTGACAGGTTTTACAGATACGCAGATCGGCAATAAGCTTTCGCTTGCCTGGCGGTTCGGAACCGGCGGTGCGGTGAAGGCTTCGCCGGTTATCGACAGCGGGATTGTATATATCGGCTCGGCGGATAAGGTTTTTTATGCCCTGGGGCTCGGGCAGGGCAAGGAGCTTTGGCGGTTCGAGACGGCAGGGGTGATTGAGGGTACGGCATGTGTCGCGGACGGCTGTGTTTATTTCGGATCCTCGGACGGGCATGTATATTGCCTGGATAAACAAGAGGGAAGGTTGAAGTGGAAGTTCAAGGCCGGGGCGAAGGTGCTGGGGGGTGTCAACTTTTATGAGCCTGGCGATGGGAAGCTTAGGGTTTTGTTCGGCAGTTATGACAGCAGGCTGTATTGCCTTGACGCCCGGACGGGGAAGGAGGTATGGTCATACCAGGCCGAAAGTTATATAAACGGCACGGCATGTGTAGAGGGTGATTTCGCGGGGTTTGGAAGCTGCGACGCGATGGTTCGGGTGCTCTCGGCAGGGTCCGGGGAGCTTTTGCATGAGATAGATACCGGGGCGTATATACCAGGTTCGTGCGTGATGGCGGAAGGGTTTGTTTACGCGGGCAACTATGACAACAAACTGATAAAGGCCGATGCCCGGAAAGGCGGGGTTGTGTGGAGTTTTGACGGTGCCGAGGGGCCTTTCTTCGCACCGCCTGCTGTGAGCGAAAAGTATTTAATCGCCGGTTCACGGGATAACAAACTTTACTGTCTTGATAAGGTCACCGGTAAGGTGGTATGGAACTTTGCCGCGCTGGAAGCGATAAACTCAGGGGCGGTTATTTGCGGGGATAAGGTGGTGTTCGGCAGCGACGACGGCAGGATTTACCTGCTGGGTCTTGAGAACGGAAATAAGTTGTGGTCGTATAATACGACCCGTGCGGTGCAGAGCTGCGCCGGTTATGCCGGCGGGAAACTCATTGTGGGAAGTGACGACGGGAATGTTTACGCTTTTGAAAATATTACGGGGGATGGTCGATGAAGATAGCACAACTTACGCCCGGTTCGGGTAAGAATTTTTACTGCGAAAACTGCCAGCGGGATATTACGCTGGTCAAGGGACTGCGCAGGCAGGGGTATGATATTCTGATGATGCCGCTTTATCTGCCTTTACAGGCCGAGGCGGGGCAGGACCCGACGAATACGCCGGTTTTTTTCGGCGGGATTAATGTTTATTTGCAGCAGAAGATGGCGATATTTCGCAAGAGCCCGCGTTGGCTTGATAAACTGTTCGACAGGCGGGGATTGCTTGAAATAGTTAGTAAGCGTGCGACGATGGTTGACGCTGCGAGCCTGGGCGAGACAACGATATCGATGCTGATGGGGGAGCATGGCAGACAGGTTAAGGAGCTGCGGCGGCTGGTCGAGTGGCTAAGCGAGGATGAGAACCGGCCTGATGTGGTTTGCCTGTCTAATATTCTGCTGGCGGGAATGGCCGGGGAGATAAAGGCCCGGCTGGGTGTGCCTGTTGTCTGTATGCTTCAGGACGAGGATGAGTTTGTCGACGCATTGCCGGACGATTACAGGAAGCGGACGTGGGATATACTGCGGCAGAGGTGTGAGGATATCGATATGTTCGTCCCGGTTAGCGAGTATTATAAAACGTTTATGCGCGAAAGACTTGGAGCGGGCGAGGAGAAGTTCTCGGTGGTGCGGATGGGGATAGATATTTCTGCGTATGTTCCGCGACAGCAGGCTCCGGAGTCGCCGAGTATTGGTTATCTTTCGCGGATGTGCCCGGGCAAGGGTCTTGATGTGCTGGTCGATGCCTTTATTGAGCTTAAGGGCAAGGTGGGGCTTGAAGATGTCAAGCTGAAAATTGCCGGAGGGCTTGCCGGAGAGGATGTTAAGTTTGTCGACGGTCTGAAAGCTAAGTTGGCAAAGGCCGGGGTTGACAGTGATGTCCAGTTCAGGGGTTTTGTTGAAGGCGGTGAGAAGCTGGATTTTCTGCGGGGCGTTTCGTGTGTTTGCGTTCCGGAGGTCAGGCCGCCGGCATATGGGCTTTATGTGCTGGAGGCTTTTGCGCTGGGTGTGCCGGTGGTAGAACCGGAGGCAGGGGTTTTTCCGGAGCTTATTGCCGGTGAGGAACGGGCCGGTGTTTTGTATTCGCCGAATACAGCCGGCAAACTGGCCGGGGCGCTGGAGAGGGTGCTTACTGACAGGGAACAGCTGGACCGGATGGGGACAAGTGCGCGGAAAATCGCCGAGCAGAGGTTTGATGTTTCGCTTTCAGTGGAAACACTTAAAGGGGTCTATGACCGTTTGGCCGGTGGTGAGGTTTGAGGTTTTGGGAAAGTTAATTCTTCGATCTGTTTTAACGCGGGGTAAAAATGCTTGAACTTAAAAATGTGACCAGGACGTATCCTTCGCCGAAAGGGGCCGATGAGGTTCAAGTGCTGGATGGGGTGTCTTTGAATGTTCAAGAAGGTATTTCGATGGCGGTTGTTGGCCCGTCGGGCTGCGGCAAGAGCACGCTTTTGAATATTATTGGCGCCCTGGATAAACCGACAGCAGGTGAGGTGGTTTTTGAGGGCAGGGAATACGGGCAGCTTGGGGAGCCAAAACTCGCTGAGCTTAGACGCCATGAGATAGGTTTTGTTTTTCAGCTTCATCACCTGCTGCCTCAGTGCACGGTGCTGGAGAATGTTCTGATTCCGACTATCGGGGACAGTGGAAAAACTCACGCTGAAAAAAAAGCAAGGGCTGTGTCATTGCTTGAGCGGGTGGGGCTCAGTGATTTCAGCGAGCATAACCCGGGTCAGCTTTCCGGCGGACAGAGACAGAGAGTTGCGGTGGCGCGGGCTTTGATAAACCAGCCCAAACTTCTGCTTGCCGATGAGCCTACGGGGTCTCTTGATATGAAGACGTCGGGGAATATTATGGACCTGCTTTGCGGGCTGAACGAAGACAGCGGGCTTACAATGATAATGGTGACACATTCGATGGAGCATGCGCGGCGGATGAGGTTTATAAAGAGGCTTGAGAACGGCGGGCTTTTCGACTCGGAAGGTTAGTTTAGGATTTGATTGTATATGAAACTTGCGTGGCTTTTAATTAAGTCTTTGAGATATTACCGGCTGACGAATTTAAGTGTTGCCGCTGCGGTTGCGGTGTGCACCGCTGCGCTTACCGGTGCGCTTATAGTGGGCGATTCGGTAAGTTACAGCCTGCTGAAAAAGACGCGGGACCGGCTGGGCGGGACAGAACTTGCGATGGTCAGGCAGGATGGTTTTTTTACGGAGAGGCTTGTTGAAGGTATCACAGGGCAGTTGAAGACCGATGTTGCGGGGGTTTTGTATTTAAAGGGCAGTGTTTCCACTGGCGGTGAAGAGCGTATCGTCAACCAGGTAAATATTTACGGGGTGGACACAGGTTTTTATGAGCTAATGGGCACCGGCGAAGGACAGCCGGGCGGCGGCGGGAACGGAGCGTCTATTAACGGGGCCGTTGCGGAACGGCTGGGTGTTTCTGCGGGTGAGGAAATTATCATTACGACCGCGAAGCCGGGCACGATGCCTGCAGGCGCTGCGCTTTCGAACAGGCAGGACAGGACGCTGAGTTTGCGGATCGAAGTCGGGGAAGTTGTTTCAAGGGACAGCTTCGGGGAGTTTGGCTTAAATGCGGGACAATCACAGGCTTTGAATGTTTTTGTCGGGCTTGAAGAACTGCAAAAGAGGGTGAATCTTGCCGGTAAGGTGAATATGTGTCTTACCGGGACCAGCGGAGCGGAAGTCGATTCAGATACCGCCGAAAGTGTTAACAGGCTGGTAAGGGAGCAATTTGCTGTTGAGGATATTGGGGTGGATATCGAAAAGGCCGGGGATAAGTTCCGGCTTAGGGCAGAGTCTGTATTTATAAATAAAAGCGTCGCCGATGCGGTAATGTCAATGGGCCGCGAGCCTGTGGGAATACTTACATATTTTGTCAACGGTATTTCCCGCGGTGACAGGTCCACTCCGTATTCGATGGTATCAGCGGTTTCGGGGGTCGGGGACTTTGCCGATATCGCGCCGGGCGATAGCGCCGATGACGGAAAGCTTGCGGGCATAACGCTTACGGACTGGACCGCGAAGGACCTTGATGCCGGGCTGGGGGATACGGTTACGCTGGATTATTTTGTGCTTACGGGCAGTTTCAGGCTGGTCGAAAAGAAGGCATCTTTTGTTGTCAGTAAAATAATACCAATGGATACGCCGGGTGTGGACGGCTCTTTAATGCCTGATTTTCCGGGGCTGAAAGATGCCGAAAACTGCAGGGACTGGAGTTCACCGGTGCCGATAGATTTTGACAGGATACGGGAAAAGGACGAGGCGTACTGGGATAAGTACAAGGGTACGCCTAAGGCGTTTGTTAATCTTGAGACGGGTCAGCAGCTTTGGGCGGGAAGATACGGGACCTTGACCGAAGTGCGGCTGGAGGCTGAGGGACGAACAGGCACGCAGGTAGCCGGGGCCTTGGCGGAAAATGTGAACCCGGCGAGCCTGGGGATGTTTTTTGTTAATGTTCGGGCGCCTTCAATGAAGGCTGCGGAGGGTTCAACCGACTTCGGGCAGCTTTTCTTAGGCCTGAGCATGTTTTTGATATTCTCGGCGGTGATACTGATTGGGCTTACTTTCGCGCTTGGCGTTGAGATCAGGACGGACCAGATAGGGATACTTAAAGCGGCTGGGATAAGGTTCGGACTTATTCGCGGGCTGTTTCTGCTGGAAGGAATAATCGTTGCTGTTGCCGGCGCTGTTGTCGGCACGGCAGGTGGGATAGTGTATACTAAAGTTTTGATATGGGCGCTTACCACCGGCTGGAGCGGAGCGGTAGCGGGGACTGAGCTTTATTTTCATGTTAACGTTGTCAGCGTGCTTATCGGGGCAGGCTCTGCGGTTGTTATTTCAGTTTTCGTTATATGGCTAAGCGCGAGGAGCGTTTTGAAAAACAGCGCGGTCAGTCTTATGCAGGGAAATGTTCAGTGGCAGTTGCTCTTGCCGGGTAAAGGCAAAAGCAGCGGGCTGGTTTCAAGGACTGTTTATATCGCCGGTCTTGCAGGTGCAGCGGGGCTTGTGTATATGGGCTTGACGAAAAGCGAATTGTCAACTGGCGCTTTTTTCGGGGCCGGCGGGCTGCTTCTGGTCAGCCTGATATTTTTCACCCTGGATATGCTCAGGACCGTTATAACCTCGCAGCGGTTCGAGCTAAAGAGCGAGGCAGGTTTGGCGGTGAAGAATTCGGGGGTTAAGGTCGGCAGGAGCCTTGCGGTTATAACGCTTATTGCGTGCGGCACGTTCATGATAACAGCGGTAGGGGTGAACGGGAACCTGGGTGTGAAAAATCCGCGGGCGAGGCAGTCTGGCACGGGGGGGTTCGAGCTTTACGGGCAGGCGACGGTGGGACTGGCGGAGGATCTTAACACGGAAAAGGGCAGAGATGTTTACGGCATTGACCCGGGCGGGGCTGCTGAGCTTAACTTTGTAAACTGCAGGCTGCGCGAGGGGGACGAGGCGAGCTGTCTTAGCCTGAACCGGCCTCAACAGCCGACGATAATGGGTGTTGACAATGACAGGCTTGCAGAGCTTGGGGCGTTTTCGTTTAACAAGATTGAAAATGAACCGGAGAGGGATTCCAATCCGTGGATACTGCTGGAAGATGAAAACGCAGAAGATAACATTGTCCCGGCGATAGCGGATTACGCGACAGTTAAATGGTCACTGGGCAAAGAGGTTGGCGGGTTTATCGAATACCGCAGCCAGAAGGGGGAGAAAATCAGGCTGAAGATCGTCGCCGCTGTTCAGGGTTCGATGCTGCAGGGAAGCGTGATGATATCGAACGAGGCTTTTGAGGAACACTTTCCGGATAATGAGGGTTACAGGGTATTTTTGATCGACATCGAGCCGGCGACTGATGAAAATATTAAAAAGGTTTCGGGGATGCTTTCGTCAAGGCTGCGTGACCACGGGTTCGAGGCGGTGCAGGCTTCGGAGAGACTTGCGATGTTCAACAGCGTGCAGAACACTTACATATCGATATTTCAACTGCTTGGCGGGCTGGGACTGATACTCGGCACAGCGGGGCTTGGTTTTATCGTTGTGCGGAATGTTCTTGGCAGGATGGGTGAACTTGCTATGATATGGGCGGTAGGTTACACCAAAGGGGATATACGAAACATGGTATTTTGTGAACACATATTGCTGCTTGTTTACGGTGCGGCGGCCGGGGTGCTCGCCGCGTTTGTCGCTGCGTGGCCTGTTGTTTCGGCTGCGGGCAGCGATGTTCCGTACCTGTCAATTTCTGTTACTACTGCCGGGATTATCATAAGCGGTGTGGTGTGGACGTGGATCGCTTCGCAGCTTGCGCTTAGGAAAGATATGTTGGGGGCCCTGCGGAATGAGTGACATGCAGGCGGTAAAAATAATACGTGTCTACCTTATTCGGTCCATACCGGTGTTTATCGCGCTTGCGGCGATGCTCGCGGTTGTTCACATTTTAAGTTCGATCCAGCCGCCGGAACTGGAACCCCGTTTGCCCGGTGCCGACAATGCGCCGCCGAAAAGCGAAACCGCTGGGCTGATACAAGTCGAAGGCATACTGGAAAAGGCAACTGCCGAACCGTCGGATATACCGGGCAGATGGCCTTGTTTTCGCGGACCGGGCAGGGACAATATCGCTGTCGACCCGGATGTGACGCTTTTTGAAAAGTGGCCCGAGACAGGTCCCGAGACTGTCTGGTCGCTGGAGGCCGGGGAAGGTCATGCAGGAGCGGCGGTGCTTAATGGGATGGCGTATTTAATTGACTATGACCGTGACAGGCAGCGGGATGTTATACGGTGTCTTTCGCTGGAAAACGGTGAAGATATATGGCGGTATTCCTACCCGGTGTCTATAAAGCGCAACCACGGGATGAGCAGGACGGTGCCTGCGGTTACGGATGACTGGGTTGTCGCTATCGGGCCGAAGTGTCATGTGACCTGTCTTGATGCGCGTACGGGTGAGTTTAAGTGGATGCTGAACCTGCCTGCGGAGTACGGAACCACCGTTCCGCCCTGGTACGCCGGTCAGTGTCCGCTGATCGAGGACGGCAAGGTGATAATCGCCCCGGCCGGGGATGAGCAGATGATGATTGCCGTTGACTGTGAGAGCGGCGAGACTGTTTGGCAGTGCCCTAATACGCAGGGCTGGACGATGACGCACAGTTCTATAATGGCTGCGGAGTTTTTCGGCGAGAGGATGTATATATATTCCGCAAGCGGCGGGATCGTTGGGGTTGGCGCAAGTGACGGCAGGCTGCTTTGGCAGAGCGATGCCTGGAAGATACGTATCGCGAATATTCCCTCGCCGGTTGTACTGGAGGGCCAGCGGCTGTTCCTATCAGGCGGTTATAACAGGGGCAGCATGATGATGAAACTCAGCCAGGCAGCGGACGGGGCAATGCAGCCGGAGGTTCTTTTTGAGCTTGAGGCAGAAACTTTCGGCTCTGACCAGCAAACCCCTGTTTATTACCAGGACAATATTTACGGGGTTCGCCCTGACGGTCGGCTGGTTTGCATGGATCTGCGGGGAAATATACTCTGGACGAGCGGCGGACAGAACAAATTCGGACTGGGACCATACATAATAGTGAATGATATGTTGTACGTGATGAACGATACGGGTGTGCTTTCGATGGTCCGGGCGCAAACAAGCGGTTTTGAGCTGCTTGAGCAGGCAAAAGTGCTTGACGGGCACGACTCGTGGGGACCGATTGCGTATTTTGAAGGAAAGCTGATATTACGAGACTTAACGACTATCAAATGTATAGAAATAGGAAACAGGAAATAGAACTAAATGAGTGAGAATAAAAAAAAGAATATTTCTTCTGTTTTAATCGGAATTGTTATTTTTGCAGCCATTGCGGCGGCGGTGACAGCGGTGGTGAAGTTTGACGCGACGGGCAGGGAAAAGACAAAGCTTCCGGGCGATTATATCTATTCGGTTGACAATGTTAAAGCGATACCGGCTGAATTGATCAGCTACGTTCGGACAGGTGAGCAGACAGAGACAGGATTCGCCGAGTCAAGGGCAATAGCAGTTGACGGAGAAGGGCAATTATACATCGCCGGGGATAAGAGTATTAAGATTTTCGACCCCGACGGCGGGCTTGCTGATAGCTTGAGCTTTGAAACCGAGCCTACCGCGCTTTGTGTTGACGGCAGCGAGCTTTATATTTGTATGAAAGATTTTGTGCGGGTTTACGATCTGCAAACAGGGACCTATGAGGATTGGGCCGATCAGGGCGATAAGGACAGGGCGTATTTTACGAGTACTGCCGTTGATAAGGATAATGTCTTCGTGGCAGATGCCGGCGGCAGGATAGTGCTGCGGTACAATAAGTCCGGGCAGCTTGTAAACGAGATAGGCAGGAAAAATCCACAGCGGAATATACCCGGATTTTCGATACCGAGCCCGCACTTTGATTTGTCGGTTGCGGATGACGGTTTGCTTAGGGTGGTAAACCCGGGCAGGCACAGGATAGAGGCCTATACTTACAGGGGCGATCTTGAGTTTTACTGGGGCGGGTATTCGACGGAGGTCGAAGGTTTTTGCGGGTGCTGCAACCCGGTGAATTTTGCGATATTGGATGACGGCAGGTTCGTGACGGCAGAAAAAGGGCTGACGCGGATAAAAATATATGACATTGACGGGAACTTTGAAAGCGTCGTTGCCGGGCCGGAGCAGTTGTTGAACAGCGATGACGGGTATAAACTAAGCGAGTTTCCTGAGGACGCAAAAAAGACGCTTTTTGACGTTGCTGTTTTGGGTGATAAGATATTCGTACTGGATATTGCCGAGAACCGTATAATGTCTTTCGTGCCGAAGTAAGGGTTGCTAAAACTATGAGCAGGAAAACAGATAAAAACAGAAGAAGCGCTTTAATAGCCGGTTCGAGGTATTCGATACTCGCATTGATTGGTGCAGCGGGATATAAGATGGGCATAAAAAAAACCGGTGCGACAGCCGGGGCTGTCAAAAGCTGCATTGCCGATGGGATATGCTCGAATTGCGGGGTCTATGAAAAATGCGGCCTGCCGCAGGCGCTTTCGCGAAAAAAGGTTTTAGCTGAAAAGAAAAACCAGGGTCGATAATATGGGCAAAGATAAACAGAATAATGAAAAGCTGACGCGAAGGCAGTTGTTCGGCAGAACGGGCCTGGGGGTTTCGGGCCTGGCCGTTGCAGGAGCCGGTGTGCTGCTTGCTGTTAATGCGAAGGGCAAGGGCTGGGTCTGGCAGCTCGACCCGTATAAGTGTATCGCATGCGGCAGGTGCGCGACGCATTGCGTGCTTTCGGAGTCCGCGGTCAAATGTGTTCATGCTTACGCGATGTGCGGGTATTGCGATCTTTGCACCGGTTTTTTCGACCCCGAACCGCGGCGGCTTGACACCGGCGCCGAGAACCAGCTTTGCCCGGCCGGTGCTATCGTGCGGACCTTCGTAGAGGATCCGTATTATGAGTATAAAATAGACGAGCCGCTTTGTATCGGCTGCGGCAAATGCGTGAAGGGGTGTACGGCGTTTGGGAACGGTTCACTTTTTTTGCAGGTTAAACATGATCGATGTTTGAACTGTAACGAGTGCTCTATCGCGGCGGCGTGTCCCTCGGGGGCGTTTCGGAAGGTTCCGGTCGACCAGCCGTATATAATTAAAACGGTCGCCGGGCCGGAGCAGACGGCTGCGGATAAGTCGAAAGGCCCAGATGAGTAAGTGGCTTTATTTATCGGCAGTTGTTATTGCGGCAGCGTTTTTTCTATGCCCGAATGTTTCGGGTGTGGAAAGGTTTCCGACGCCTGATTTTGTGGAGTCGGATTACGTTATGCCTTCGGTGGATTATGTCCGGGAAAGTCAGCCGAGGGGTGATGTCTTCGAGTATCTCGACAGCTTTGTTTTGATTGCCGCACTTGTTGTTGGGGCGTGGCTGGTTTTTCGCAAACGCTCGCGGAAGTGGATATATTCGCTGATGATATTCTCGCTTATTTATTTCGGATTCATCCGGATGGGGTGCGTCTGTTCTATCGGGGCGATACAGAACGCGTCGCTGTCAATTTTTGACGGAGGTTATGTTATCCCCCTGACGGTAATAATATTTTTCCTGGCACCGCTTGTGATATGTTTGTTTTTCGGCAGGGTCTTTTGCGGCAGCGTGTGCCCCCTTGGCGCGATACAGGATTTTGTGCTGGTACGGCCTGTTAAGGTTCCGGTTTGGCTGGAAAGCCCGCTGCGGATGCTGGCTTATACGTATCTTGCCCTTGCGGTTCTGTTCGCGGCGACGGGAAGCGCGTTTTTGATATGCAGGTACGACCCTTTTATCGCATTTTTCAGGTTCTCCGGGCTTTTCAACATGATCGTGCTGGGGGTGTCTTTCCTGGTTATCGCGGCGTTTGTTGCAAGGCCGTATTGCAGGTTTTTGTGTCCGTATGGTGTAATACTTCGGCAGTTGTCGCGGTTTTCCTCGCACAAAGTCAGCATCACGCCCGACGAGTGCATTAAGTGCAGGCTGTGCGAGGATGCGTGTCCTTTTAATGCGATCGAAAAACCGACAGAACCGTGGCCCGAGGAGGGATACGGGTTTCGTAAGAAGCTGCTGGTGGTTTCGATAATTTTATTGCCCGCGGTTACGTTGTTGGGTGGTTATATTTTCTCGAGGCTGTCACCGGTCATGGCTGGTGCTAATCCGCATGTCAGTCTCGCAGAGCAGATAAGGCAGGAGCAGACCGGGGCCGTTACCGAGCCGAGTGACGCAAGCAAGGCCTTTCGCGAATCCGGGCGGACCAGGGAGCAGCTTTACTCACAAGCAGACGCAATTAAGGAGCAGTTCAGAACCGGGGCATGGTTCGCGGGGCTGTTTGTCGGCTTTGTCGCGGGAATGAAACTTGTAAACCATTCGATACAGAAAAGGCGGGACGAGTACAGGGCTGACGCGGCATCGTGTTTGGCCTGCGGGAGGTGTTATGAATATTGCCCGAGGCAGCATGCCCTTGAGGCCAGGGGCAAAAACGTGAGGGATAACAACGGCGAAAAAAACATCGGGAGTGAAAATGGCTGAAAAGGAGAATATGAGCAGCGAGACAAAAACGCCGAATCCGTGGAGACAGGCTGCGCTTGGCACAGCGGTGGTTACGGGCATATTTTCGCTTATACTTCTTACGATGCTAAGTGTTAATTATGTCAGGAGCAACGCGGTCTACCCGCTGAAAAGCGAAAGGCTGGAGATGCTGAAACTGCAGCTTGCGGAAAGGCCGAACGACGAGCGGCTGCTCGAGGAGATACGCAGGCTCGATGTCGAGGTTCGACAGTTCAGCCTTTATAAAACAGAGTTTGCGGGCATGACCACGATTTATCTTTTTATCGGGATAATCCTGTTTGTGATAAGTTTGCAGTTTTATCTTTCGCTGGATAAGCATTACAAGCCGCCGGCAAAGGGTTCGGGCGAAGAGAGACGGCAGGTTTTGCAGACGTATCTTTCGCGCGGGGTGCTGGCGGTTGTGCTGCTTTTAATTGCCGGCATGACGATTTTTTACCCGGGTTTAAATACCGGCGGTGAAGACCAGACCGGGGATGTGAGCAAGTATCCTCCGCCGGAGAAGCTTGATAAGAACTGGGTTAGTTTCCGCGGGCCGGAAGGTGCGGGCATAAGCAGGTACACGAATATTCCGCATTATTGGAACGAGGCCGAGAAAAAGAATATTTTATGGAAAAGCGAAGTGCCCCTGGGGGGTTATAATTCGCCTGTCGTGTGGGAGGACAGGGTTTTTCTTTCCGGGGCCGAGGGACCCAGGGAGCTTAAGGTTTTCTGTTACGACCTTGAAACAGGCACGCTGAACTGGGCTTCGCCTGTGCCGTCAGGGACTACAGAGGATGTTGAGGTGATGGAGGACACGGGTTATGCGGCGCCTACAATGGTCAGTAACGGGCTGCATGTGTTTGCTATATTCGCCACCGGCGACGTCGCGGGGTTTGACATGCAAGGCAGGATGATATGGCATAAATTTTTAGCTGTGCCGGAGAGCATTTACGGGTATGCAAGCTCGCTTGAAGTTTACGAAAAGAATGTTATCGTGCAGTTTGACCAGGGAATGGCCGGCGAGGGGAAGTCGAAACTTATCGTACTCGACGGGCTTACCGGGGCAATAGTAAAGCAGGTGGACCGTCCTGTCGGTTCGTCGTGGGCAAGCCCGGTGGTTGTGGAAGTTGATGCGGGGCTGGAAGGTTCGCCGGCCCAGCGCGGGCAGGAAAAAAACCGGCAGTTGATAACGGTCGCCGAGCCTTACGCGATAGCTTACAACCCGGAGGACATGACGGAGATATGGCGGGTCAGGGGAATAGGCGCAGATGCGGCTGCTACGCCGATATACTCAGCGGGGTACGCGATATGTCTTTCGCCTTATGACCAGATGCTGGCGATAAAACCGACCGGCAGGGGGGATATAACCGAGACGCACGTGGCGTGGACGACTTATGAGGGGCTGCCGGATATTTGCTCGCCGCTGAGCGACGGACAGAGGATTTACCTTATGCAGACTTACGGGACTTTGACCTGTATTGACATAAAGACCGGCGAGAAAATCTGGGAGCATGAAATGGGGACAAGTTTCCAGGCGTCGCCGAGCCTGGTGGGAGATAAGATTTTTCTTATCGGGGCCGAGGGTAAATCTTATATTATTGAGCCCGGCAGTGAATATAAGCAGTTGAATGAATGCACTCTTGAAGAGGGTGCGTATGCGTGTCCCGCATTTGTTGACGGCAAAATGATAATCAGAACAAAAGGCCATTTGTATTGTATCGGCGAAACGGAATAACGGAATAGATGGTAAACGAAGAAGAAAGACAATTTATTGACAGCCTTGTCAGAGAAATGGGTACCGGGCAAAGCGGCATCCTGGAGATGCTTTACCGCGTGCAGGGGCATTTCAGGTATCTGCCCGAGCATGTTCTCGAATACTTGTGCTCGCAAACAGGGATAACGCCTGCCGAGATTATGGGTGTTTCGAGCTTTTACGATATATTCAGGTTCACCCCCGCAGGGCAGTTTGATATTAACGTGTGCGTGGGTACTGCCTGTCATGTTAAAGGTGCCGCGGGTGTTTATGACGCGTTCAAGAGACGGCTTGATATCGGCGCCGACAGTGACACCGATGCCGACAGGAAATTTACGGTGCGAAAGGTCGCATGTCTTGGATGCTGTTCACTGGCGCTGGCGGTGCAGGTAGGCGATGTTATTTACGGCCATGTAACCCCTGAAAGAGTGGGCGAGGTTATCGATAACTTTTTGCGGTATCAAAAAAAGAGCAAAAGCAGTCAAAAACAAACCGGGAAGGTGAAAGGCCCGTTGCAGGGACAGGTCAGGGTCGGGCTTGCTTCGTGCTGCGTGGCGATGGGCGGCGAGAGGGTAAGAGATGCGGTTTATGACACGCTGCAGCGGACAGGTATAAATGCCGAGGTCAAGACCGTCGGCTGTGCGGGTATGTGTTCGCAGGACCCTGTTATGGAGATTGTTACACCGCAGGGGAGCAAGACACTTTATACGAAAGTGCAGCCGGGGGATGTCAGGGCCATTCTGTTTAAGCATTTTAAGCCGCCTGGCTTTATGAATCGCATTGTCAACGGCACTTCTATGTTTATCGACAGGCTGTTCAACGATGCCCTTACGGCGGATATTGTGCGATACCCGGTGGATTACCGTGACCCGGTGGTGTCGGGTTTTCTTTCCGGGCAGAAGCATATCGCGACTGAAAACTGCGGTTCTGCCGACCCTATGGACATTGAGGAATACCGCAGCAGCGGCGGGTTCGAGGCTCTTGAAAAATGTGTAGGCAGGCTTAGGCTTGGCCCTGATGAGATAATCGAGCGGATAAAGGCAAGCGGTCTTCGCGGCAGAGGCGGGGCGGGTTTTCCGAGCTATCTCAAGTGGTCAGCGGTTCGCTCGCAGGAGGCGAGTGAAAAGTTTATCGTCTGTAACGGCGACGAGGGCGACCCGGGTGCGTTCATGGACAGGATGCTGATGGAGTCTTACCCGTTCAGGGTGCTGGAGGGGATAATCATTGCCGCGTATACGATAAACGCTTCGCACGGTTATTTTTATATCCGGGCCGAATATCCGCTTGCTTCGGAGAGGATATCACGGGCTATAACGATTTGCAAAGAGCACAACTTGCTCGGTGAGAATATTCAGGGTTCGGGGTTTTCGTTCGATATAACCATCGTTCCCGGTGCGGGGGCTTTTGTTTGCGGCGAGGAGACTTCGCTTATTGCGAGCATCGAGGGCCGCAGGGCAATGCCGCGTATTAGGCCGCCCTACCCGAGCGAAAGCGGCCTGTGGTCCAAGCCGACGCTAATCAATAACGTGGAAACTTATACCTCTGTGCCGTGGATTTTGAGACAAGGTGCGGAAAGTTTTGCCGGCCTTGGCAGCGGCCGGAGCAAGGGAACGAAAGTTTTCGCACTGGCCGGCAAAGTAAAAAACGGCGGGCTTATAGAGGTGCCGATGGGTATCACGATCCGGCAGATAGTCGAGCAGATAGGGGCCGGCATTTCGGATGATCTGAAGTTTAAGGCTGTGCAGGTCGGCGGGCCGAGCGGTGGGTGCATTCCTGCTGAGATGGCTGATACTCCGATAGATTACGAGTCGCTTAACCAGGCAGGGGCGATAATGGGATCCGGGGGGCTCGTAGTGCTGGATGAGACGGACTGCATGGTCGACATCGCAAGGTATTTTCTTGAGTTCACGCAGGAGCAGTCGTGCGGCAAGTGCACGCCGTGCAGGGTTGGCACACGCAGGATGCTGGAGATACTCGAAAGGCTCTGCGAAGGAAACGGCAGAAAGGGTGATGTAGAAAAGCTTATCGAACTCGCTGAGTATATCCAAACTGCCAGCCTGTGCGGGCTGGGCAGGACGGCGCCAAACCCGGTGCTGTCAACCATTCAGCATTTCAGGGACGAATACGAGGCGCATATCCAAGGCAGGTGCCCGGCGAAAAAGTGCCCGGCGCTGATAAGTTACCGCATAACGGATGACTGTATCGGATGCACTATCTGCGCGACTCACTGCCCGGTGAACGCTATCGAGCCGCTACCTTATGAAAAGCACGTGATTGACCAGCAGGAGTGTGTTAAGTGCGGGACGTGCAGGAATGTATGCCCGGCAAAGGCGGTGGTGGTGGAATGAGTATGATAACCCTTACAATTGACGGTGCGACTGTCAAGGTGCAAAAAGGCGCGACGATACTTGACGCTGCACGGGCACTGGGGATCGAGATACCGACGCTTTGCTTTTTGAAAGATTTTGAGGCTTCGACGAGCTGCATGGTTTGCGTGGTCGAGATTGAGGCAAGCAGCAGGCTTGTACCGGCGTGCGGTTATCCCGCGGAGAACGGCATGTCTGTACGGACGGGAACGGAAAAGGTTGTCACGGCGAGAAAAAACGCGCTGGAGCTTTTGCTTAGCGACCATTTGGGCGACTGCATGGGGCCTTGCCAGGTTATCTGCCCGGCGAATATGAATATCCCGCTTATGATCAGGCTCATCTTGGCGGGCAGGCTTGACGAGGCGGCGAAGGTGGTGAAAAAGGATATTGCCTTGCCTGCTGCGCTTGGAAGGATTTGCCCGGCCCCTTGTGAGAACGGATGCAGGCGAAAAAGCAGGGACCAGGCGGTTTCGATATGCCTGCTGAAAAGATATGTCGCCGACGTCGACCTTGAAAGCGGCCGGCCGTACATGCCGGAGTGTGCAGAGGATACCGGCAAGCGTGTTGCGATAATCGGGGCAGGTCCTGCGGGTCTTTCGGCGGCGTATTATCTAAAACAGCGCGGCGCGGCGTGTACTGTGTTCGACAAGAACGACTCTGCCGGTGGAATGCTGCGGTACGGCGTTGAAAGAACAAGGCTCGGTGAGGCGGTTCTCGATAAGGAGATTGCGACTATACTCGGCACTGGTGTTGAATTCGAAGGAGGTATTCAAGTCGGCGCGGATGTCCCGCTCAATGAATTGCGTGAAAAGTTTGACGCGGTGTTTATCGCGTCAGGTTCGCAGGAGGGTAACGAGAGGCTGCTTGGCGGATTTGAAATGAAAGACGGCAAACTAAGCGTAAAGGCCGGGACATATGAGAGCTCTGCGGAAGGTGTTTTTGCCGGCGGTGATGTTGTAAGGAAAAGGAAACTGGCGGTGCGCTCTGTCGCCGACGGTAAGGAAGCTGCCGAGGCGATTTTTCAATACATAACCGGGCGGGAAGTTACAGGCCCCGTCAAACCGTTCAACAGCAAAATGGGCAGGCTAAGTGACGAGGAAATTGAAAAGATGACGGAGCTGGTCAGCGCCGATGAGAGAGTGGAACCTGACAGCGGTGAATTGGGCCCCGATAAAGCACTGCACGAGGCCGGGCGGTGTTTGCACTGCGATTGCCGAAAGCCCGATGCCTGCAAACTTAGACACTACAGCCGGCAGTATCAGGTATCGACGTCTCAATACAGGGGACAGCGGCCCGTTTATGATGTTAAATACCAGCATTCGGATATTATCTACGAACCGGGTAAGTGTATCAGTTGCGGGTTGTGCATACAGACGGCTGGGCGTCATAAGGAGAAATACGGTCTGACGTTCATCGGCAGGGGGTTTAATGTCAAAATTGCCGCACCGTTCGGCAAGGGGCTGGATGAGGCACTGCAAAAATGCGGGCGGGAATGTGTGCAAAACTGTCCAACCGGTGCCCTGTCCTCGAAATCGAAATGACACCGCCATGCGGTGCCTTGTGAACAAAAGAAAGTGTATTACGTAAAAGTATAAATTTGTTTAATTTGATATACATGCTATAATGCTCTAATAAGAGAGGGTGTTTGGCGGGTTTTGCCCGTGTTTATCCACTTTCTAAGCAGCGGGGGTTATTTAGCTTGAAGTGCCCATTGAAGACGTTAAAATGTTTCCGAACCATTTAAGTAGGAAATATATATTTAAGTAAACAAGGAGTTCTTGAAACATGAAAAAAGGCGGGTTTAGTTCAAAATCGATGCAAATATTCACTGTGTTGAGTTTGTTGTTATCGACGGCGGTTTTCGCGGCTGACTGGCCGATATTTCGCGGTCCAAACTATGACGGGATATCCAATGAGAAAGGCTGGAACCCCAACTTTGCCGACCCTGAGCCGGAATTTTTATGGCGCGAAAAGATCGGGACAGGGTTTTCGGTTATTACGGTAAAGGACGGCAAGGCTTACACGACGGGCAATATAAGCAACACCGACGTTGTGCACTGCCTCGATGCCGTAACGGGCAAAGCGGTATGGCGGTACAAATATGAAGAGCCGAAAGCCCCGAAATATTACGAGGGCGGGACGAGCGCATCGGTGACAATTCACCAGGGCAAGGCATATACGCTGAGCAAGACAGGCGATGCGCTTTGCCTAAACGCGGATACGGGCATAGTGCTTTGGCAAAAAGATGTAGAAGATGAATACGGGTATAAACCGCCGACGTGGGGTTTTTCGGGCTCGCCTTTTATTATGGATGATATGGTGGTCTATAACGTCGGCTCGGCGGGACTTGCGCTCAATAAAGATACCGGTGAGCTGATATGGAAAAGCGGCAAAGGTGTCTCGGGTTATTCGACCCCGGTGCCTTTCGAGCAGGACGGCAGGGTCTCGCTGCTTTTGTTCTCGAAAGAAAGTCTTATCGCGGTCAGCCCTGAGGACGGCAAAGTCTTATGGTCCTTCCCGTGGGAGACAAAACATGATGTCAACGCCGCTGACCCGATAGTCAAAGGCAACAGGATATTTATTTCTTCAGGATATAACAGGGGCTGCTGCGTGCTGGAGGTCAACGGCAATGATGTCAAGCAGATATGGGAAAGCAGGGCGATGCGCAATCACTTCAGCAGTTGTGTTCTGCTTGACGGAAATTTATACGGCTTTGACGAGAGCACGCTTAAGTGCATCGAATTTAACACCGGTGATACTTTATGGCAGCAGGGCGGGCTGGGCAAAGGTACACTGATGATGGCCAATGACATACTTATTGTGCTAAGCGAGTCGGGACAGCTGATTACAGCCCCTGCGACACCGGAGGGATTTGAGCCTGTAAGCAAGGCCAAGATACTCAGCGGGGCGAGGTGCTGGTCGGCGCCGGTGCTTGCCAACGGAAAGATTTTCGCACGTAACGCAGACGGCGATGCGGTCTGTGTCAAGGCCGGCGAAGAAGCAACAGCCAAATCGACTTCCCGCGGTTCGGCAAACAGCGCAAAGACCGGCGGTAACTGGTGCAGGTGGAGAGGGCCGGACCTTGACGGTATTTGCAAAGAGACAGGGCTTTTGAAGAAGTGGCCCGAAGACGGCCCGGAGATGGTCTGGTCCTGTAAAGGTATCGGCAAGGGTTACGCGGCGGTCTCGGTTTGCGATGGCGTTATTTACGTTCCGGGTACTATCGACGATACGGGATACCTGAACGCGATAGACACAAACGGCAAGCTGAAGTGGAAAAGCGCTTACGGCAAAGAGTGGGTCAGATCTTTCCCCGGTTCGAGAAGCACACCGACGATTTGCGACGGCAGGGTTTATATTATATCAGGACTTGGCGAGGTAGTGTGCTGCGACGCCTCGGATGGAAAAAAGCTGTGGTCGGTGGACGTCAGTGCCATGTATGACGGTAAGCACAAAAACTGGGGATACGCGGTATCGCCGCTCGTTTACGACGACAAGCTGATATTCTCACCGGCTGGGAGCAAGGCGACTGTGGTTGCGCTTAATAAAAACAACGGGTCGGTTTTATGGGAGTCGAAGTCCACGGGCGAGAGTGATGCTTACTGCCCGCCGCTCGTGTTCGAGCACGGTGAAAAAAAGATCCTTGTTACAATGATGTCCGATTCGGTCTGGTTCCTCGAAGCCGACACCGGAAAGATCATATACCGCGACATGTTCTCTGATTACCAGAAAAAGCCCAAGGATATCAACCCGAACACGCCTGTATACCATGACGGTTGTGTCTTTACGACCAGCGGTTATGACTGCGGCAGCGCGATGTACGAGATATCTCCGGACGGTATTCGTGTGAAACGCAAGTGGGTTCAGGAAGAACTTGATGTGCATCACGGCGGGACGGTCATGCTTGACGGCAGGATTTACGGGTCAAGCTGGAGGGGAAATAATAACGGTGACTGGCTGTGCCTTGACTGGGATACAGGCAAGGTGCTTTCGAGCAAAGATTGGGAGAACAAGGGTTCGGTAATCGCCGCCGACGGGATGCTTTATCTTTACGAAGAGAAAAACGGTAATGTCGCGCTGGCCCAGCCGACCAGAACAGGTTTCGATATCGTAAGCAGCTTTAAGATAACGCTTGGCGAAGACCAGCACTGGGCGCACCCTGTAGTTTGTGACGGCAGGCTGTATATAAGGCACGGGGATGTGCTGATGGCTTTTAATGTTAGTGCGGATTAGTAAAGCGGGTTGAAAATGACCGACAAAGCGGCGGTTATATATTGCAAATGTGCATATTACCAATTGCATGACCTATCGGTCAGTCAAGAAGTTATTCAGTTTCTAAAAGACGCCGGCGTGCAAGTGCAGTTCTTTGCAGATATTTGTGAAACAGCGGCACTTGAGCCTGACAAACTGAAGTTCCTCAGCCAGGTCAATAAGATATTTGTTTTCGCATGTTCCGAAAGGGCGGTTAAAGGACTGCTTGAGTATGCCGGTATTGACACTGCCGGTAAAGAGATATGCTGTATAAATATGCGCAGTTTACCCGAGGCGGAGCTTGAAGATGTTAAGGCCGAAATAAATACCCTCCCCGTTCGCGAGGGCTTTTCACTGCCGGTAGAGATGAGCAAAGCCCGGAAGCAGGGAAAGTGGGTGCCCTGGTTCCCGGTTATTGACAGCGATAATTGCGTAAGCTGTAAGCAGTGTGTGAATTTCTGTTTGTTCGGGGTCTACGGTATAGACGCGGACGGCAGGGTCACGGTCCTAAGGCCTGATGCATGTAAGACGGACTGCCCGGCGTGTGCAAGGGTTTGCCCTGCCGGTGCGATAATGTTCCCCAAGCATAAGGAAGGCTCGATAAACGGCCGGGAACAGCCGAATAAAGCCCAAAGCGAAAAAGGCGCAGGGGATAATCTCAATCTTCTCGATCAGCTTAAACAGCGAAACGCGGAAACTGACCCCAGCACCGGCAAGGCGCAGAGCCTGAAGGAACTGCAGAAAAAATATTCCATACCGGACAAGGTTGTCAGCAGTCTGTCTCCGGAGCAGATGAGGCAGCTGAAAAGTCGTCAAAGTCAAGGCGGATAATGAAAATGCTAAAGCCTAAAATAATACTCGTTGCGGACAGGACACTCTCGGGCAGTTACAAAATACTTTTCGAGGCGATTTTCGCGACGATGCAGACCACGCATGTACCCGAGGTGATGATGCGGCGGTTCGTTTCACCAAAAGTAGCCGTCAACCCGCAGGGAAGGGCATCAAGGGCTCCGCTGGGTCTTTGCAGGCTCGAAGCTGCGCTGCGTGAGCATACGGGGATGTCCGATGAAGATATAGTCTGCACAACCCCGGAAGCGCTGCACAAACTGCTTGGCCCGGAAACCGAGATCGTTGCGTTCAGTTCTTCGGACCCGCTGGGCATGGGCATGAGCAATACGACCACGAAAAATTTCTGGAAGGGGCAGCTTTACACGCAATACTGGTCCAACAAGACGCTTTCACTTCTGGCAGAGGCAAAGCAAAAGTTTAACTTCAAGGTTGTCGCAGGCGGGGCCGGCGCGTGGCAGTTCAGGCAGTACCCCGATGAAACAGCCCGCCGGGCAGTCGACGTTATCTTTGAAGGATATTTCGAAAATGCCGGACCGGGCGTTTTTGCCGATATACTGCAGGGAAAAGATTTTCCGGGCCATTACATTGAAAAGGCCTCCTGCGCAGAGAACATAAAACCTGTAAAAACCCCGACGGTGCTTGGGATTGTTGAGATATCCCGCGGGTGCGGCAGGGGTTGTAAGTTCTGTACGATGGGGCATCAGAAGATGCAGCACCTTTCACCGGAGCTTATCAAACAGGACATCGAGATGAATATTAGCTGTGGGCAGAAAAATATCGTGCTTGCAAGCGAGGACCTGTTCAGGTACGGTTCGGAAAATCTGAATCCCGATAGCGGCAAAGTCATTGAAATGCTTGAGACGCTGCAAACCATCGACAGCTTGGATTTCCTTCAGCTTGATCATGCTAATGTTTCAACAGCGGCTCAGGTGCCGCTTGAAGAGCTTAAACAAATTCGCAGGCTGCTCGCCTTTAAGAACGATCCGAAATACTTGTGGCTGAATATGGGTCTTGAAAGCGCCAACGGTGAGCTTGTAAAAAAATCGTGTCCGACGAAAATCCATCCGTTCGAGCCGGGGCAGTGGGAGGGTCTGATCTGCGATACTGCAGAAAAGATGAAATCGGCGGGTTTTTTCCCGGTCTACAGCATCATACTCGGACTGCCCGGAGAGACACTCGAAGACGTTGAACGCACATCGAAGCTTATCGACCGGCTTGATGAGATCGAGTCGGTTATCTTCCCGGTTTTCTACGAGCCTATAGACCCGCAGCAGATTACGAGCGGCGATCGATTCAGTATCGACAAAATGACGCTCGAACACCTGAACCTTTACAGGAAGTGTTACGAGATAAACTTCAAGCGCATGCCTAAGCTGTTCTGGGACAACCAGACAGCAGGCGGCGAGTCGCTTATCAAAAAACTTTTCGTGCAGATGCTGGGCAAAGTCGAGATACTGACCTGGCGAAAAAGTTTCGCTTCCCTTCATAAGAAAATAATCCGTTCGACAAAAACAAGTAAACAGGGGGAGCATTTAGTTGCCTGATCAACATCAAAATACTAATGCTTCGGACCAGGTCTGCTCCCGCGTCCCTTTGGAAAAAAGCGAGCGGCAAAGGCTGCGGCAAATAGCGGCGGATTATGTTTCGCAAAATCAAATCACCGCCCCGGTTAGTCTCGATGAGCTTAAACGCTGTTGCGGGGCGATAATCGGGCAGTATAGTATTGACCCGAAATACGCGGACTTTACGGCTATTTGCCTTAACAATCGTGTATGGAAGGATGAAGTCGCGGCTGTGCCTTTTGAAAAACGGCTGCTTCTGCTGCCGAAGTGTTTGCGGGATTCCGAGCTTTGCCCGGGGCAGTTCGACCGGTTCGGCCTGGTTTGCAGCGGCTGCGGGCGGTGCGTTATAAACTCGATAAAAGCAATGGCACAGACGCTCGGATACACGGTGCTTATCGCCGAGGGCTCGCCGATGGTGATGTCGCTTATCAGTTCGGGACAAATTCAGGCCGTTGTCGGCGTAAGCTGCATGGCGGTTCTTGAGCAGGCATTTTCGTACATGGAGGCCGGGGCGATACCCGGTGCGGCTGTTCCGCTTTTGTTTGACGGCTGTAAGGATACGGAGCTTGACGTTGAGTGGCTTGAAGAAATACTTACCGGCTTTAAGCCGCAGGACCGGCCGGGCATTGACCTGGCGTCTGTTAAAGGCCGGACCGTTGACCTTTTCACGAAAGAAAACCTTCGCCGTTATTTTGGCGCGGACAATTCACAAACAGCAGAGATAGCCCTCGAATGGATGGCGCGCAGCGGTAAAAGGTTCCGTCCTGTTATTGCTGCATCGGTATTTATGTCTTCCAGCCGGCATCCGGGCAATGAAAATAAAGATCTGCCGCGGTCACTTCAGGATATTGCCGTTGCTATAGAGTGTTTTCACAAGGCCTCGCTGGTTCATGACGACATAGAGGACGATGACGAAAAGCGGTACGGCCAAAACACGCTGCACCAGCAGCACGGTATTCCGGTTGCGCTTAACACGGGTGACTACCTGCTGGGGCTGGGGTATAAAATAATCGCCGATGTCGATGCGCCCGACAGCGTAAAAGTGAAAATGCTCCGGGCCGCTTCTGATGCTCATTACAAACTTTGCATAGGACAGGGAAACGAACTGACGTGGATGAAGAATCCTGCCCCGCTGAGCGTCGAGCAGGTGATTGACATTTTCAGGCACAAGACCTCGCCTGCTTTTGAAGTTGCGTTTAAGCTCGGTTTGCATCTTTGTGAAAACGACGTCCCCGGCGATAACTTGGTCGGTGAATACTGCAAATACCTCGGCATTGCTTACCAGGTCCTCGACGATATCAACGATTTTGACAAGGCGGTGGGGGCAGGTAAACTCGGTGAGCTGAAGCCTTCGCTGCTTTATGCCCTCGCATGGCGGGACGCCGACAGTGACCAAAAAAAGATACTGCGCCTTATATGGTCGGGCACTTCGCGCAAAGAGCATGAAACTGTCGAGCTTATAAAAGTATTCAGCGATCTTTCGGTTAAGAGAAAAGCGATTGATATGCTTCAGTCGTTCAAACAGGCCGCGATAGAGGCCATAAGCCCGGTTAAAAACACTCCCTTGAAAAGTTTGCTTAGAATTGTTATAAGCAAGATATTCAGTGAAGTTGAAATTATGAGCTGCTGCGATGACTATTCGCCGGGAAATAATAAGGACAGTTAAGTCGGCGCTGGATAACATGCCCCACGCCCGGCAGGTTGTATCGTACGTAAGCTCGATGCAAAATCCGGATGGCGGTTTTCGCGGGCGGTCCCAGGTAAGCGATCTTTATTATACGGTCTTCGGGGCGGAAATATTATTTGCAGCGGGCCGGGATGATTTTATGGAAAAGCTTAAGACTTTTCTGCATAATACCGCCGGGCCGTTTAATGACCTTATCAATTTGTATTCCTTCGTCAGGTTACTGGCAGACTTTTTGCCTGAGCTTCTGAATAACAGGAAGAACGAATTTTTGGATGAGCTTGCAAGGTTTCGCTGCTCGGATAACGGTTTTGCAGTTCATACCGGCACCGATTGGGCCAATATATACGGCAGCTTCCTTGCTCTTTCGCTGCTGCAGGAACTTGGTTCTCAGCCTGTCGAAAAAGATGATTACATGAAGTTCGTCCAGTCGCTCAGGCTTGCCGACGGTTCTTACATCAACCACAAACAGATTCCCATCGGCTCTGCGCCGGCGACGTCGGCGGGTATGCTGATTATCCATTATATAACCGGGCAGGGTGATCCCGACTCGGCAATGTGGCTTAAGGGCCAGTTCCTGCCTGAAGGCGGCTGCAAGGCATCGCCCCTTTCCCCCGAGCCTGATCTGCTTTCAACGGGTGTGTCGCTTTTTGCACTGAGTCAAACGAAAACGGAAATCGGAGAATTAAGAGACGCTGCTGCCGATTACATTCATTCACTTGAGGAATCGGGCGGTTTCTATTCCGACAGCAAAAAAACCCAGAAAGATGTGGAATACACTTATTACGGGCTTCTCGGGCTTGGAAGTTTATGTCAATAGAACCGGCGGATAATGAATTACAGTGCTTGAGCATGAAACTGTGCAGTCAGCTTGTCGATGAAGTTGGCACAGGCGGTTTCTGGCAGGGACGCTTAAGCTCCAGCGCACTTGCGACAACACTTGCTGTTTACGCTTTGCATCTTTACGACGAGCAAAAACATGCAAGCCTTATCAGCGGCGGGCTGAGCTGGCTGGCGGAGAACCAGAACTGCGATGGCGGTTGGGGTGACACAGCTCGAAGCAAAAGCAATATCAGCACGACACTTTTGTGCATGGCGACAATTAAGAAGGTTGCCGGACAAAATCCAGGCAGCCTTGATACAGCTTTTCAAAAAGCAAACCAGTGGCTGGATCGCCGGATTAAAAACACTTCCCCTTCCGGAATCATTGAAGCGGTTAAGAAAAAATACAAAGACGACCTGACCTTTTCGTGTCCTATACTTTCGGTTTGTGCGCTTTCGGGCCTGCTCGGTGACAGGAAAGCGGCATTCGAGCAGATACCTGCGCTGCCCTTCGAGCTTGCCGCACTTCCGCACGGTTTCTTCAGGTTCATAAACACACCTGTCGTAAGCTATGCAAGCCCTGCACTTATTGCCCTTGGCCAGTTGCATTATCATCACGTAAAACCTGTAAATCCCGTGCTAAAAGCGATCCGGGCCGCAAGTATTGCAAAGACCCTTAAAAAGCTCGGGGCTATACAACCTCAAAGCGGCGGTTTTCTCGAAGCTGCTCCGCTGACATCATTTGTGGCGATAAGCCTGTGTTCCATAAACAGGCAGCGGCATCCGGTCACAGAAAAGTGCATTCAGTTTCTCACAACCACCGTAAGAGCAGACAGCAGATGGGCCATAGATACCAACCTCTCGAACTGGCTTACGAGCCTTTCAATAAACGCCCTTGCAAGCGGCAGCAGCCTGGCACAAACGCTCAGTGATTCGCATCGGAATAAATTATACAGGCACCTTCTCGAGCAGCAGTTCAAGGAGGTGCATCCCTACACCGGCGCTAAACCGGGCGGCTGGGCCTGGACAAACCTGCCCGGCGGGGTGCCCGATGCCGATGATACCTCGGCTGCGTTGACCGCTTTGATTAATCTATGGAAAAAGCAGGAAAATTCCGAAAAAGAAAATCGAAGCGAATTTACAAACTGTCTTTCATCCGGTGTTAACTGGCTGATAAATCTTCAAAATGCCGACGGCGGCGTTCCGACTTTCTGCAGAGGCAGGACGAACCTGGACTTCGACACCAGCGCGCCGGACATAACGGCCCATGCAATATGTGCGGCCAGCCGGTGCAAAGAGTTTTTGAACGGCAGGGACAAAAGACGGGCTGACGCTTTCATTTCAAAGGCACTGAAATATCTGAAAAACTGCCGGGACGAGAACGGATTATGGACCCCACTGTGGTTCGGCAATGAGTACCTTCCACGGCAGGTAAACCCAGTTTTCGGCACAAGTCGAATAATTACCTATCTGTGCGATGCACGCGAGAACCTGCCCCTGACGGCGGGGTTGATGCAAGCCGCTGTTGAAGAAATTCTCGCAAGACAAAATTCCGACGGCGGATGGGGCCAGGCAGACCCGTCTGAGTCTTCCATCGAAGAAACAGCAGCCGCGGTGGATGCGATTGCCTCTTACGCGCTGAAATTTAAAAGCCTTAACCCCGACATGAAAAAGTCTCTCGACAACGGGGTTAAATATCTTATGAAAAACCTATATGAAAAAAAGCTGGACGAATTACAACCAGCCCCCATCGGCCTTTATTTCGCCAAACTCTGGTATTACGAAAGACTGTACCCTCTTATATTCAGTGTCTCGGCCCTGTCAAAAGCTTCTGCAATTTCCGCGTAAATCTGGAATAAAAGTTGCATACCTCAATAAGGACAAGGCTCCGCAAATAAACCCAAAAAATGCGATAAAGCCTAAGTTTTTTATTAAAAGGGACTTACGGGTTTTTACAGATATTGACTACTAAGCAATTAACTACATATTCGTAGAGAAGGGGCAGCATGGCGACAAATATGTCGGCAAATAAGGATCTTATCAATTACAATCAGCATTTGAGCCAGTTAAATGCTTTGTACTCGATCACTCGTATAATAAACGGCAGCTTCGGTCAAAGACGAATGCTTCAGGAAGTTCTGGACGTTCTCAGCGAAGAGCTTGAGCTTTGCCGGGGCGTGATAATGCTTTCTACAATCAGCGGCAGTGAACTTATTGTCGAGGCGACAGCGGACAAAACCAGCAATGATCCAAAGTTCGCAGCCCGGTACCGCCGCGGAGAGGGAATTAGCGGAAGGGTCCTCGAGACAGGAAAGCCCGTTATTGTTCCCAAAATTGCCGACGAACCGGAATTCCGCGGGCGTATCCACCAGCGATCGAAAGAGTCTTCCGAGGAATACGGTTTTATATGCGTGCCTATTGAACTGGCAGGCGAGGTCGTTGGAACCCTCAGCGTTGATGTGCCTTATCATAACAAGGATTTTTTCAAGGAAACCCAGCAGACGCTTACTATAGTAGCCGGGATGGTTTCAAACGATGTAAAGAACAGGCGCGAAAGTATGCTTGCAAAACAGGACCTTACAAAAGAGAACCAGAGATTGCGCGAAGCTCTGATAGAAAAATACAGGCCGGAAAATTTTGTCGGCAACTCCAGCGCAATGAGCGCGGTATTCCAGAAAATACACCAGGTCGCGGGCAGCGAAACTACTGTTCTTATCCGCGGCGAGTCGGGCACGGGCAAGGAGCTTGTAGCCTCTGCCATACATTACAGCAGTAAACGAAAGGACCAGCCCTTTGTGAAGGTCAACTGTGCCGCCCTGAGCGATTCACTGCTCGAAAGCGAGCTTTTCGGGCATGAAAAAGGTGCGTTCACAGGTGCTACGCAAACCCGTATAGGAAGGCTCGAAGAGGCACTGGGCGGGACGATTTTTCTTGACGAGATAGGAGACTTTTCCGCGAAGCTGCAGGTCAAGTTCCTGCGAGTGCTCCAGGAAAAGGAATTCCAGCGTGTGGGCAGCAATACCACCATACATGCCAACGTGCGGATAGTCGCCGCCACCAACAGGGACCTTGAAAAGCTGGTGGAGGAAAATAAGTTCCGCAAAGATTTTTATTATAGAATCAATGTTTTCGGTATCTTCCTTCCGCCGCTTCGTGAGCGCAAGGATGATATCCTGCCCCTTGCCGATGCATTTCTTGAACGTTTTGCGGAGAAGATGGAAAAACCTGTCAGAAGGATTACCACTGCGGCCATTAACATGATGATGGCATACCACTGGCCCGGCAATGTGCGCGAGCTTGAAAACTGTATCGAACACGCGGTGCTGCTCAGCGACGACGGCGTTATCCACGGTTATCACCTGCCTCCAACTCTGCAAATTCCAGGACAGGGAGACCTTCAGAATTTCGGCACGCTGAAAAGTCGTGTAAGCCTGCTCGAGAAAGACATGATAATCGACTCGCTCAAACGCAACGCCGGAAAGATAAGCATTTGCTGCTCGGAACTCGGCATCACCGCCCGGATGCTCCGCTATAAAATCAAGAACCTCGATATCGATCACAAAAAATATCAGCGAAAATACAAAAACCTCGATGAGTGAATCTTAAAAAACACGCACTATATATCTGTTACAATTATTTCCCTTTTTGTATTTTGTGTAACATAAATGTTATATGTTATGTAAGTCTATATAATTAATCGCTTTATAAAATTCTCAAAACTGCGAAACACCGTAGTTTTTCAATTAGTGACAATTATTTCCTTATTTGCTTTATATTCCCTGAAGCTTAATTTCAGCTATTTTCAATTCTGTTGAAATTAATTTTGTATAAAAACAATATTTTTGAACGTTAAAGATGGTTTTTGGAATTGCCGGCACACCTTTTTATTTTTCCACCCGGTCTGGCACCTTTGTTGCGTTATTGACAGGCAAGTATTTTACAAGAATTCAAAAGTATTTAGGAGAATCGAAAATGAGAAAGGTGGCCATTTACGGCAAAGGCGGAATTGGAAAATCAACGACTACTCAGAACACCGTTGCGGCTCTTGTCGAAATGGGTAAGAAGGTCATGGTGGTCGGCTGCGACCCCAAGGCCGACTCGACAAGACTGCTGCTCGGCGGACTGGCACAGCAGACCGTGCTTGACACACTGCGCGAGGAAGGCGAGGACGTTGAGCTTGAAGATATTCGTCGTGAAGGATTCGGGGGGACGCTTTGCGTTGAATCTGGCGGGCCGGAACCGGGCGTCGGCTGTGCGGGCAGGGGCATAATCACCTCCATTAACCTGCTCGAGCAGCTCGGCGCCTACGTGCCGGACCAGGAGCTTGACTACGCTTTCTACGATGTTCTCGGCGATGTTGTGTGCGGCGGTTTCGCCATGCCCATTCGCGAGGGAAAGGCACAGGAGATATACATCGTCTGCTCCGGTGAGATGATGGCGATGTATGCGGCCAACAACATCTGCAAGGGTATTATGAAATTCGCCGAAGCCGGCGGGGTAAGGCTCGGCGGGCTTATATGCAACAGCCGAAACGTGGATAATGAAAAGGAAATGATTGACGAGTTCGCCAAAAGGCTCGGCACGCAGATGATACATTTCCTGCCTCGTGACAACGACGTCCAGCGAGCCGAGATCAACAAGAAAACTGTGATCGAGTGGAAACCGGAGGTTCCCCAGGCAGACGAATACCGGACACTGGCGAAAAATATCGATGGAAATGAAATGTTCGTGGTGCCCAGGCCTTTGAAGATACCTGAGCTTGAATCGCTGCTGCTCGACTTCGGTGTTCTGGCTGCATAGGACAAAGAAAAAATCCCGAGATGAAAGGAAAACATAAATGATAATGGTGCGAGCTATAATAAGGCCGGAAAAAGTCAACGAAGTTCTGTCGGCGCTGATGTACGCAGGGTTTCCCGCTGTAACTAAGATGGACGTCTACGGACGCGGTAAACAGCGCGGAATGAAAGTCGGTGAAGTGACCTATGACGAATTGCCGAAAGAGCTTATTTTTACTGTGGTCAAGGACAGTGACAAGGATTTTGTGGTCGACACTATATTAAAGGCCGCCAGGACAGGCACAAAAGGCGCCTTCGGCGATGGTAAGATTTTCATAAGCCCCGTCGAGGAAGTTTATACAGTCAGCTCGGGGCTGATGGAGACAGAGCCCGCTGCCGCGACTGCGAAGTAAAAACGTATAACCTGTGCATTGAATAACAAATGAAAACTGAATTGCGCCCGAAGTGCGCAAAAGGGAGCATGAAATGAAAGAAGTGCTTGCGGTAATAAGAATGAACAAGATGAACGAGACCAAGCGGGCCCTGGGCGATGCCGGAATATCCTCTCTGACCGCCCGAAAGGTGATAGGAAGAGGAAAGGGCAAGGTTGATTACCTGCTGCTCAAAGGCGCCGAAGAGGGTTATGAAGAGGCGATAAACCAGCTCAGCCCCGGACCAAAGCTGATACCGAAACGAATGCTGACAATTGTCGTTCCAGACGCAAAGGTAAAGACGACGGTGGACACTATTATCGACGTCAACAAGACCGGCTCGCCGGGCGACGGCAAGGTCTTCGTTATGCCCGTAAGCGACGCGGTGAGAGTGCGGACAGGCGAGCAAAGCGACGACGCCCTTGATGAAGAATAAACTATAACGAAAAATGCGCAAACATGATTTTGTACGAGGTAACCGATGATACCCAAAAAGAAAAATATAGACCCAGCCGAAGTAAAAGAAAACATGCTGAAGATATATCCGCCGAAAGTGGCGAGAAAGCGCGCTCAGCAGATCGTTGTCAACCAGGTTGACCAACAGGAAAACGTGCCGGAGATAAAAGCAAACGTCCGCACAACGCCCGGCATCATCACTCAGCGAGGCTGTACCTATGCCGGCTGTAAGGGTGTTGTCCTCGGCCCTACACGGGATATCCTGAACCTGACGCACGGGCCTATTGGCTGCGGATTCTATTCGTGGCTGACCCGGCGAAACCAGACAAGGCCGCCGACCGACGAGGACCACAACTTTATGACATACTGCTTCTCGACCGACATGCAGGACGAGGAGATCATTTTCGGCGGCGAGAAGAAACTCGCAAAGGCCATCGAAGAGGCTTATGAAAACTTCAGGCCCAAAGCGATCGGTGTCTTCGCTACCTGCCCAGTCGGGCTGATAGGCGATGACATACACCAGGTCTGCAAGGAGATGAGCGAAAAGCTGGGCATTAATGTTTTCGGTTTCAGTTGTGAGGGCTACAAAGGTGTCAGCCAGTCCGCTGGTCACCATATCGCGAACAATCAGCTATTCAAGCACGTTATCGGCAAGGACGACACCGGCGACGATCACCCGTTCAAGATCAACCTGCTCGGCGAGTATAATATCGGCGGCGACGCGTTTTTGATCGAGGACCTGTTCGAGCGGTGCGGTATCAAGCTAAAGGCGACTTTCAGCGGAAACAGCACTTATGACGGTTTTGCAAACGCCCACACCGCGGACCTGAACTGCGTGATGTGTCACCGTTCGATCAATTACGTGGCCGACATGATTGAGAAAAAATACGGCGTACCGTGGTTCAAGGTAAATTTCCTCGGTGCCGAGGCAACTGCCGATTCGCTGCGAAAGATTGCCGCCTATTTTGAGAACGACGAGCTCACCGAGCGGGTGGAAAAAGTCATCGCCGAAGAAATGTCCGAAGTCAAAAAAGTGCAGGACGATGTGAAAAACCGATGCGCGGGCAAGCTCTCCATGCTGTTCGTGGGCGGCTCGCGTGCTCACCACTACCAGGACCTGTTCAACGAGATAGGCATGAGCACCATAGCCGCCGGTTATGAATTTGCCCACCGAGACGACTACGAAGGCAGGAAGGTGCTTCCGAATATTAAAGTCGACGCCGACAGCCGGAATATAGAGGAGCTGACAGTCGATCCGGATCCGGAAAAATTCAAACCACGAAAGACACCCGAACAGTTAAAGGCCCTCGAACAGCGCGGGGTAAGAACACACGACTACGAGGGCATGATGCCCGCCATGAGCAACCGCACACTGGTGATAGATGATATCAGCCAGCACGAAACTGAGAAACTGCTGGAGATTTACAAGCCTGCGATTTTCTGCGCCGGTATAAAGGAAAAATACGCGGTTCAGAAAAACGGCGTGCCTATGCTCCAGCTTCACAGCTACGACTACGGCGGACCTTTCGCGGCATTCAAGGGGGCTGTCACTTTCTACCAGACGGTCGACCGCATGGTCAATGCAGATATATGGTCGTACATCAAGGCCCCCTGGCAGACAAGCGGCAAGCCCGTTCTGGAAGCTGAAATGGTAAATGCTTAACCAACAGATAACGCGGGCCCGGCCCGCCTCTTGAAAGGCAGAACATTATGTTACTTCGACATACGACAAGCGAAATAAAGGAACGCAGCGCATTAACCGTAAATCCGGCAAAGACCTGCCAGCCGGTCGGCGCTATGTATGCCGCCCTGGGTGTGCACCGCTGCCTGCCGCACAGCCACGGCTCGCAGGGCTGCTGCGCCTATCACCGAAGCGCGCTTACCAAACACTATAAAGAGCCCGTTATGTCCGGCACCAGTTCATTCACCGAAGGTTCCTCCGTCTTCGGCGGCCAGAGCAACCTCCTTCAGGCCATTAATAACATGTTTACGATCTACAAACCGGATGTCATTGCCGTGCACACGACCTGTCTTTCAGAGACAATCGGCGATGACATCCCTCAGATCGTCGCCGCCGCTGCTGAAAAGGGGCATGTTCCCGAAGGCAAGTACGTGATCCACTGCAATACACCGAGCTACGTAGGTTCGCACGTTACCGGTTTTTCAAACATGGTAAAGGGGCTTGTGAACTATTTTGCACAACCCGATGACATGAAACTCCGGACTTTAAATATAATACCCGGCTGGGTCGAGCCGTGCGATATGCGAGAGATAAAAAGGCTTTGCGGTCAAATGGGCATCGAGATAATAATGTTCCCCGACACGTCGGATGTACTGGACGCACCGCAGACCGGCGAATATGAATTCTACCCAAAAGGCGGCACGACTATCGAGCAGCTTAAACTAACCGGCAAAAGCCAGGCAACCCTCGCACTGGGCATTACCGCATCGCAAGCGGCTGCCAAGGAACTCGACGTAAAGTGCAAGGTCCCATGTAAAATGCTCGAACTTCCCATAGGTCTCAAGGCAACCGACAGGTTTATCGACACCTTGCGAAAGACCGCACGTGTCGAAGTCCCGGCGGCGCTTGAAAACGAGCGAGGCAGGCTTGTCGACATGATAACCGACACCCACCAGTATTTCTACGGCAAGCGGGTCGCGATTTGGGGAGACCCCGACCAGCTCGTTTCGCTTACCGAGTTTCTTGTCGACCTCGACATGAAGCCTGTGTATGTAGTAACCGGTACGCCCGGCAAAAAATTTCTCACGCGAATGGAAAGCTCGCTGCGCGGCAAAGTCCCCGAGGCGAAGATAAAACAGGGCGCAGGCGCTGACATGTACCTGATGCACCAGTGGATAAAGAACGAGCCTGTCGACCTGCTTATCGGCAACACTTACGGTAAGTACATAAGCCGCGACGAAGACATCCCGCTTATACGCTGCGGATTCCCGATACTCGACAGGGTCGGACATTCGTACTTCCCGACTGTCGGCTATACAGGTGCGATGCGGATGCTCGAAAAAATGCTCAACGCAATACTCGACCGCAAGGACCGTGACAGCCCGGAAGAAAGCTTTGAGCTAACGCTCTAAAAAATGATCTAATCGGAAGAAATACGCCATACAACGAAAGAGCAGGTGAAAATATGAGTGAAAAGAACTCTATAAAAAACACATGGGAAAAAGTTCTCGAATATGCCTCAATGCCGCTTCACGGCACAATGTCGCGAAAGCTGCGAAAGGGCGTTAAGCTGATGATAAACGGCAACACCGAATTCGACCAGGCCGTGATCTTCATCGGCGAAGGGTTTGTAAGGCTTACATCGACAAAGCCCGACAAGACCATACTCAACGTTTACTACGACATCGACAAAATAGGCTCGATAGCGACAGTAAGCAGTGATGAATCATAAACCTCTAACGGGGGGCAATCGACGCGGTGACTGGTAAATATTCAACAGCCGACTTAGTGCGCGCAGCAAAAATAAAAATAGTGTCAATATTGAACCGGGGGTTCACAAAAACTTATTTCAGGAGACATCGAAATGCAGAAACCTCAACATCACATTTTTTTATGCAACAGTTTCCGTATGAGCGGCGAGCCTCAGGGCGTTTGCAACAAAAGCGGCACACCGCAGTTTCTCCAGTATATCGAAGAAGAGATAATCGACCGCGGCCTTGATGCGATGGTCTCGGCGACCGGCTGTCTCAAGGTCTGCGACCGCGGGCCGGCGATGGTCATCTACCCGAACTGCTGGTGGTATGGTGAACTGAACGAAGAAAAAATAGATGAAATACTCGACGCGCTCGAAGACGGACTGCCCGTTGACGAATATTTGATATGTTAGTTATTGTATAGAAAGCACGCAAAGCTATGGACAGGGCAAGGCTTAAAAAGGCATTTACACTAATGGAACTGCTTATTGTTATTTCGGTCATTGCGCTGTTGATGGCTGTAATGCTGCCCGGCCTTAACCGTGCCAACAAAACCGCCCGCTCGCTTGCCTGCAAATCCGCAATTCGCTCCACGGGCCTTGCGTTCGATGTATACTGCAGGTCCAATGACGGAATTTTACCGCTGGCGTATACATATATTTCACCGGGCGGCATAAGCGAACAGCCGACGGAACCCTTAAACGGCATCAGCCACTGGTCGGGCATTTTTATTGAGAGCGGCTATGCAGTTGAAAACAGCATGAGGTGCCCTGAGATCAAAAACGGGGGACTGCCTCCGCAAAATACCGTTCCTGAAAACCTCGAGCCGGGCCAGGAAAATGCTTTTCCCGGTATTATCGACAAACAGGCCGAGCGATGCGCATTTACCGTAAACGAGGGCCTGTGCCCGCGAAACCGATTTGATACCGGCTATCAGAACGCACAAACAGCCTCTAAGCTTGTTAAAGTCAGCCGTGTATTACGCCCGGCCAAAGTCATACTACTGACCGAATGGCCTAAAGACTGGCGGATCGTCTCAAGCCGTTTCTCGGATATTTCGCGAAGTTACATGCCGGTCCATGGTTTCCGAACGCTCGGCCAGGTTCCCGGCCCTGACCGTTACGACCTGAACATGGTTTCTGAAGAAACCTATAGGGCGTGTTTTGAGTCAGGTGCATTCAGGAGACTGGATAAATACGATTTGTCCGTCAATCCCAACGACTACAGGCAGTATCCGTCCAGGCTGGACTGGGTAGGCAGAAACCATCTCGGAAGCGTCGGAAAAAAGAACATGAAACAAAGCAGCTTCTATTACCTTGACGGCCATGTAGAATCAAAGTCTGTCTACGAGACAATCGAGAATGGCCGATTCGAATGGGGCGATAAAGTTTACAGCATTAAAGGTGTTAACAGTGTTGTTTGTTATTAAAAGTAAAGAATAATGTTCCAAACAAAGGGTGAGAAAATGAGACATCTATTATTGGTTACAGTTACGTGTATAATATCAGGTCTGGCTTTCGGCGTTACCGGCTCGATCAGGCCGGCGGCAAATTCGTTTGTGCTCGACCCCGGAATAGCATCTCCGTTTCCGACCGCCGCGGACCGCAACTTTGGCGGGTCCGGGTCGTTATGTGTCTCTTCGGCAACTGCAAGGGCATACGACCCCAATGCCGGCATTGACCATGACCCCAAGGGAGAGTTTGTAACACTGCTGAGATTTGACCCGAACGTCCTCAATTCGACCACGGTTTCCAAATTAAACCTCCGTCTTGCCATAACCAACGGAAACCGCTCGGCAAAGGGTGTTTTTAACTATGTCGGCTCGCCGGGTGATTTCGACATACACTGGATAGTCAACGACTGGCAGCAGGGTTGGGGGACCTCGAAAGTTGTCGCGGGGCCCGATGCAGGGATAACCTATAATACGCTAAACGACCTGCTCGGTGTTTCAACATACTTCTATCTTGAAACACTGTATTACGATGCAGAATACCCCTACTCCGCCGGTGAAAACTGGTTTGAGTTTGACCTTGACCTGGCCAACCCGAATTATGCCGATCTTATTGACGCTATCGAGAACGGCGAACAAATAAGCCTCATGCTCTCGGCGCCGCAATACAGTGACGTATGTTTCAACCTGCGTGCCTATAAGCAATATTTACAGGACGGCACTTACACCGTAAGAAGCACCGGGCCGTACCTTGAAGTTGTCGCGACATTGCCTTTCGACAAGCTCGACTTCAACGCCAGCGGAAAAGTCGACTCGGCGGACTTGCAGTATATAACCGCTAACTGGCTGCAAACCGGCGATAACCTTACCGCCGACATCGCCCCGGCAGGCGGTGACGGAATCGTTAATTACCTCGACCTCGCAGAGTTCGCGAAATACTGGCAGGTACTCGGGCCATGACAACCTTAAATGAAACGGCTGGACTATGGCGATAACAACCGGGCAAAAAAAGATTTCATGGGGCTGGCTGCTGCTGCTGAGCATTCCGGTCGCTGCCTTTGCTTTTGTCGAAAAATGCAGCGGCACCGCCCTTACCTTTACCCTGAAAAAGCACATTGACAATCCTTCATGGATAGTCTTTCTCGGCAGTATCAACAGTCTGTTCGCCGTTGTAATTGCGCCCTGGGCCGCTTATAAAAGCGATCACCTGCAAACTTTTATAGGCAGGAGGAAAACGCTCATCGCCGCCGGGTTTGTGCTTCTCGCTGTCTCGCTGGTTCTTATACCCGCTGCTGCAAGTTTTTTATCTCTCGTCCTGCTGATACTTATTTACCAGTTTGCCGTTGACCTCGGCTATACCGGGCCGTGGAAACCGCTTTACTTCGATATCGTTCCAAAGGCCCAGCGAGGCCGAGGTATGGTCATAAACCGGTACGCCTCGATCGGTGCAAGGTTTATATTCATGTTCTTTCTGATAGGCAGGTTCGACAAGCATATCGGGTTTAAAAAAGCCTCATCAGCCATGTCCAGGACCCGCCTTGCAAGCCTGACAGGCGAGCAGTTCATATATTTCTCCGCAGCGGCGATGGTCCTTGTCTCGCTTGCAATAATACTGATATTCGTAAAGGAAAAACAAACCCCCGGGTCGAAACGTGAGAAGATAAGCCTTATTACTTACCTGCGGCGAATGTTCATGGATAAAAAAAATGCCATGCTCTGTATGCTTGTAATAAGCTCCGTGCTCATGTCGACAAAGCTTATGAACCTTCGCCCGCTGCTCATTACCGAACAGTTCGGCTACTCCAAGCAGGTATTCGGCAACATTCACGCAGTTACAATGCTGATTAACACCACACTTGTGCTGCCCCTGCTGATAATTCTTATAGACCGGCTGGATAAGTTCAAAATATTTTTTGTGTGCATACTCTTTTCAACGCTTCACCCTGCGGCGTTTTGGACCTATGTTAAATTTCTCACACCGCAAGGGATACCCTCGGTCGCGGCGATTATTGCATTTAACATCGCCGACTCCGTTTTCGACCGCACCGCCGTACTTGCCCTGTGGCCTTTTCTGTTCGACCAGGTTGACCCCGAAAAAAAGGGCTTCTTCAACTCCGGGTTCCTGATAGTCGCCGGCCTCGCAAAGTTCATAAATACCAACCTGATGGGCCTGTGGGTCAAGTCGATGCCGTCTATGTTAACTTCCGGTGAAAATATAGATTATATGAACTGCTACCTCTATATATTTATAGTGGGACTTATCGGAACAGCCGGGGCGATTGTATATTCTTGCCGGCGAAAAACAACGGGCATGATTGACAGTGAATGACACACACAAGAACGTATTGGTTTATTGTATCAAGCTCAAAAGCCCAGTCTTTTTCCTGAGTTCGACGGTCATTTCTCTCTTGCTGCCTGTATTTGTTTAATGCGTTTTTCTATATTCGGGCGAAACTGACTGTTTTGCCATTTATCCCAGCCGACCGTATTTTCATCCGGAACCGGGTAACGTTCGAGGTATTTTTCAAAACGTTTTTTCGCCGCTTTGACTTCGGGGTCAAAGCTGTTGGTTACATCCTTATAGTCGACTTCGTCACGACGACCATGTGTGTCCCAGAATGTGCCTGCCGCATCGAGCAGCCACCTTTCGTCTCGGAGCATTTGCCACGGTCCGAAATTTGAGTAAAGGTAATCGCGGGTTTTTACCTTTCGGCCTTCGAGAATACCGGCAAAGCTTACCCCGTCAAATTTATATTCTTCCGGGACATTAGCTTCTGCTTCGGCCAGCCGAATCACCGTAGGCATGAAGTCGGCGAAAGATATCATGGCCATTGAAGAGCCGCTCTGCTGAACCCTGCCCGGGCAGTTAACGATCAACGGCACTCGCGGGCCTTTTTCACGATCTACACGATTCTTGCCGTATTGCGGGGCACCGTTGTCCGCGGTGAACATAATCACAGTATCGCTGCGAGATCCGTTTCGTTCGAGGGAATTTAGTATTCTCCCAACCAAAATGTCTATGTATTCCACAAGAGTGCCCTGTCCTTCAAGTGTCCGTTCGGCATTGCCCTTGAGGTTTTTGCCGGGTATTCGGTTTCCGTTTTCATCCGTTGCCGGCGGTGAAGGATATCCCCATCTTCCGAGCTGCTGATCGTAAGCGACGTGCGGAAGCCACATGGAATAGAAGATGAAAAAAGGTTTATCCCTGTCGGCTGCGGCAAAATCGGTAACAAAGTCCGCTGCTATATCCGGCGCGTAATCATTTTCATTGGTTTCGATCACCTTGTCGTTTTTAATCAGCGCAGGATGCCAATAGTAAGAATACCTGCCGTCATCGCCGACCGGAACGGGCATTTCCTGCTGGGCTGGAAAGAAAACGTTCTTTATATATTCATCAAACCCGAACTCATAAGGCGAGCCGGGCATTTGCCACTTACCGCAGAAAGCTGTCCTGTAACCGGCCTTCTTCAAAGGCTGGGGCAGCGTAATATGGTTTTCATACAAAGGCTGAGAAGGTTTCAGGTCGTTATGATACCAACCTGTCCTGTAAGCGTATTTCCCGGTATACATAATAGCGCGTGAGGGCGAGCAGACAGGCGTTGCCCAGCAGGTTTCAAACTTTATCCCTTCGGCTGCCAATCGGTCAAGGTTTGGTGTGCTGTTTTTGCTGTTGCCGTAACATCCAAGCTGCATCGCGCTCAGATCGTCAGCCATTATAATTATAATATTCGGTTTATTTTTTCCGGTTTCGATTTTTGCATCCCGGGCGTGTTTGGTTTGGGTGTTATGTTGTCCTGCTGGACGGCAGCCCCACAACCCCAACGCCGCGACAGCGCCTGCAGCACCGCGCAGAAAATCTCTCCTTGCGGTTTTTGTTTTTATGCCTGTACGCATAGGTTTAATCTCCAGTAATTACCAGTATGCCCCAGGGTTTCAGTGGAGGTATCGATATTGAAGTCAAGCCGCCGGTTGTCCTTGTTTTTAGCAGGTTCTCATCTGAAAGCGAAGCAAACGCCTTAGCCTGCTTTGCGGACATGAACTCTCCGGGTTCAAGCATTTCCATAGACACGGCCTCAGCGGCTTCGTGGGCCTGCTTGCTGTATTCTGCTGGGGTCAGTAATTTAACATTCAACCGGCTGCTGCGGAAAAAGCAGTCGTTTTTCAGGGCCAGGTCAAACCCGCTTTTATCATCGCTCCAGTCGACAAGGTGCACGACCACCGGCGCGGAGCTGTCGGCGGGTATTGCACGGATAAAAGCGTAAACATCTTGTTGCGGCGCGATTATCTCCAGCGGTTTTTCACTGCCCCAGACGTTTATATCTATGCCGTTTCCAAAAGCGCCGCTGTCACGGTAGCCGGCCAGGTACCTGTCATTGGCACGGACAAATGCGTAAAGGTCGGCATAGTGCTGCGGTTTTCCGAAGTACCTGCCCTTGCCGTCTTTAGTCTGCTGGAAAATATCCCAGGGCACTCGTGAAAGTCCGCCTACGGCATAGGCGGTAGCTATAACCTTGCGTTTAAGTTTTGTCAGGTATTGCTCATCATATTCCCGTCCGAGGGTCTTTGGCGATCCGAAAACCTGAACCTTATTGAGCTTAGCGGCATGTCTTGCCCGGTCGTACATGTGCCCGGGTTTGGCCGAACTCATCATAAGCTCCGAGATGGCAAAGTCAAAAACGCTGTAAAAAGGCTCTTCCCATCTCTGGAAAGAAGTGTTGTTACAGGACATCGGCATGTAACCTTCGGAATAAATATGCAGCGCTGTGCGCAGGTTTCGGTAAAATCCAGTGTTCGTTTCAAGCTGGAATTGTGTAAAATCATCGGCAAGTGGATTGGGTTTTGCTCTGCCGTCGTCCCCGGCATAGCCGTTCTGACTGAGCCAGTTCCTGTAATTGAACCCCTCTATGTCATTTATTCCGTGCTTTTTGAGTTTGCCCGGGAGATTATTTTTTTTGATGTATTTTCTAAAAGCTGCCATGCAGTAATCGCAAAAGCAGCCCTGCCTGTTGCGGGCATAAGAGTACTGAGATGCAGGCTCGTCCCGCTGAAGTGTCTGGCAGCCCCAGTCGACATATTTCTTGTAATAGTCGAGATGAGCCTTTATGTAGTGCGGGTTGTTCATACAGCCGGGGTATATCGGGACGACCCAGTGGCGGGAATGTTCGGCGAAAATCGGCGCGCCGTTCAGGTCCTCGATATTGTTTTCGATAAACTCCCTGCCCGGATCCATGCCGACTTTAACACCTGAGGCACCTGCACCTGCGCCGCCGAATATTCGCCCCATCCTGTTGACAGTGTCTATCAGCTGCTTTTCATGCTGATTGAAGCGAAGGTAGACCCATTCGAGCCTGGTCGCGTGAAAGGCCTGCATCGCCTCTATGGTGTTATACGGGTCCTGTTCGTTGATCGGCCGGAAATTAAGCGAGCGGATGGTAACGTCACTCGCCGCCGGGGCGTGGTCAGGTCGCGTATAATCAAGCGTTAGTTCACACGCGAGCTTTGCGTATGAAACTCCAGCCAGTGTGAGTATTACCGCGATAAGTACAAAGGCGTAAATTTTAGTATCTTCCGGATTCTTCATTTTTCACTCTTCTTTAATTGAAATAACATTTACCCTTAGACCGCTTTCAGCGATCAGCCAGACCAGCAGCAGTCAGGAATTAATTATAGATGCGCGGTAATTTCCAACCGCCTCGGCGCTCATGATAGCCCGGTCGTATATCCTGATAGATTTGACCTGGCCGTCGATGTCAGCCCCGGCAATAAGTATGTCGCTGCCGTTTATGTCGCGAAACTCCGGGCTGAACCTGCCCCATCCGAATTGACGGTAATCGGCTCCGTCACAAAACCTGCCGTCAACCATAAAGTACATTACTTTCGGCCCGCTGTCGATTATTACCACAATGTGGCTAAGGTGCCGCATAGTCAAAACGCCAGGTTCGGAAGTAATGCACGATTGGGTCCTGCCGTCGAACATCGAAAAGCAAACCGCGCCGCCCTCACCGGTGCTTAGCAGAAATCCTTTGCCCTGTTCGTCTCTTGTGTCAAGTATGTTCTGGCCTATCCGCAGGGTGTTGAACTTTACGGAAACTTCTATGCTTACTCCGGTTCGCAAATCCTTTTTGCCGCACACCATCGAGTAAAGATCGCGTATAACAAACTTTGGCAGTTTCGGCATATTTATGTTCGAGGGATTCTTTCCTACGCTTGCTAAATCAAGGGCAACTCCCCCCAGAGCCGTTGTGTTGACTTCATCGTAGCTGAAAATTTTATCTATAAAGGTTCTTTCAATCTTGTGCAGCCGGGCGGTGTGTTTCTGGGTTTCGGTTACGAAGAAATCTCCGTTTTCCTCAACGAGGTCGGGATAGCTCATACGCACATAAGTATCGTCGGCATATATGAGTATTTCCGGCTGTGACCACTCTATTATAAGCCCTTCCGGAGTTTGCTTTTCGGTTCCGCTGCAAATCCATACGGGGTTTCGGTCATTGTAGTCGCGCCCGCCGTGATTATGGAACCAGTACAGGTACTTGCCGTTGGAGCATTTCCACGCGAAGTTGGCGGCGCGGGGGTTTTTTATCTTCTTGCCGTTGTGTGTATATGTCATGTACTGCGGTTCGGTCCAGTTGTGTCCGCCGTCCCTGCTGTAGGCGACCACCGGGTAACCGTCAACCGAACGGTACACGCAGAAGAACGACCCGTCGCTCATGACTGAATAGCTCTGCTCCTCGGCTATCGGCCCGCCGCCTTTGGGGGTTCGCAAACCTGTGTCACCGTCGGGCAGTGTTTCAAACTCGATCTTTTCAGGATCGTTCTCTGTAAGCAGGTTGGTGCTTTTAAGCAGCACACCCTCGGAACGTGTAAAAAAGCCCGCGCCGAAACTGCCGACCTTGTGAACGGAAATATAGGCATTGCCTTCATGCACAAACGGCTTGCCGACGTTCCAGAAAAAACGTATCTTTCCGCCGTATGGGTTCTGACGGTCGATCTCCATTTCGCGGATGTCGATCACGTAACGCTTGTCGGACCAGCTTTTTCCGTGATCGTCGCTGTATTTGAATACGTAATAACCGAGGCTGTCAACCCGCTTGCAGTAACCGTCAGGGTAGGCCGATTTGTCGGCGATGACCTGGCGGACGTTGTCGGTGTTATGGTCGTAGAAGCAGTAGATTCTGCCGGAAGGGACCTTGAGCAGGACCGCGTATGAGGCTTCCGGGCCTGTTGGTGGTTCGACTTCCACGGGATCGGACCATGTTTTGCCCATGTCCGTGCTTCGCATGGTGACGACGTGCTGACCTACTTCGCCCTCGTGACCTTCACCGGTGGTGACAGCGCACAGCCACGCCCCGTCATCTGCTTTTACAATATAAGGCTGGTCGGAGTAGAGCTTGCTCGGTATCTCACGGCCCTCTGTCACAAGGCGCCAGTCATACCCGTCATATTCAAGGTCCTCGACGTCAATACCCATACTTACTAAAAATTCGTTACTGACCTGATCTTTCTTTGCGGTGCTCAAAATTACCTCTCAAAAATATAAATTAAATTTCTTATGTGACCTGACCCTGGTTTTTAATTCACCTTTTGCGGTATAGCGTTTGATAGTTTTGTAATTTTGCGACATTATTTCGCGCATTCATCAGCAGATGTGTCCTGAAAATGCAATTTGAACGACTTTTATTATATTCTATTCGCTGCTTGTTTGCAACATATATTAAGGGAAGCACTGATAATTGACTTGCTTTATTAGTGTCATTCAGGTTCAAGTCCAGGCGGATAAGAGCGCAAGACTCAATTATTTGGGTTCTGAGGCGGATGACCTTTCAGCTCAACTCTTTTTTCAAAAGCAGTTCTTTTCGGCTCCGGTATGAGTGGGGCCCATGATTTCAGGGGCTCAATCGCAGGTGCATCATTATCCACAGACAGGCGCATTGTTATTATTTCCTGTGGTTTCACATTGAAATGATAAGTCCCGTTTTTGTCGGCGTTTAATTGTTCCTTCACGCGTCCTGTCATGTTCGTTATCCAAGCTCGGCTGTGCGGCAGGTTGACTTGAACATCTGCACGACCCTCAAAGCCCGTCGATTCGGCAAGCCTTATCTCGACGAAATCGCTTTCGCGCCGCATTGCGTGGAGTATAATATTGTCGGAGGTTTTTAGAAACGACGCTGTTTCGGTTTTTCCTGCCTGGATGGCGACTACCGGCTGCTGGTTGAATTCCCATGCCATCCTTGGAATATTAACTTCGCGATAATCACGAAAAGCGACTATCGAATAGGAGAATTTATTCGAGCCCTTACCGCTGAGCCAGGGGTTAGGATGGCCCCGGTAGTTTTTGTTGGTGTTGTGCAGAAACAACAAAGCGGTTTGATCGTCTATCTCCCTGCCCGTTATTCCGCGGTCAAGAATTGCCAACCCCGCACCGTCCTCAAATTCATACGCGGACCACCGGACTGCGGGGTAAATCGCTTCGCTGTAGCCGAACCGTTGATGGTCCCAGTATGTCTGGTAATAGGGCAGCGGGGGATCAGGGTTGGCAGGGTCCCATTCGGAAAAGCCGAAAGGTATTCCCCGTTTCGCGGTTTTGATTTTCTCGGCAAGCGGAAAGGCTGCTGTTACCTGCAGGCTGTTGTCGGGAATATCGATAAGTTCCGTATCAAAATCTATCCGCGGGTAATCGTTATAGAGTGTGACTGTTCGTTTTAAGGTGGAGTTTTTGTAAAATTCCGAAACAATATTAATCCTCGTTGAGATATCTCCTTTTGTTACGGTTATTCTCGTGGTGAACTCGGAAGACTTCGCGAGCACTTTGCGAAGTTCCCGGGGGACCATGAGGTCGCCGGTGTTCATCGGGTTTTTCGGTGTTTCAATTATTATCTCGTTTGCGGGACCTTTTAATATTTCCCGCCCCGTAGCGATTAGTTTCAAACTGAGCAGCCTGCCGTCAGCCGGGTTGATATCGATTGAGTAATGATTGGTTTTAATATTGCCGGGTACCTCGACAATGCGTTCCGCTTTTTTTGCCGATTCGTTTATCACCGCGAAACTTTTTATCCCCGCGGCCGGCAGTTCGGGTCGGCACAGCACTAAATTGTTGTCCGCGGACTCGCAAACAAAATCTTTACCCCGGATATTTGCCGGCAGCTTTAGCTGTACGGGGTCCTTTCTGGACCAGTTAAGGGGGTTGAAAATGACCAGATGCTCTCCCTTGCCGGTTAGTTTCTTCAATGATTGGGCAATTATTTCGCCCGATATGCTCCTGACAGACTCGGCCCGGTCCTGAACATCCCATGAAACCGGGCTTTGAAAGGCGACCCCTGCCCCTGCGCCCCACAATGCATTACGGTCCATATTCAGCATCAACTGCAGCCATGCATGATAAAGGTCTTCGGACGGGTACTCGAAATCGCTTTTCAAGCTGGCTATGGCAGAAATAATTTCCGCGGATTGCAGCTCGTGCTCACACTGTCGAAACAGTTTTTTTGCAGTGGGGTTCGAGACCCAAAAAGCGTCGTAAGAATAAGCAGAGTCCTTCCTTAATACATCGAGTTCAACTTTTCCCTCGATTATATTTCTTTTCAGATGTGCGATAAAATCCGAGGGCGTACCGAATCGCAGCTCAATATCCGGCACGGCCTGGGGCCATTTATCCATAAGAGCTTCAAGCTGTTTTTCATATACGGGCGCCCTGCCGTAATCGCCGCCGCTTATAGGCATAAGAACCGGGGCATTTTTCGGGTTGTGTTCTATTCGCTGCCTGGTTTCGTCAACCATTTTTGATAGCTGCTCGTCGGAAAGGGGGCCTTCGCTTTTGAAAAACTCCCGCCATGCGTAAGGACAGTACAGGTCGATGCACAGCCCGAGCGTTTCACTGCCATCGGGTGACCGCCAGCGGAAAATGTTTTTATCTGCCATGTTGTTACGGGCAAAGACAAGCCCGTCAAGACCGAGTCCGTCGACTATCTGGGGCATCTGACGATGCACGCCTGTAACATCGATCATCCAGCTGAAACGTGGCTCAAAACCCATAACCTCTTTCTGCCAGCGCAGACCTTCAAGGCCCATCCGGACCAGGGCCTCGCCGCCGGAAAGATTTATAGTCGGTTCGAGAAAAAACGCGTTGACCAGCTCAACCCTGCCGCCTTGGATAAGCTTTTTCATTTCAGACAGCCTTTGCGGCTCGTAGCGCATCATGGTCATCAGGTTGGGTACTTCCGAAAAAGCAAGGGCATAGTCACGGTGCCGCTTGAAATAATCAAGTTGGTCGAGATAATTGTTAAGGACGTAATTTCTCTCGGAATTAAAATCCGTCAGCCAGCCGATGATAGTCGCATGAGAGTTAGGCACGATATAAACAACCGGTTTTTCTTCGGCAGCAGTCTTTTTTATGCCTATTTTCTCAAATGGTATTTTCTCAAAACCCGGTATCTTCTCGTAAACAACCGAGCTGTCTTTCAGGGCGAAATTCATGTTCTCAGCATCGATGAACCCCGGGTCCTCCGTTGTTACAAAGTTATTGTTTTTGTTTATCTCCCATTCAAATTTAATGGTGTAAACATCTTTGCAATTATAAATTAGATTATTTTCAAAGTAGTTTCTATCGTGGTTGAGATGGTCCTCTTCGAAGAAATTTACAAGCTTTGGATAGCGTTCGCTGTAAGGCGGCTGGTCGTAGTTAATTTCGGCAAGGCCGGTTTTCCATATCTTGTAATAGTTGTCATACTCGTTTTTCCCCCAGCCGTTGAGAAAATTGCTGGCGTAAAGCACATTTTCACAATCAATAAAAATGTTATTCCTCACCATGTTATCGTTTCCGCCGTTAATGACAACCGCGCCGAAATGATGAGGCATTCCATGGAAAACATTTCCTTCGATAGTATTACCGCAGTTGGTATAATCTATATAAACCCCGCAGGCCTGATTATTTAATCCGATGTGATGGATGAAGTTGTGTCGGATAATTGTTCCGCGGTTGCTTGGATTTGAGGCGGTATAAATCGCTCCTGCGTCGGAAAATCGCTGAATAACATGATGGATGTTATTTAATTCGATAACATGTTCGTTGCCCGAAAAAGTTATTCCGAACTGGGGCATATCGTGAATTTCATTTTGTGCCACACGATTTGCCACGCCGCTGAGCCTCACGCCGGGTGTATAGGTTTGTATCCTGCGTCCACAATGATGAATTTTATTGTTGACCGCAAAATTGTCCCCGGGGCGAAGCGTCTTACGCTCGCCTCCGCCAAGCTTTACACCAAGTGTTCCCATACCATAGATTTCACAGGATTTTATGCCGTTATTCGACCCGCCCTTATCCGTGCCAACCTGGGATGCGTTGCCCATAAATACTGCAGAACCGTTTATATCTGCGCCGCAGCCGCCCATGTTTCTTAATGTACAGTTCTCAACAAGGTTATTGCTGCCTCCGTTTACAGATATGACGTTTTCTCTGCCGGCTTCAAAGGTCAGGTCACGGAAAGTTACCCATGAAGTATTTTTCAGGCTGACCATGTATTCAGCGGTCAGCATCGTAACCTGCAGGTCCAGGCTGTTGATATCACCGGGCGGCCAGAAATATAAAATACCGTTTTCCCTGTCAAGATACCACTCGCCCGGCTGGTCTATCTCTTCAAGCAGATTAGTTACAAAGTACCAGTCCCACTTCCAGCTGGAAGTGTATTTTTTCAGCCCGTAATGGTGCGCATTGGCAAGTGTGATCTGCTTTTTTTCGGTGTCAATATTTTCAACCTTGTTAAAGTCCGGTGCCCATGTGCGATTGAAAATTCCATAAAGCCAGATATTGTCCGCTTGTTTCCATCGCTCCGGCCTGTCGTAGTCATAAGTAAAGCAGGGCTTCTTGTCGCTTTCTTTGTTGTATCGCGGCGCGGCCCCCGGTTCGATGATGTCACCCAGCCTCAGGGTCTCTTCGTTCGGCCATCGGGCAAGCGTCATGAACCTGTCGTCACATATCAGCTCAAGAGCAGCCGAGACATCAACACGAGGGAAACCTGCCTGCTTGAGCTGCCCGTAATCGCTTATCCCGATCTCTTTAAGGTCGGCCTGGAGAGTTTTGTCTCTTGCCTTTTCGCTTATTATTCTTTGCAGTATTGCCCGGTCGGTGATGGGTCTGAATAAAGAGTTAGGCAATTTTTTACCGCCCGTTAAAACCACCCTTTCGCCGGGATACGAGCAGTATGTTATTGGCGATGCCTCACTGCCCGAGTCGTCTTTGGTAAGAGCCAACGTCTCAGTAACCGGATAAGTGCCGCCGCGCATATAAACTGTAACGCCTCCTGCGGGAAACTCATTTTGTTTTTTCAGGCCGCGTATATGATCCCGAGCCGCCTCGAGCGTTCTCAATGGTTTTTCAATTGTTCCCGGATTTGAGTCGGAACCTTCGAGCGCGACATAAATTTCCGCTGCATATAAATTCCCGGTGCAGATGGACGCTAAAACCAACAGCGCCGGCAGGATCGTATTCTTAAGCTGCATCGATTTCTCCGTTAATAAGGTATAGATTTTTTCAGGCGCACCAGCAGGTCCTGTGCCTTTTCCACACTCTCCGCTTCGGTATAAACAATAATATTACGTTTCTCGGGCCAGTCGCCGGCGAGCAGCCTGTCCGTCTGTGGAAAGACTTTGCCGTACTGCTGGAAAGCGAGGACAAGCGGCTGCGGGCATATCTCGGCGATTTTCCATACATCATGCAGACCGGCATCGATATCAAGGCCGGATATTTCCGGGTTACTCGCAAAATGCTGGATAACGTCTTCGGAGCCGCCGCAGTAGTGCATTCTTCCGCCGCCAACACTTTTCATGAATCTCAAATCCCTGGGCAGAACATAATTGCGGTAAAAATCGGGGCTGATCATGTCCACGGAACAATTTGAAATTCTGCCGCTGCCTTTCCAGTACGCACCGCCCCAGTCATGGAACCAGTCCGCTTGCTTGTTATCGATACGGTTGAAATGCCCAAGCACTTCAATCGTATGGTCCGTCACGACATCCAGGAGACGGCAAACTGCATCCGGATCATCATAAAAATCTGTCAGTATGTCATTTCCTCGAACAAGGTGTGAACTGTTGAATGGCCCCTGGATGTCCGGATGCTGGATAGCAACTCCTTGCGGCAGGTTATCAAGCCATATTTCGGTCCACTTCTCGATCTTTTTGTAAATCGGCTGATCCAGTGTGGGCATTTGCAGTTTTTCTATCTGTTCGATGCTCCGAACGACATGGTTTTTCACCGCGGGCAGGCTGTCGGTCGGGTTGATCAGTTCGCAACCGAAACCAGCGGCTATTATACCTGTCCCGAAATTAACCCTGACAGCGGGGATAAAATCGTCCTCTATAAGGATATGGTTTCGTGCCAGGTTTAGCTGGTGTTCGAGCATAACAAGGGGATCGCTCAACTGCTGGTCCCAGGTCGGCGCGTTTTCGCACCCGACATTTACTATGACCTTCGGGCGGCAGTTCCGGGGGGATTTGTGAAGCTGCTTATATTGCTCTTTTAAGTTTTCAAGCCGGTCGAGTTGTCCCGTACTGAGTGCGTATTTTTCCTTTAAGGATTCATTTTTCATAATGTAACCATGCCGGTCAGTCTGGCACCTTTCTGTATTGGTCGCTGTAAAGCCCGATCTTTTCAACCGGTATAGGCTCAAAGCCCTGAACTTTCCGGTAAAGCTTTGGATTGATTTGAAGAACAGGGCTTGCTTCACTTAAAGTAATATTTTCATCGCCGTTTTCGGAAATGTCATTATTTATTGTCTCGCACTGGGCGTATGGGCCGCGAAGCATGATCTCTTCTTTGGATTTAATAACAATGTTGTTTTTCATAACGTTTCTTCTCGGCCGCATGCCGACAAATTCATCATCTGTGCCGGCAATCGGGTCGAGCCAGTCGACAAGACCCGGGTATTTACTGCTGTAAGGCTTTTCGGTTATATCAACCCGGTCAAGCAAACGCGTTCTGTATAAACCTTCTGGTTCGAAGTAGTGCTTGCGCAGGTTGCCGTAAATCGGGTGCGGTCTTGCCGCCCATGTGTACCAGAATGAACTTATTTCCACCGCCGAACCGCATTCGACGAAGATATTGTTCTGTATCGTCAGGTCATGCCCTGCATTGGAGAAGACAGCGGCCCTTCCTTTTGCAACGTTATAGAAAACGTTTCCATAGACCGTAACATCCGTGGTTGCGTCGTCACAATATATACCCATTACGGACCTGTCGGGCCTGCCTACGTTATGAAAGAGGTTGTAGCGAATAACATTGCCTCGGTCCCCTGGGTCCCTGCCGAGATACCACGCGGAAGTGTCGTCGGAGTTTTGCGCGATATCATGGAAATAATTATATTCGTACAGGTGTTCATTGCCGTGTGCGTAAACAGCCTGAAAGTCGGAGTTGAATATTTCACAGTTAGCGATCCTGTTGCCGCAGCCGTCTATGTTCACGCCGGACCACAGGAACCTGTTTCGACGGTTATAGTTGTGGACCTTGCAGTTGACAACCGCCGAGCCTCCCGGGACCAGCTCTTTTTTGCTGCCGCCGCTGAGGTATATGCCCCCCGAGCCCGTATTGTAGACATCACAGCTTTGGACAAGGTGGTCAGTTCCGGCTTTGCGGTCCCACGTGGTGTATTTATAAATATGCCCCTGCAGGTTGCCTACTCGTTCGCTTATGGGCACGCCCTCGTAGTCGTCATGCGTTATATATGGGATGGTCTGGCGGGCGCCCTGGCCCATGAATATCCCGCTCGTTCCGACATTTCGGACCGTGCAGCCTTTAATGTTAATATTGCAGCCGCCTTCGATGTAGATTCCTATGCCCCTGGCGCATTCAACTGTAATATTCTCAAGTGTAATAAATGCCGCGTCACGAAAAGAAATTACCGGGTCCTCGAGCATCGATACAAGTATTTCGGCACCATTCATTTTGTCGGGCGGCCAGAAATAGAGAACCCCGGTCTCCCTGTCTACATACCATTCTCCCGGCATATCGATTTCCGAGAGAATATTCAGTGCATAATAATGCTGATACGGCCTGCCTGCCCCGATACTGTACATGTGCGGTGATGCGAGTTTGATCTGTTTTTTTTCGGGGTCGATCTTTTCGATCTTTATCTTGTCGTCGGCGTAACCATTTTTGAAGGTTCCCTGAAGCCAGATATCGTCAACGCCCGCCCACTTACTGTGACGCTCGTCCTTGTACTCGAAAATGCCTCCCCTGTTACTGTAATCGCCCCTTCTCGGCAGTGAGCCTGGGTCGATAACCTTGTGTATCTTGATATATCCGCTGTTTGGGTAACGTGCGAGCTGCATGGTTTGCCCGTTAAACAGCAGCTCAAGCGGGGCGGTAACTACAGGCAGGGCATGACCGTACTGCTTATGTTGGCCGAAGTCGTTTATGCCAAGCTGCTTGAGGTTAACTTGCACAACATGTTCGCCAGCTTCCGGTGAAAGCTTGCCGAGGGTATCAACGTCAGTGACCTTTTCAAATGCCTTTGCGGGTATGGCCTGGCCGCCTATTATCCGGACATTTTCACCCTGCCATGAGCGAAAAATCACCCTTTCTTTTTCCAATCCGGAGTCGGCCTGGTTGAGTTCGAATTTTTTATCCAGAGCGTATATCCCTTCGCGAATGTATATCACATGCTCTTCAACTTTCCAGGGATATTCCAGGCGGTACTGCCTGAGGGCGTCACGGGCCGCTGTCAAAGTCGCAAACGGTTTTTCCTTTGTGCCGGGGTTACTGTCGTCGCCGTTTGTGGAAACAAAGAATTGTCCCCCATGAACATTCATTGCAAATAACAGCAGAATTACTGCAAGCTTGAGTATCTTCATGTCAAATCTCATTTAATATTGGTTATGTATTTACTTTCCTATAAGCGATATAAGCCAGACAAGGAAAAGGATCAAAATGCCGCCGAGTGTATAAGCAATGGCGCCTTTTATGTCTGTTTTGGTGAGTTTTTCAAACTCAAGATTTGTGTTTGGGAACATCTTCCTGTGGTCGAAACGGGACGGGTTGTCATAAGAAAGCTGCAATTGTCTTTCGTCCTCTTCCCGGTCGGCTATTGCCGGTGTTTTCATTTTTACGTAGAAACGATCGAGCCTTTCTTTTTCATCTGGTCTTGTCAGTTTCGCGACAATTACAAATATCAGGAAAGGCCAGAGAATCCTTATACAATATCTTATAGTCTGGTTCAAAGCATAAGGATTTTTGGTAAGATCAAAGCCGAGCTTGTCTATCAATACCATTTCAAGGTAGAGCATTCCCTTGCCGTAAACACTGCCGTCGTCGTTGGTTCGCAATTCCTGGTCCCAGAAAATCGAACGTCTTGGTGTAAGCTGCTCTTTCTCAAATTCCTGGCCCTCGGTAAGCTCCACAGGCCTTTCGCTCTCAGTCAGCCCCTGCTGCTGAAGCTTATCCCACAGTGCGATATCTTCCTGTCGCTTTTCAACGTCGATATCTCTTGCCACGTATGTCTTGGTAACCTTTATCGGCTCTACTGTCTTTAACAGGTATTCGTTTGTCCTTACACCGCCGAACAGCGGTACTAATATGGGCAGTATCCCGAAAATCAGCAGCGACGAACCCATTGACGCCCAGGCACCGGCCCGATTCGCCCTTCGCCACTTCATCCCGAGCCAGAAACTCGCAGCAAGCGTTATGTTGAATTCCCACATCAGTTTTATCATATCGAAAAGATTGTCGTACATATAAGCGATCATTACGCTGCCAATAATGAAAACCGCTCCGAATACCCTGCCCATCCAAATATATTTGCCTTCAGAGAGTCCGGGGAAAACGGGTCTGAAAAAATTATGGGTCATCAGGCTTGAAGTGGTCAGCATAAGGCAGTCAGCCGTCGACATCAGCGCAGCCATAAGGCACGCAATCATCAGCCCGACCAGCCCCAGTCCGAGGTTGCCAAGCAGGTCCTTAGTCGCCACCCCCCAGATATAATCCGGGTTCGAAGCCTGGTCGCGATATATTATAATTAATATCAGTGCTGTCACGCCCCAGAACAGGGTTGTGAAACGCTTCAGGTATATGCCCGCGCAGAAACCGTAACGTGCCGTGTATTCGTCTTTCGCAGAGCCCGTCGAGACGAGCTGATTCGCCTGCACCGCAACATTTATCTGGTTCATAAACAACCATACGATTGCGAAATACCACGTAAAATCGAGCATGGAAGCAGACCCCCATATCTCGAACATTGACTGCGACAATTGTGATCGCGCGATTTCGATGACCCCCGATATACCTTCCCCGCCGTACATGGTGTTGACCTTAACCATCGCAAAAGGAAGCAGGATCAAAGACAGAATTATTATGAAGATACCTTGCAGAGTATCGGTAAGAAAGGCCGCCTCGAGCCCGCCCATGACCGCGTATATCACAACAACCAGCGCGACGACGGCGATCAGGATTTTTTCGTTCATGTAAGAAAATGTCAGTCCAGGGTCCTGTATTCTAAGCTCAGCCATTCTGGCCTTTTGCTCTGCCGTCAGCAGGCGGATGTCGGTTTCTTCAAGCTGCTTGAGTTCAATCGCGAGGTCACGCTCTGCTCTTTGCTCGACCGAAAGCTTTTCGACCGGCTTTTCTGTTATCGCGACAACTGTTTTCGCCATAGCCGAAATTGATATCGCCACAACGAGCATGAACATCATGGAACTTACTACTGTGTAAATCGCCGGCAGCCACTTGGAATTGTAACGTTCCTCGAAAAAGTCGCCAAGCGTAAGCAGCCTCAGCCGCCTGTACCATACGGAGGTTATCCAGTATATAGGCAGACCGAAAACCGCCAGAAGGTTCGCCCATATTCCTGCAAGCCCGTTTCGTGCGACCATCACGACCGCGCTGACCGCCGAGTCGGCACTGGTGCCCTGGCCGAAAGCGGCGAAGGTTTGAACGAATTTGCCGAAACGCCTTCCGGCAAGAAAGTAGTCCTCCTGGTTCTTAATACGGTTTAGTGCCCAGAAGCCTATGCCGAGAACTACTACAAAATATCCGATGATAGTGATGATGTCGATCAGGGGTAATCCAAACATATTCGGTCCTTACATGAATTGGTTCTTATTTAATTTACTGTTCCATTATAAGTTTGCCGGTATTAAAGTAAAGCTTCTCATTAATGATGTCCGGGTCATATTTCGCATCGGGGTCATACGATTTGCGATTCTCGAATTTCTGTAAAACCGCCTGCCTGTATTTTCCTTTGTCAGGCGGGTTTGGCCGGTACTCGTCTTTATAAAGGCCTATCCGATTGAACTGAATATCTGGCATACTCTTGGCGGAACCGGCTTTATAAGTAAAATCCATTTGCTCGGGCCCGTTAAACACATCCATCGAAATGGTTTTGTTGCCCGAAGTTTCGATAAGCTCGTATTCACGCATGTCTATTACATCTTCGGGCTTCCATCCGGTGCGAAGCTGCATATCGTAAACGTTACCGTAAAACAGGTTATCCTTTACCACGCATTCGATGGGCCAGAAACGCATCTTTTCCTGGTTCATTATTTTCGCGAATAAAGGATACTTCGTTTTCCACGGTTCGTTGTTCCAGCCTTTTTCGCCCACGACCTGTTCGGTTCGCCAGATATGATCCATCTTGTCCCCGCGTTTCAGTTCACCAGAGTCATATCTTTCAATGTACTCGTAGGACTTTTGAGAAAAAGCGTATGTGTTATAAATGCCGATATAACCGTTAAGGAATATGTTTTCCGTAACCGTGTGGCCGGCGCCGTTATTCATCAAAATCGATCTGTGCGCCGCTTTGTAAAAAATATTTTCAGTTATAGTGTCGCCCGCGTCGTGATCGTCCGGGTAAATGCCCCCGCGGGGATGGGCCTGCGGAATGCACATCAGGTGATGCAAAAAGTTGTGCCTGTAGACATTGCCCCAGCTCCACATCTGCGCCCCGCTGTAAATACACCCGCCATCACCTTCTTCTATGCCGATATTGAAAAACTCATTATACTCGACAACGTGCTCGTTATCGCCCACGACCATGATCTGGCCGTTAAAATTGTGAATCAAATTGTTCTTAAAGATTTGCCCTACACCTTTTACCGTGATACGCCCGTAAAAGTCTGATGCCTGCACCTGCGTGAAATGGCAGTTTACCGCGTAATGACCGGCCGGGGTAAGCTGCCTGACATTTCCTCCATTCAGCAGAAGGTGGCTTGGAAGGTCGTAAAGATCGCACGAGCGAAGACCGCAGTTCTTGCCGCCGATTATCCACACCCCAGGCCGGGATGAGTTCCTTATAACACAGCCGGCAAGTTCAATGTTCGAACTGTTTTGAATGCTGAAGACCGTTTTGCCCTGGGAAACACCCTGGACAACAATGTTTTCAAACCGGATGTTTTTCGTGCCGGTTATCTCGGCAAAACCCGCACCCGCCCAGAGGGTCAGTTCTGATTGCTTGACATCATTGTCAAAAGGCATGAAATACAATTTCGATTTATTGTCGTCATAATAGAATTCACCCGGGCTGTCGAGTTCGCAGAGCAGGTTTTTTACCACAAGCCTGCGCGGAATTTTTTCCCTGTTGTTGATTCCGTACCGGCTGTATTCGAGCAGCTTTATTTTGCCCTGCTCGATGTTCGCTATCCGGTGAGTCTGTTTGTACCAGTCGTTGGACAAGTATCCGACAACCTGCGCCTTTTGAGCGGTTTCATATTCCCGGGCCCATTGGCCGACATCTTTTGACCGGATTGTGAAAACTCCGCCGATGGGCTTATCCGGCGAGTATTTAGGCGGGTCGCCCTTGGTTCTGCCGTGGGCATAGACCGCCCCTTCTTCTATTATTTTGTCGATGTGAGCGAAACCGACATTAGGCCATTTGGCGATGTTCATCATTTGGCCGTTATAACTCAAATTTGCGTTGTTTTTTGAAAGCAAAGTTCGTAATTCTCTGTCCTGGATTTCTATACAGTAAATACTCCCCAGGGCGTTTTTATTAAGCCTGGCTTTTTCAGATTCGCTTGATACTTTAACAGCCGAGACTGTCTCGATCTTTTTACCGCCGTCGAAAACCGCTTTACCCTCACCGGCAGTCTTAAAAACGACAGGGGCATTTTCGCCACCTGAAATTCCGGAATCAAGAACTAACGTGTTTTTGTAAAAATAAGTGCCGGGACTGATATTGACCGTTATACCGCCAGCAGGCAAACCGCGGACTTCGATAAGCTTCTCGATCCGGTCCGTTATACGGCTGAGACTGGATACTGGAGAATTCTTCGTGCCGGGATTCGAATCATTCCCGTCTGGTGAAACATAAAAGTCGTAAGCGGATAAATTTGAATTGAAGGCAAAGAGGCAGACAACAAGCAAAACTTTTTTCATATTCATAGCAACTCTCTATCAAACTTCATTTAATATGTACAGAAACCGCATCCATAAAAACAGATGGATTAGAATAACAAATCGGTTTCGGATTGAACAATCCGAATAAGATTCACGGCATTCAGTCTTCGAGCAGTTTCTCGGCGAGTAACCGCAGATCGACAATGTCCGTTTTTCCGCTCGAATCGATGTCGGGCATTTCACATTCATCCTCTGAACCCGGCAGCGTCGTCTCCAGCCAGCATTTTGAAAGTTCTGCAAAGTCCTTCAGGTTGATATACCCGTCTTTGTTTATATCTGAACTCATGCCCGCGACGGTGAACTGCCAAATATCCGCCGAACCAATAAGCTCTCCTTCGGCATCATATTCATCAACCGCCCAGTAGTATGTCCTTCCCTGCTCAAGTGCGACATTTTCGAGTTCGCACTGGGAGAACTGACCCTGGTAGGCCTCTAAGTCGCGATTTGCAGTTTTATCCGGATACTTGCTGAGGTAGACCTTATGAGTTGCAGCCTCGAACGATGGCGCCCAGTAAAGGTTGACTGTCGTACCCTGATCGACCGCTCCGTCAAGAGGAATTGGCCTGGTCGCTTTCTCAAGATCGAGCAAACCTATCTGCTCCCAGGGAATTCTTTCAAAACCCGCAATTGTGTACGCCGGTGAGTCATCCCGCAGCGCGAACACCTGGTTGGCCTCATCAATGAACCCGGGGTCGGTGTTGCTGAGGTTATTGCCGGTAACATTGTAATAAGAAATTGCGCTGCCGCTTGTAAATTCACTGCAGTCGAACGCTATTGAGGTGTCGATGCTGCAGTTGCGGGGCGGTACGTAATCGTCAAAAGTCGGATCGCTGCAGTCATCGGGTATTTCGAGCAGATGCGGGAACGTGTTGTACCACGGCGAGCCGGGCGTATTGTAATTAACGTCAACAAGAGGCTGGAGCAGGTCCTCGCATGCCTGGCCCTGCGCGTACCAGTCTGCTGAATAGTAAGCCTTTGAGGCGTTTACGATAATGTTATTGCTGTAGTTAAGGTCGCGCCCGCCGTTACTAAGGAAAGCCCGGTCGTCAATGGTGTGGAGAATATTGCCGTAACAGGTTGCCCCGCTGTCATTCATGTCGAAGTATATTCCGTGCACACCGTGGTTGCCGTAATCACCGGGCAGGTTCCTGTTGACCGTGTTGTAAACTTCGTTATACCGCCAAACCGACCCCTGTGCTCGTACCCAGTTGCCCGCGTTGTAATTTGCGCCCATGTCGTCCGCTTCGTTGGCACAGTTGTTGAACCTGTTGAACTCAACTGTTGACAGGACCGCACCGAAAATTATCAAACCCGAACCTCTTGTATCCTCAAAATGGTTGTGGCTGATGGTGAACCCGCAGTTGGAGCTGTACAGCCAAACAGGCGGGGAGTAGGTAATACCGCTTTTCCACCTGCCGGTCCCCTGGAAATAGTTATTGGTTATCAGATTATTCGAGGGTGTCAGCGAAGCTATGTCACCGCAAAGGTAAAAAGTTAAGCCTGTTGCGCCAAGCCCGTAAAAGCTGCTGTTTTTGATAACAGAGTTAACTGTGTTATCGACGTTCATCGCCGAGCCGCCGCAATTTCTGAAAGTGCATTGGTCGAAAGTTATAGAATCGCTGTGAGAGACTTTGAACGCCCTTTCCTTGAACATCTCGAACGTGAGACCTTTGAATTGAATATTGCTCGCTCCGTTGACCTCCGCGAACCAGGAAACATTGTCCCCGTAGGTCGAAAGTAATGTTTCCGAGCCGGCCAACTCGTCCGGCGGCCAGAAATACAGGATGCCGTTTACACGGTCGATATAATATTCGCCCGGAATGTCTATCTCTTCCAGAAGGTTCAGTGCGTACCAGGCCTTATTGTCCCCGATGCCGCGGTCGTTGGGGTTTTCGGCAAGAGTGATCTTCTTTGCGCTTGTGTCTATCGATGCAATCTGCACTATATTCGTGAAGTAACCGTTCATGAAACTGCCCAGCGCGTATGCGTCCGGCGCGTTCTGCCAGTTTGAAGGCCTCTCGCCGGTATAGGTGAAACTGGTGTCCGTTACAGGTGTAACGGTCAGTTCGTATGTCGAGTTCGGCCAGCGTCCGAGCTGCATTATTTCCTCGTTAAAACTTATTTCGGAAGCATAATTAAGCAGCGCGCCGTAATCGGCAATGCCGTAAGAACTCAGGTCCATCTTATAAAGGTTTCCCTTTGCCTCGATTGTAAGTCTCGACCATACAGTGTCGCTGCTGGTTACAAGCGTGTAATCCGAGCTGTCGAGTTCGATTCCGCCGATAAACCGTGCCTGCTCACCGGGATATGACCGGTAGATAACAGGCTTGCCCGGCTCGCCGGAGTCCGCGGAAGAAAAAAGGGCTTTCGAGTTTATAAAATATTTCCCGCCGCGGAAATAAACGTTCAGCCCCCCCGCAGGCAAACCATTGGCCTGTTGATAATCCCTCACTGCCTCCATGGCGCCCAGTAAAGTCGCCTTTGGCCATGCTTTTGTGCCGGGGTTTGTATCGTAACCGCTCGTCGAAACATATATGCCCGGCTCTTCCGGCTGGGGGGCCTCAAACTGGCCGTTTATCTCAATAACACCGAGGTAGCCGAAAGAACTGTCAGATGCGAGGTCGACTTGTATTCTAACTGTACCGTCGGAATTGGGTGATACCTGGTTTATGCTCACAACCTCTGTCTCGTTATAAGCGGCGTTGATATACACGGATTCCTGGCCGATGCTGACATCAACAGCCCTGGGCCCGGATGAATTTCGCGATCCAAAAAAGCTGAAGTCGTAACTCTGCCCCGGAGTCAAACCGCCGATAAGTATCACTGCCCGGCTGTTCGTGCTTCTCAGGTAGAAAGAATCAATGCCCGCGTTTAACGGGTAAGCGGTAACATCCGGATCGCCGCTTTCGTTGGTAAAAGAGAAATCATCAAGACAGTTATAGGCCACGCTTGTCGGGTTACCCTCACTGTCAATCGCATTTGTTATATGAACACCCGTAAAAGGTTCCGTAACCGTGTTCCAGTTGCCCGAAACAACATAACCAGCTGTCCCCAGGTCGAAGTAAATTGTCGATCCACCTGCTGGTATGAAAATTGACAATAAAACTATAACTGTAGATAAGACATACTTATTCATAAAAATATCCTGTCTTAAGACTGTTGACATACCTAATAAATCAGGAACAACTAATTACCATACCAGTATCTCGTGTCCATGACATAGCCCCTGCCGCCGTCAGGATTCACCATTTCAATATCGTCTGGCATCTTCGACACCGAACCGTCGCACCAGGCGATATTCATCCATCCGGCTTCCTCTTTTGAGTCGGTTCCGGGAACTCTCCTTGTTTCAGGGTTGTGCCTCAGGCCCCTTGCCGACGGGTCTTTGAAGGCAGGACTGGTTAATGGTTTTTTAATTTGTGAGTAATAACTTGGCAAGCTTACATAGAGGTATGCATCTGCGAACATAATTATTTCATCGGGATTTCTAATAGTATCCAGTTTGCAGTTTCCGTGTTTTTTGTACCAGACATTATCTTCACCCCATTGGGTCCCATTATCATTACTGCTGTCGAAATTGCCCGGGCAGTTATCAGTCCTTGTACACAGCGCGATATTATATCCGTAACTGTTATAATAATTGTTGAGGTTGGCAAAACCGCTTATATCAGCCGCGGTAAAGCCCAACTCGCCGAATGTTTTACCTGCAAACTTCTCAGGCACCGCGGCGCACTTCATAACTTCATCACCGGCTTTGGCTTCATTAAGGTACGGCCTAATGAGCATATCACTGTCCTGGTCATAGCCCCGGTCCCACAAGCCGGGCAGGACCCAGTTGTCGTTGTCCTCGGTCCACAGCCGTGCGGCAAAACCGATCTGCCGAACGTTTGATTTGCAAACGACATCCCTAGCAATGGATTTGACCTTACTCAGCGCCGGCATCATTATGCTCAGCAGCAGTGCTATGATTGAAATGACAACAAGAAGCTCTATCAGAGTAAAACCGCGTTTTTCTCGAGACACTTTTGCATTCATAATCTATCCTATGTCTAAAACAGCTTTTGCAAAATCCTTTTTCACATTTAAAGATTCTGTCCTGACGCCCAAAACAGGGCGGCAAGACACAAGCTTAAAAAGCGAATGTAATAATCTATGCAGTTTGAAAAGAGGTCCCGGAGGCAAGCCTGCGCCGCCCCCGGGACAAAACATATTCATTCAATTACGGAGCCCACGGCTGATCGCAGCCTTGTGTTTCCGGGTCCGTACAGCTAAGCCAGTTTTCACCAATGGTTGCTATATCCGAAACGCCCACTTCGCCGTTCTCGTCAATGTCGGCTTTGAAGAAGCCCAAATCACCGAGCGAGAGCGAACTGTTGGCGGTAACGGTAAACGCCGGCCAGTCGCTTGGAACATGAGACTGGTCCTCGTACAAGCCTCCTGCCCCTGCTGTGCTGACAGAGTTGATCTGCAGGTTGAACGCGATCACATCACCGTCCATAAGGCTGACCTTTGTGCCTGTTCCCGTATTTATGTCATACGAAGAATAGACAGGCAGTGCCATCTCATAAACGATCATGTCGCCGTCAACAGAACTGGCATAAGCAACATCGATATCATTGGTCGCCGGGTCATCCGTTGAAGCTGCAACCGGTCCGAGCGTGCACCAGGAACCGCCGCTGGCCTTGTTGAACAACTGGTAAAGCTGAGCGGTGTCGAAGGTCTCATTGTCATACCACGCGGCAGACGTACCGAGATCGTTATAGGTAAACCGTGCCTCGATGTTCTCACCGTCGTTCCAGTTAGCCGGTGCGTCGGTGAAGTTCTGCTCGGTATCGGTCACCTTAAGCGCCATGAAGACATACTGCGGATTGAGCGGATCCCACAGCAGCGCAACTTTGGCGTCTGTAACATCAACAGCGTTTGCCGGCTGATAACCGCTTGCAAACCTCGCGTTGTACCACCTCACACCGTCCCACTCTGTGATGTCACCGTCGATCGTGATATCGCTGAATGTTTCGTACACTTTCAGTGACGAAGCGCCCAGGTCCGTGAACAGAGAAGTGAAGTTGGGATCGTCGGGGCTGTAGACCCATTCACAGTCTTCACCAGCCGGATCGGTGCACCGCAGCCAGTCTTCTGCGATCGGGGCAAAGTCGCCCAGCGTAACGAAACAGTCTTCGTTGATATCGTAATACATTATCGTGCCAAGGTCGCCGCAGGCCTCAACGTGCCCTGTTACAGCCCCCCAGCCTGTACCGACGTGAACCTCGTCAACGTGCCACCTGTCAAAGCTGTCGGCCCTTCCGGCAAATTGCAGCCATCCATAGGACGTATCCATATCCCCTGAAATCGTCTGCTGCCAGGTTGTCGGCTCTTCCATCGGCATGGGATTTGTATCATTGAAAACACTGACGCTTACAATGTCATCACCGGTTACATTTGCATCGATCTTGACTACGACCACGCTGACCACACCGCCTGACCAACCCGCAACAGCGTTAGATGTCCAGCCGCCGCTGAAGTCGCGGATGTAGAACATAGGCGTTGTTACAAGGGGAATATAACCTTCGTAGAACATATCAACACCAAACTCACTGCCGCCGGTTTTACCTTCCATAAGCCTGAACACACAGGAATTGTAAGTATCACCGTCGCCCATAGCGAGATAGCTGATGTAATAGTCCTGATCCCTGCGCAGGTCTATCGGATAATCGAGTTTTCGTATAGCGTCGTTACCCGATGTGCTGTCATTGAAATGTTCGATCCTGTTGCCTTTGGTTCCGTATGGATAATCCATTCCCGGAGTAAGGCTGCCGCTTCCAACTGTTACATAGCAGTATTCACCGAGTTCGCGTTCCCAGCCGCTCGCCCAGCCGAAACCGCCGAACCCGTTGCCCTCCTGCTTGAGGTCTATGCCGGCGGTGTATTCAAAACCGTCATACGCCATGCGGCGCGGATAGCTGAAAGGCTCCAGCTCCGTGGTGAATGACCACACAAACCCGTTCGGGTCGCTGCCGTCGACAACCGAATCCACCCGCCAGTAATAGGTAACACCCTTATCGAGGTCGAAAGGCAGGTCGTAGAAAGTATCGGCTGTCTCAATGAGCAGCGGCATCTGGTTAGGATCTGCACTCGTGCCGAAGTAAACCTTATGAGATTCCACCGAAGACCCGCTTATCCAGCTGAGTGTGACGTTTTCTGTCGCTACCGGATACGCTTTGTCTGCGGGATCCGGGTTCTCAGCGAAAACATTCGTATTGACATAATCTGCAGCGTAAGCGTTATCCACGTAGGTGCTAACCGAAGAAGCAAGCCTGAAAGTAATGCGGTCCCATGCGTCTGCCCTTGCTTTGGGGTTGGTGCCGAGGTTGATATTCGCAAGGCCTGTCGGTATCTCAACACTCTTCGTCAGGTTATAAGCGTAAAGCGTGGCATAATTATAGTCAGTGCCCCTGAGTACGAGTTTGACCCTGACCCAGTCGCCTTTATCCCACAGCCCGGCCTGATTTGCGTCATGGAGCCTCAGGCCCCTGTAATCGATACCGGTTTCACCGCCCAGCCTTATGGTGAAATATCCGCCGGTCAAATCTCCCACTATTCCAAAAGCGGGGCTGTAATTCGCGGTCATACCCTCGCGCAGGTGCATCTTGCAGTTTGTACTGCTGGTATCGTCTTCCCTGAAGTCAAACCCCATTTCAATTCCGTCAAAGATGCCTACCTGGATGTCAAAATCCTCGCTCCTGTCCGTCGCGTACTGCGGCCACTCATCACCGGTGCTGCCGGATTTCATTGCCTTGCTGCCGACGTACTCGCCGCTGCTCGGAGTGTTTACAACAGTAACACCCGGAGCATTATCCCGCCAGCCCGCCTGGTCGATCGAACCGAGAATAAGTGCCTCGAAATCTTCGACGAAAGTAGAAGGTGCCGGTGCCGTATAGTCCGTCACATAAACATTGTCAAAAGTCGTATCCGCGGAGACTGCGGTCCTGAGGTTCATTCGGTTCCAGCTCGCGTGATACTTGGGGTTAACGCCCAGGCTTATACCGCTTAGGCCCGTAGGTATTTCAACACCCTTGGTAATATTGTAAGCCACAAGCGTGGCTGTGTCGAAACCCTCACCGGTCAGGATTACCTTAATGCTGATCCAGTCGCCTTTTTCCCATACTGAAGAGTCGAAATGGTACAAAGCATTTCCAAGGATGTGGTCGCCGCTCCAGGGATTGGCCCTGATGGAAAAAACGCCCTGGTTAAGACCGATACCCGGGCTCAATGTCGCGGTTCCGCCGTCACGCAGGTACATCATAACGCTCACAGATGAAGATCCGCTTGTGCCCTCATTCATTTCAAAACCGTACTCGATGCCGTCTTTGTCCAAAGCAAGCGCAAAATCAACCCCTGTTGTATCATGTCGGATGGTTTTGTCTGAGGTATTGTTGGTTTTAAGAGCCCTGCCCGCCCCGGAAGTGACAACGTCTATCCCGCTGTTGGCTTCCCAGCTTTCCTGCGCAACGAGTGTTCCCAGGGAGAAAGTGTCGAAATCCTCTGTGAACTCCGCATATGCACCTGCTGTGATAAACAGCAGCGCAGCTATGAATAATATACTTAATGTACGCATTTTCAACTCCTGACTGAAAATATTTTGCAGTTAAATTCTTTGCTTACCTGCGCTTTCTCCTAAGGCAAAGCGCGCCAATACCAACAATGGCAAGTGTTGCAGGTTCGGGGATAGGAAGTACTTCGGCAACTACCACATTGTCGATCATGACCCCAGTTGATGCACTGGTGCGGAGATATAGTATGTCTAAATTGGTGCCGTAGCTTCCGCCATTCAAGGCAATGTCTGTCAATCCTGTGTCAATTGAAGCACCTGTTGTCAAGTCCCATGCAAGCAGGCTGGCCGTGTCATTTACTTCATCTATATCCAGAAGAATCCGTATCCATCTGTCCGCATATTGTCCATAAGTGTTACCGTAGTTGTGATCTCCAAAATTCCAGCCGCGGATGTAAAACTTTCGATAGGTATCAGAGGCATCCACGCTCACTCCCGCAAAAGAAGAGTACTGGTAAGTTGAGCCCCAGTTCCGCATTGCTATCTGAGCGTTGGCAGCGCCCTTGACATCAAAGCCATAAACAGTGTTTCCTGTAAGGTCATAGTTGTCATCTCTGCGTGCCCATGAATCAGCTGAATCTGTTGATGTAAGTACCTGCCCGGCGCCATTTGCGGCAACTTGATAGTTATTGGGTATATTGCCGTCCCAAAGTTCCTGCCCGGCGATAGGCCCTGTTGAATATGCTGGAGATTCAAAATCAATCAGCAGACCATTTGCCATGGAAATAACACCTAATACCATTGCCGTCATCATTAACATCTTTTTCATCTTAAACTCCTCTCTAAAAAAAAATAAATTATACGTTTTGAGCATTACCATTGCTCATTTACTCCATTGCTAGCCTCGATCAACATAGGCAGAACGCTGATTTGAATAAAATCACGCGAGCACTCTTTCTCGCTCACACGGTACAAAAGCCTCTCAACAAGGCACTTTGCTATCTGTTCGGCGTTTATGTCAATTGTCGCCGGTCTCGGGTCAAGGCCCTCAAGCAGCGGCTTTTCATTATTACAGCCGATAAGCTCGACATCTTTACCGGGAAGAACCCCTTTTGCCCGCAGGCCTTTCTGGATAATCACCATATGAGCGTCCATAGGCACGAAAACCCCTGTCGGACGATTCTGCATTTCACAGAATTCTTCAAGGAATTTCTCAACCACGGGTATTTCGTAATATTCGTAAAGACCCCCGTCGGGCTTTCTTTCACGGAATGGAACATCATAAATTTCACATTCGTTATTAAACCTCGAACAGTAATCGACAAAGAACCTCTGTCGGGTTTCGATCGGCAAATGCCTTACATTCGGCATGACCGGGTTTATGTAAGCAACCTTCTTATGTCCCCTTGAAACAAGATAATCAGCAGCCATAATGCCAATTCTGTCATTGGCCGGCTCCACGTGGTCGCAGGCAGGTTCGTCATAGAGATCAGGGTGCCCGAAAACGCTTACGAAAGGAAAGGAAAGATTGTTCGGATACTTGTTTTGCTCTCCGCATACAATAGCGCCGTCAATTTTCGTCTGCGAATTAGCCATACCTTCAAGGTTTGTAAAGCTCAGTACCATCATGGACAGATTTCTTGCAGAAAGTTCCTCTTCAACCGCATGAACCAGCCGGGCATAAAAAGGATAGTTCACCATGTTGGCATTTGCACCGTAAAAAACAACCCCCATACAGCCGTGCTTCAGCCCGTTAAGGTCTATCTTTTTGGGGCCGCTTCTGGAAGCGAGAGGCTTGGGCGTATAGTTGAGTTTTTTCATGGCCATCTCAACTCGTTTAGCTGTTTTGGGGGAAACTCCCGGCTTGCCGTTAATTACGTATGAAACTGTTGCGTGTGAAACCCCTGCTGCTTTTGCCACTTCGATTATTGACATAAAAATTACCCTAAAACAGTGCCAATATTTTATTTAATGTTACTTAAATCGTGCTTACATGTCAATTAAAAAATGAAAAATTTAAGTAAAAAATATTGTAATTATGGGTCAAAATGTATTGAAATCGACAAATAAAGCTGGTATATTGTAAATTTACAATCAACTTACATTTAAGTTAATCGCTGTTTTTTTATTATCATAGAATAAAGGGCATTTTTGTGGAAAAAATGGGAAATAATGACGTTTTCGCCGACATCGCAAAACAGAGAATTACCTATCGAGACAACAATCTGGTGGTTCCCGAACCGATCGAGCTCCCCAGGAAGTATCTGCCTTGCCAGCAGGATGACCCCACTGCCAGGGTAAAACCGAAAAAAAAGCTGACTAATAAAGATGAACTGGATAATGTTTTGTCTGATTGCCGCAAAAAATACGGCAAATTCATGAAAAATCATGCCCCGGAACTCCGCATGAAAAGACAGCGATTCTTCATTGAAAAATGTGACTGGCGGATAGAAACACCGCAGGACAAGCAGAGTTTCCAGTCGGTTCTCGAAGGCAAAGGCCCTTGGCAGCAGGTTGATATACCTCATTACGGCGAGCCGCTGGGCCTGGCTGTGACTTATTACCGAACTACTTTTGATATTACCAAAAAACAGTTGTCGGCTGGGTCTGCGTTTATACATTTTAAAGGTGTCGACTACAAGGCACATGTATTTATCAATGGCGCATACCTCGGCTCTCACGAGGGTTTTTTCGCGCCGTTCGAGTTTGATTTTACCGACTATGCAAGGGTTGGCGAAAACACGATGGTCGTAAAGGTGGAAAACGACTTTATCTTCAATTCAAATAAGCCATGGGATCAGCCCTTTGCCGGCGACAAACTGTATGCAGCCACCGGGCTCGGTTATGACGACCCGAAAATGGGATGGCATCACTGCCCGCCGGGCATGGGAATCTGGCAGGACGTTTATGTTGAATTTCGCGCAAGAACTTTTATAAGTGATATATACGTAAGGCCGCTTCCCGATAAAAGCAGTGCCCAGGCATGGGTTGAAATTTTCTGTTGTGATGTCGGGCACAAGCAGGTAAGTCTTGAACTTTCGCTTTTTGGACAGAATTTCAAGGAAACTGTCTTCCAGAAAATGAAATACCACCCGCGAACAATAAATATAAGCGGCCTCAACGACGACCTCAACATCGCATTCGCAAAGGCAAACGGCACTTATAACAAACCTGTCGACATCTACATCGAAAGAGGCACAAACTGCCTTGTAATACCCTTTGAAATCAAGGATTTCCGATGGTGGGATAACGAAAACCCGTGGCTGTATCAGCTTCAGGTCAACTTGCTCGACGAATCCGACAAGGTTATGGATTCAGGAAAGCAGCACTTCGGCATGCGTTCTTTTACCATGGACGAAAACAGCACCCCCAAAGGCGCCTTGTATATGAACGAAAAGCCTGTAAGGCTCAGGGGCGCAAATACAATGGGTTATATGCAGCAAAGTGTCTTCAAAAAGGACTGGCAGCAGTTAGTTGACGACATACTGCTTGCAAAGATATGCAATATGAATTTCCTGCGTCTCACCCAGCGCCCTGTTCAAAAAGAGATATACGAGCATTGCGACATGCTCGGTATGATGACCCAGACCGACTTGCCGACTTTCGGCGCTATCCGGAGCAATAAATACTGCGAAGCTCTAAAACAGGTCGAAGAGATGGAAAAACTCATCCGGCCCCATCCATGCAATATCGTCGTGAGCTATATCAATGAGCCTTTTCCAAACAGTTCCAACAAACCGCACAGGAACCTCAGCCGTAATCAGTTGGAACAGTTCTTCCTTGCTGCTGACGACATAATACACCGCTTAAATCCCGAGCGGGTCATAAAACCATGCGACGGCGATTACGACCCGCCGTCACCCGGTATACAGGACAGGCACTGTTATACGACCTGGTACAACGGCCAGGGCGTTGACCTGGGCAAATTAATAAGGGGCTTCTGGCAGCCGACCAAGCGTGACTGGTATTATGGTTGCGGAGAATTCGGGTCAGAGGGTCTCGAGTCTTCGGAAATAATGAGAAAATACTACCCTAAACACTGGCTGCCGCAATCCAGCGAGGAAGAAAAAAACTGGTCGCCTAACAGCATCGTCAAGGCCCAGACGGGAAAGTTTCACTACTTCTTCTTCGATACCCAGACAAGCCTCGAGGACTGGATAACCGCAAGCCAGCAGCACCAGGCATGGTCGACCAAAACGCTTACCGAAATTTTCCGTCGGAACAATAATATGAATACCCTCGCAATCCATTTGTTCATCGACGCCTTCCCATCTGGCTGGATGAAAACAATTATGGATTTCAAGCGAAATCCCAAGCCGGCATTTTTTGAATACTGCAACGCACTTGAACCGCTTTTGCCGAGCATTCGCTCTGACAGGTTCAAATTCTGCAGCGGCGAGGAAATGAGATTCGAGGCATGGATATCCAACGACCTGCCGGATGCGCCCGAAAAATGCACCCTGCACTACCAGCTTGAAAAAGACGATGAAATACTGTTTTCGCAAAAGGCCAAATCCGACATTGAACCCTGTATGAGCACTTTCCAGGGATACATCAAATTACCCGCCCCCAAGGTTGAACAAAGAACCCGGATGACACTGCGTATAGCATTGATGGATAAGCAGGGCACGGTTATCAACGATAACCATTTACCGATAGAGGTGTTCCCGCCGCTGGAGATTGAACCTGCTCTTATCTATACGGTCGGCAAGCGGGGTCTCGCCGAACAGTTCGCAGACGATGTAAACGCAAGGCTCTCTCCGCTCAGCGAAGCAAAGGTAATACTCATTGACGATTATAACGAGTACAATAATAATCGCCAGCGTATCGACCGGGCTGTCCGTGAAGGGGCAAGGGCGATATTCCTCGAACTTAACGAAAACGGCGAATATGATATCGCCGGTTCCAAAGCCGATGTTAAGTTAAGCAGGTTTAACCCGCTGCATTTCGTTTCCCGAAAAACCGGGCACACGCTCGTCAAAGACCTGCACTGGGACGACTTCAGGTTATGGTATGACCCGAAAGAGGATAGGGTCAAAGAGGTTATTGAAGCCACTTTCACAGGAGATGATTTTACGCCGATTCTTTACTCGGGCAACGCCGACCAAAACGCAGAATGGGTCCGTGTCCTTGCAGCGGGAGAGAAAAAATATGAAAAGGGCAGCTTCGTTGTCTGCCAGGTCAAGATCGCAGGAAGAATTAAACATAACCCCACAGCCGCGATATTCGCTGCCGGACTTATAAACGGTAAATAATTACACGGAGGTGAAAATTATGAACAGAAGACTTTTTTTAAAAAAGATGATTTCCACGGCTACAATTGCCGGCTTATCCGGATGTATTGCAAAAAACAATGACAATGCCGACCTGAATTCATCAAACTTCTTGTTCATCCTTGTTGACGATCTCGGCTGGGCGGACCTGGGCTGCTATGGCAGTAACTTTTACGAGACCCCGAACATTGATAAGCTCGCAAACCAGGGCGTGAAGTTCACCAACGCTTACGCAGCAAGTTCCGTATGCTCACCGACCCGTGCAAGTATCTTTACAGGCAAGTACCCCGCGAGGGTTGGCATGAACTTCATAATGAACCGCGGCTTTACGGGTCCAAAGTATAAACTTCAGGCTCCCGAATGCGCCGATAAACTCGAATTATCCGAACTAACTTTCGCTGAGGTTCTCAAATCGAACGGTTACAAAACTTTCTTTGCCGGCAAGTGGCACCTCGCAGAGCAGGAAGAATACTATCCTCAAAACCAGGGTTTCGATATAAACATCGGCGGACACAAAGGGGGCCAGCCTGCGTCATACTTTTATCCTTATCAAAGCGACTTTATGGACGGTTATTTCAACGTGCCCGGACTCCAGCAGAATGGGAAACCTGGACAATATCTTACAGACAGGCTCACGGACGAAACCATCGGTTTCATCGAATCAAACAGGAACAAACCGTTTTTGGCCTTTCTCTCATTTTACAGCGTCCACACCCCCCTCGAAGCCAAAAAGGAACTGGTGGATAAATATACGAAAAAAGCAGCCCAAATGGGCGCAGATCGCCACAAAGCGTTTGAATTCGAGCAGAACTCATCGGACAACATGCGTACCGAAAAGATCGAAACCGAATCGCTTACAAAGCTTATACAGGACAACGCTGTTTATGCTGCGATGGTTGAAACCGTCGATCAAAATGTCGGCAGACTTTTAGATAAAATCAAATCATTGGGCCTTGCCGAAAACACTACTGTAATATTCTTTTCCGATAACGGCGGGCTGAGTACACATACCCAGATACCATACAAAAACCTTCCAACTGCGAATTTTCCTTTGAGAGCCGGCAAGGGCTGGCTTTACGAAGGGGGCATCAGGCAGCCGCTTATTATAAAAAGCCCCGGACTGGCAAAAGCCGGGAAACTCTGTCATGAACCTGTGGTAAGCACCGATTTTTATCCGACAATATTGCATATCGCAGGCTTGCCCTTAATGCCCCGACAGCATATCGATGGCTTGAGCCTTGTTCCTCTGCTGAAAGTCCAAGAAACTCTTGACCGTGAAGCGATATACTGGCACATGCCCCATTACCACAGCAGCGGCATATCTCCGTGCGGCGCTGTTCGTATGGGTGACTTTAAGTTGGTCGAATACTTTGAAGACGCAAGGACCGAACTTTATAACCTCAAAGAGGACATCCGGGAAGCGAATGACCTTTCGGAAAAATATCCCGAAAAAGTGATAAAAATGAAAGAGTATCTGAAGAACTGGCGCGATGGCATAAACGCCGCAATGCCGGTAGAAGTAAATTTTGATTAGATAGCTTATTAGCAGGTGAAGCATGAAATCTGCCGGTAATATATATGATCTGCATAAAAAACATAAAGCCTGGTCCAAAGAAACCGCCGGTGTACGTGAAATACCTTTACCTCTCTCGTACTCAAAAATGCGACCTCTGGGCAATTGTGGGCTGCTGTTCCAATGAACATCGAAAACGGAACATACAACGTTTATGTCCACAACTGGTTCGGCGGCGGACCCGAAAACGTACTTGTCAGGGGCACCAAAATGGTCAACGTGACCACGCCTCTCGTAAACAAATGCGGCAAACAAACTCTAATTATGGACTAATTAAGGATTATTATGAAACCCCGGGAAATAATACTTGCTAATTTAAACCATGAAAATCCCCCAAGGTGCGGAATGACATTTGACCGCGGCCGAATAGATGATATGCTTGTAATACAGCCGGCTGCAATTGATGAAAAACTTAAAAACCGCTGGATTGAAGGCAACAGGGAGTTTTATTACGACGAATGGGGCAATACATGGGTCCGTATGGTAGGCGGCTGCGAGAAAGGAGAGATACTCAAGCCGGTTCTGGATACCTGGGACAAACTTGAGCAGCTCGAGGTACCCGACTATAATGACCCAGCAAGGTATGAGCAAATGAAAAATGCGTTCGCAGATTGTCAGGACAGGTTCAAGGTCGCTCATATAGGCGGATGGATATTTGACAACGCGCGCTACTTGAGAAAAATGGATAACTACTTTATGGACATGGCTGCATGCCCCGACAAACTGAAAAAGCTGCATAGCATGATATGTGAGGTTTATGAAGCTAAGATTCACGGGGCGGGCCGCACAGGCGCCGATGCAATCTTTATCGGCGAGGACATGGGCACCCAGAACGGGCTCTTGTTCAGCCCGGAAATGTTCAGGGAATTCTTCAAAGACGACTATTCGCGATTGATGCGAATTGCTCATGATTACGGCATGAAAATACTTCTGCATTCATGCGGCAGCAACTGGGAAATACTGGACGACCTGATAGATGCCGGCGTTGACTGTTTCCAGTTTGATCAGCCCGCCTTGTATGACATGCCGGCATTGGCTGAAAAATTCAGGCGAAGAAAAGTCTCCCTCTGGTCACCGGTAGATATTCAAAAAGTAATGCCCACGGGAGATAAAAAATACATAGAGCAGCAGACAGAACTGATGCTCGACATATTCGACGGTTTTCTAATAACAAAAAATTACCCCGACCTGCCCGGCATAGGAGTTGAACAACAGTGGGACGACTGGGCGTATAACAGGATGTTGAATTATTATCAGTTAAGGTAGAAAGTATGAAAAGCAGAAGAGATTTCCTGAAGTTAGCAGGTTCGACGGTCGCGGCAATGACACTGCCGGGTATTTTAGGCATGTCAAAGCCAGTTAAGGATTCCAGGCCGAACATTATATTCATCCTCGCCGATGACCTCGGAAATCATGACCTCAGTTGCTGCGGCAGTGAGCTTTACCTGACTCCGAATATCGACAGTCTTGCAATTGAGGGCATGTATTTCAGCAATGCCCATGCTGCGTTCCCCACTTGTGCCCCGAGCAGGATGTCAATAGTAACGGGCAAGTACCCTGCACGTTTCGGCTGCTGGGGACACGGCAGGCTCGGCGGAGTGGAAATGGGAGATATTAATCTTCCGACCGAAGAGGTCACTTACGCAGAAGTATTCCAAAAAGCCGGCTATTTAACCGGGCACATCGGGAAATGGCATTGCGGCGAAAAGGGACACATGCCCCAGGACCAGGGATATGACTATGTTTACGGGGCCAACGATTTCTGCTGCATCGGCAGTTATTACTATCCCTTCCAGGCATTGGAAAGGCACCCCCAGGCAAGGCTCGACCTCGAGGACCTCGACGAGGTCGACAAGAGCAAGCATCTTACACAAATTCTTTCCGAAAAGGTCGTCGAGTTTATTCACAATAATAAGGACAAGCCCTTCATACTCGACTACTGGGATTACGCACCGCACCATCCGCTTGAAGCCGATGAGGATAAGATACGGAAATATGAAAAGCTCATCGGTCCGGACTTCCGCCAGAAAAACCCCGGCTATGCCGCACTGATAGAGCATTATGACCAGGCAGTCGGACGGGTATTAAAAGCCGTCGAAGACGCCGGCATCGCCGACAACACCATTATTATTTTTACAAGCGACAACGGCGGAGCGACTTACCATTCGACAGATACCGGCAGGTTCGATCATCTTCCGATTACCTCAAATTATCCGCTTAGAGACGGCAAGCACAGCCAGTATTACGGCGGAACCCGTGTGCCGACTTTTGTAAAATGGCCTTCAGTAACCGAACCCGGCTCGGTTTGTGATGAGAGGATTATCGGTTTCGACTTTTACCCGACTATGCTGAGTATGGCCGGCATTAAAAACGGGCATAACCAAAAAATTGACGGCGTGGATATAACAGGCTTGTTAGAGAATCCTGAAAGCAAACTCAAAGAAAGGGCATTGCACTGGCTGCGATACCCGCGGGTCGACCGCTATCACAAAGGCGTCATACCCTCAAAAGGACCCTGCGGAACTATACTCAAAGGTGACTGGAAACTCGTGGAATTTCAGGAAACACTTTACGGGCAGCAGCAGACTTTTGAACTTTACAATGTAAAGGAAGATATATCCGAAAAGAACAATCTTGCCGATAAAATGCCTGAAAAGGTTCAGGAGCTTAAAAAGGAAATGTATCGCTGGAGGCAGGATGTAGGCGCCCCTGTAAAAAACATCGAAATGTACAGAAATGCTCTTAAAACGTTAGACAAGGACGATTCGTAAAATTGTCCTGTACTACTTATGTTCCAGGCAGTCTGCCCTGTCCAGGTCTTCGCATAATTTATAAAAGTCCGGAGGCATTGTTCCATCCGGCGCCGGTCCTATATTAGCCAGAACGTTCCCGCCAAGTTCATTCATGCGCCGGTACTTTTCACAAAAAACATCTGCGCCGATGATCGGCCTGTCAGGAGAATAACCCCAGTGGCCTTTCATGGAAAAACAGTATTCCCACCACCGGTCAACTTCAGCATCCTCTTCTTTAAATTTTATTTCATGCGTGGCAAAATCACCTTTCCTGTCGGCCCAGCGGTCGTTTATGACAATCCCCGGCTGCAGCGACCTTATCCAGTTATAAGTTTGCAGCGTCTTCCTGTCTTTGATCCTGTCCCATCCAAGCCCGTCAAACCAAAGCACGTCGATCCTGCCGTATTGTGTCAGCAGCTCTCTTAACTGGCAAATCGTATAAGCATAGAAATCAAGCCAGTTTTTATGATAAATCGATTCGTCTCCGCTCCAGCGGCATTTGCCCCGGTTATTATGATCAAATCCGACATCGGCGAGAGGAAAATCAGGAAAATGCCAGTCGCGCGGCGAAAAATAAAACCCCACCTTAAGATTATATTTCCGGCAGGCGGCGGCATACTCTTTCACAAGGTCCCGCCCGTTCATATACACCCCGGTGTTCATATTTCCATATCGGCTGGGCCACAACGCGTAACCGTCATGGTGTTTTGTGGTCAGCACGACATATTTGAAACCCGCCCGGCTTGCGGCCTCGCACCATTTGTCAGGCTCATAAGCGTCAGGGTCGAATTTCTCCGCCAAATCATAGTAATTCGGCCACAAATATTTGTTCGGGTCCTCGTCCTCTGGTAGGTCTCCGAAGGGGTAATCTTTTATCATCGCCCATGAAGGCTGCAGGTCTTCGACACTGTGTATCCCCCAGTGAATGAAAAGCCCAAGCCCTGCCTTTGGAAACCACTGGGCACCCGGATGGGGGTTCGGAAAAATCATATTCGGCTCCCGCCCGGTATATACCTGCATGGCATATTCATAATCCTCGCAGGGTACGATATAGCTGCAATCTTTTGAGTAAAGAAATCCGCAGCAAGAAACAAGTAAAACGAAAACAAATTCAAATCTAAGCTTAACTCGATTAAAATACATTTCGTCTCCTGTCAGTAAGCGTCTCAGCTCAGCCTGTTATATTCGTCAAGCATGGCCATAAAGTTTTCATATTTTGTGCCGGTGCATACAGAGTGAGTTGTGCCGAGAACACACCCTCCGTTGGGTGCAACCTGTTTCATAAAATAATTCACATCATTTCTAACTTCATCAACTGTTCCATGGGTAAGATTCTCGGTCTTAACCCCGCCCCAGACCGCAAACTTACCTCTGCAAATCTGCTGAACTTTTGCGATGTCCATACCCGCGGAAGTCTGTATCGACTGGTAACAGTCTATTCCCATATCGACGAAAATATCAAGCATATCCCAGTTATTGCCGCAGCTGTGCTGCACGACAGGATACCCCATTTCCTTAATGGCATGTATCCTTTCAGCATGTCCGTCAAGAAACAGTTCCCTGTAAGTCTGCGGGTTTATCATAGGCCCTTTAGTGCTCGAATAATCCTCGCCAAGCAAAACCCCGTGCTGGCCCGGCCTAATATAAAACTTGTTATGAGCTATAGCCTTTTTCATCAGCGACTCGTATACAAGTTTCACTTCTTTCGGCCGTTGTGCAATTTCCATAAATCCCCTCTCCATCCCCCCGGGAAGCAGCCAGCCCGAAACAGGCGGCGCACAATCACCCAGTATAAACCTGTCCTTGCCGAGCGCGCCGATAAGTGCATCTATAACCTCAAATTCACTCTCACAGGGAGCGGTTATTTCCCCGTCCCAAACCTCATCTTCAAAATTGAACTGGCGTGTCCATGTTTGAGGGTCATGAACCATAACTATGTCTTTTGTTTGCGCCGAATACCTGTAAATCCTGCCCTGTCTGTCCTCCCAGCTTTCATCGTCAATCTTTTTTGGGTTCTCGGGAACATAGTCTTTCGGCGGAACACGCGCCGTGAAGACCGAAACAATGTCAATCACATCCAGCTTCTTGTAAAGTTCGATGCCGTCTGCGATCAGACTTTCCACCACTTCCTTTCGTTTGCCCTGCCACAGCGCGATTTTTGTCTTTGCTTTGGCCCGCCAATACGTCTCCCTGCCCAGAACCTTCTCAGCGGTATCGGAATCCACGGCAAAAAAACCCATTGGCGGCCTGTCCGGAGTTTCCTGTTTTAACGCTGAAAACGCTCTTTCAATTGAATTCATAGAAAGCCTCTGTTTCAAAATATTGTAATATATTTATCGTAATCCGGCATATTGCAGCAGTGATTGCCAAAGCTGCCACCATTGCTCCGTGCAGTCCGAGCTCATCGCGGCGTGACCCGGCCCGGGATTGGCTGTCAGCGGAAGCGTAAGTGCTGTTCCGTCAGCCCGGTAAAAAGTTTCACCGCCGTCGTCTGAAAATGCGTAAAGGTTCTTGTTGATATTATGATTATTTTCATCGAGTCCGAATATTGGAACCTGTACATGCATCCGGTTGGTTATATCGAATTTAACTCCCCACATCGACCGGCAGTAATTATAAAAATGAGGCTGCAGTGACCATGCCAAAACCCTGTTATCCGGGTCGGTATTCTTCCATCGCATTGTGCAAAGAGCGAAACTGTCACAAGCCATTTCAATATGCCAGTCGGACCATTGACGAAAATCGCTCGTCACATCCGGTGCGAAACCGCCCAGGCCGGTCCATCTTCTCGCGTCTGTGTCATAACGATAAAGTCCCCAGCTTTGTATGCCCTGTACATGAATTCTCCCGTAAAGGTAAAGCACATCTTTACGATCCTGCACAAAATTCATGTAGTTCAATCCGTCCGGAACCGGAACATTGCGGGCATTGGCACGCTGCCCGGCAAACTTCAATGAATTTATATCACCCGGCCTTTCTGAAACCCAGTACAGTAAAGACGGAAAATCATCATCGGTGTAATTTCTCGATGCGCCCATCTTCTCCCAGCTGCCCGGAATATAATGATCCGGATTCGCTGAATTATGTTTGCCGCCCGTTACATGAAGATAACCGTCAGCGTCAACTGCAATGGACCAGCCCCGCACCTTCGCGTCATGGCCGTCGAAGATAAACCACCGACCTTCGAGAAACGTCTTTTGCTCATGACCGTCGGCGCTTGTTTTTGTTATGCTTACCCTGTAAAGATGCGGATCATTCGGTTTACGCCAGTTTTGTGCCTCCGGGTAATCTAATGATAATTTTTCCGCCTGCTCTTTGAATTCTTCGGGGCTGATCGGCTCTACTCCCTGAAACCCCTTTCCTTCACCGAGTTTATAAACAAAACCCTCATGCTCGGCCATAGCCGTATAGGAACGATCGTGGACATACCCCCGGGCATCACGGCGCGGGTCACCGTATGAAAAAAATTGCATTCGCAAATCACCAGGCAATAAACGGTATGCACTTAAAGCATCCATATACCTTTCACTTTTTACAAGTTTCCTGACTTTGAAAAACTCCGGGCCCGAAATGTCGACTGCGTTTAGAACAGGTTTTGCAAAAGACTCCCCGATAACGGTTCGCACCTTCTCGTCTTTCGGTGCGATATCCAGCAAGGCCCTTAACAGCGCATTGCGAAAAATATTTTCCACCCGCGGTATGTTCTCACCTTCCTGCTTAGAAAGCGACTCAAGGCGTTTTACAATAATCGGCACCGCCGGTTCTGCCAGTTGACCCATTTCAGCCAAAGCAAGAGCAGCCTCGGCTCGAACATCTAAAGACGATTCATCATCCTCAATTAAGCGGACCAGTCGCCCGACAGATTCCCTCAATGCTGCATAGGTATCTTTATGGTTAATTTGCACAAGCAGTTTTACCGAAACCAGGGAGGTTTGCGGGTCTTTTACCGTCTGTTTCAAAACTTCCATAAGTTCATCAGTCACAGGCTCGTCTTTCCGCCCTTGAATCTGCTCCAGCGCCGCCCTGCGTTCTTCAACACATAGTTTATCCAATTTTGACAAGTCAACTTCTCTGCCGTTAATTATCAAAGCGTCATCATCAAACACTTTCGGCGCCTCACCGGGTTTCGTGTTATCGACAAGCTTTTTAACCTCCTGCCGACCCAGCGCACGATCGAACATCACAATATCCCGGATCGACCCGTCAAGAGAACCGGACCGGTCGGATTGAAGCCACCACACAGCATCACTGCCTATAAGAAAACGCATATCCCTGCGCTCGAATTCAACATCATCTTCGCTTTTTACCAGCTCCCCGTTTACATAAAGTTTGCCTGTTCCCGCACCGTAATAAGTGCTGCTCTCAAGCCTCGACCTCCACTGATCTCCTCCCCGGATCGGCATACCTGGCTCGTAAGTATAAAAAACATGCTGCCATTTCCCAACGGAAATGCCAACTCCCCCCGCCCGTGAGCCGACAGCGTCGCTTTTGCCGCCGCTGATGACATCAACCAATTCATCCTTTCTTACGCACAGGCTTATCCCCTCTTCGGTCCCCCCTGCAACTGTCCATTCACTCTTATTGAAAAGGACCTGGTCGTCATAAAGCGTTTCAAGCGTATATCCCGAATGGTGATAGGCATTGCCGATAAATATCATGCCCGCTTTTCCCGGGTAAAGCCCTCCGTATATCTTATTGCGTGTAAACACCCATCCGCCAATGGAAAAGTCCCTGGATTGGTACTTGCAATGGTTTGGTATTTCCACCCATTGATACGCCCCTGTAAAATCCAGCAGACCTCCTGCCCAGGGAACATGGTGCAGTATCCCGTGATTATCATTACCCGAAAGATCGTGAAGAACCTCACCGTCACCGTCGTCTGCGGGCCAGTAACCGACAGGCCCCATCTGAAGAACAGCTTCATGGCCCTCGTTAAAGCTTTGATCGGCAAATAAACTGACTGCCGTTAAAAGACCTGTAATGATTATCTGCATTATAAGCTTTGTATTTTTCATAATATATCCATTCTTACCTGCGGGTAATAGCTTGCGAATTCATATTCAGGCATTTCTTCAAATTCCATTTCAATAACTGTCACGCCCGTATGAGTGTCCGGAACATCTTTCGCAAGATTCTTCAATAAGATACGTTGACCCTGATGCTCGAACTCAATAGGCCTGCCGTCTTTCACCAGCCGTACAGCCTTTGGAGCGTTACGGTAACCTCCAATTCCCATCTGCCCGCCGCTCGGCCATACGATCACCCAGATATAAACCGATGTCCCCTTGCTTGTTGCATAAGAAATGCCGTTCGAACCGTACCTTGCATTGCTCCAGTTGTCCGACTTGTTAACAAGACCGTACACGGCATCGCCGTTTTCTTCAAGCCAGTGCCCGACGGTTGTCAGGGGCTCAATAACTTCCTCAGGGACCGAACCGTCCGGCGCCGGGCCGATATTCAAAAGAAGGTTGCCCCCGCCTTTTGTCGCTATAGACAGCATTTTAAGTATCTGCTGCGCGTTGAAACTGTACGGAACCGCCTGGCTGCTGTCCACGTAACCCCAGCTTATGCCGTTGAAGGTCATGCAGGCCTCCCAGTCCCGTTCGGTAGCCGTGATATGCTCTTCCGGCGTCCCGAAATCTTCATCCAGCCGGCTGCGGTCATTAATAATAATATCAGGCTGAAGTTCACGCATGTGCTGGTTCATTTCAAGAGAGTTCCAACCTTCCCACGACTCCATAGGACGGGGTACGTCATACCATAGTATGTCAATCTTGCCGTAGTTGCTCAGCAGTTCGCTGTTGAGTGCGTGAATATAATCGGTAAATCGTTTGCGGGCCTCGCTGTCGAAAGCGCACCTGTATCCGTCCGGGTGGTGCCAGTCCATCAGCGAAGAGTAAAACCCTGTTTTCAGACCAAAGTGCCTGCACGCCTCGACATACTCGGCAACTATGTCACATTTCGGCCCGAAATTAACCGAGTTGTAAGGATTGACCTTAGAGTCCCACAGGCTGAACCCTTCATGGTGCCTCGTGGTCAGAACCATGTATTTCATGCCCGCTTTTTTGGCAAGCCCGGCCCATTCCATCGGGGCCCCGGGTTTGGTGCTGAATGATTCGGCTAATTTTTCATAATCATTGACGGCAACATTCTCCATCGCCATTAACCACTCATGCCTGCCGACCTGTGAATACAATCCGTAATGAACAAACATACCAAAACGAGCCTCACGCCACCATCGCATGCGCGCATCGCGTGAAGACGCAATTTTTTCTTCGTACTCTTTTTTTGAAAGCATCTATTCTCCCTCGTTGCTGTAAACCGGCACTTCCCCTTTAGGGGTATTTTGCCATCTAAATGATTGTGGAATTATTACATCTGTCTTTTTACCAGCTGCGGTTCTTTCATAACCGCCATCTGCCTTGAGAATGAAACTTGCATTAGTGGTCCTGAGCTGCGCTTCAGTTTCACCTTTTCCCTGGTAAAAATATGAAATGCGGTTGCCGTTTTTTAATTTCAAATAAAAGCCCGTATTAAATGACCGAATCTCATCAACCTTGCTTTGCTTTTCAAACGGCTCCAGCAGTGTTATCAAAACCTGTTGGCCTTTCCCTTTCCATTCGACAAGCAGGTTCACCGCAGGTGTGAATATGTCCTTTTGTTGGTCAACATACTTGCCCACCCATCCGAGTACCCGGTCAGGCTCAAAAACCCCGTAAGGCTTCGAGTAATCAAGGTTTTCGATACCAAACTGATAAAAACTCATATTAACCGAGTCGGGAATTTCAGTTTTTATAATATTATTTCCTGCTTGAACATTATCAGGCTTACACTGCGGACCAAGCAGCCAGCTCTGAGTAAAAGTATGCTCATCCATGCTGTTTACAATATCTGTTATGATCCACATCTTTTCCTGTTTAAGGAAAATTATTTGCCTTTCGTGCGTTACATCCTCAATTACATTATCATGCGGTATTTTATGTATCAATGGTGCCGCCGTCCCATGTTTTTTAAAGTTCCAGCCGCTGTAACCGCCGTTGAAAAAACCCTCCGCAAAATCAAAATTTTCACCGGCAAGGAACCTCGCGTTGATCGGTTTTTCATACACAACCGGGATATCCGCATTATGCCGAAGGTCCTGGCTGTAACCGTCCACGCTTATAGAGTTATGCGCAACCGTTGAATGCCAGAAACCGTTATACTTTGAATCCGGGTTATAAGGTTCTCCGCCGGAATTTACGATCAGGTTTTGCCCGTAAGCCGAAAGCTCGATCCCGTTTCCACCCTCGCGCATGTGACCGTTGCCAGGCCGGGAAGTTTTCATAAAACAGTACAGGCTTTCGGGCGACCATCCGTCCCTGAGCACAACATATCCCCCGTACGGAAAGTATATGGAATTAAACGCCGGCGCCTCGGTATCCTTCTTCTGATAGACATATTCACTGATAGTCTTTGATAAAGGGATCAGGGAAAAATCTTCAATCTTCTTAGCCTCATCAGCAGGCCACAGACCCGGCATATACTGGTCATTCTCGCCGTATTGCCGCCACGTGTTATTCTTCCCGATTATCGGCTGGGACCCGTCCGGCTTGGCAATTGCGTGAAGGTAATAATACCTGTACTTGTACATGTGCCTGAGTTTATCAAGCCACGCCCCTTTTTCAGACTTCGGCAGGTTTTCCGACATTTCCAGGAACTTCTTTATCGTCAAAGGAAGCCCTTTGTTGTAGTTCAGGCTCTGCTCCATATCGGTGCCGTCCGCAAGGAAACCGCTGCGCTGAACTTCCATTATCCCGAGTTGCCGCCACTTATCGGAATTCTTAAACTCGTTCAGGTAAACTCCCAGTTCAAACATTGCCGTCGCGCAATGAACACGCTGGTTCGGCACCCCGCCGTCACGTTCGATCCATTCGACTCCCTTTGCGGCCTCATACGTATCAAGATGTACAAGCAGCTTCGCGAGGGATACATTATCGATTGCCTCAAGCTCTCTGTCCTTAACCGCCCTGTGAGCGACCGCGTTGAATCCCTGCACAAAATTTTCCAGCCGCCAGCCGATATAAAGAGCAATATTGCTCCACGCGATAGAATTCTTTTCCACAAGCTTCATTACATCAGGATTGCTCCTGGCTTTTTTATATTCGCCCGGCCAGTTGTCGGCAAAATCAGACCAGTAACCCTGCCAGGCCTTCAGGTATTTAATCTCGCCGGTCTGTTCATACTTTTCAGCAAGCTTCGTTATCCAGTGCAGCGTCGTAATGTCACGAAGAAGCGTTGTATACCCGTCTTCAGGCACCTTGTACCATTGCACATTACCCGGCAGCCCTATATCAGCCGTTGTTTTAACGGCCTTGCCGTACTGCTTAGTCGTCAAAATGCCCTTCAGCAATTCATCGGCGTCCGCGGGACCGTAAAGCCAATAACTGAAATCTTCGATCGGCTTGAAAGATGCGACTTTTTCAGTAAGAATATGCTTATACTCGTTAAAAGCTGAACGGGTATTGCCCTGCTGATACTCGGATTTAACCTTCAGAAGTTCAGGCTTTGAAAGATCAAGCAGTTGCAGGGCTTTTTCAAGTGTCAATATTGATCCGTCCGGTTCCTTGCCCACCGAATTATTATTATGGTTTAACTGACCGGCGCAGCAAAGAAACGGTTGACATAAAAGCATTATTAACAGTATTTTTTTCATAATTTAACCTCTAACAGAAACTTGCTGTTTGTAATTGTCTGATTGTTTCTTTGTGATGCGGATTTGGTACGGCAACTTCGATAAGAGGATCCCTCGTTGACTCCATCCAATAGAGCAGCCGTTTTGAAAGCTCCTTCAAGGTGTCCGAATACATCGGATCATCCGCCAAATTCTTGAACTCATTCGGGTCACTTTCAAGATCATACAGCTCTAAATGCGTATGGTATGCGTAAGCAGGATCCTCCGGCATAACAGTTATCGTCGCAGGCCGGTAAGATTGTGAAGGATTCATGATCGAAGGAGCTGTCGAAAAATTCGCAATCAATTTGTGCGATTCGGTCCGAATACTTCTCATCGGGTTGTAATAATCATGATAAGTAAGCTCGCCGAATATTTCATCCCTCCGGGAATACTCCCCGCCGTCCAAAAGGCCGCAAAAACTCTTTCCCTGAACGTTTTCCGGAATCTCAACACCGGTTGCCTCAAGAATGGTAGGAAGGTAATCTATATTGGAGATCATTTCATCTTGCACCTTGCCGCCCAGCCAGCCGCGTTTCGGCCAGCGAACAATAAACGGAACATTAATCCCCGGGTCATAAAGGCTGCACTTGGCGCGTGGAAAAGGAATACCATGATCGGCGCTGTAAATCAAAATGGTGTCGTCGGACAACCCCGAATCCTCCAGGGCGTCGATTATGCTTCCTATCGCACCGTCGACTTTCTTGATCGCTCCCTGGAACTGGGAAAACTCGTCCAGCGCACCCTCATCCTCAACAAGGTAAGGCGGAACAAAAACACCCTTTTCACTGTCCGGCTCGGCCCCGCCGAAATCGAACTTCCTGTGCGGCTCAAAAAAACCGACCTGCAGGTAGAAAGCCTCTGAATCTTTTGTACGGGTATTTATATACTTGACAGCATTACTCGCGACATCTTCGCATACAATGTGTTCCTTGAACTGCATATGATCGAAGCCGATTTTTTCCGGCCGGCGCGTTTCATGCTGAACCCCGATAAGGGCGGTATTATATCCGGCCTTCTTAAGAAGATCGGCCAGGTGTTTTTCGCCCGGGTTAAGATCCCACGCAAAGTTGTAATGAGTAAGCCCCATCACCCCGTTATTGTGCGGATACCGCCCCGTATAAATTGAGGCCCTGCTCGGGCTGCACTGGGGCGCGGTGCAAAAACTGTTCTCAAACCGTATGCCTTTTGAAGCCAGCCTGTCAATATTGGGCGTTGAAACGGTTTCGACCCCGTAACATCCGAGATGCTGACCGATATCATGACAGGTTATCAGTAAAATATTAGGCTTCGACATCGTAAGTTAACTCCTTTATATTCAATACTTTCATTATCTCTCCAGCATGCTTTTCACTTTCGCGGCGATGAACCTGCCCAGTTTGTAATGCTCGGGCTCCTGCAGGTGTATCCCGTCGGCATCGCTGACAGTTACCGCATCAGCCGCATCTATCATCTCGATATTGTTTTCACCGCAGTATTCAGCCAGGACTTCTGCAAGGCTCCGCGACTTTTCCGTGCCCCCGATCAGTATATCTCCAAAAGGCCCCTCTTCCGCCGTCGTCAAAGGCGCAGGGCAAACAACCAGAACCTCCGGCGACGGGCCGGTGTAAGAAGTCTCACACTTGACGACAGTCTCAACGAGCCTGCCGATACTCCATGCGATATCCGTCGCCGAAACGGAATAGCGGTTTTTAACATCGTTCGTGCCGAGCATTATAATAACCAAATCAAGCGGGCAATGGCTGTGCAGTATCGGGATAAGCTGTTTCAGTCCGTTCTTATGCCCCTCCACAGGATCATCCCAAACCGTCGTCCTGCCGCAAAGACCCTCCTCGATAACATGATAACCCTCACCAAGCTCCTTTTGCATAACTCCGGGCCAGCGAACATTACGTGCGAAACGGCATTGATTGACCGGGTCATAGCCCCATGTGTTCGAATCCCCGTAACATAAAATAGTTTTCTCTTCCATCGATTGCCCTTTTTCAATCTTACATCCAGCAAAGTCCGCAAAAACTATTCTTAGAGGTTCCCTTAAATACTCTCAACAACAAGCTCGCTGTCTTCATCGTCGCCGCAGTTCTCAACAATGCTCCGTCGGGACCTTGCCCTCTTTTTTGCCGCCCAAAGCAGAACAAGCCCAACCGACGCCATCCCCCCTCCGCAGAACACGAAGCAAAGCCTCCCCTCGACATTATTGGGAATAACCAGGCACAGCAGTATCACGATTCCGTAAATAAGACAAAGTCGACCCACCATGGAAGACTGCTGCGCGGTGTTATCCTCAACGCCCTCGGCCTTTTCATCTATCGGGCTGTCCAGGCGCCTGCAAAAATCTGCGATACTGGCCTTCATGTTTTCGGATTCATACCGAAAAAACAGACCCGTAAACAAAAACCACACAACGGAAATAATCGTGGTGGCAAAGATCGTAAAAGCGAACTGCACATCGATCGCTTCCTGCTGCGTCAACTCTCTTTCGATGCCCAGAATCGATGCTGTCATATCCGCCGACACAAGAAATCGTGCAAATGCAGCCGTCGTCAGTCCGACAAGAACAGTGCTCCAGGAGGACCACGAAGGTGTCTTCTTGATGATCAATGCCAAAAACAGCGGAATCATCATCGGTATACTTATAAGACCGGCGATCAGCAGCGTCAGGTCGAACAGGGGAAGGTTTTTGATCTCGCTGATTTTAATCCCTATCAGGATCAGGATCAACCCGAGCGAGACCATAGTAAAACGGCTCACAGCCAGCAATTCCTTCTCCGAAGCGGATTTCCTGAATAAGGGCTGATAAATATTCTTTACGAAAACGGATGAATTAATCGTCAAAGTCGCATTTAACGTGGTAACCGATGCCGCGAAAATTGCACTTGCAAGAAGACCCACCATCCCGTTAGGCAGCACTTTCATCGCGACAGCGACATAAGCCGCCTCTCCCGGGTTGTTAAGCTGCGGGTACATTTGCTCCAGGTCGGGCAGAATAAAAGTCGCCGCAAGCGGAGGTATGAAAGCTATCACCGGCAGCAAAAACATCCCCACAAATGGAATCGTAACTGCTAATCTTGCTTCGCGTTCATTGCGTACCGAGATAAATTTAGCGGCCCCTGCCTGGAGGTTGTTCATCGATATGAACTGGTTGATAAATATCGCAAGCCCCCAAAACCACAGTACCTGTTTCGCCTCAAATTCCGACCAGTTCAGGTGACCCGAAGGTACTTTCTCCAGCAGCCCCTTAAAACCCCCGACCTCCGGCATCCTTAGAACAATAAACGCCGTTGTAACCGCAATCAATATGATTATCAGGCATTGAACGAAGTCGCTTGCCATCAGCCCCTTAAGACCCCCCGAAGCGGCCATCAAAGTTATCACGCCCCCTACAATAACTATTATCGAAGTCACTCCAAGCCCGAATATCGGTGACATGAATACCGCAAGCGTGTATATCGCAACCCCCCCCAGGGCAAAGCCGACCAGCAATGTAACCCATGCGTAAAACTGCTCGGCAATTTTTCCATAGCGTATCTGGATCGCGCTTACCCAGGTAATAACGCGCAGCCGTCTTATCTTCGGCCCCAGCCACAACGTAAATGTAAGCGCAACTCCGTTAAGAATGAATATCAAAGCCGCCAGCGTCCCCGAACGGTAAACCTTGCCTGCGCATCCCACAAAGGTCCACGCGGAAAAAACAAGCACAAAAGAAGACGCGCCCACCAGCCACCACGAAACGGAACCACCCGCCCGGAAATAGTCGCTCGTATCCTTGCTTTTGGCCCTGTGAACAAAACCTATCAGAACCATGAACAAAAGATAAAATGCGATCATTAAATAATCATAAATTGTGATCTGAAAGTCCATTAGTAACCTTTACCGGGTCGCTTAAGCCATTATCGCCGCCTGCTGCCTCGTGATCTGCCACTTCAGTTTCTTACCCGTGACATATCGCTCCAGCTCCTGCACCATGCTCCTTCCCATTCGGATGCATTCAGGACCCATACACCCGGCTATGTGAGGAGTAAGTATTACGTTTTCAAGATCGTAAAGTTCCGAATCCGGCTCGGGAGGCTCCGGGTCGGTAACATCAAGAACCGCAACAATGTCCTGCCGGTGCTTCAAAACCTCGATCATCTCCTTTTCTCTTATTATGGCTCCCCGGGCGGTGTTTATAAGAGACGCATTCTCTTTCATGGACGCTATATGGCCTCCGGTTACCATGCCTTTTGTTTCATCGCGAACAGGTGTGTGCACGGAAACAACATCGCTCAACTTAAACAGGTCCTCTAAGGAACATAACTCCACGTTCATAGCGTTCGCCTGGTCCTTAGAGACATAAGGATCATAAGCGACAATCTTCATTTCAGTAATCGACTGTATGTATTTACACACCTGCCACCCGATCATTCCCAGGGATATGATCCCGAGAGTTGTGTTATATGTACCGGGCATGAAGAATGTGTCGCGTGCTATAAAATCCCTCGCACCTTTGGTGGCCTGCGAGTAGGTCCATATCCTTTTAACACAGCTAAGCACCTGGGAAACCGTATACTGAGCGACGGAGATCGCGTTGGCCCCGTATGCAGACGAAATGATTATATCCCTGTCCCAGAAACTGTCCGAAACAAGCCCGCTGATCGCACCGCCTGCGTAGAAAACCGCTTTCAGGTTGGGCATATATCTTAAAATATCGGCATCGAACTTGAATGAACCCCATTCGGTCATAATAACTTCGACGTTTTCGAATGTCGAGAGGTCCTTCATCGCCTCTTGTGTCGACCCCGGACCAAAGTCGATATGTATCAGCCGTGAAATGTCCTTGAGCTCATCAGGTCCGTAAAGTTCAAACCACAGGTCGTTTTTAATAATAGCGCCGTTTCTCATGATAAAATCCGTCAATTGTCCAAAGAATTAATAATATCTGTCAGTGTTGCCGCGTCCTTGATAAAATTTTCCGCACTGTCATCCTTTACAAACTCCAGGAAACAGTACCGCGATCCCTCAAGGCCGTTTACATACTTCAGGTAATCGTACCACAGCCCTCTGCCCTGTTCAAGATTATGCCTGTAAAAGTCATCAGGCCATTTTGGCGGGTTTCCAGGGTCAACTTTGTTCTCATTTGGCGAACCCACCGTCCAGTGAAAGACATGCACATTCCCGAGCCTCTCTCCGAGCATCTCAAGTCCCTCCATGCAATAATTATAGCTTTCACCATTAGGCGGCTGCCAGTAAAACTTCACATTCGCTCTGTCGACCATTTCGGCAAATTTCAAGGCATTCTCATTCGTATCGGTAAGGCTGCCTTTATGAAACTCAAAAGAAACCGTCATATCATGCCGCTTTGCCATATCCGCTATTCTTAAGGTGTCTTCAGCGGCTTTGGATAAAAAACCGCTGTCTGCTTCACCGAAATTTCTGTCCCCGGCCCAGACCCTGATATTACCGCAGCCTAATTCCACCGCTGTTTCGAGTACAGATTCAAAAGTTTCCCCGTCTTTTCCGCCGACTCCTGTCCTGTAGTATGACCCGTAGCTTGGGATGTCAATGCCCTTTTCCGCGCAGGCCGCTTTGACCATGCGTGCTTTTTCAATATCGCCCGGCCCTGCATGACAGCCGCCGAAGCATTCGATCGCGCCAAGCCCTGCTTTTTCTGTGAGATCCAGAACTTCTTCGATCGGCTTTTTACTGAAAGTTACCGTACAAAGACCGGCTTTTAACATTTATACTCCATTTAAAGTTACTGTTTCAAAGCATTATATCTGCAATCGAAAAAGAGTCCAAAGCGGAATTAAAAATCTTGAACTCGTCCATAGAGCCTTCAAAATGATTATTGCCTTGCAAATCTGCTCCGAGCCTCAAAGCCCCCGGGCTCGTGTCGACCGGCTTGCTCCGAAAAGCGCTGTATCTTTCTTCAACTCCGTCCACGTAAAGCTTTGCCTCCCATATATCCGCCGTTCCGTCATCCGGCAGCACCGCCGCTACATGGTGCCACTGCCCGTCACGAAGATCCGTCCTCCCGACGCGGTACCCGTTGCCCGCTAAAACCGCAACCGTTCCAGCCAGGCCGTATTGGTCCTGTATAACAAGGCTAAATGCCTGGCCTTCCGTGCTTTCTTCGCCCCAGCTTGCGATGTATCCGCATTTTCCCGTTTTGATCCATACCGATACGGTCCTTGCAGCGCTGCCGGTTATCGAGTCGAATGATTCTGCGGTCACAAGGTCATCCACTCCGTCAAGAACTAAAGCACGGGACGAAGCCGGACAATCACTCGCCCAGGAAGGCTCTCCCGACAGTTGCCCCGGCAAACCCAGGGCTCCCAGGTCTTGCGCCTGGACGATATCATCTTCCGTAAAGGCCCACCACAGTAAAGGCGATTTTTTAAGCCATTTCTGTGAAAAAACTTTAAGATCGTTTAAATCTATCAGCCCGTCGGTAAAAATATCCGGCATTACCACATCCGGGTCCGGGTCGACGGGATTATATTCTTTCATCCACGCAGAACAAACACTCACAAAGTCCAAAAAGTTGATATCCCCGTCGCCGTTAAAATCCCCCGTCGTCACCGGCTCTGCAGGCACGTCGTTATAAACCGGGAACATTTCCCCCCCCTCACCCTGCCAATGAAATTGATCGGGCACTGTTATCCTGTCAATTTCAATAATGCTGTTGTTCCACCTGAACTCAAAGTCCTCACAGCCGCTGTCCTTAACTTGCCCGTCGATCTCGATGCTCTTCTCGAAGCATCCTGTCACAATCCCCCTCAGTGGCTCGCCGGGAACTTCCCGGACCGCAAGCGTTTCGCCTGAAACACTCACACCCCCAGCAGTAAGGTTCTGCCCTGTCAAACCCGCCCGAAAGCTCAGCTTCGCATCGCTGTTAAGGGTCAGATCAAACCCATTGTCATGGGATACCATCGTCTCAATGTCAAAACTCGTCCCGTTTTGAGGATACAAAAGGCTCACTACCTGCTGATCGCCGCTTCCGTCCCACCTTAAGTGTGCATCAACTTTGGCGATATTATTACTGTGCCCTGAAACCGGTGTATACCAGCCCAGCCAGTCCACTCCTACCGCGTCAGGGCTGCTGACGCCATAGTCGCCGTGATACATCTCCGCCGAAAGATTAGCCCCGGTAAAATGCTGTATCATTAAATTCGGATGACCGCTCTTATTGGTGTATATCTTTTTATTTGCCGGGTCATAAACAACTTCGTTGCTGTTAAAAGCTGAATCAAATCCCCAGGTAAGATTATAGCTGTGCGGTTCGCCCGTCCGCAATCGGTCGACAACGATGAACATTGCAGGGTTTTTAATGTGCAGCACCGCACGTTCATGACTCACATCTGTGATCTTGTCCCCGTAACCATACGGGTAAAAACCTTCTATATAATCAAAACTCGCTGAACTGTGCCAAAGCGCATCAATAGGCTCCGGGTAGCCGTTCGACGGCAGCTCGTTCCCCGCCCGTGAACTTTGACCATGCCCGTCAACTGCGATAGTGTTCCGTGAAAAAGAGGACCTGTAATAAACATCCGCCGGTTCCCCGCTGTAACTGTTCGGCCCGCCTGAGATCAGCAGGTTTTTCCCGTAAGCACACAAAGTCAAACTCAGCCCGTCCTCGACATAATGGCCGTAACCGATCCTGCTGCTCTTGAAAAATAAATAACGAGCAAGGCTTTCCCATCCCGACCGCAGGATACTGTAACCCCCGTAAGGAAAATAGATCGAGCTGAAATTATTATAGCTGTTCGCCGTATAAGTCGTCGGAACCGTCATACTCGAAGTTCCCGTCGCCGGGGTGCTGCCGATCGGGCTTTTCAGAAGCTCCAGGAAACGGTTGCGATAAATTTTAGCCTCCGTCAGCTTGGCCGCAACCTCCTGGGCCTGTTCATTATCCGGGAATATCTCGTTTATCAGGTCGATCATTTGCTGCGCCGAATCGATCAGGCCCCAGTTGTAATTAAATGACTGCTCCTGGTCCGATCCGTCTGCAAGGTAGTTTCCCGCAGTTACATATTCTTCGGCCTTTGCAAGGGCAAACTGCCTCCAGGTGTCAACATCCTTAAAATCCTCAAGGGCCGCAGACGCCTTAAGCAGTGCCTGTATCGCGAGCACCTGCTGGTTGGGAGTTGCAGGATATCTAAAACCTGCAAGGTCGGGTATCTCCAGCGTGGTAAGCTGGTTAAGAATATTGGCAAGTTGTCCCCCGGAAATCGCAGCCTTGGCCTGAGATGGAGAATGCTTGCAGGCAGCACAGTAAAAACGCATGAAATTGTCGGTTCGCCATGCAAGGTACAAACCGGATTTCCAGGCCCAGTGAAGCGTATCGCTGTAAGGATACCCGTTCGGCGGACGCTCATCCATCCAGTTGGTCGAAAAATCGTCCCAATAGTCGCAGAACCTTTCCAGGTAGCTTACCGGCTGCCCATCAAGGTAACCTTTAACGATAATGCCCGTCCAGTGCATCGACGAAACGTCACGGCCAAAGTCAATATAGCAATCCACAAGCGGAAACCATTCGACGCTGCCGGGCACACCTATTGTATAGGTGCAGTAACCGGTCCCCATCGCGTCCATCTTGATCGTGCCCGCATAAGCCATGGAAGTCGAAGTCGCGCCCTGGCTCCAGAACCCCTCCGCGCTTCCTAAATCCAGGCCTGCCATCCTGTCTACGAATATATCACGGTAACCGTCCAGTGCGGCGACATGATCGCCCGACAGGTATTCGTTTTTAATTGCCGCTAATTCGGGCCGTTCGAGGTCGACACGCGAAAAAAACTCATGCGATATCTCCTCCAAGCTCGCACCGCAGCAAATACAGCAAAAAGACAGTGTTAAAAACGTTAATGCAAAATAAAACATCCTGCCGACCCGGGCGGAGTTTCTTTCTTCTTTAATTTTTTTAAGTTCAGTTTCTTTCATGTAGTCCCGATAAATATCTGTTGACATTTTTTGTGCGCACTTTTTGGCAATTTAACATTCAGGCGGGCATACTTGCGGCAGTAAAAATATAATAATCAATCTGTAAGCCAGGCCTCTGCAAGCATGGAAAGATCTATCACCCCAACCCTGCAGTCCCCGTTAATATCCGAACGGGGGACAGGGTGACATATATCGCCGCATTGCCTGTCATCCGTAAACACAGCCGTAACACTAATGCTTGCAGTCGCTGTCATACTCAGCTCAGGCTCATCGGAATAAAACACACCGTCAACAAGCCAGTGACTGAACCTGTCAACAGCCGGGCAGTTGATATAATCCTCCGCCTGCAAAACATACTCCGTATTCACTGCCATATTATAAACACCCGCAGAAGGATTAACGGTAGTGACATCAGGCGGCTGAACCTGGATTTCAATATCCACGGTGTCAAAGTATGCCGGCCTTGTCTGAGTTCCGTCCTCGATCCAGTTAAAGATCGACGGCACAGTAACATCGGAAACAACCGAAAAAATACCGTTCTCAATAATAAACTCAAAATCCGTGGAAACAATGGACTGCGGGTTGCCCATATAATCAAAAGAACTGCATCCGAGAGCAACACCGCGAACAACGCTTCCGTCGTCGGTAACAAGCAGGCTCTCCGCGCTTACACTAATATCGTCAATGGTTATTGAACCCGCCGTCTTCCTTGCAGTATATTTGATCGTCTCACCGGAAGTGCTAACTGCCTCAAAACCTGTCAAATCGCTCGTCGCCGTGCTCGAATTAACCGTAACAGGTTCGTTGTCCCAGTTCATAGGCGCAACAAGCGTAACCAGCAATTGCTCACCGGTCCCTGTCCAGGACCTGTGAGTGTCAACAGCAGCGGTGTATCCGTTGCCCAGGCTGTTCTTGGCCCAGCCGAAAACATTGATGCCGTCATAATAACCATGATAACGTGTGTAAGACAGCGGCGCGTGTTCTGAAAAATTGTAAATCGCTACGTTGGGCTGAAACTCCTTAACCGTAAGAATCTTGTCCACAGCGGCAAGGCTAACCTCATCTTTCGCGAAACCCTTGTCAAAGTTCCATATCTGAGTGTAGCTGTGACTGCCCGCGCTTTCAATGCGGTCGACTATAACATAAACTCCCGCGTTCCGTAAAAAACTGACCTCCCGCTTATGAGTTACATCGGTTATCTCCATCGCGCCGTCACCGTATCCGCCGTTAATGCCGCTGCCGAAAGAGCCCTCGACAAAATCAAACTCCCCGCCGGTCAAATACCTGTTTGAAAGCGGTGTCGTATAAGCAGGCCAATGCTCACCGCCCATATATTGACTCTTACCGTCTACGATAATGGTGTTATGGGCGAAAGAGTCACGAAAATACTGATTCCTGTAATCGCTGACATAAAGCGAACCGCCCGAATCGACAAGCATAGTTTTTCCAAAAGCGGTTATTTGCACCTGGTTGGAACTCTGATCCATGTGCCCTTTGCCCATCCGTGAAACTTTCATGAAAAGATGGTTCGCGTTATTATCCCACCCGTCACGGATAACAGCGTACCCGCCGAACGGAAAATAGATCGAATCAAAAAAAGGCGCAGGCTCGCTCGGTGACAGCATCCATGTGTGGTCGATTATCTGCCCCGCAAGTGTATCGTTAAAATAGGCCTGGTAACCGCTTAGCCTGCTGTATGCGTCAGTGTCGCTTTGCAGGTCAAGCCCCGGCAGCATGCCGTTGGGACGGACAATCGCCCCCAGCATCCTGAACCTGTAGAGCATAGCCTGGGCATAATCGCTCACCCAGCCGGGCATCGGGTCGCCGCTGCTCTGGTAAAGGTCCTGGAAATCCATCCCGATATTTATCATCGAACCGTTATAATTAAACGACTGCTCCATATCCGTGCCGTCAGCCATGTAATATGTCGTCAGGTAATCCTGTATCTCAAACTCACCCGTCGCTTTCCACGTCGCGGCGTCGTTAAAATAAATGAACCCGAACCCCGACTGCGCCAACCCCAGCGCAGAGGATATAACCTGGTTCGGCACCCCCCCGTGAATCGTGCTGTTAAGACGCGGCATGTTCCGCTCCGCCATCTCCGAGAGTATCCATGCCAGCTTTTCGCCCTCGATAATCGACTTGGTCGTCGCAAGGTCCGCCTTCGATGCCGTCGACAACTGGGAAAAAAGGTACTTAACACGGTCGCCCAAAATCAGACGGTGCAGCCAGATGTTGGTGAACAGTCCGCCGTAATCATCCTCCTCGGCGGTCCCCCGTATCGCGTTCCACTGGTCATAGTTATTCAATGAAAAATCCCGCCAGAGGTCGAGCCACTTCTCAAGATAAGCGGTATTAACCGAAGGCGACTGGGCATATTTATCGATCAGGCTGCTCGTCCAGTGCATGTTGGAAAGGTAATAGGTCCAGTGCTCAAAGCTTGTCGCAAAAAACCAGTCCACGCTCCCCGGCGCCCCTATGTCATGCGACTCATAACCACCTTCGAGATTGTTCATCCTGACAATGTTGCTGTTAAGGATATCGTCGGCGTTGGAACTGTAACTCGGCAAATCCGAAAAGCTCAACTGGTAAATGTTATCAAGAAATATATCCCTGTATGCGTCAAGAGCCTCGGTATACTGACCCGATTGATAATAACTTTTCACGCCCGATAGCTCCGGCGCGTCAAGGTCTATATAAGAAAACAACTCGTCGGCTGCGCCTTGAGGGCTCGCGGTTATCACCCCAGCCGATACAAATATGGTAATTATACAAAAAAAAGTGCAAATCAACTTCATATCGATCACCTTGTATTTTATTCCCATTCGGCCCCGCTGGGGTTTATCTTCAGGCCCGGCTTGGGCGGCGTTCTGTTAGTAACTGTTTCTAACGTATAATCAAACCTTGCCACTTGTTCGCAATGACCGTCTGTAAAGCCCAGGGAAACTCCACCCGAACACTCCCTGATATTATGGAAGGGTATAACTCCGCCGTTTGCTTTATAATTAACTTCATGAGCGGGCATAATATCCGGCATAAACCTTATTCCGCCGTTATAAAAATAACTGAAACGTGACAATCCCGCATTCGACAGGTTTGTCGCCGAATCCCCTATACCGCCTTTGTCAGAGATCAAAACTACGCTCGAAGCGGACTTCACCTGGGTCGATTTCAACGGAACTGGTATTATTCCGGGAGTTGGTTCGTGCCTGTCGGGCCAGTCACCGGCAGTGCCGGCATCTGGATACCACCCCTTCAGCCAGCTATTGAAGATATAGGCCTGCGCATGCTTATACTTTTCTATGTCCCGCAGGTCCGTCTTGTACATCTTGACATCATCTCTGTACATGCTTGCCAGGATAGGGCACAGGAAAATATCATAGTCTTTTACATAAGGAAAAAGTTTGTCGTCCCAGTAAGAATCGTCTGTAGTGTTGTAGCGAAGGTCTTCTCCCGGATGACGCGTAGGGAACTGCTGGTTGTTGTCTTCAATGTAAAGCATCGTCGCATAAGTCTGGTTTTTGATGTTATTCATACATACAACTTTCCTTGCCAGCGTCTTGGCTTTCTGCAGAGAAGGCATAAGTATCGACAGCAGCAGCGCGATAATAGAGATCACAACTAATAATTCGATCAGCGTGAAAGCTCTTTTCTTCATTAGAAACACCTTTCGTTTCAAAATGACAGGCGGTGCGGGCCCTTGAACCCGCACCCGCCTTTTTAGTTATTAATCACACGATGGGTCAGTGCACTGGCCCCAGTCTTCGGCAAGCATCCTGAAATCGTCAAAGTCAACCTCGCAGTCCTCGCTTATGTCCGCATAGGGATAAGGCCTGCAAACGTCACCGCATACGTTGCTCTCAACAAATACCGCCACAACTGTAGTATCCGCATCCACCAGCAGTGTGGTTTCAGCATCGGAGGAGTAAAACACACTGTCAACTTCCCAGTGGTCGAACATCCACCCTGTCGGGCACGCGCCCGCAAAGTCCTCAGCGATAAGGTCTATCTCGCTGCCGGAGATTACAGGATTCACACCTATCGCAGGTGTAATGCCCGAGTTCACCAGAGACGGACTTGCCTGAACTTCTACATTGGCGAAATTGCTCTCATCCGCGCTGATGGTCAAAGCCGAATTGTGCCAGATCGCATTACGGTAGTTATACCTGTTGCCTCTGAAACCGATAGCGATATACTCGCCCGGTCCGACGGGAACTGAGTACAACGCCGGGTCGGGAACCGGGTAGGTTCCAACAGCGCCGTTGACAGACTCTTCCCACGACCACGCCGTCGACTTGGATGAGAAATCAGAGCTGATCACTGCGACCTCGCACTTGACTATCCCCGGATGAGCGCCTGTACCTGTACGCTCCATTTCCCATGTCGTCTCACCGGTAATGCTGAAATCCACGGTCGCGGGGTACGGGTTCTTAAACGTCGCAACAACCCACGACTGCTTGCCGTAATCGACGCCGTTAGTGTTCCACACGGTCTCAAATGTTGAAGAATCCGCGAAAGTATGGTAATCCCACCAGCTCACCGGGTCATACAGCTCAAACCTTCCGTGACCGACATCATAGTTCAGCGCTTCCAGCTCGCCCGGCAGGTAATCAAGCCTGTCGAATGCAAAAGGCTTGATCCAGTACTTCCACGCATCCGCTGAAGAAGCGCCTATCGTCCCGTGCGAATTGCCGGATTTTGTCGTGGAAATAAAATCGGTGCTGCGAACAAACTCAACAGTCGTATCAACCGGCCACCGCTTAATAACAACATCCTCGTCGTGCAGCACTGCGCCCCTGTAGTTCAGAACGCCCGTCTGCAGCGTAATTACGACCATGTCCCCCGCTGAAAGAGGTATGCCCTTAAGCAGCTGATTATCCGTATAACCTGGAACATCGACCGGGCTCTCTTCCGGGATCATCGTGTAAGGTTCAAGATTGTCATCATCACGAAGCAGAACGCTCGACCATACATTGTTGTATGTGGCTTCTCCTGCCTTTATCGTCCCGACGTGCACGGTCGCCCGCGTGTCTGTTGACCCGTAATTGCTCCACTTGAGCTGGCCCACAACATCATACTCACCTGCCGCAGGCACGGTGAATACCATCGCCATTTCAGCTTCCCTGAAATCAAGATGATCGTTGTCGGACTTGTTCCACATAGCTTTCACAAGATTGCTGTAAGCCTCGGAAAGCCAATAAGCAGGCAGCGGCTCAGTGTACTGGTACTTATCCGTTGCCGAAAGGTATCCCATGTCAACCCAGTACGTCGAATCACCCCGACCATACGCAGCAACGTCATCTGCCATGATCATGTGATAACTCCAGTTTCCATGCGAATTTTCACCATCGGTATGGGTGTCGCCTGTCCACGCCGCATTTCTGTTATAAGTCGCAAGCGGCCCCACCTCGTTACGCTCGATATAAACAGCCGAGTCATGCAGGTTTGTCTTCCTGTAGTTCAAAAGCCCCGTCTGCAGAATGATCAATAGCTGTTCACCCGCGTCAAGGCGGATATCCTTCAGTGCCGCGTTATCCGTAAAGCCCGGAACCGCTTCTGGGTTGGCCGGATCGATCATTTGCGTATAATCTCCGCCGGGCCCGCGAAGCATCTCACTTGACCAGATGTTCGTATAAACACCGGACTTGACCGTGCCTATATGAACGTAAGCCCTCGGGTCTGTCAAATGCTCGTTACTCCAGTAAAGATCACCGACAACGTTGTAGTTGCCGTTCTCAGGGGCAGTGAAAACAACAGCCATTTCACTTTCCCTGTAGTCAAGATCGTCATTGGTGCTCTTGTTCCATTCACCGGCAATATGGGTTTCCCACGCCCCGACCTGAACGTATTTGGGAAGTTCGTTACGGAACCGGTAACCCCCGGTGTAACCCAGGTCTGAACCCATGATATAATCGCACGCGGTCCAGTAAGTGTCATCACCCCTTCCGTAAGCATCGATATCGGCCTTGGTCATCATGTGGTAACTCCAGTGGCCGTGTGAATTCGTTCCGATTGTGTGACTCGCCGCCACCCAGTCGGTCGTGCGGTTATAAACCTCCAGCGCGTTGGGGTCCTCGCCCGTGTAAGCAAAAACCTGCCCTGCAAGCACCAATGCCGGCAATAAAAGCATCAGAAAATATTTTTTGACTTTTAACTTATTTGCTTTCATCATAAATCTCCTTTCATGGGATTAATTATTCACCTTGAACTATATAGAACTGTCAAGCCAGTTCGCTGCCAAATCTCCCAGGTCGTCAATGTCGACATCACAATCTCCGTCAACACTGCCCGCCGGCACAGGATGACACTCATCGCCGCACTCAGCGGTCGCCGCATAAACAGCCGTGATAGCCTCGTCTGAACCCATCAGGACAGTTGTCTGCGCCGAACCGGGGTCAGCCACATCGCCTTCCCAGTGATCAAATTTGTAAACAACATTATTTCCGCAATCGCTGAAATCAGAAGCGCTGACACTTGCAGTATCTCCAAGTGAATAGGTCCCCGCGCCTGTTGTCGCGCCTTCATTGCCCGCAGGGTTCGTCGCAATAGTAAGGGTCAATGCCTGCGTCGAAGAAACAGTAAGAACAACCTCGTCATCTACCCAGCTTGTAAATAAAAACTGGCTCTCAGGGTCAAAAACATCTACCTCGCCTTCGCGATTCCCGGCTCTTAAACCAAATGCCAGCGATTCGCCCGCGGCGAGCGTAATATTCTGCAAAGCGCTCTCCAGCATGAAATCCCCGAAGATGTGAGAAGTTACCCAACCGTTATTCCATGGATAAGCATTTCCGTCAAGGTATGGACCCGCGGCGAATTCGTAGGACCACAATGGTGTTTTGCTGTCGAAAGCGGCATTGATTTTCGCGATCTCGGCTTTGGTGCCGTCAAGATAACCCTTTTGCGCAGTTTGTATCTCACTGGCCCCTGAAATATCTACAGAAATATCGAAACCGAAATTATTTGTAAATATCGCCACGCACCACTGCTGCTTACCGTAAGGTGCAAGGGGCTCATAAGGAGGCGCCGAACCCCCTGTTTGAGATGATATTGAATTCCAGTACACATACAGCCTGTCAATCAGACCCATCGTTTCATACTCCCAAATGATATGACTGTTCGTTGTCTCAAATGGATCGTAAAAGCCCGCCTTGTCCTGCCTGAAAGGCATTTTTACTAATTCACCCGGTGAATAATCAGGACCAGGGTAAACCGTGGCATCGAAAGGTTCGACCCACTTTGTGTAGTAGGTCCAGGCCACCGTCCCGCCGTCCCATGATGTGCCGTGCCCGTTGGGATCGGAACCTGCATTGCTCGCCGACCAGTCACCGTTTCTGCCGAGATTGATATCGGCAAAAAGATTCTGACAGGAAAGCAGCGCAGCCAACAGTAAAACGAATGTTATTAAGCATTTTTTCTTCATCATTACTCTCCTTTTCGTTAAGAAGTATATTAGTTCTGCACTAACAGTAATTTACACCATACTGCGTTTACGACCCAGAGCAAGACCGCCAAGACCCAGCAGCGCCACCGTCGCCGGCTCGGGAATATATTCCATAGTCAACGCTGAATTATGCCAGGTCGTATTTCTGTAATTATAACGGTTGCCCCTGAATGCGAATGCGATATACTCGCCCGGAGCAACTGTAACCCCTGATAATGCAGGGTCCGGCACGTTATACGTCCCAATGGCGGCGTTAGTGGACTCTTCGTACACCCATTCTGCGGTTTTACTCGAAAAGTCGGAACTTATAACAGCAATCTCAAATTTTACAATTCCGGTATGAACTGTGCTTGCCGTACGGTCCATCTGCCATGTCGTAGCCCCGGAAATGTCTACATCAATTGCGAAAGACTCGGGGTTCTTAAAAGTAGCAACAACCCAGGACTGCTTGCCGTAATCGATGCCGTTGGAATTCCATAAAGTCTCAAATGTAGACGCATCCGCGATTGTATGGTACTGCCACCACCCGTCCACCGTATCATACAATTGATATCGGTTATGGCTGCTTGCATAATTCAGGGCGTTGAGCTCACCCGGCGAATAATCAAGCCTGTCAAACGCGAACTCTTTGATCCAGTACTGCCAGTTTCCGTGTGAATTTGTACCGTCCACATGAGTGTCATTTGCCCAGTCGGTTGTCCTGCTCACAAATACAGCGTTTACCGAGCTTACGCTAAGCAGCAATGTTAATAGCGCCACTAAATAAACAATTTTCTGGTTTACATACTTTCTCTTCATAACGCACCTCTCCTTCCTTTCTCCAAAAACCATATTCTAATTAACATTTAAACATTAACACCCCAACCTCATAACACGGGCTCGGGCTCAATAAAAAGCGGATCTATAGTAAGCGTCAAACGGGGTTCGTCCGGATGCTCTTTCCTCCACAAAAGCCTCTGTACCGCAGCCCTTCCCATTTCATAAGACTGTATATCGACAGTCGCAGGCCGCGGATGAAGACCGTCAAGCAGGCTTGCTTCATTATTCACCGAAACCACCTCGAAATCCTTCCCTGCCGTATACCCTTTCTGCATTAATAAGGAATAAACTGGAACAGCGAATGCGTCCGCAGGCAAAAATATCGCACTCGGAAGATCATTGCCTGCAAGATACTCATCGAATTTCTCATAAAGAGACGCCTGGTCGGGACGGTTTTCCTGTTCGTTTGTAATATAAAAACCATCCTCATTTCTTAGGCAAACCACTTCTATTCCATTTTTTTCAGCCAGGTCACTGAGCCTTTGAGTGTGCCTTTGGCAGTCTAAAACCAGAATCCGGCGGTGCCTTTTCCTCTGAATATACTCAAATGCCAATTCCGCTACCGCGGGCGTGTTGTAGCTGATCTTATCGCACCAGCCGAAACCTGTCTGCCACCCAAGAATAGAAACAACAGGCACCGTCTTATGGTTTATCCTCACCCAGTCGCCAAGCTTGCCCTCGGGAGAAAAAAGTATGATTCCATCAAGCTCCCTGTTGGAAAACCACTCGGAAATGTCGTTGTCTTCACGCACCTGCTTGAACATCATATTCATATCGGCTTTTGCAAGCTCCTCTTCGACACCGTGGATGATCTCGGCGTAAACAGGGCTTTGAAGCTGCGAACGATAGCGGGCGAAAGAAATAAAGGCTACATTGGATAACTTCGGCATATTCACTCCATTAGTCTTTCGACCGGGACGAGAATGGGCGGCTTTGGGAACATAACCAACTTTATCCATAGCACTGAACACAAGCGTCCTTGTCGATTCGGCAATACCCGGTTTATTATTGATAACGCGAGAGACTGTGGAAGGTGAAACCCCGGCATTTTTCGCTATTTCTATGATCGACATAAGTCAAATCTCCATTTCCATTCCCGAAAAGGGCTTTTGGTGATATGGTAATAATATCAGCAGCTTTATTATATTGCAATAAAAAAATGCAAAAGGTCAGTTATTTTTGCAAAATAAGTTGCAATATCGCAAAAAAATGGAATAATAAAACACTGTAATAAGAGGGTGTGTTCGGTAAGTCCATATAAATAAAGGCTTTATCGGCAAAGGCCTGTTTTGGAGTGCCTGTGGATTGCAAATCGGGCATTTTGCAAATAAGCGACAAAGTATAGATAAAATGAAAGGTTTTGGGCATGAATTACTACGATGTCACCAATTTCGGCGCAAAAGGCGATGGACTTTCCCTCGACACCGAACCGATACAAAAGGCCATAGACACCTGCACCGCTAAAGGCGGCGGAACAGTCCTCTTGCCCGCAGGCACTTATCTGTCCGGAACTATATATATAAAGGATAATGTTACGCTGCACCTCGGCCCCGGTGCCGTGCTCTTGGGCAGCAATAATATCGAAGATTACGACAATGCCGGCCAATCCGCTTGTAACGAGAATACAATAAATGTTTTCAGCAAGTGCCTCGTCTTTGCGGAAAATGCAAAAAATGTGGGCATTACCGGCATGGGCAAAATAAACGGAAACGGACAGTTCTTCCCTTGCGGCGCAGAAGCTTACAATTTCGAGGACGTTTCAATGGCAGAATCCGACCAGCCCCGCGAAAGACCCGTGATGGTCCGCTTCACAAATTGCCAAAACGTCGATGTATCGAATATATCCTTCGAAAACGGACCATGCTACGCATGTACTTTTCTCCAATGCCGGTCCGTAATCGTCACTGGAGTTAAAATTCATAACCGAACCAACCAGAACGGGGACGGCTTTGAGTTCCATCATTGCAAAAAAGTTTTCATCTCCGACACCAGCGTTTTCTGCACGGATGACTGTATTGCCCTTTTTGGCGCTGCGGAAAATATCACCGTAACCAACTGTTCGTTCACAACACGCTGGTCGGCAATTCGTCTCGGTCCGCTTGCCGAAGGAAAATTCACAAATATCACCGTCTCAAACTGCGTTATGAAGGATACTTACGGATGCCCCATTAAGATTCAGCAAACAGAAGGCGGGGTAATGGAAAATATCTCATTCGACAATATAGTAATGAAAGACGTTACCGGTCCATTCTCACTAAGGCTCGCCGGATGGCTCGGCTGGACCAAACAAAGAGAAAAATCCCCCCCCGTCGGAAAACTTAGCAACATCAGGTTCAACAATATCCGCGCCAACGTCATAGAAAACGCAAGGCCCGAGGATTTCGAGGTCCCCCGGATGGACGGCGAATATTTGTCATCCATCAGCCTGACCGGCCTTCCGGGCCATTGCATTGAAAACGTTTTCTTCAGTAATATAAATATAACTTTCCACGGAGGCGGAACCCGCGAACATGCTCAACGCGAAATACCCGAACTTCCCGATGAATACCCCGAATACCACATGTTCGGAACTTTGCCGGCATACGGCCTTTACGCCCGACACGTAAAAGGGCTCTCGCTTAGCAATGTCAGGTTCGAACTCGAAAACCCCGACCAGCGCCCCGCTGTGGTCTGCGAGGATGTCGAGGACCTCGAGCTTTCATCTTTCACGGCCCAGGGCGACCCCGATGCAGACTGCCTGATAAAGCTCCGAAATACAACACGCGCATTCGTTCACGGCTGCCGGGCCCTCGGCGATATTTCAAAATTTGTAGACTTGGAAGGTGAAAACACAGAAAATATCACTATAATAGCCAACCATCCTGACACGGAAAGGAATAACTGAAACTGCATAAAATAATCTCTAAAGCCATATTTGGAAAGGATTAGCCTAAATGTTCGATGCCGACAAGTTTCCCGAAATAAAGGAAAAGCTGATTAACTGGTGGTCCTTCGGTGAACAGGAAAAACCCTGTGTGCTCGCATCTGTACTCGAAAACCCCCAAAACGTGCCCGACACCGACGACATGAAAAAGTTCTGGCTCGACATTGATTTCCGAATCGAACGCGCATTAAAAATCGTCGAAAACACACGCTATTATTGCCACGCCGTCCCCACCGTAAACCTCGACTTCGCGGCAAGCTCGATGTGCGCTTGCCTTGGCTGTAACGTCGATTACGTCAACCGCGACACTGTCTGGGCATGGCCTTTCGCTCAAAGCATCGAGCAGTGCCTTGACATCACGCTTGATAAAAACAACCTCCACTACAGGACTATCCGTGAACTCAACCAGAAATTTGCGGCCCTCAAAAAGCCTCATCATTACGTCACGGTCTTCCCTCTTGAGGGAATGACGGACATACTCTCTGGTCTCTACGGAACCGAGAACTTCCTGATGGACCTCGTCGCGAAACCCGCGGAAGTTAAACGTGCAATGAAACACTTCAAACAAATATGGATCGAAGCCTTTAAGGATGTCCAGGGTATAATCAGCCAAAGCGGCAACAGGGGCTGTATAAACTGGGCCGGAATATGGGCACCCGGCACGACTTTCCCGTTGCAGGAAGATACATCTTACATGCTCTCACCTGAAATGTTCCGGGAATTTTGCGTCGAACACATAAGCGACCTTGCTGAGTTCCTCGAGTACGGCTTATATCACCTCGACGGCATCCCTGCCGTGAATTTTCTCGACAGCCTGCTCGACATCCCCGCAATAAAAGCTGTCCAGTGGGTACCCGGAGCGGGAAACTTCGAAATTACCCAATGGTTTGACCTCGTAAAACGCATTCTAAAAGCTGGAAAATCCGTCCAGCTGCTTATGCTGCCCGAAGATATTGTCAAAATCGATGAACTCATCGCCAACGTGGGCGCAAAAGGCGTGCTTATCAGCTTCACCGAACCTCTAACCAGCGACCAGGCCGAACATTTGCAGGAAAAATTCGGCTGAAAAACCCCACAATGGAATAAACGCGCCTGGAAGGATTCGAACCCTCAACCCTCGGTTCCGAAGACCGATGCTCTGTCCAGTTGAGCTACAGACGCTGAACAACAGGCCCATAAGGGCCAAAAACTTAATATACACCTTTTTAATATATTTTTAAAGAAATATGTCCATTTTTAAGGCCCGAAACTCCTGAAAACCGAAAAAATTACAAATTTGATTTCATGCATATTTTCTTGCATAATACTACCGGATGGGTATACTTACCGATTAAACATGTAGACAATTAATTGAAAGGATCAGCAGCCATGGCGGCCGAAAAGGATTTGACGCGGTTTGAGAACGTAAAGGATCTTGTCTCGCTGATGAAGGATAACGACCTTGTCGAGCTCGAGATAGTCGACGGAGAAAATAAAATACACCTGAAAAGACCTAACCCGGAAATAAAACAGGTCTCAATGCCGGCAGCAATGCCAATGCCAATGCCTATGCAGCAAATGCCTCAGGCCCCGGCCCCAGCTGCCGCCCCGGCCACAGGCGCAGCACCGGCAGCCGAACCGGCAAAAGACGAAAACCTCATCGAAATCCCATCGCCTATCGTCGGAACTTTCTACATCTCGCCAAGCCCCGATTCCGATCCTTTCATCAAAACCGGCGACAAGGTCGACCCCGACACAGTAGTCTGCATAATTGAGGCAATGAAAGTCATGAACGAGATCAAGGCGGAATGCAGCGGAACGATTGTCGAAATACTCTGCAAAGCCGGCCAGGCAATAGAATACGGCCAGGTCCTGTTCAAAGTAAAACCGGACTGAACGGAACCGACCGGATAAATTCAGCGTTTCAAATGACAGGGATGAAATATGTTTTCCAAGATACTGATAGCCAACCGCGGCGAAATAGCACTTAGAATCATCAGGGCCTGCCACGAGCTCGGAATCGAGGCCGTCGTCGTATACTCACAAGCCGACAAAGACATGGACTACATCAGCCTCGCAGACGAAGCGGTCTGCATCGGCCCGGCACCTGCCGCCAAAAGCTATCTCAATATACCCGCGATAATCAGCGCAGCCGAGGTCACAGACGCCGAGGCCATTCACCCCGGCTACGGCTTCCTCGCAGAAAACGCCCACTTTGCGGAAATATGCAGCGAGTGTGGAATTGCCTTCATAGGCCCCTCCGCCGAGTCAATGCGCATACTCGGCGACAAGGTCCAGGCAAGAGAGATAGCCAAAAAAGCACGGGTCCCCATGGTACCCGGCTCCGATGGAGAAGTGGCAGACGAAAACGAGGCGGTAAAAATCGCTGAAAAAATCGGCTATCCCGTAATGATAAAAGCAGCCGCTGGCGGAGGCGGACGCGGCATGCGCGTAGCTCACAACGAAATGAGCCTCAAAAGCGGTTTCCAGGCAGCCCGCGCCGAAGCCGATGCGGCATTTAAAAACGGAACCCTCTACATCGAAAAATTCATCGAACAGCCCCGACACGTCGAAGTCCAGGTAATCGCCGACAAAACCGGCAACGCTCTGCACTTCTTCGAGCGGGACTGCACCATACAGCGCCGTCACCAGAAGCTCATCGAAGAATCGCCCTGTCCTGTCATAGACCAGAAAACTCGCGAGCAGCTATGCACCTCGGCACTTAGGCTCGTAAAGGAAGCAGGCTATTACAGCGCCGCAACAGTTGAGTTCCTGCTCGACAAGGACAAAAACTTCTACTTCATCGAGGTAAACACCCGCATACAGGTCGAGCATCCCGTAACAGAAATGGTAACAGGCTGCGACCTTATACAGTGGCAGCTCAAAGTCGCCGCCGGCCGGCCACTCACGCTAAAACAAAAGGACATAAAACTCACCGGTGTCGCTATGGAATGTCGAATAAACGCAGAGGACCCCGCACGAAACTACTCCCCATGCCCCGGCCCGGTCAACAAGTTCGTAGTACCCGGAGGTCTCGGCGTCCGCGTAGACACCCATATAAACCAGGGCTCATACGTATCGCCCTATTACGACTCCATGATCGGAAAGCTCATCGTACACAAACCCACGCGAGAAGAGGCGATAAACACCATGAAACGCGCCCTGCGGGAGTTCCGAATCGAACCGCTCAAAACCACGATACCCGCCCAGCTCGAAATACTCTCGCACAACCTTTACGTCAAAAACAAGGTCGACACCAGCTTCATCGAAAGACATCTGAACGCGTAAATATTTTACGCTTTGATACCGACCGGTTTTGTGCTTTACAAGGTGACTATTTTAAAATTGCACAGGCAAAATTTCCGCCCAAAAAAATTGCCCGACAACCAGGCTGGCCGGTACTAACCTTTACCAACCCGGTTTCCGGGCACAGACAGAGATTCTATCTCTTTATTTCCCCTGAATGCAAAGCCAAACACGAGTATACTTATATTTGTCAATTTGCGGGTTAAAACCAGCCAGTAATTTGCAGGTTAAAACCAGCCAC
>CAZVPF010000005.1:0-148667 GCA_964628195.1 uncultured Pirellulales bacterium | reverse complement strand
GCCAATTATATTTAAAAAAGAAACAATGTAAAGAATGAGTTGGGCAACACGCCCTTTTGACTGGTAAATACCCAGGGCTCGAGTGGGAGTATAGGTTTTGGGAAAAAAGGAACATAAAACATAACAAATGAATTCTAAACCGTTAAAATTGTCGGTAATTTTGCCGGCTTTAATATTGGTCTTAATTTCACCCTGCTGGGCTCAGTCGGGCCGCGCCGAGACAAAAAAGGTCCTTATCCTGAACTCCTACCACAACGGCCTGGGCTGGACCGACAGCATTATCGATTCAATTACCGAAACTTTTGAAACCTCTGAACTCGATATCGATCTGAACATTGAATACATGGACACAAAGAGGTCTTTCCATGAAGAATATTTCCAAAAGCTTCGCGAGCTTTACAGACTCAAATACAGCGGCAAAAAGTTCGACCTCATAATATCAAGCGACGACCACGCCTTTTCTTTCCTCATTGACAACCGCGACGAGATATTCGGCCCCGTGCCGTTGGTCTTTTGCGGAGTAAATTACCTCGAAAACTACAACATCGTCCCGGGCTCGAATATAACCGGCGTGGTAGAAAACTTTGACGTACAATCTACACTTAAAACCGCCCTTTCGTTAACTCCCAGGGCACAAAAGATATATATAATCAACGACACCACTAAGACAGGCATGGCAAACAGGATAATCATTGAAAAGGCCCTGCAAAAAATTAAACCGTCGCAGCAGGCGGTCTTCCTGCAAAACATTGAAATTAACGCGCTTGAATCATATTTGCAAAACATAGAAAAAAACAACATCGTTCTTCTGATGTCATACACGAGCGATGGTGCAGACCATACATTCTCATACGAGCAAATAGGAAAAATCGTATCACAAAACAGCAATGCGCCCGTGTACGGGGTCTGGGACTTCTATCTCGGCTGCGGAATCGTCGGCGGGATGCTGACAAGCGGTCACTCACAAGGCCAGGCCGCAGCAGATATGGCCCTGAAGATACTCAACGGAGAAAGCCCGCAGAATATACAAATGTTGCTCAAGAGCCCCAACAAGTACCTGTTCGACTACGGCCCGCTTTGCAGGTTCGGGATAGACATCAGCGCCCTGCCACCCCAAAGCGAAATAATCAACAGGCCTGTCTCGTTTTACGCAAAACATAAATACGTAATATATGTCAGTGGTCTGGTTATTACCCATCTCGTATTCGTTATTTGTGTGCTTGCAGCTAACATTATCAGGCGTAAGCGGGTTGAAGAAGAGTTAAAAAAACATCGAGACAACCTCGAAGATGTAGTCAACAAACGCACCGAAAAGCTTCAACAGGCGAATGAAGGCCTCGCGTGTGAGATCAGAAACAGGGAAATTGCCGAACAGGAACTTATTCTCACCCAACGCAAGCTACTCGACATAATCGAGTTTTTGCCCGATCCGACTTTCGTTGTCGACAGTGAAGGAATGGTCATTGCATGGAACCGTGCAATTGAAAACATGACGGGCGTGGAAAAAAAGGACATAATAGGGGAAAGCAAAGACGAGTACTCCAGAATATTCTACGGAACTGTCAGGCCGCTGCTGATAGATATGATTTCCGAACCGGACGAAAAGGTCGCCAAAAAATACAACACATTCACAAGAAAAGACAACACTTTATTTACTGAGCTTTACCTGCCCGTGCTTTATGACGGAAAGGGCGCCTATGTCTGGGCAACGGCATCTGCCCTGTTCGACGAAGCAGGAAACCGTATCGGGGCTATTCAGTCAATTCGTGATGTTACCGAATGGAAACGCTCCGAGCACGCCTTGATTAATCTCAATGAAAAGCTCGAAAAGAGCATCGAGCACGTAAATATGATCGCCGCAGAAGCTGAGATCGCCAACCAGGCAAAAAGCGACTTCCTCGCAAATATGAGTCATGAAATACGAACTCCTATGAACGCTATTGTGGGCTTCAGCGACCTGCTTGCAGGCGAGAGCCTAACCGAAGAACAGCAGGAATATGTCAATGCCATATCAAAAAGCAGCGAAACACTGCTGAAAATTATAGACGACATACTCGACTTTTCAAAAATTGAAACCGGCAGCTTCGATGTAGAGATCAAACGCTGTTCGGTAAGCGAAATACTCGACACTGTAACCTCTATACTCAAAACTTCTGCCGACACCAAGAATATCGTGTTCAGGGTCAATACCGCGGAACAAATGTCTCAATACATCTACTCCGACCCGGACAGGCTTAAACAGTGCCTTGTCAACCTCGGAGGCAATGCAATCAAGTTCACCGAAAAAGGCCACGTCTACATCAACGTTTCTTTGGAAAATCATAACGACAGACAGTTTGTACGTTTCGACGTAGAGGACACCGGCATCGGTATCGAAGAAAAGCACAAGGCGAAAATATTCGAGTCATTCTCACAAGCCGACACAAGCAGCACACGCAAGTACGGCGGCACAGGACTCGGGCTGGCGATAACAAGACAGATAACAAAACTGCTCGGTGCCAGGCTCGAATTCTCATCCCAGCCCGGCAAAGGTTCCGTTTTCTCTCTTATAGTTCCCGCAGGCCGTGCAATGGAACTGCTTGAAGAATCTTCGGATGACAACGAATATATTCGATACCAGCAAAATATAACCGACAACTTGCAGGGCAGAGTCCTTCTTGCCGAAGACCAGCATTCAAACCGGCGGCTGATTGAAGTATTGCTCAAACATTTCGGACTTGATTATGAAACAGTCACAGACGGCAAGGCTGCTTATCAAGCTGTTATAAATGGCAATTTCGACCTTGTCATTATGGACATCCAGATGCCCGTAATGAGCGGTATCGACGCGGCGAAGGCTATAAGAAAGGCCGGGATCGATATACCCATAATCGCTATTACCGCAAACGCAATGAAAGGCGACGAAGAAAAATGCCTCCAGGCCGGCTGTAGCATGTACCTGCCTAAACCGGTCAACAAAAACAATATCTTAAACGCTCTCAAAGAATTTCTTCCGCAGTCTGCCCAAAGTTAATAACCGCCAGTCAGGTATACCCAGTCTAACGCCCTATATTATCGCTTCTTACAACATAGCCCAAAACCATATACAAAATGGCAACCAAACCGTCCAGCCGTCTAAAAAGTAAAAAATTCCAATAAAATGCCCGTAAAAAAAATTATGACCCCTGCGCAATTACCAAGAGATTCCGGTTATTTCTAAAATAGACACAATATCCAAAAAACTGAATTATTGCTTATCATAGCCCCCTTAATTGACGAAATCATAATAGTGCTTCAGGTCAAGAAGCCAATAATTGTGTTGATCGGCTGTAATTCTGATGAAAAAAATAAGTACAAACAGGCCCTTGGGTAGGACGGAGCGGCAGGACCGGCCGCAGCCGCAGCCGCAGGGAGGGTTTTTCAGGAGATTTTTATGAAGATTTTAGTTTGTGACGATTCGGCTACCGTAAGAGAATTCTGGAAAGTTTGCCTTGAGGGTTACGGGGAAGTTGACTATGCCCAAAACGGTGCCGAGGCAATAGAACTTATCGACAACGCCTACCAGCAGAACGAACCATATGAACTCGCCTGCCTCGATATAATAATGCCCGAGGTAAACGGCTACGATGTGCTCGCCCATATTAGAATGGTCGAGGAAGAGCACAAAGGCGAAAATCTCCCTCCATGCAAAATCATCATGGCAACAGGTAAGGACCAGCCCCAGGACTTTACAGCCGCCTACATGATCGGCTGCGAGGCCTACATAACAAAACCGCTCAATAAAGAAAAGGTCCTTTCCGAAATAAAGTCCCTCGGATTTTGCTCCTGCAATTAAAAACAAGAAAATACCGCAAGCCGGGTGACAAACCCGGCTTTTTTTATGCGCAACCAATAACGCGACTTACAAAAACGGGCCGTTTTTACTCGCTTTTTCTTATTTATGACCTTAATATATCCTATAAGGGAAGTTTCAGCTTTTTGAAGCGGCAATTAGAATCTGTAAAAATGGGGCCCTGTTATGGAAATGGAATTCTCTAAAGTGGCAATAGCATTCGGTCTTACGGTCTTTGCCGGACTGGCGACAGGCATAGGGAGCTGCCTGGCGTTCTTTACAAAAAGAACCAATACCAAGTTCCTTTCCGTCGCACTCGGATTTTCCGCGGGTGTAATGATCTACGTCTCAATGATCGAAATTTTCGTCAAGGCAAAGGACAGCCTTATTGTCGAACTCGGCGAAAAAGGCGGGTACTGGGCGACCGTTGCCTCATTCTTCGCCGGAATACTCGTAATTGGTTTGATTGATAAGCTCATACCAAGCTACGAAAATCCCCACGAAATGCGATCTGTCGAGCAGATCGAAGATGATCGCAAACCAATGGAACTTGCCGGGCTGAAAAGAATGGGGCTTTTCACCGCCCTTGCCATAGCGATACACAACTTTCCGGAAGGACTTGCGACTTTCGCCGGCGCCTTAAGCGATCCGGGCCTGGGCATCGCCATCGCCGTCGCCATCGCCATACACAACATACCTGAAGGAATCGCTGTTTCCGTGCCGATATACTTCGCGACAGGCAGCAAAAAAAAGGCGTTCTACTATTCTTTTCTCTCGGGACTCGCCGAACCGGTTGGGGCAATCGTCGGATACGGCCTTTTATACGTATTCTTTAACAAACTTGTCTTTGGTGTGCTGTTCGCTTCCGTTGCCGGCATCATGGTATTTATATCAATCGACGAGCTGTTGCCCGCTGCCGAGAAATACGGCGAACATCATCTTTCAATATACGGACTGATAATCGGAATGGCGGTTATGGCCCTTAGCCTGCTTCTTTTCGTGTAGAACAATGTAAAAATGGAACTTTCGGACATCTTGTTTGTCCGACATATAAACGAGACTGGGTAATAAGTGGAAAGGAAATCAAAATGAAAACGCTAAGTCTGAAAACCGTTTGTGTATGTTTGTTTGTCACCCTCTTGCTTGCCGGTTCAACTGTCGCGCAGGAAGCGGGGCGGGAAAACTTTCTGATCGAAGCTTACGTGGTTGAGACATACCAGGACGCCCTCGCCGAGGCGGGATACAATCCGATCAGCGAACAGCCGAAAGACATCTCGCCGATGATGCTCGCATGGTGCCTTGCCAACGATGAAGCCCAAATAATCGCATCGGCAAGAGCTGCCGCTGCCGAAAATGAAGCTGCTGAATGGACAAGCAATATCAGGTCCTACATAACAGCCTACTATCAAAACGACAGGCAGTCAAAAGTAGTGCCCTATGAAACTGTGATAAATTTACATGCTATCCCCCATTTGCTCGAAAATCAAATGACAAGATTAAATCTGCATTTTGAGATTTCCAAGCCGGTTTTCAACTACGAAGATATGGACATGGACCACGATGAGCAAATCGAGACAAACCAGCTTCATGGTGCCGGGCCTTATCTCGAAACCTCACTGAATCTCGAATGCAATACTATCTTGGACATGAAACCGAATGCGATCCGCATAGCCGCTTCAGTGCAGAAAGATGACCAGATGTACTTTCTGATAATTAACGTTGACCGCCTGGACTAAAAAGGTCATTTTACAGGGTTGATTTATAGCCTGAAATAGTATAGAAATTGGCGGTACGAACAGGTTATCTATTTTTAAGGATTGAAAAATGCTGAAAAACATATTGAAACTTGTAACAGCCGTATTAATTCTCGCACTTATAACAGGCTGTGAGGAAACCGCAGAAAAAGAGCAATCAAATTCACAAAATTTTAATGATGAGGAAACTGCAATGGTAAAATTTGAGACAACTAAAGGTGACATTCTTATAGAGCTATACCCTGAAAAAGCCCCCAAAAGTGTAGACAATTTCCTTGCCTACGTTCGCAATGACTTTTACGACGGCACCATATTCCACCGGATAATTCCCGGTTTTGTTGTTCAGGGCGGTGGTTTCAACACGGAATTCGAGAAAAAACCCACAATGGCCCCGATAGTCAACGAAGCGGATAACGGCCTTAAAAACGAAAGAGGCACACTTTCTATGGCTCGCACTAATGACCCCGACTCGGCCACAAGCCAGTTTTTCATAAACCTCGTCGACAACGACTCGCTTAACCCAATCCCGGGCAGAAGCGCAGGGTACGCGGTATTCGGTAAAGTAGTTGAAGGGATGGACGTCGTCGACGAAATGGCAAATGTACCCACGGAAACACGAGGCCGATACGCCGATGTCCCAGCGGAAAATATTGTCATTATAAATGCCGTGATTAAGGAAGAATAATTCCAAAACAAATCACAAGAACCTGTTATCCACTGAAGCGGCCAAAAGTGACGATGGCGACACCTGAAGAAATAATTGAACTATACTCTATGAAGCCCCTGCCCGGCGAGGGGGGGTGGTACGTCGAAACCTATCGCTCTGACACTCCAATACCCGCTTCCGCACTGCCAGAGAGATATAAAAACACCGAGAGGCAATTCGGCACTGCCATACTTTATTTAATTACAAATGATTCTTTTTCAAAATTACACCGAGTCGCAAGTGATGAAATTTTTCATTTTTATTACGGCGACCCTGTAGAAATGATCCAGCTTGACAACGGTATTGTGAAAAAGTTCACATTAGGTTCGGCAATATTTTCGCATCAGCTTTGCCAGGTCCTCGTCCCTAAAGGTGTTTGGCAGGGAGCACACATAAAACCAGGGGGCTCATTCGCCCTGCTCGGCTGCACAGTGGCCCCGGGATTTGAATTTGAGGATTTCGAAACAGCAGACAGGAAAAAGATGATCGAGCAATACCCGGACATTGAGGACTTGATAATTAATCTTACATAAGATAAGGAAATCCCTACCTCTACAGGTTTTACTTGATTTTATGCCAATTTCTGCTTAAATATATCCATATAATAAATAATAAGGAATAAGGGCTTTTTATGGAGCCGGAAAAGACTAACGGCAATAAATATGACGATGTTCGCGACCGCGAGCTTCTCGAGAAATACAGAAACGGCGAGGAAGCCGCATTTAGAGAAATAGTCGAACGCTATAAAAACCCCCTTTATTCATTCCTGAAGCGGTTTTTAAACACACAGGACCTCGTCGAAGACGTATTTCAGGAAACCTTCCTGCAGCTATACTCCAGCCAGGACAAGTTCGACACATCCCGCCCGTTAAAGCCCTGGCTGTTCACAATAGCCGCCAACAAGGCTAAGGACACACTCCGAAAGCAGCAGCGAGGTCCCTCCTTCAGTTTCGGGGTCGTTGCAGATTCAGGCGATGTTTCCGTCGACGATGTAGTGAACCTTTTGCAGTCTTACAGCGTAACACCTGACGAAGAGGTGAGTAATGAAGAAACGGCTTCTCGGGTAAGGCAGTTAATATCGGAAATGCCGGAAAATTTAAGGGTTATTTTGGTTTTAGCCTATTTTGAACAATTTTCTTACAAACAAATGGCTGAGATACTAAGTATACCTATTGGAACGGTTAAAAGCAGGCTGCATACTGCGGTTATGCATTTTATGAAAAAATGGAAATCGGCGAATCGGAGTGAAAAAATTTGATGATTACCCTCAGTAAAGAAGATAAAGAACTAATTCTTAACTTCTACTTTCGTTGCGGAACCAATGAGGAGATAATTAAGGCAAGAGATTTGATCGCTTCGGATCCCCGCGCTGCTGATCTCTATTCGCGACTTGAAGAAACCCTCCAGCAGCTTGACCATGTGAAATACGAGCCCTGCCCCGATAATCTTGCCGACCTTACCGTAGCAAAGCTGAAAATGGCCGCAAACAAAGGCCAGGAAAACCTTAACCTTCTCCTTGAGCAGCACCAGAACCAACCGCAGCTTAATGTTGTCGGCCCGCAGGGCACAACAGAGGTTGACAATTCAAAGCTCAAATCCGGCGGTTTTCTCGGTAACTTCTCCGAGATCGCTGCCGTCGCGGCGATAATTCTTATCGCAGTCAGCATCCTGCTGCCAACTTCCGCCCACCTCCGCCAAAAAGCCTGGGAAGCGGCATGCAGCTTAAGGCTCTCGAACATATTTGACGGCATGGAAAGATACGCAGGCGACCATGCGGGTTCCCTGCCTGCCGTCTCGATGGCAGCCGGATCGCCCTGGTACAAAATAGGCCAGAACAGCGAAAAGAGCGAATCCAACACAAGGCATTTATGGCTGCTTGCAAGGGATGGATACGTACAAGCCGACCGCTTTGTCTGCCCGGCACGCAAAAATGGAAAGCCGCTGAATATATGCTCATCCGAAGCGCAAGGTTTCTATGATTTCCCCTCAAGCAAAAACGTAAGCTTCAGTTTTATATTGATGAGCCCCGACTTGGCCAAAAAACTGACTAATTCCGACCAGGTCCTCCTCGCCGACAGAAACCCCATCTTCGAAACAGTTTACGACGAAAAAGGTGTCCCGCAGAGCCTGCGAATACATGTCAGCGACGAGTTCCTCAATATGCTCAGCAGAAACCATCGCGGCCGCGGGCAAAACGTATTGTTCCGCGACGGCTCGGTCCGGTTTCTTAAACAGCGCCGCCTTGACAATGATGATATTTACACACTCGAAGGAAAGAAAGAGTACTCTGGCGTGGAAACACCCTCCGACGGCGACATCTTCCTCGCTCCCTAAAAAGAAAAACAAACCGGCAAAAGCCGGTAATTTTTTGCGCACTATCTAATCATCTGCCATACCAGCCCAAAAAAGAAACAATGTCGGGTGCAGATCAAAAAAGTTAGAAATATTCAGCAATAAGCTTCTCGATACCACCCTGCTCAGAAACACCGGTTAAAATGTTATACTCAATATTGTCCGCCCTGCCTATCCTGGCTTCAAAGAGTCAGCAAGACGCCAAAAAGGCACCCCCGGATCTCTGTGAATACAAATATCGCCCATTATATATTAGGCCTCGTATATCCCTGTACGGCTGGAAGGAAGCTAAATACACGGCGAGCGAAGACTTCGTTTCCTCGTCAATAAGATCATACAGCGGCTGATCGACATCTTTTATTTTCGCAAGGGCTGCTTTGGCGATACGGTTCCAGTTCGACGCACATTGTTTCCAGTCGTCAGGCGACACGAATTTTCTGCATTGCGAACTACCGCAAAAGCACTGCATCGGCTCGGTAAGGTTAAACATGCCGTATTCATCCGTTATTTCTTCCCCGCGTGCTATATCCCTGACGGCTATTTCAAAACCGTAACCTGTGCTTATGGTATTTGGTGTACAGCAGTGGTTGACATATTTGGCGATATCCCAACTGATTATGTAGCTGCCCTGATTGTCAATATAGGAATACCTATCGGCAACCCGCTTGTAAGGCGTCTCAAGGGCAATGTATTGCTCCGGGGTAATTACGATCTCGAGAGCATCTTTGACGTATACTATTGTGCCTGCCGGGATATCCCGTGAAGCGAACACACCATAACCTATAAGATCGTTCACTTTGCATAACTCGGTATCAGGATGAATCATTTTCCAAACCTTTCCAAAAAATGTAGACACAAAACATTCAACTGCAACTTTTTAAGCAATATGTGTACCATTTACAAAAGCCGGCAAAAAAATTCGTATCTTCCCGGCAGCCTGCCAAAAACCGCAGTGTCACCGTCCCGACAAAATCTGTCGCCCAGTTGTCGGAACCGGGCACCCGAAAAATCGGAATACATTTTCCGTTTTTCACCCGTTCAGCCGGTCAGCTGAATCGCTGAGCAGGCTGAATAAAACCGGCGAATTAACTCCTTTTTTATAAATAACCGTGTCCTGATGATGCGGCAGCCAGGCGAGAAGCAGGTTCGCCATAGCCTCCCACAAGGACACCCAGGCCGCTACCGTAAGCCCCTGCGCAAAGACTTCTTTCAGCACTCCTGGGCTAAGAGATATCCTTTGTGTAACAGCAATGGCAAGAGCGAGAAGTATCAGGCCTAAAACAAGCAGTATCAGCGAGCGTTTTATCATGATCTTGAGGTTTCGAACCTCCAATTCAACAAGATAGAGGAAATAATTTGATATACTGCCCCTTACCCTTTCGAGAAGTACCTCAGGGGGCATTATTTCGAACGAAATGCGTATGATAAAATCGCGTTTATAAACCTCACGGATCGATTCGATAAGATAATCAACAAATTCCTGGTCGAGTTCTTTCCTGTGATAAGGAGCAACTTTGTCATAATTATGATAAAGGTGTTCAATAGTCCGCACGGCGACATCGATTATCAGCCTGTTATCTTCGGTAAGTTCATACCTGCTGAGTATTGATTTTTTCATGTCTTATCCGCATCCCGCTCAGAAGGCTCCATCTTTCGAACCATATCGAAAAAGGGAGTTTCTTTTTTCCTTACACAGGCTGCGGCATAAAGGAACATCGCTGCGGACCACGTCTGCCAGTCCTGGCCTGCTGGCCGGCAGTTATGCGCATCGAGCCATTCATTGAATCCAAAATCCACCTTTTGTTCACGCGCCGGCCTGACAAGTTCGGCAAGGGCCACAAGCTTCTTCTCGGCGAGCCTGGTTCTACCGGCAGCTACAAGAGCGGCCACATAAAACCCGCATATAAAAGGCCATATTCCCCCGTTGTGATATTGTCCGGGGAGGTTGTATTTCTCATAACGACCCAGCCAGTCAGGATCGCCGGGCTGAATGTAAGGGAAGAAGTTAGGCGCAAGCTCACAGGCAAGCATACCTTTATCTCTCAGAGCTTCGCATTCCTGCTCGATCCAGCTAATCAGTGAATCGGCCCTTGATTGTGAAGCGATGCCGGTAAGTATCGCCAATGAATTACCGAGAAGATCAAAACGTTCACTTTTATAAACCTTGTAAGACCACAGTGCGTAATATGGCTTATGTCGAAGTACAAGCCCCTCATGCACATGTTTGTTCTGCCTTTCACCTTTGACGGTAAATCTTTCCATTTCCTGACGGAGTATTTGGGCTTTTTCACTCAGCCCGAGCAATCCCAGGTAAGCATACACAACGGTGTTTACATATAAACCGTAACCGAGAACCCATTGTTCGTCCCGCCAGTCTGTGGTTGGAAGCTGGGCCACGAGGACACGGTCCGAAGGGCTTTGGTAACTCATCCAGGTAAGGGCTTTTTCGGCTGCCTCTGCAAGATAGTCATCACTGCCGATATGGTGACGGTAAATCCCCAGTCCCATCAGGAACAGAGGCGTGCAGTCACTTGCGCCCCTGTCCTGAGGGTCATGTGCAAGCGAAGGTATATGCCCAAGCGGGGATTGATTCTGCGCCAGGCTCTCAAGAACCTTTGCATACTTTTCAATCAGTTTCTTATTACCGCTTACCAGAACACCGGGCAGTGAGATCATCAAATCCCTTGTATAAGGCTCCGGGTATCCCCATCCAGCGGTCCTCGGCAAGCCCCTGAAAGGGCCGGCGGCATTAGCTTTAAGAACCTCAAGTGCGGCTTTTTCAGCATGAGTTATCAGTTCTTTTTCCTGACTGGACATATGCTATGTTATCCCAAGTTTCTTTTGAACAAGATTAACAAACTGCTTTGCAACAACTCGGTAGTCAAAATGCTGCACGGCCCTTTCCCTTCCAGCCAGTCCCATTTTGTTTCTCAATTGCTCATCCGTCATAAGGTCCATTAAATAGTTGGCTATGTCATGCACACTTGCCCGATAGTCAACAATACGCGGTCTTTTGAAAGTTACCCTGCTTTTGGGTTCGTAACCTGACTCATCCCCGAGAATTGTTTCCCGCAGGCGTATTTCCTGGGCCACGTCGGCCAGAAACGCAGTCTCACAATGGACCATTGTATCGAGCAGCCCCATTGCCTTTATACCTATCACCGGTTTCCCGCAGGCGTTAGCCTCGACCTGGATCATTCCGAAACCTTCCAGCCTCGACGGTGCGGCGTAAATATCACAGGCGGCAAGAAGATACGGCATGAAATTACGCGAAATAACACTGGTACTGTAGATAACGTTCTTATCTATGCCGAGTTGCGAGGCAAGCTGCATATCGATAAGGTTCTGTGCCTGTGTCCTCGGCTGGGGCCATACCTTGCATACATATTTCCAGTCCGGAGCCTTGGTATCGTTTATCGCAAGAGCCTGCATGACCTCCTGAGCCCCTTTTGAAGAAGCATCTCCTCCCACAGTCAATACCATTATCTGGTCATCGGCAACACCGAGAGCTTCCCGAACGGCCTTTACTTTCGGGTCATTTTTATCCCGAATAATGAATGAATCGGTATCACAGCCAACCGGAAGCACTTCTATATTATCCCCGCTCAGTCCGTCACGCATATACATCTTTTTAACCCATCGTGAAGTAACGAGAATCAAAGGAAGGGCCTCAAGTATTTCCTGGTAATTCGCGATATAACCGTCCGCTACATACCACGGAACCGGCTGCACGCCGTACCTTTGAGGATGGAGTACAAGATCCGGGCTGTGGCCCCAGTAGCCCACGCCAACCACCACGTCAGGCCTGAACCAGCGGTAATACCATTCCTTTTCCTGGGCGGATTCAAAGTTCACCGGAAAAACATCCACACCAAGTTCTTCAAGCCCCCTGTACAGCAAAGCTCCCTGGGTCGCAAGCCCCCCTGTGCAGGACGGGTAATCGAACATAACGAGCACTTTCAACTCTTCGGGCTCCTTTCGATGATCCACTTTTTAGCCCCTTGGGCCGACTTAAAAACCCAGAACGACTCCTTACGGGGTGTCGTTCGAGCTTCCCAGCTGTCAGCGGCAAAACCGTAGACCTTTGTGATTATGTCGTATTTCTTCTGCCATACCTCATCAGGCAGGTATATTGCCTGGTCCGTATTATTCAATGCCCGAGGCAGTTCCCGTCCGCCTCGGTCGTCGTAAGCGAATATGAAAATCTTTTTCGCAGCCAGTTGCCCGGTTTCTATAAGACTTAATACAGCATCGGCAACTTCCTCATGCCTGCGGTGGTATGTATATTCACCGACCGGACTGTGGGTGAAGATATAATCAAAGCTGTTTTTTCCGAGCAGTTCCATAGTTGTCTGGTTTACTTGCTCCTTATCAAGAGGATTCTGCTCGGGACCGTCGTCAAGGTCGCCCATACGTCCCTGAGCGTTCAGCATAGCTGCCGCCGACATAAACTTCACGTTTCGGTCCGGGTCACTTTTTCTGCATAAAGTTACTATTTTCCATTTGTTATGCGGATTAAGCAGGATTGTCCCCCCGCACCAGAGAGTTTCATCATCCGGATGGGCTACAATAACCGCACAACTCGAGTCGTTTATAAAACTGTTACTTTGTTTTCTCATGTTCATTTCACACCAGGTCAAACCCGGTAAACATCCCCGTTGGCCGGACAATGAATAACATAGTCCATAACTTCACTTATTCGGGCTGTTGCGAGGCATAATCTTGAGTCTGCTGCCCCGTAATACACCAGTAAATTACCGTCCCGGACAACCCATCCGCACGGGAAAACCACATCATCCACATCCCCCTCCCTTTCATAGTGCTCGCGTGGACCGAATATCCATTCATCACTGCGGCGGATAACCTGCCCGGGGTTTTCTCTGTCCAGAAGGGCAAGCCCAAGCCTGTAAATTGACCCCGATGCCGTCGTCCTTACCCCGTGGTAAAGAATAAGCCAACCTGCCTCCGTTTCAAGCGGCGGCCCGCAGAGCCCGATCTTTCGAGCATCCCACCATGCCCCGCGACGTGCCTGCAGGACTTCCCGGTGCTGGCCCCAATGAATAAGATCAGGTGAAAAGGACAGCCATATATGCGCCTCTATCGTTGAAACAGTCACGGGTCTGTGCAGCATGGCCCAGCAACCGTTGAACCTGACCGGGAAAAGTGCCGCGTCCTTGTCATCCGGCGGCATCACGGCACCAAGACGTTTGAAGCTTTTGAAGTCCTCCGTCACAGCTATTGCCACCAATGGCCCCCCGCTCGAAAAAGCGGTATAAGTCACCGCCCAGCAGCCCATTTCCTGCAACCGTGTAATACGCGGGTCCTCAATGCCCCATAACTCTTCCGGGTAATTAGACGGCTGGGGCAGCAAAGTTGGGCATTGGTCTATTTCCCAGCTATTAATCCCATCGTCACTTCTCGCTGTGCAGAAGTGGGATATTCCACGGAAGTCTTCGACCCTGCAAAGGAGCAGTATTTGCCCCTCTACCTCCGCAGCGGCCGCATTGAATACCGAGTTTGCGTCGTAGGGCCACTTATCTACCGACAAAATAGGGTTTTGAGGGCATCGTTTGAACAGATCGTGATTCCGCCGCGATATCATTGTTTTTCATCTCTTAAAACCGGGCACCAGGTATAAGTCCGATGCCCGGCTTTGATCTTGTGTCTTTGCTTAAATTGAAGTCACTTAACGTTTGGGTGACGATCCCTTTTTTTGACTTTTTGCCTCTGCCTTTACGCTCTTTTTTGGTTTCTTGCTTGGTTTTTTGTCTGCCATTTCAGGACTCCTTAAAATGAAAGTTAAATTAAAGCAGCTTTTTGAGCCACCGTTACACACTAAGTTATTTATGCCCGCCAAGAAGCATCTGCCACCATTTCGGAAAGCGGGTTTTGTTTGCTTCTGCGGTTTGAGCCTTCGATGCCCCTTTCCGTTGAGGCACAGGCTTAAGAGTAGCCAACTTTTCGTTTCTTTTGTTTTTTGACCAGTACATTTTTAACGCCTGCCTATTAATTAATATTACCGCCGGTCACCTTTTAGGCCGGGGAACTCCCTTGTTCAGGATGCGTATCTTCTGCCTGTCAGGTTCTTTGCGTTTCTTTTTTTTGCCCTGTTTTGTTTTTTTAGTTTCTTTTTCAGCCATTTGGCAAACACCAATATAAATCCTTGATACAGGTTACTGTACAAACCGCATACCCGAATCGAAAAGGCAAACACAAATCTTTTTATAATAACAACTTACGAGCCTAAAAAAGTTTTGACCCTAAAAAAAATTTGCATCTGGGATAATTTCGGGAATTGACACCCGAAATAAAACAGTTAAAATATATAGATTCTAATTTGGGGAATAGCTATGCTGATGCACGTTATCCTTAATACCGGTGACGCTTCACTCGATGATAAGCTGCGAAAGGCGCTTGATCGGCCGGATATTATTTGGGATGAAATTAGTGACCCTGATACCCCCTGTGCCCGAGTGCCGAATAACACTTGCGATATCTTTATCGTTACCGATTACCGGCTGGGAAGCGACCCTGTCGAGTACGTTAAAAGCGTAAACCTCTTGCCGGACGCCCCGGCAATCGTGGTATTTACGGATAAGGAAGACGCCGACAGGCGTGCCGAACTGCTGGGGTGGGGCTGTGAGGCGGTTTTGAACAAAACTCTTTCGCCAAGAAAAATACTCGGCGTTTTTGAGACCATCTTTAACAGCCGGCGGGAAAACTTCAAGGGCAGCATAACCCCCCGGACAGTTCCTTCCGATACGCGCTTCGCGGACTTCATCAGTGAAAGCCCCGTCATGCAGAAACTCATGAAGCTGGCAGACCGAGCCTCTTACAGTGACTCAACGCTTCTTATACTCGGCGAAACAGGTGTAGGAAAAGAAAGACTTGCCAATGCCATACACTCCGAAGGAAACCGCAGCGAACAGCCTTTCCTGGCGGTGAACTGCGGGGCACTGCCGGAATCGCTGCTCGAAAGTGAGCTTTTCGGACACGAAGCCGGGGCTTTTACCGGTGCCGCCAAAGCAAGAAGGGGTTGTTTTGAACTGGCCCACATGGGAACACTTTTCCTTGACGAAATCGGGGAGATACCCCTGCACCTCCAGGTAAAACTGCTTCGGGCCATAGAAAGACGAGAAATAACCCGCATCGGCGGTGAAAAAACCCTGCGAGTTAATGTCCGCATTATCGCCGCAACAAATAAGAACCTCGAAGAAGAGGTAGAGCAGGGCCGCTTCCGCAAGGACCTTTTTTACCGTCTCAATGTGGTTGAATTGACAATACCCCCTTTGCGGGAAAGACAACAGGATATCCCGTCGCTTGTGGAAAGCTATATCCAGTATTTTCGATTCCAGATTGCAACCGGGATCAAGTACATCGAAAAGCAGGCCCTGGCAGCTCTTTGTGAATATCACTGGCCGGGCAACGTCCGGGAACTTATTAATGTTATCGAAAGGGCAATTCTTCTCTGCGACGGCGATACCATTACAATAAGCGAACTTCCGGAAAATATCGTTTCTCATGCCGCCCAAAACATAACAGTCAGTAACTATAAGACCGCCGATGAATTTGTCTTCCCGGAAAACCTTTTTGAAATCCCTCTTAAGCAGGCACAAAAACTGCTTCTTGAACAATTTGAAAAAATCTATCTTAGTAATGTATTAAACAACGCCCAAGGCCGTATCGGCAGAACTGCCAGATTCGCCGGTATCGACGAAAGAACACTTTTTACAAAGATGAAGAACTACGGCTTCGACAAAAAAAGTTTTACCAATAAGAGGTGAACAATCTAAGTCTTCGCAGGAAGTTCAGCACTGCGGTTTTAAGCTGATAATAGTTATTGAGTGGCTATAGTACCTGCTGTATCCCAATCAGCCTGCACGATATTTTAAGGGACTGCATTTTTGATGTTTCTTAAATGCCCTGTAGAATGACGAAAGTTCCTCGAAACCGATTTTAAAAGCAATCGCCGAAACAGGCATATCCGTACCTTCAAGAAGCTCTTTCGCCCTTCGGCAGCGATACGCATTTAAAAATTGAATAAAGCTTTTGCCGCTGATCTTTCTGCATAGGTTGGTAAACTGCCGTTGAGAAACATTTGCCATTTTCGCCCCATCAGCCAGCGTGTATTGTTCGTGACAATTTTCGGTAATATAGTCCAGGGCAGCTTTCACTCGGTTGAGGCTGTCTTTGCTGAGAGTCTTCGGTTGCCGCCTGTGTTTTAGTTTTGCCCTGTAAAGCTGCAGGATTGTCAGTTCCATACACTGCCTGATGCCCAGCTTATATCCGGGGGGCTTTTGGCCCTGTTCGTATAATATCTGACGCAGGTTCCTCTTGACCTGCTCGGCATAATAAAGCGGCAGTTCAAACGGCTCACTTTCCGCAAAAAGATAATCTGTGATGTATTTATTCATGCCCATATCGTCAAAATATATTGAAAAAACCGTCATCGCATTACGGGGCTGATCAATGATCTCATGCGGTTTGTTTCTTTCAAGCGGGATGACAGTATGTGCATAAAGGTCAAAGCGATTTTCTTCAAACTGAACATGGCCTTTGCCTGAAACTACATATATAATGCTCGGGTGGTCATGGCTGTGCCCGGCACCGCCAAATCTGGGCCTTTTGACTCGACTTTCGATCCACACACCGTAATCCGGTAAAATCGTCTTTTTTTTGACAACTTCTTTGTTCATAAGTACCTATTATAATTTTAATTACAACAAAAGTCAACAAAATTGCCGGAAACGCAAATCAAAAATTGCCGGTTTTGCCAAGACTAAATCTCAATTGGAAGTTATCCTGACAGCAGGTAATTAAACATGGACGATCACGAAATGAACAATAATTATGACTGCAAAAGCCCTGAACATGAGGCGTCAGATATTTACGCCCTTTGCGGCAGGGACCTGCTTAAGTCAGTGGAAATGCTTGAAAGACAACTCAACGTACTGCAATCACGTGCGCAGGTCTTGATGAGCCTTGCGGGAGTCGTACTGACTATCACAGGGTTTTCCGGCAGAAGAATCGCCGGCACAAGCCTTTTCTCGCAGATATGCGTCATAACCGGCCTGGCAGTTGTGCTGCTCAGTGCTGTTTGGGTATGGTGGAAGGTGCTTTCTGTTAAATGGATAACATGTGAACTTGACGGCCAGCCGGAAGAAATTATCACACGGATAATATCGAGAAGAAATAATAAGACCCGGGCCTATACGACCGGCGGTTTTATTTTATGCTGTGGGTTTGCTATTTACAGCATAGCTTTCGCGAAGATGCTTTTATTTAATGCCAATTGATGAGGAAACCACCAATGCCTGTTGTAATGGAAAAAAAACAAAACTGGAAGTACAGGTTAAGCAATATCGAAGAATTCAAATCGCTCTGCGCCGAGGTCGGGGTTGATATTGACATCCAGGAAGATGTGTCTGTTCTCGGCAATCAGGTCCGCGCCGGAAATGTGACTGTCCCCAACTCTCTTGCTGTTCACCCCATGGAGGGCGCAGACGGTACAGCCGACGGCAGGCCCGGGCCGTTGACGGTCAGACGGTACAAAAGGTTCGCCGCGGGCGGAGCGGGACTGATATGGGCCGAAGCTATCGCAGTGGTTAAGGAAGGACGTGCCAACCCGAGACAGCTTTGGCTGCACGAGGGAACCAGAGATGCTTTCGCTGATACGGTAAAACAGATGCGAACCGCTGCCGAAAACAGCATAGGCCCGGGGTACAAGCCGATCATTATAGCCCAGCTTACACACTCGGGCAGGTACAGCAAACCGCAAGGCATCGCCCAACCACTGGTTCCGCAAAGGGACCCTTACCGGGATTCCCTTGTTCCCGAACCAAAACCTGCGACGGACAAGACCAGCAAGGTGGATGACAGTTGTGTCGTAAGCGATGAGTATCTCGACAACCTTCAGTTGGAATATGTAAAAGCCGCCAAACTTGCTTACGAAGCGGGCTTTAACGGCGTGGATATCAAGTCCTGTCACGGCTACCTGGTCAACGAACTGCTCGCCGCCAGGAACAGGCCAGGCAAGTACGGCGGGTCCTTCGAGAACCGAACAAGGTTTGTGCTTGAGGTGGTCGACAAGATAAAAACACAGCTTGGCGAAAAGCTGGAAGTGTGTCTGCGGCTGGGTTTTTACGACGCTATTCCGTATCCCTACGGCTGGGGCGTCGATGAGGACGATTACATGAAGCCGGACCTTACAGAACCAAAAAAGCTGGTGAAGCTTTTGAGCGAAAAAGGTGTGCGGCTGATTAATTTCACTATCGCCAATCCGTATTATAACCCCCATGTCGGCAGACCGTTCAATCAGCCTATTAAGGGCGCTTACGAAGAGCCGGAGCATCCGCTCAAAGGCGTTGAGAGGCTGATCAGCATTGCCGGACAAGTGCAGAAAGAATTCCCCGAAATGGTTTTTGTCGGCACCGGCTACAGTTGGCTAAGACAGCTAATGGGCAATGTCGGCGCCGCTTCGATTGCCGAGGGCAAGACCACGCTCATAGGTGCCGGAAGGATGGCGTTTGCTTATCCAGATTTCGCGAAGGACCTGTTGCAGCAAGGCAGGCTCGACAGGCAAAAGGTTTGTGTCGGCTGCAGCGCATGCACTCAGCTTATGCGGGACGGACAGGTGGCGGGCTGTGTCATACGCGACAACAAAGTCTACGGGCCGATTTTCAAACATGGCAGAATGAGCGACAGGGGCAACCTTGTCAGACTCGCCTCGAACTGCCTTCAGTGCCAGGAGCCCACCTGTCAACACGGCTGCCCAGCGGGCATAGATATTCCTGTTTTTATACAAAAGTTCCTCGACGGTGACGACAGGGGCGCTTACGAGACTATCAGGCGTTCGAATATTCTGCCGGAAGTTTGTGCGTGGCTTTGCCCGGTCGAGCAGCAGTGCCAGGGCGGGTGTTTGCAGAAGTACATCGGCGACGACGCACTGCCCATCGCCGATATCCAGCGATACCTTTCTGAACAGGCAAACAGCAAGGGCTGGTCAAAGCTTGATATCCCGGAAAAAGCTACAGGCAAACGTGTTGCAGTTCTCGGCGCAGGCCCTGCGGGTCTTTCGGCGGCGGCAAGTCTTCTGCAAGCCGGGCACGAGGTGACCATTTACGACAAAAACACTAAACTTGGCGGCATGATCGATTCGGTTATTCCGCCCCAAAGACAGCAGTCTTCGCTTAAAAATGAAATCAAGGCGATCTTCGAGAATGTGCCCGATGAAAGGCTGAAGCTCAAACTCGGAACCCGGCTTAACGAACATTTCAACCTCGAGCATATAATGAAGGAAAATTACAACGCGGTATTTATCGGGATGGGACTGCCCCAGGCCATAACAACCGCTGACCAGAAGCTCGAGAACATGTACGATGCGCTGGAGTTTTTGAACAAGGCCGGCAACGCCGCTCAATTCGATCTCGCAGGCAAAACCGTTGCGGTAATAGGCGGGGGCAATACCGCCATGGACGCAGCGGTAACAGCCAAAAGACTCGGTGCCGCGGATGTTTACATAATTTACAGGCGGTCGTTCGCCGAACTTCCCGCATGGGAAGGCGAGAGAAACCACGCCCTTAACTCCGGAGTCCACTTCCTTATTCTCACCCAGCAATTGGATTACCTGAGCAGCGACGGAAAGGTAACTGGCGTAAAAGTGTGCCCGACAAAACTGGGCAAACCCGATGTATCCGGCAGGCGCCGTCCCGTGCCGGTTGATACCGAGCAGTATAAACTTGATGCCGATATCGTTATTGAGGCAATAGGACAAAAGCCCATCGAGGGCATTGAAAAGATACTGCCCGGCATTGAGTTTGAAAACGGCCTTATAAAAACAAAAGAAAATTCTTACCTCACCAGTCGTGAAAACATCTTCGCAGGCGGTGATCTTGTCGAAGGTGCGGCGACCGTCGTCGCGGCTGTGGCGCAGGGAATGAAAGCCGCAGAGCAAATGAACCAGGCACTGAAAGGCTGATCCCTCATGACGCCACTCGAAAAACTAAGGCAGAAAATAACAGGCAAAAGCCGGGACATATTCCTGTTCTGCCCGGCAATTTACGAGCACAAGGCCAAACTCCTCCAAAAAAGCATAAGTGAGGTCGCGCAAGACGCAAGGCTGCTTGCCGAGTCGGTCTTTGCCGAGTACGAAACCTACAAACCCGACATGCTGACAGTCGGGATGGATATTTACAATATTGAGGCCCAAGCCCTCGGCGGTGTCGTTGTTTACCCGGATTCACCGGACGTCGTGCCTTCTATCAAGGACAGGCTGATCGAAAGCCTTGACGAAGTTGAAAAGCTGCCGCGTATCGACCCTGAAAACGCAGGAAGAATGCCCCTGGTAATTGAAGCTGCCGAGACTGTAAACAAAAAGCTCGGCGACCAGGTGCCGGTCAGGGGCGCGGTCAGCGGGCCTTATTCTATCGCCGCGGAACTGTTCGGCATTGAGAAGCTTATTATGGAAATGGTTATGAATCCGCAGGCTTTTTCAAGGCTGATTGACTATTGTGCGGATATTTCGCTTAGATACGGCCTGGAGTTTATAAAACGCGGCATGGGAGTTTGCCTTTTTGATTCGCAGGCCTCTCCCCCCCTGATATCTCCGGAAAATTATAAGGACCATCTCCTCGAAAGAATGAAACACATCAACACACAATACAAGAAGCACGGCTGTGAGTTTACCGAATACGTCATCGGCGGCAGAACCGACGAGATAGCGAATATGATGATAGAGACCGGCTTTGAGATTGTCCTCAGCGACTTCTGTGCCGAACCCGCAATGATACTCGGCAAAACAGGAGACCACCAGCTGATAAGGAGAAACATAAACCCCCGCCTTGTTGAGCAGGGTCAAAGTGACGATTTAGACGAGCAGATAACAGAAACGGTCAAAACAGCGCGCATTGACAAATCTGTAATTATCGGCACAGGCGTTCTTTCCTATAACACGCCGATAGAGAATGTTATATACACCAAAAATAAATGTGAAGAGTTTTTCAGTGAGGTTTGATATGCCAGGAAAAAAAGCGGCAATAGTTACCGGTGCAAGCAGAGGTATAGGAAAAGCGATAGCCCTTGAATTAGCGGAAATGGGTTACGATGTATTGATAAACTATTTCGATTTCAGCGACGGCAAGCCCGACGACAGCGCGGCAAAAGAGACCAGCCGGCAGGTGCAAAGTCACGGGGTGGATTGTGAAATACTCAGGGGCGATATAAGCAGCGCCGATGACAGGGCAAAACTTGTGCAGACAGCGAAGCAAAAATTCGGCAGATGCGATATGCTTGTAAATAACGCAGGTGTCGCACCGTCAAAGAGGACGGACATCCTCGAGGCGGGCGAGGAAAGCTACGACCGGGTTATGAACATTAACCTTAAGGGTCCTTACTTCCTTACCCAGGCGGTTGCGAACTGGATGATAGAGCAGCTAAAAGCCGACCCCGACAGGCAGCCGAGAATTTGCAGCACCGCAAGTATGTCATCATATACAAGCAGCCCGGCAAGAGGCGAATACTGCCTCAGCAAAGCAGGCATAAGCATGATGACGATGCTCTATGCCGACCGGCTCGCCGAGTTCGGTATCGGTGTATTCGAGATACGCCCCGGTATAATTATGACAGACATGACAAGCGTGGTTAAGGACAAGTACGACAAACTCATCGCCGACGGCCTGACGCCCATAAAAAGATGGGGACAGCCCGAGGATATCGCTAAAGCGGTCGGCGCGATTGCCGAGGGCAGGCTCGATTTTTCGACGGGACAGGTAATTAACGTAGACGGCGGGTTTCATCTTAGAAGACTCTAATTAGACGAGGGCACAATGGAAACAAAAAAAATAGCAAACCAGGATGTAACAATATATAAATTCGGCACTGTTATCGTCGGCTCAGGCGCCGCGGGCATGAACTGCGCTAAAAAGCTTTACGAGTTCATGAACCAGAAAGGTATAACAAATCCAAACGAACGGATCGCCGTAGTCACAGCCGGCCTGCCCCTTGGCGCCTCCCGAATGAGCGGCTCGGACAAGCAGACTTATTACAAAATGGGCACCAGCCCGGATGTCGCGGACAGCCCCGAAAGCTTCGCCAAGAGCCTTACAGACGGCGGATGCTGCCACGGCGACCTCGCTCTCGCCGAAGGCATCGGCTCGCTGCGTGGGTTTTATAACCTCGTCGAGTCCGGCGTGCCCTTCCCGCATAATCACCTGGGCACTTACATAGGCTACAAGACCGACCACGACCCCTACGAACGTGCAACCTCGGCAGGACCGAAGACGAGCAAATTCATGAGCCAATGTCTCGAAAGGACCGTTCGCAGGTACGGGATAGAAATATTCGACCACCGCGAGTCCGTGGAATTTTTAACCCACGGAACAGGCGAAAACAAACGCATCACGGGACTGGTGACATTACATAAAAAGCAGATAAGCCAAAACAAAATCACCGTCAACGTATTTCTTGCGGAAAATTTCGTCCTTGCCGCTGGCGGGCCCGGAGCGCTTTATAAGACCAGCGTCTACCCGCTCGGCCAGACGGGCATGCACGGTATTGCGTTCAAGGCAGGACTTGCAGGTGAGAACCTTACCGAGTCTCAGTTCGGACTTGCCAGCACGAAGTTTCGCTGGAACGTTTCAGGAACCTATATGCAGGTCATACCGCGGATATTCAGTACGGACGAAAACGGACGGGACGAAAAAGAATTCCTTACCGCGTTTTTCCCGACAATGAGCAAAATGGCAACGAACATTTTTCTCAAGGGCTACCAGTGGCCCTTCGACCCGCAGCGCATCGAAAATTTGCAGTCATCCCTGATCGACGTCATCGTCTTCAATGAAACACAGAAAGGACGACGTGTGTTTATGGACTTTTTGCATAATCCTGTCGAATGTGAAGGCATGAAGCCATTCAGCCTCGACGACCTTGAAGAGGAGGCGATAGAGTACCTAAAAGCAACCGGTGCAATGCAGAAACTGCCCATCGAAAGGCTCGAGCACATGAACCCCCCCGCTATCGATATCTACAGGGAGAACGATATCGACCTTTATTCCGAACCGCTGGAGATTGCGGTTTGTGCACAGCACAACAACGGCGGATTCAGTGTCAATAAATGGTGGGAATCCAACATAAAGCACACGTTTGTTATCGGTGAGATGGCCGGCACGCACGGAGTCAAGCGTCCGGGCGGGTCCGCTCTTAACGCCGGCCAGGTCGGCGCTCAAAGGGCCGCCGAATACATTGCCAACGCATACGGCAGCGAAGATTATCAGGTTGACGAAAAAAAAATCAACTCCCAGATCGAACAGGTAATAAATAATATTAACTTGTTCAGCAGCGGTTCGGCAAAGCAGACACCGGCAGGTGCGATTAGTGAAATCCAGCAAAGGATGACTCTGCACGGCGGGCATATAAGAAAACTGCAAAACGCCCAAATGGCTCTAAAACAGGCCGTTGAGCAGTACGAGAAAATCAAAAAACACGGGTTGAAGATCACCGAGCCCGGGGACCTCGTAACTGCTGTACAGGCACAACACCTCGCCCTTGCAGGTGCCGGCTACCTCAAAGCCATAGTGGAACTGTTAAAGGCAGGCAGCGGTTCACGGGGTTCACACCTCGTACTCGACGACAACGGCACCGAAATACACCCCGATATAAAGGAACCGGACACCGGGAACACGCTCAAGTACAAACCTGAAAACGAGCAGTTGAGACAAAAGATACTGAGTATTGTTTTTGACAGCAGTGTTGAAGATTTGTTCAAATCCGATATGATTGCTATCCGACCCCAGCCGAAGGACAGAAAGGCCTTCGAGCCAGCATGGACTGATTACAGAGAGGGAAATATTTACGCTTAATTAAGGAACTTGACATGGCAAAGCATTCAAGACTCGAAGTTTTGACACTCATGAAAAGTATCGGCGTTGTGCCGGTTTTCTACAACGGTGATTTCGAAACCGCCAAAAACGTGGTCACCGCCTGTGCCGACGGCGGGGCCGGGTGCATCGAGTTCACAAACCGCGGCGACCGGGCTGTCGATGTATTCACAAAACTTACCGAATACCGTGATGCCGAAAGGCCGGACATAGTACTCGGCGTCGGGTCAATATGCGATGCGCCAACAGCGGCGATGTACATCTCAGCCGGTGCGGATTTTGTCGTCGGCCCGCTGCTCGATGAAGAAACCGCAAAACTCTGTAACAAGCGGAAAATCCCCTACAGCCCCGGCTGCGGCAGCGTAACCGAAATTCACAGGGCCCATGAGCTTGGCGTCGAAATCGTAAAGGTGTTCCCGGGCTCACAGGTCGGCGGGCCGGGATTTGTCAAATCTGTCAAAGGCCCCTGCCCATGGACGGACATAATGCCCACCGGCGGGGTCTCCCCTACCAGAGAAAGCCTCAGCGAGTGGTTCGGCGCAGGTATATGCTGTGCCGGAATGGGCTCGAAGCTGATAACGAAGGAATTGGTCGCCGCAAAAGACTGGTCCGGCATTACCGCAAAAGTCAAGGAAACAATTTCTATCATTAACGAAATAAAAGGAGGTAAGTAAAATGGCTGGCCTGGATATTAAACCTGCATCAAAATGCAAATACGACATACTATCGCTCGGCGAGGTAATGCTCCGCCTTGACCCCGGCTTCGAAAGAATTCACACAACACGTCAGTTCAAGGTCTGGGAAGGCGGCGGCGAGTATAACGTCGCCCGGGGTCTCAAACGCTGCTTCGGAAAACGTGCCGCGGTTGTAACGGCGATCCCTGACTGCCCCGTCGGCCGACTGCTCGAGGACCTGATATTCCAGGGCGGGGTAAGTATGGAATACGTCAAATGGGTGCCTTTCGATGGCATAGGCAGGGATGTAAGAGTGGGCCTTAACTTCACCGAAAAAGGCTTCGGGGTCCGCGCCGCAAAAGGATGCAGTGACAGGGGACATTCCGCCGCTTCACAGTTAAAAAAAGGCGATATCGACTGGGATACAATCTTCGGCAAAGACGGGGTGCGCTGGTTCCACACAGGCGGAATATTCGCCGCGCTTTCAGCGACAACCCCCGATGTGGTTATCGAAGCCGTGCAAACTGCCAAGAAATACGGAACCACAGTTTCCTATGACCTCAACTACCGCCCTTCACTCTGGAAGTCTATCGGCGGGCAGAAAAAGGCACAGGAAGTCAACCACAAAATCGCCCCGCTTATTGACGTAATGATGGGCAACGAAGAGGACTTCACCGCATGTCTCGGTTTCGAGGTGCCGGGCATGGACAAACACATCTCCAAACTCGACCCGACCAACTTCGGCAAAATGATCGAACAGGCAGTCAAACAGTATCCAAATTTCAAGGTTGTCGCCACAACCCTGAGAAACGCAAAAACCGCATGCGTCAACGACTGGGGCGCAGTCATCTACACCGAAGGCAAACTTTACGAAGCTACGCTGCGGGAAAACCTCGAGATATACGACCGCGTAGGCGGCGGCGACAGCTTTGCTTCGGGCCTTATCTATGGGCTCATGGAAGGAAAGGATCCTCAGCACGCCGTCAACTGCGGCGCAGCCCACGGAGCCCTTGCCATGACCACACCCGGCGACACAACAACCGCTTCACTGGCCGAAGTCGAAAAGGTAATGGCCGGCGGAACCGCCAGGGTAGATAGATAATTACCAAGCGCAGTCGGTTATCCGAATCTAAAAAACTCTGGACAAACTTTTGAGTATCACGCATACTGTTGGTTTGTTTAAAATATTTCAAAATAATATATAAACCTACAGACAGGGAGGTTTAGCTATGAGCAAAGTATTGATAATCGGGGCAGGCGGCGTTGGAAATGTGGTGGTGAAAAAATGCGCACAGGTCCCCGAAGTCTTCAGCGAGATAGTCCTTGCAAGCAGAACCCTCGGCAAATGTGAGCAGATAGCATCGGGAGTTGGTGCAAATATTGTAACCGAACAGGTCGACGCCGACGACTCCGGCCAGGTCGCCGCACTTGTCAAAAAGCACAAACCGCAGCTTATTATTAACGTCGCACTGCCCTACCAGGACCTGCCCATAATGGACGCTGCACTGGAAACAGGGGTTGATTATCTCGACACAGCCAACTACGAACCGCCGGACGAGGCAAAGTTCGAATACAAATGGCAATGGGAGTATCATGACTGTTTTAAAGATAAAGGTATAACCGCCCTGCTCGGAAGCGGTTTTGACCCGGGCGTTACAAATGTATTTTGCGCTTATGCCCTGAAACACCACTTCGACGAGATACATTACATCGATATCGTTGACTGCAACGCCGGTTCGCACGGCCACCCATTCGCGACTAACTTCAACCCCGAGATCAACATACGAGAGATTACCCAGAAAGGCAAGTTCTGGGAAGACGGGCAATGGAAAGAAATCGATCCGATGTCGGTAAAAATGGATTTCGACTTCCCGGAAGTCGGGGTACGAACCGCTTACCTGCTCTACCACGAGGAAGAGGAATCGCTGGTAAAACACATAAACGGCCTTAAGCGGATCCGGTTCTGGATGACCTTCGGCGAAGAGTACCTGACCCACCTCAGGGTGCTGCAGAACGTCGGTATGACGGGCATCGAACCGGTCGACTACAACGGCACGGAGGTTATACCGCTGCAGTTCCTTAAAAAACTTCTGCCCGACCCGGCAAGCCTCGCCGAGAACTATAAAGGCAAAACCTGTATCGGCTGTGTAATGGAGGGCGTGAAGGACGGAAAAACGAAGAAAATGATGATCTACAACGTTTGCGACCACGCCAAATGCTACAAAGAAGTCGGCTCACAGGCGGTCTCATATACAACCGGCGTACCGGCCATGATCGGGGCCATGATGATGCTGACAGGCAAATGGAAAGGCCCGGGCGTCTTTAACATGGAACAATTTGACCCGGACCCCTTCATGGAAAAGCTGAACATTCATGGTCTGCCCTGGAAGGAGATCAAGCTCTAATGTACGAACTGGATAAACTGCCCTCGCCTTGCTATTTGATCGACACGGGACTGCTGGAAAAAAACCTCAAGGTGCTGCGCGGAGTGCGGGAAAGAGCCGGCTGTAAAATCCTTCTGGCCCTGAAAGGCTTCGCGGCGTGGGGCGTGTTCGATCTTATTAACGAATACCTCGACGGCGCATCGGCAAGCGGACTGTTTGAAGCGATGCTCGGAAGGGAGTTTTTCAGCGGGCAGGTGCATACCTGCGGCCCTGCATATCGGCTGGAACAGTTCGACAGGCTAATCGAAAACAGCGACCATATTGTATTCAACTCACACAGCCAGTGGCGGCTTTTCAGGGACAGGGCCCTTGCTGCCGGCATAAAGTGCGGACTGCGCATAAACCCCGAACAGCGGGAAGTCGAGACAGCGATCTACGACCCCTGCGGGCCATTTTCCCGGCTGGGTATTACCGAGGCGAACTTCGACCCCGCGCAGCTTGACGGCATCACGGGTTTGCATTTCCACACGCTTTGCGAGCTTAACAGCGACGCACTTGCAAGAACCGTAAAGGCAGTCGAGGAAAAATTTGGCGAATACCTCAATACGATGGAGTGGGTCAACTTCGGCGGCGGACATCACATCACCCGTGCCGACTATGACATAGAACTGCTATGCCAAACCATAAGCAGTTTCAAATCGAAATATGAAGTCGAAGTCTACCTCGAACCCGGCGAGGCTATAGCCCTTAATACCGGTTTCCTTATTGCAACTGTTCTCGACATCGTTCACAACGAAAAGGATATCGCCGTTCTCGACACCTCCGCCTCGGCACACATGCCGGACGTACTGGAAATGCCCTACCGGCCCAACATCCCCGGCTCGCAAAAACCCGGAACGCTCGAAAACAGCTATATTCTCGCAGGCATGACATGTCTTGCAGGCGACGTGATCGGTGAGTACTCCTTCGACAAGCCCCTAAAGCCCGGCGACAAACTGATCTTCGAGGACATGGCACATTACACAATGGTAAAGAATAACATGTTCAACGGCATCAACCTGCCGGACATCGTTATATACGACCCCGAAAAGGACCAGTACAAAATACAGCGGCGATTCACTTACGAGGACTACCGCAACAGGCTTTCATAACTGCCGATGTTTCAGGCAACGGGACTATTCCCTCGCCAGCCGAGCGGGGAAATCGTCTTTGAGCCCGATACTCTCAATGTCTATCTGTTGGAAACCGAGCTTAAACGCAGGTGATTCGGGTTTTAGCCTGTAGTCATGGTTTTCCGCATCCACGAACATAGGGTCGGCAATGATACTGTTCTGGTCGTACTTATTATTCTCCACTGTCACCCAGTTAGCGTAAGTGTCCTCTCCGGGTATATTCTGTGCAACCAGCTGGTCACCATGTTTGAAGAAAAGGTTTTTGTCGGCGACTGCGAACCGTTGCGGGTCCCAGTTATTAAACTCGTAAATACTTCGCCAGTAATAAGGCTTTATATCCACTTCCTTAACCAGCAGCGTGCCGTTAACATACCTCTGGTTCAAACCGAAAACTTTTGGGCTCCAGCCGGGATCGGTGCTTATACATATTCTCTTGATATTCGCGCCCCCGCCGTATGGATTGTGCCACCGCATCAGGTGCTGCCCCGCAGAAAGCTCTGTTCTCGCAACTTTTATCCATTCATAGTCAAACCATGAATCGGTGTCAGGCAGTTTTTCGACTTTAACCGGCTCACCATTGTCAAACGATATTGTCGTAGCGTTTGCAAGCATGTTTTTGGCCCTGCCCGTCCAGTACAAATTTGCCGAGTACAAAAACCACACGTCACAGGTACCGGCCTCGTCAAGCTCGAACCGCCATTCAATAATATTACCGTTCATATCCTTAAGCTGCGGCTCGGTCTTCTCGAAGTACACAATGTTTTTCGTAAACTCCAGTTGCTTATTTGCTTCGTCTGCCATTTCAAATGTTCTTATCGCCGCACAGTTATTGGTCTCGACGATAAGGATATTGTTGCTTATCTTACTGCCGATGCCCTTTACAAGCATACACTGCGAGCCGGGTATCCCCCGAACACCGTAAACAATATTATTCGTAATGGTAAAATAATCCGTCGCGTCGTCACAGTAGATACCGCTTATGATAGACTGATGCGATATCCCCACGTCATGGATAAGGTTGTGGTCATAAATGTTATCCCTGCCCGGCCCCCACGACTCAAAAGCGCCCGTGTCCTGGGTCTTCATGTTGACATGGTGAACGTGATTATAAGCGATAAGGTTGTTTCGCGAGTGAAGATAATCGTAATGGTTTTCCCATGTCACTTCCTTTACCTGCTCTTTAAGCACATGAAAGCGCAGTCCCTTTATACTGATGCCGTACCGCGGCATATGGTGAATATGGTTGTGCAGGACCTTGTTAAAACCGCTCTGGGCGATTCCGACCCCCCTGCCGTGCCCCACAAGTCTGCCGCAATGGTGGATATGGTTGTTTTCTATTACATTATGATGACTCTGCATCTCTGTCGTATTAAACCCGCCGCCGTTTATATCCACACCGTTAAAACCATGACCGGTTATCTCACAGCCGTAAACCTCAATATTTTGACAGCTTAGGAGAAGTGAAATACCATGCCGCCCACCGTTTTCCACCTTGCAGAATTTGACCGAACAGTCCCTGGCCGCCTCAAAAGACATTGCGTCATCGTTACACGCGGAAAAATCTATCCCCTCAAAATGCAAATTGCTCACCGGGTTATCGGCAGAGCCTTTGACAGCAACAACATTCTTCGCGGTTGATAATACGATTTCTAAATTCTCAACAGGCTCATTGCTCTGGGGCCAAATATAAACACGTTTATTCTCGTTGTCTATAAAACACTCACCGGGCCGGTCAAGTTCCTCCAGCACATTGTAAATAAAATATTCGTTGCCACGGTTCATATCATAACCGCCCCGGCTGTCCATCGTAATGGAGTTTCTCTCAGGGTCGTGCGATTTGATACCCTTGTCCTGACTGAACCAGTGACTGGACCAGAACTCGCCCTGCCAGATAAGAACCCTCGCCTGCGAAACATCCCAACCTTCAACCTCTAAATCTTCAGGGTCATAATAAAAAGTCGCCTTCGCATCTTTTTCATCTACGCCGGTTATCTCAAAATACCCATCGTTCGGTATCCGCGCCGGCTCGACCCACTTGCCGGCCTCAAAAACCTGTTTAACTTCGTATTCATCGGGAAACTGCGTATACCGGATTTCACCTTTGTACTTCTTCCAGCCAGCAGCCTTGTATCCACCGATGATCTTTACTGTTTCACCATCAGCCGCACGATAAGTCACACTGGAATTTTCAACCGCCCCGTCTGATGCCGAAAAGACAAGCCCCTGTGGACAATAGTATGAGCCTTCACGAATAACAACTGTGATATCGCCCACATGGCCGGCCTGTTTCATCTCGGCGACTTTGTTTTTTGCCGCGGATAAAGACGCAAAGGGCTCCTGAAACGTACCGGGATTATCGTCATTGCCGTTGGCCGAAACAAAAACAGAACTTTTAATGTCCGGTTTGGGGGCATTGGCGGAAGCGACAGCAATAATGGAAAACAGGGATAACAATACGAGAATACGCTGGAAAAAGAAACGAATCATAAATCAAGGCTCCAAAAAATAATTTATAAATATATAAACTTCAGTAACCAAATTTTATATTGTGCATTGTTATAAAATTAGATTATAAACTATTTAATAAATGTTGTAAATTAACATGTTGTCTTTTTCCTTATAACAACCTCTTCTGCAGGCAATTAAAAAGCGGTTGCAAAAACGCACAAATTGCCTTAAAAGATTACGAACTTCATCCCCGAACCGACAGGCTCGGGTATAGCTGCTTTTTAGAAACGGCAAAAATAACAAAGAAAAGTCTATCTAAAAACTACAAATTCGGAGATTAAAATGGCTGGTATGAGAAACTTACTGCAAAGCAAAACGGTTAAGGGATTGATTTTGGCAGCGGTTATCGCCGCTATACTTGGCACATCGGGCTGTCGGGAGCAGCACACAAAACCCGGCACCCCTGAAATGAGCCAAATCGTGATCATCATAAGCAAACAAGCCGATCCGAAAGAAGAATATGCCGCAAAAGAGCTGCAAAGGTATCTCTACCAGCTTACCGGCAGCAAAATAGAGATAGAAAGCGGCGGAAATATCAGCTCAGATTGTTTTGTGATCGGAACAACTCAAACCAACAAAGTCCTCGCAGAACTCGCCCAGGATGGGCATTTCATGCCCGCCACCGACGAACTGACCGACCAGGGATATGTGCTCAAGACTTTAACGGTCGATGGCGGTAAGACTCTGATAATTACTGCAACCGACCCCCAGGGGGTTCTCTACGGTGTCTACGGCCTGCTTGACGATTACTACAACATTGGCTTTTACATGGGCGGAGATGTCATACCCACACCGAAGCGAGCCCTTGAAATCGTCAATGTTGACGAAAGAAAACGGCCCCGTCAGCATACACGCGGAATGCTGCCGTGGACAAATTTTCCGCAGTCGGCGACGGTTTACTCATTCGAGGACTACAGGTTCGTCCTCGATCAGATGGCAAAAATGAGAATGAACTTACTGCACATTCATAACTATAACATGAAATTCAACAAGGAAGTTCATAAGGAGATGTTTCATAACTGGAGTTATAAAGGCCATATGCCTCGCTGCGCATTCGCAACCGCGCGAACCGGTCACGGCTGGGCTTGTCCGGGCTGGGATGTGAACAAATACCTCTTCGGAGCAGATGCCCTATTCGATGATTACGATTTTGGTTCCGACGCAACCTTGCATAACGATTCTCTCTCAAACGTGCAAGTTTACGATAAGGGAAGATCCCTTTTCAAAAAGGTAATCGAATACGCCCATAAGCGCGGCATCAAGATAGCTTTAGGAATCGATATCGATATCGTACCGCAGGAATTCAAAACCCCCGCAGACAACCCCGAGATGGTCGAGGCAAGGATAAACCAGCTGATAGAAGATTATCCGCAGCTTGACGTTTTACTTTGTTTCCAGTCTGAAGGGATTCACCAGGACAAGAAAAATTTCGATAAATGGCACCGGATATTCGACCAGATGTACAAAACAGTCAAGGAAAAGGCCCCGCAGATCAAGATAGGAATATCCGGCTGGGGTCTTTCGGAAGAATCGGCAAAAGACATGCCTGAAGATGTGATCGCCGCACCTATCGCACACTACTCGGCATCTTTCGAGGACGGCAGCATCTATCACGACCGAGAGTTCTGGGCCTGCCCCTGGCTCGAAAGGGATTTTCACAGTTCGCAGTATTACTATCCTTACGACATTAATCTTTCCGATACCATCAAGTCTTATGCCCAGCGAAAAGATAACTTGAAAGGCCTGTACTGCCTTACGTGGAGGCTCACCGACGCAGTCGACGCGAAGATGAGCTATATCGCAAAGGCACCCTGGGACCTTGATGACAAGTACGACAGCTCATACGATGTCTATTATGAATACGCAAAAGAAAATTACGGCGAAAAATTCGCTGAGGCTATTACGGAAATAATCAATGAAAACGAACCTTTCGCCTCCGGGTTCGCCGAGTGTATGCCAACACCTGAGTTTTCCGGAAGCAACAGACCCTCCGGAGGCGGCTATCTGCTGAATATCGACAAGCTGAGCATAAGCGCACCCGATGGTGTAACTACGGAAATCCAGGCAGAGGACCACACTGAAAACAAGGGCACTCAACATGCCGACCGCAGCGGAGGGGGCAAGTGCGTGGGCTATATCAAGCACGGCGACTGGATAAAGTTCGATAACGTACCGTTCGGTATGGAGCCTGGGAAGATAACAGCGGTAGTCGCCTCCGCTACTAAACAAGGTGGGGATATCCAAATACGGCTGGACTCGCCGACAGGCCCTGAACTTGGACTGATCGAGGTCAAAGATACTGGCGGCTGGCAAAGCTGGAAAGAATTCAGCATAGAAATCGAGCAGGTTGCCGGCGAGCACGATGTTTACCTGATGTTCCTGAACAAGCCCAAAGACGACAGCGATATGGCCCGAAAACAGCTTGAGGTTATCGATGAATGCATACAAAACTGCACCAACGACAACAAAAGAAGAAGACTCGAGATGCTGCGTTGCAGGATACAGGCTGCGCTGGACCACATTATGCTTGACCAGAAGTTCCCCTATGTTACCTGGCAGGATTTGCCCCACAGGTTCGAAAGCTGGGCACAAAATTTCATGTACAGAATCAACGACATTTCGTCGCTGGGCAACATTATGAGCACACAGACCAGGTTCGTACAGCTAAGATATACAGGCAAAATCGATGAGTTGCGTAAAGACCTTGAGATTCAGCCGCCCGGCTGTGTTAAGGCCTGCGGTACGAATGACGGGGCGATCGTAACCTGGAAAAATGAGCAAACTAACGTAACCGGCTTTAACGTATATCGTGACGGCCAAAAGCTCAACAAGCTGCCCCTCGCCCCGGCATCTGCAAGCTACAGGGACACAACAACCGGCATTTATAATTACACTGTTACCAGTATTTCAGCCGACGGCGACGAGAGCATGGCTTCTATCCCGGACATGTGCATGGCCGGAAATGCCGACAATGAAAAGCCCGAGATAGTCGTTATTTCACCCCCGACAAGCGTTTACCGCGGCCAGAGCTTTGAAATAACAGCACGGGTTATGGACAACCGCTGCAATGAACAGATCACCGCAAACTTTTACTACCGCCCAGCAGGTGCAATGAACTGGCGTATGATGCCGATGCAGCGTCGCACAAAGGCAATCTTCACCGCCAGCTTTGAGCCCAAAGACAATACGACACTTTACGAATATTACATAAAGGCTGACGACGGAAAGAACACGAGTTTATATCCAAGGGGCGCAAAATTGGTTACAAATACCTTTGTTGTACTTGAAAGCAGTGACAACCAACCCCCGTCACCCCTTGAAGATGTACGTGCCAAAGACGGCAAAATCACCTGGCGGATCGCCGATGAAGATACATACTGGATAAAAATCTACAGGGACACAAAAGCCGATTTCGAGGTCGGACCGGCAAGCTATGTAACCTATGTTTACCGTTCAACAGATGAGTTTGAGGACAAAAGCGATGACTTTGCAGGCCGAAAGCTCGACGGCAGATATTATTACCGATTGACGGCTGTGGACAAAAATGGGAACCAAAGCCCCGCGAGCAGGCCGATAAAAATCAGCTACTGACCGGCGAAACTTACAAAATTTTAAAATGAATTTACTAATATGTGCTTTTTGCAGTGCTTTGTAAATTATTTTCTTGACAATTTTGTGTTTCCGGATATAATCTTATTTGAATAGGTTTCAGGCGATCAGGTTTTGTTGTATGTCAGTTGATAACAGCCCCAAACAAGCAAAGCACAGGCGAATTTATGACCGGATATTCGGTTATATAATGGACGGGGTCTACCCACCCGGCAAAAAGATACCCACAGAGCAGGAGCTTGCTGTCAGCTTTAATGTTTCCCGACCCACAGTCGGCAGAGCCTTGCAGGAACTGGAACAAAAAGGGCTTATTACCCGCAGGCGAGGAGCAGGCACCTTCGTTAAGAACCCCGCCCAGGTTAAGGGCCGGAAACTCGGCATACTCGTACCCGGTGTTTCGCTTAATTCAGGTGAGTTATTCAGCACAATGGTCTCCCAGATGTCGCGCGAGGTAAGCGACCAGGGATATGTACTGATGCTCAATGACTCCCCTGTCGGAGATGAAAAAGAAGTAGTGGCCCAGACAAAAAGCATCTGCGGAAAACTGATCAATATGCAGGTAGCCGGAGTATTCTTTATGCCCCTTTCACTGTCACCCGACAACAGAAAGGTCAATCAGCTCATTGTGGAGTCTTTTGAGTCGGCAGGGATCGCTGTTACCCTGCTTGACAGGGATATTCACCTGAGCCCCAAACGCAGCACCTTCGATCTCGTCTGCATGGGCAACGAACGTGCTTCATATGCTGTTACGGAGCATTTAGTAAACAACCACAGCCTTACGGCTGTGGCATTAGGAAAACGGGCTACGCCCGTCCGACTTTGTCGGATACTTCCATCTACAACCTGACGGTCGTAGTATTACGAATGAAGAATAAAATTCGGGGCCAGAAAAATCGCCTTTGCAGCCCGCAATATCGACAGCTCCTCTATTATTGAAAGGATCAACGGCTATCATAATGCCCTGTCCAATTACGGCCTGCTTGAACCGGTACAGCGGATACACCGGCTTAACCTCTTTATAGGTGAAGGCATCGAAGACGAAAAAGTGATACCGCATGTTGAGAAGATCGTCTCGAAGAATAAACCCGACGCACTGGTTTGTGTGAACGACAGGCTGGCGGCGGTAATAATGAAGGCCCTGCTGAAAATGGGGTACTCGATACCCGAAGACATAAGGCTTGTCGGCTTCGATGATATGCCTTTCGTGGAATATCTGCCCGTCAGGTTAACGACTGTCAGACAGCCCGTGGACGCGATGGCAAGAGAAGCGGTCAGGACACTTCTTGACAGGATAGACACCCCTAAACTTCCCGCCAGGGATATCGTTTTAACCGGCAAAATCGTGGTAAGAGAATCCTGCGGCTGTCACCTCAAAACGGCAGAAGTAACACCGCCCAAAAAAATCAGGAACATCAGGCAGGCTGTTCCGATGCAGACATTGAAAAACTTTCACGAAGAAAAAAAATTAGCCGGCGCATAAAAACGGCCCTTAACCCAGGGCCGCTGCTGTATCAATTATACGAACACCCTGACAATTGCTCTTTCGCCAAAAAGATTTGCCAGGCACCCATATTTTTATTTGTCTGCCCCAACAGGTTCACTCGTACTGGGACTTTGGTTGGCACTTTTCTTTTTCTTCGCCCCGCATGACTCTCTTATGACAAGCTCAGTTGCCACTATAATATCCCTTGCAGGCAGGTCCGGCTCCTTCATCCTGTCAAGGATAGTTCGCACACCCTCCCGCGCCAGAGACTTGGCCGGCTGGCGAATGGTTGTCAGGGGAACCGGAAGGTAAGACAGGAAAGGCAGATCGTCAAAGCCCACCAGCGCAACGTCATCAGGGATGTTATAACCGAGATTTATAAGGCACCGCATCGCCATAGCAGCCATTCTGTCATTGATGCAGATGATCGCGTCAGGCTTAAAATTGTTCATTATCATATCGATATGCTCTTCAACGTCTTCGTTCCTGACATTATGCGAAGGCGAGATATCGAGATGGTGGACCCTTTTGTGATCAGGCTGAATATCATACTTGATTAGAGCATTCTGGTAACCGGTGATACGGTCATTGATTGCAGATGAAATTGTCACATGCGTAAGGAAGTCAATTTTGCGACAGCCGTTTTCAATGAGGTGTTCAGCCAGAATATATGCACCCCTTTCGTTGTTCACACCGACAAGGTCGAATTTACTCCTTTCCGGGCTCACGCAAACGTCCCTGTCGAGAAGGGCAACTGCAATGCCGGCATTGTCAAATGCTTCGGCGATCTCATTATTTATATGCCATTTTTCAGGGGACAGTTCCATAGGCATGAAAAATACCCCGGACACCTGCAAGTCGATGATCTGCTGGCAGATCTTTTTAGCCTGCTCAATGATCTGCTCTTCGCTGCCGGTAGGGGAATCATTCAGAAGCAGGACATATTCACGCTCACTTGCTTCCCGCGACATCTGCGAAACCATAGTGCTGAAAAGTTCACCCGAATTAAGCGAAACACCTGGCACGAGAACCCCGATCTTCTGACCCTGCGCCTGGGTTGGCTTCCTGACAAAAGTACCAGCACCTCTTCTTCTATAAATAAGGCCTTTCTGTTCGAGTTCTCTAAGTGCCCTGCCCACGGTAGGTCTCGATGCGTGAAACATCTCAGCCAATTCATTTTCTGTGGGGATCTGTTTGCCGGGCGGATACTTACCCTCAAGGATACCAACAAGTATTCTGTCATAAATCTGCTGATGCTTCATCGCTCTCTTCGAATCTTTGCCATTCATGTTTTTATCCTGCCAAACTAAAAAGTAATCTATTAATTTTACATTATTTGTAATATAACTCGATTGTAAACTATTTCATTTTACTAATCCAGCAGGAATTTGTCAAGTTAAGAAGTTGTAAAGAGTAGGTTTTTACCTATAAGCAGGCAAAAAATTAAATAAATTGCGATAATTGCAAAAAAATGGGGTTATTGGCCCTCTGCGTTAAGTTTGTTTTTTTTATCCACTCCGGTATATCCTATCCTCTTGATGTTAATTATTCCGCTTAAAGGCTTTAAGGAAAATATGTGAATTAAACACGCACATGTTATAAAAAATAAAAAAATTGAAAAGTTCGCTGAAATTGGGGCTTGCATAAGAATAACATCGCCTGTATATTACTTGTTATTATGCGGGTGTAGCTCAGTGGTAGAGCGTCACGTTGCCAACGTGAATGTCGTGGGTTCGAATCTCATCACCCGCTTTCGGGGCTTGAAATAGCTTTTGAAGCTCTAAGGGCTCTTACCGGGGCCGTTAGGCGGCCAGAAATAAAAGGTGTTTTCACGTGGTTTTGAAATAGCTTTCGTAAGGTACCGGCTAAGATTAGTCAGGCGCAGGTTGCGAAAGTGAATGACGTCCTGTAAGGGACGGAAAAATTTAGAAGTTGGCTGTGGGATTGGGTCCTATCGGCCTTTTTTGTTGGTCTAAAAAAACAGGACATTGAAGCAATACAATTGCCAATTAATATCAGAAGGTTTATAAGGAGTCCAGGCAATGACAGAAAGCGAAAAGAATACGCAAATCAAGCCAAAGATTAACATTGAGGACAGCGGTCCTTGCAAGAAAAAGGTTTCGATCGAGATACCGGAACAGGCCGTCAAGGAAAAGCTTGACGAGCAATATCGTGAGCTGCAGAAAGACGCAGTGCTGCCCGGCTTTAGAAAAGGCAGGGCCCCGATGCGACTGGTAATGAAACGTTACGGCGAAGATGTCGAAAAACAGGTTAAACTTCGCCTACTTGCCGAAACCAGCGAGGATGCACTCAAAGACGAGGATATCAATCCGCTGACCGACCCTGATATTGATTATGAAAACATCGATCTGCCCGAGTCAGGGCCGATGAAATACGAATTCGAGATCGAGGTGAGACCCGAATTCGAACTGCCCGAGCTTGAGGGAATCGAAATTGAAAAACCCAAAACCGAGATAACCGACGAGCAGATAACCGAGCAGATAGAACAGATGCGCAAAAGGGCCGGAATTTGGCAGCCAAAAGACGGCAAAATCGAACAGGAGGACCAGGTAATAGCCGATGTTACCGTCAAAGCAGAGGATGAGACCGAAGGCCAAAAAGAGGATAACACTGAAATAGTCGTTCGCGCCAATGGCTTTGCAGGCCCTGTTCCGGTTGAAAATCTCGACAAGCTCCTGAAAGGAAAAACATCAGGCGACAAAGTCAGCACCACCGTTGAAATTTCAACTACATTCTGGCGGGAAGAATATCGCGGCAAGAAAGTTGACGTTGACATTGAGATTAAAGACGTCAAGCAGCTTATACCCGCTGAGCTCAACGACGAATTCTTCGAAAGGTTTGGAGTTGAAGACGAAGACGAACTTCGCGAGCGTCTCCATGAGATGAGACAGGCCCAGGCAGAACGTGAGGCAAGATCCGGTATGGCCGATCAAATCTATAAGTACCTCCTCGATAACACCAAACTGGATCTGCCAGCTAACATCGTTGCGCAGCAGTCGGTAAGCATTCTCCAGAGGCAGTATTCCAACCTCTTGATGCGCGGAACTCCCAAGGAGCAGGTTGACGAGCAGATGGAATCTCTGCGAGCCGGCAGCGAACAGCAGGCCCGTGAGCAGCTCCAGTTGTTCTTTATTATGGATAAGATCGCTCAGAAGTTCGACATAGATGTGACAGAAGAGGAAATCAACGGCCACATCGCCATGGCCGCCGCACAGCGAGGCAGAAGACCCGAAAAACTGCGGGAAGAGCTTGCCAGAGACGGCTCACTTGCCCAGTTCCGTCAGCAGGTTCGCGAGGAAAAGTGTATAGAAAAGCTGCTCGAAAACGCCAGCATCAAAGAGACAGGCAAAGCAAAGGCCAAAAAGTCCGAAAAGGCAAAATCCGAACAGAAACAGGAACAAAAGAAAACCGCCTCAAAGCCAAAAAAAGAAGATACAGACAAAAGCGAAAACAAGTCCGAGAAGGAAACGAAATCCGGGGATCGCAAGGAAACTGAAAAGAAACGAACCAAAAAGAAGACTTCAAAGGACAAAAAAGAAAAGTAAAAACTAAAAATAACCGATACCAAATACTGAAAACATGCTTAAAACACAAATAAACAGGTATTTGGAGAAATGACAGGGGTGAATTAATGCACATTTACGCACCTAAAACACAACATGCTCTAAATGCGGCTTCGTATTCGCAGGCGTCCAGTTATCAGCGTACGCGCGAAATGACCCTAAGCGACCTGCTGCTTGAAAATCGGATCGTCTTCCTGGTCGGAGAGATCAACTACGCAATGGCCACGGAAGTCATCATGAAGCTGCTCTATCTTGACAACAACAAGCCCGGGCGGGAGATAAGCCTTTACATCAACTCGCCGGGCGGAAGCGTCGACGACACAATGGCCATCTATGATACCATCCGCTTTATCGGCTCACCTGTTTCGACGTTCGTAATCGGCAGGGCGCAGTCCGGGGCGGCGGTGATACTGGCAGCCGGGAAAAAAGGCAACCGTCACGCGCTCGCCCACGCAAAGATCATGCTCCACCAGCCCTGGGGCGGAGTTACCGGCCAGGCCGCGGACATCAAGATACAAGCCGAGGAAATACTAAAGGCCAAGAAAATGATCAACCATATCCTCGCCGAGCATACCGGGCTGGACATTGAAAGAATCAGGGAAGAAACCGAAAGGGATAAGTACCTCACTGCCGCAGAGGCAAAGGAATACGGTCTGATAGATGAGGTCCTTGACGAGCACGCAGACAAGGACGAAAAGAAAGACGACGAAAAGAAATCCGAAAAAAACGATGATAACAAATAATCATGGGGACCAAAATGACAGAGTATAACTCCCTTGTACCTATAGTAATAGAAAAGAGCGGACGCGGAGAGCGGGCTTATGACATATTCTCAAGGCTGCTCAAGGACAGAATCGTTTTTCTCGGCGGACCCGTGAACGATGATTCGGCAAACCTGATAATCGCCCAGATGCTTTTCCTCAGCAATGAGGACGCAAAGCAGGATATTCACTTTTACATCAACTCACCCGGCGGTGCCATAACCGCGGGACTTGCGATATATGATACAATGAGGTTTCTGCGATGCGATGTCGCAACCTATTGTGTCGGCCAGGCTGCGAGCATGGGCGCGGTCCTGTTCGCAGGCGGCGATAAGGATAAACGCTTTATCCTTGAGAACGGCAGGGTCCTGTTGCACCAACCTTTGCTGTCCGGAATTTTACAGGGGCCCGCCACCGACCTTGATATCGAGGCCAAAGAGATAATCCGCCTGCGGGAAAGACTGTACAAGATACTCGCAAGCCACACCGGACAGGATAAGGACAAGGTCGAGAAAGACTGCGACAGGAACCTCTGGCTCGAAGCCGAAGAGGCGGTAAACTACGGCCTCGCGGATAAGATTCTCCAAAAGGCTCCGGAAGTATCGTCCAAAAAAACAGGCGACGAAGACTGATAAATCTTCTGTACAGCTGTGCGTTTAATTCGGGATCAAATATGGGCAAATTCAAGGCTGCTGTATCATTATTACTGTTCTTTGGTTTAATCTCAGGCTGCGGGGAAAAACCCCGAACCACAATGGATGCCAACAGGAAACTGCACGAAGAAAAGACAGGGCTGAAGCTCGAACTTGAGACCCTTCGCAGTGAGAACCAACAACTAAAGCAGCAGGTAAAGGCCCTGTCGAAGCTTGAGGCAGACAAACGTGTCGAATTTTTATCGCAGGTCGCATCGATTGAGCTTACAAAGCGAACAGGTTTTTTCGACAAGGACAGGGACGGGGTTGACGAAAAGCTTATCGTTTACCTGCGCCCATTCGATGACAAGGGAGACACCGTCAAGGCAGCAGGGTGGGTTTATGTGCAGCTCTGGGACCTCCAGGCCGACCCGCAAAACGCCCTGCTTGAGCAGTGGGAAATCACCCCGGACAAGCTCAAGGATTCATGGGCCCAAACCTTTATGACAAACTACTATAGGCTGCTCTTCGACTTGCCCCAAAACCTCAAGCAGCGAGGTGACAAGGGCCTTACGCTAAAAGTACGCTTCACCGAATATCTCACTGGCAAAGTGTTTGAAAAGCAGATATTGCTTTAATTCAATCCCCCTGCCAGATGGTTTCTTCAGCCTCACAGCCCGATTCTAATTCACCCTGCACAGGTGCGAAAAGCTCTGGGTGCTTTTCTTTGTAAAGCTCGTATTTCCGCAGGATTCGCATGGATATTTCTTCTGCGTCGAAAGGCTTGCTTATTACGTCGTCGGCACCGAGTGTGAGCATTTTTTCCCGGTCCTGGATGGAGCTCATATGGGTACACATGAAAATTGGAATGTGAGAAGTGCGTGTGTCGTTCTTGAGATTCACGAGAACCTTCATGCCGCTCATACCCGGCATCAAATAGTCAAGAATTATTATATTCGGACGTATTTCTATCGCGTGGCGGATGCCCGCCTGGCCGTTCTCCGCAGTGACAACGTCAAACCCGTCAAGATTCAGATGGTACTCAAGTGCCATCCTGGTCCTCGCGTCGTCGTCAACAACCAGAATTTTCAATAGCTCAGGCAACGTCTGCCTCCAATGTAGGCATTAAGGCTCTGCTTAGCCCTGAATGCGCCGCTATATATGCGTAAAAATACGGTCCTGTAAAGTTAATTCGGCAATCTAAATGCCTCGATTAATAACCAAAGCAGAAATTAAGGCAGTTCAAATAATTGAATTTGAGTGCAAAGAAAATATTTACGACGTTCGACAGGGAAGGCAAATAAGCATTATTTCAAAATAAAGCGGTTTTTTATGTGCGTTCTATTTCAGAGTGATTCTGTTCGGGCCCGTTTTGGGTCCAGTTAAAAACCTCGATTTTTGCATCGGGCCCGATGACCATAAAGTTGTTCGTCCTGCCGGTCCACGAGCCGGAATTGAAGTACCAGTTATGAAACCTGCAAGCCTTATGGGTATGCCCAACCACCGCGATATCGTAGAGGTCATTATTCTTGTCATCGTGATACCTGCTTAGCATCTTGCGAACCCGCAGGCTTCTCTTAAGCCAAGCAAATTTGTCATTTGAAAGCGAATAATATTCCTTAACCGCCCTGTTCATACGCCTTGAAAAGACATTGACGTATTTCAGGAAATTCTCGCCAAGTTCAAAAAGCATATCCGACACGAAATCCCGATGTATCGCACACGCCTCGTTATTGTACTCGATCATGCCCCAGAACGTACCGAATACCCTGCTAAGGCTGCCCGGCCTGGCGGGGATAAAAGGGTCAACCTCATGGCCGTGCATGAACTTAATCCGCTTCGAACCGATAGTTCGCATGAAACTCGTTCGCATTCTCCTTAAATATCTATGCGGAGGATTCTCAAGACCCATATAAGGTGCAAGGTGAAGATCGTGGTTGCCGAGAATATAAATGCTGTCCATCGCGTCGAGCCTGTCGAGAAGCTCTTTGCGATTTTCCAGAACCTTGTCAACGCGATAACGCCAAAACTCAAACAGGTCCCCTGCGACCACCAGTTCTCCCTCGCATCTTTCCACGTAGTCAAGAAAAGCGTGCAGTTGCGCCTCCCTGCCCTCAACCCGCAAATTGTCTCTTTTCGATCCGTCTCCAATATGCAGGTCGCTAATAACAAATATAGGCTTATCGCTGGCTATTTTAGACCCCAAATGTCTTAAAAATATTTAAAATATCAGTGACTTATCCTCTAATTATTATCGTCACAGTCAGTTAGGATTATGTTTACTTTATATTTGACTTTAGTTAGAAAACAAGCATTTATACCAAACAATCAGAATTCTTATTCAATACTAACCAAATATCAACTATAAAATGCCCTTATTTATCAATTACAAGGGATTTAAAATCCTTCTCGGGACAGGAACAAAATTGATTATGTGAACAATAATATGTTAAAAAAAGAGCTTTTTTCAGAAATTTCAACCAATATATAATTTTTTTATCATATTTTGGCTGTTAGCAACTTTCAGGCATGACCATTATTTCTTTTACCATAAGGACTTACCTGAAACCTCGTTATCAGTATTAAAATACTAACATTTTTCCTATTTTTTCATGCTTGACAAAAGGCTGGTCCGATAGTTAAATTGGGGCATAGAGGCAAAGTAGGCAGTAGGTGATAAAATGGATTTTATTAATTGACAAGGACGCGAAAATGAAAAATCTTTACACGACAGGAGAAGCGGCGGAAATTTGCAGTGTAAGTCAGCAAACGATAATTCGCTGTTTTGATGCAGGAAGGCTTCAGGGTTTCAGGATTCCCGGCTCAAGATTCAGAAGAATCCCGAGAGAAAGCCTTATTAAATTTATGAAAGAAAATAACATACCGCTTGACTCGATCGACAGCGGCAAGAAAAAGGTCCTTATCGTGGATGATGACCAGGAAATACTTGAGCTGATGGTCGACGTGCTTGTGCGGGACGGAAGGTTCGAAATACGTACGGCATCGAGCGGTTATGACGCGGGCATGGTAACCCAGCAGTTCAGGCCCGACCTGATCGTGCTTGATTACATGCTGCCCGACGTCAATGGTAATGTTGTTTGCAGGACGATCAAGAGCAACCCTGAGTTCGAAAACACAAGGGTTATTATCGTCAGCGGAGTTGTGAATCAGGACGAGATTGACGACCTTCTCGACTCAGGTGCCGAGGAATTCATCAAAAAACCGTTCAATATTTCACAGCTTGTTGAGAAAATCTCGGGCGTACTGCAAATTCAATGATAGGAACGGAACTGCGAAAAACAAGGAAGGAGGGGAAAATAGAACGGGTGCGTAAACAGGTCGAGATCGAGCTGCTTGGAATCTCTAACCTCGCAGTCATGCCCTCGTCAGCCTCCGCCGTCATAGGGCGCCTGGCCAAAACCCCTTTCGACATTTCCGCTCTTGAGCACCTCATCGAATATGATCCCGCTTACTGCGCTGCTGTCCTGAGAACCGCATCTCAAAAAGGCATGAAATTCGACATGGGCTATCCCAATATTCCCGAGGCCCTTTTAAAAATAGATTCGGACCATCTGAGGCAGCTGCTTTGCAATGTGGATGTCTTCACAGTCCCCGAAGCTGACCACCTCGAACAAACCAAAGATCATTACCAAACTCTCGGTTCCCTGGTCACCCATTCGATAGCCTGCGCAATCGCCGCATCGAAACTGGCCGCTTTGGTCTTGCCGCCCGAACAAACAAACCTCGCTTATCTCGCGGGCCTTTTGAGCAACTGCGGCAACATCGCTCTTTTCCAGCTAATGCCCCGCAGCTTCATGAAAATGCTCAACGATGCGCGCAGCAGTAAACAGGACATAGCAAGCTTGCAGTCCGCAAACCTCGGAATGGACCACGGCACGGCTGCAAGGCTGCTTTGCCGCAAATGGGGACTGGACGAAGAGATATCCTCTGCTGTATGGCTTAGTTTCAGCGATGTCAATATTATCACCGCCGCTGTAAAAAATTCACTATTAATAAATATCGTCGCACTTGCACGGGAGCTTGTTCGAAAAGACAAAATAGGAACATGCGGCGACTATTCGCCTTGCGTTTATATCGATAAGCTCATCTCACTGCTGACACTTACCCAAAACCAGGTTGATAAGACCATTGTGCAAACTCGTGATATCTGTGATCAAGCCCGCCGGAATCTCGGCTTGGATGCCCCCCAGAAGATCGGCAGCTACGCCCGTATTGCCGGCTCCGCCCTTGCCGGTCTTGCCACACAGGTCCGCAGCTTGAATAATAATGCCCAAAGCATTAAACAAGCCCAAAAGCAAACTGAATTTATGCATAAACTCTCCCAAACTGCAAAAGATTACGGGCAGGGGTTCGAGCTGACATCCGCTGTCGCCAAGTGCTGGCAGGACGCCTATACCCGCAATGGAAGTGTCTGTGTTTTCCTCGCAGACCCACCGGAGCCTCATGTAGAGGTTTCGTGGGTAGATGCCTGCGGCAATGCCGGCACGAAGATTATCACACATGACACCGACACCCCCCCGGTGCCCGACATCGATCTGCCGAAAGGTCGTTCCATTGAGGCAGCAGGAAATCTCGGCTGGCTCTTCGAGAAAATTATGTTAGATTTCAACATCTCAAACGCCCGCCTGGTGCCCCTTAAGCTGCATGGTAAAAATCTCGCAGCAATAGTCTTTGAAAACCCCGTAGTCACCCGGCCCGGAGAATACGAATATTCCGGCAGCGTTGAGCTCATTGAGACATTGCTCGAAACGGCAAAGGTCATACAAAGCGAAACATACCTCAGCGAACAGCTCCACAACGTGCTTGCCCACAGCAAAACAGAGCGTATAAACCTTGTGCGAACCGGGGCACTCGACCTGCTTGCAGAGCTCGCTTCAGGAGCGGCCCACGAAATGAACAACCCCCTCTCAGTCATCAGCGGCAGGGTGCAGATGCTGCTCGACACCGAAACCGACGAACAGAAAAGAGCCCTGCTCGAACAGGTATTTGACAGGTCGCAGCAGCTTACTTCGATGGTGACCGACCTTATGGAGTTCGCCCGCCCCGGCCGGGCAGAACCGGTGCCTATGACATGCCGATCTCTCATTGAGCATTGCATATCGACTTTGCCCGAAAATATAGAAACTGATAACCTTGAAGTTGATTATGAAGGCGTCTCCCGCCTTGCGGAAGTTTATGTCGACCCTGGACATATATCCTCGGCCCTTGCCAACATAATCGAAAACGCACAGGAATCATATGCCGGGGGCACTGGTCCGATCATAATATCACCGGCCGGAACCCAGCAGCCGGGCTTTGTCTCCGTCCGGGTCATGGACTACGGCTGCGGCATGGAACCTGAAGCGGCGGAAAAGGCCCCGACCCCGTTTTACTCGCTAAAGCCCGCCGGTAGAAAACGCGGAATGGGACTGGGCAAGGCAATGCGCCTGCTCGATATAAACAATGCCGCCATGCAAATCGAGTCGATCCCGGATAAGGGAACTACGGTTACAATAAAACTTCCTCTTGCACAGTAGACTCCTTCGCCAGTGCCGCCTGCCAAGTCCGTATAAACAATTTATTAAAAAATATTTCATTTGTCTCAAAGCATATAAGAATTATCCGTTTTGATAAAACACAAGTTATCGGACTCGATTTTTTATCTTCAAAACTGCCTTCTGTTGTTAAAGAACCCCCCGCATTCGCTCCGAAATAGGTTTTATGGTTAATAAAGCTTGGTCACGATCTCGCAGAGGTTGTGTAAACGGCATAGAACAGGTAGATAAGTACTGGAGCAAATTTTGGCAAAGCAAAAGAACACCCGTGCCCGGAATGTTATCAGCAAACTTAATAAGATAAGGCACCAGCAGGCAAAGAAAATCGATATTTTATGCAGCGATATGGTCGCGGCGCATTCAGGTTTCGTATCACGATTACGGATGCTCAACTTCAGCGTCGCGTTCTACGAGTGCCTTCTCGGCTGTGCGGACCTGCCGGAGCTGCTTGACAAGAGCGCGAACATGATCCAGTCTTGTGTTGTCAATACGAACGTGGCTATCTACCTCCGCAGGAGCGGTTGTTTCGAATATCACCAGGTCAACGAAAATTTCGAGCAGGACATTGAGGCCCGAAATATCGAGAGCTACTTCACCGGGAAACGTTCCGAGGAGATATGCAGCGGCGGCAATGTGGTTTACCTCGACGAGATGGACGACATGTGCGAAGACGCGGAACTGCTGTCCAAAGTTTCCGCCGCAACGGTGCCGCTCGGCAGAGTGGGTGATTGTCTCGGCTTTATCCTATTGTACCGGTACATCGAGCACCGGCTCGAAGATGAAGAACTCGCACGGGTGGCGGCGATTACACCCGGCATGGCAAAAGCTGTCAAGGCCATGCACAGGCAGCTAAACACCGCCGGACCCGAATTCAACGGGACATAGCATAAGTGCAAAATTAAAGTTGGCAAATCGGCACGGCACATAAGCTTAATGGGCGGTATAAGGAGTTGAGACTCTTTTACTAACTTCCCTGCTCTTTTTGTTCCTCGTCTGGCTGGACGGTTTGTTCGGTTTGGCCGGACCCCTGAGCCTCGTCGCTTTGCTGCCCGGCTGAGTCCTCTTTTTCCTGCTTATCCTTCTCGGCAGCTTCAGATTTCTCCTGCTCCTTTGCAAGCAGTTCTGCAACTGTGGGCTTTTCGAGCGTACCGCCGTCAAGTATGATCTTTACCTCTTCGACATCAAGCGTTTCATATTTCAGAAGCGCCTGGGCGAGTGTGTCAATTTTGTCTTTATTAGCCTGTATAATTTCTGCCGAAGCCTTATAAGCCTGTTCAAGTATCTTCTTAATCTCGCGGTCGATCATCTCGGCTGTAGACTGTGAATAATCCGGCCCGTCCGATGGGTAATAGCTGTTGAACATCGAGTTGCTCGCACCGTAATAGACCGGCCCGACCTCGTCGCCCATGCCCCAGGACATCACCATCTCACGCGCAATACTGCTCGCCTGCTTAATATCAGACTGGGCGCCGCTGTCGACGTCATGGCAGAATATCTCCTCGGCAATACGCCCTGCGTAACAAACCTGCAATTGCGCAACGCAGTACTTCTTCGTATAAAACATCCTGTCTTTCTCAGGCAGCGCAAACGTGGCTCCGCCCATCGGCCCTCTCGGTATAATGCTGACTTTGTGAAGAGGATCGGCGTCTTCGAGCATATATTGCACCATTGCGTGACCGGCTTCGTGATATGCCGTGAGCCGTTTATCATCCTCGTCAACAACCCTGCTGCGCTTTGCCCTGCCCCATTTGACCTTGTCACGCGCCTCTTCGAGATCGAACATCTCGACATAATCCTTATCGGCCATGCTCGCCCCGATCGCCGCCTCGTTTATCAGCGCCTCAAGCTCTGCACCGCTGAACATCGGAGTGCCCCGCGCGATTCTTTCAAGGTTTATATCCGGGCTCATTTTGACTTTCTTTGCGTGGACCTTGAGTATCTCCAGTCTTCCGCCCAGGTCCGGAAGCGGCACAACGACCTGCCTGTCAAACCTGCCCGGACGCGTCAAAGCGTGGTCGAGTATGTCACCGCGGTTTGTTGCGGCGATAACAATCACCTGGTCGTTCGTGTCAAAACCGTCCATCTCAACGAGTATCGCATTAAGCGTCTGCTCCCTCTCGTCATGACCGCCGCTGACAACACCCGGCCCCCTTTTTCTGCCGATAGCATCTATCTCGTCGAGAAAAATTATACACGGCGAATTCTCCTTAGCCTGCTTGAAGAGGTCACGAACCCTGCTTGCGCCCACGCCCACGAACATCTCAACGAAATCGCTTCCGGATATGCTGAAAAACGGAACATCCGACTCTCCGGCGATAGCCTTTGCAAGCAGTGTCTTGCCGCATCCGGGAGGTCCTACAAGCAGAACCCCCCTCGGTATCCTGCCGCCTATCTTATGAAATTTCTTAGGGTTTTTTAAGAAGTCAATAGTCTCGGCGACTTCATCCTTGGCCTCCTCGATACCCGCCACGTCCTTGAACGTAACCTTGGTATGCTCCTTGCCGCGGAGCCTGTGCTTGCTTCGCCCGAAGCTCATCAGCATCCCGCCGCCCCCGCCTGCACGCATCCCGCGGATAAAGAAGAAGTAGATAAGTCCCACCAGCACAATTATAGGCAGTATCTGCCAAAGCAGAGGTCCCCATATATCAGGTTCAGCCGTTGTCGTCGATATCCCCTGCTTCTTAAGCTCCTTTGTGATCTCCGGGATCATGTCCGGGTTAACATAAAGCTCAAAAGCCTCGTTGGAACTGTCACCCCTCGCTGCCAGCCCCTCGGATGAAAACTTACCCGTTATCTTATTGGCATGAAGCTCGACACTGCTGATATACCCTTTTTCGATATAATTGTAAAAATCGGGTATAAGCTTTATCCTGTCGACATTCTGAACCCTGTTGACCATTAGTATAACGCTAAGGGCGATAAGGGCTATTATGAGCCAGCTAAAAGGGCTTTTGTTATATCTCTGCTGGGGACCGCCGCCCTTCTTGTTAGGAGGGCCTGGAGTCTGTTTTTGCTGTTTTTCATTCATAGTTCATTACTACTTGATATGTTAAAAAATGTTCAAGCCGCCTCTTCTTACCACGGAGACTGCATTAGTTCAACTACTTTCTCGGCTGCTCGGTTTACCGCAAGGTCCGCTGCATAATCGAAACTCTCAGCGGGTGTTACATAAGTCGAATAACTCGCATAGCCGATGACTTCTTCGTTATTTATCAAAAGCTCACCCGTCTTGAGGTTCTTCCACGAAACCCTGACCCTCGTGTAAACCTCTCTTTCGAGCGATCTGCCGGTATGTCTTTCTCTCGTCAGAACGCTTTGACCGACACCGCCCATAACCCCGGAAAGAACCGTATCCGCGAGATTCCTGTCGCTGACTATCTTATAAGGCGTGTCCGTTTCCACGCGCTTGCACACAGCGTCTGTCAGCACGAACTCATAACCCCTGCGAAAACTGGTACTGTCGAACATCTCAACGTAAACCGTCGAAACATCCTCAGGGTACAGCCAGCTATTGGAGTAACCACCGCCCCCGTCCTGCCCGCAACCCGTCAGCAGGGTCCCGGCTGTAATTGCGATTACCAGAGAACCGAGAACCGTTAAAAAAATCCTTATCCTGTTATTCTTCATCTTTTAAGATCCAGCGAAGGTTTATCTTGCCCATCCATTCATCGAGGAAATATTCAGTCTTGTCGAAAGCTTTCCTTTGCAGCGATTTCTCAACTTTCTCAGGCTCCGCCTTGCCCTCGTATATATCCATTTTCTGTCTCGCAAGCCTGCCTGCGGTGGTTTCGGGCCAGTTTTCCACTGTAAAACGGAAATACCGCTCTGCGGCCTCTGGCGATTCAGTTCTTTCATAATAAAGGCCTGTGGAGTATTCCTTGTAGGCCCGCTGTTCGTCCAGCAGCTCCACTTTCCCATCTACCTGGTTTTGTCGGGCCTCGGCGGAATAACGCTGCTGAATGTTTTCATAATAGGTTCTTGCGCCCTTGAGGCTGGCCCCGTCATACTTCGGCCCTTTATAAGCCGAATGTAAACTGTAAGCCATTGAAAACTGAGCCTCTTCCGCGACGGGACCGGTAGGCCACCTGCTCGATATCTCGGCCCAGGTCTCGTACTGGTCAAGGTACTTTTCCTTGTCCTGCTGACTGTCGGCAAGGGTTTTCAGTGCCCTTTGAGATATCGGGGCGTCGCCGGCCGTATCGGCTATCTCACGCATCATATCAACACCGGACTCCCATGCAGGAAGCCTCAAAACCCACAAAACGGTCCTCTTTTGACCATTTAGAAAAGCATTGGCGATAAGGTACTTTCTCTCAAGAGCCGGGTAGTAATAAATGCTGTTCGGATAATTCCGCAAAAATTTATCATAGGCCTTTACCGCTGCGTCAAGCTTGCCTTGAGCGTAGAAAAATTCACCCTTGAAAAAGGCACGCGACGCCTCACCGTTGAGCTGCGGATACTTTTCGCGAAGCTGGTCATAAGTCTGTTTCGCCTGGGCAGCCTTTCCATTATCGATCAGCGCCTTAAGTTCCATTACCTCAAGCTCTAATTGTCCTGACTGCTGTTCGGAAACATTCTGCCACGTACCAGAATCACCAAGCTTGAGGGTTTTGGCGTACAAAAACCCGTCACAAAACAATAAGCATGAAACACACGGGAAAAACACACCCGCAAAAAACAGGCTAATATGAAAAACTATTCTCTTAATCATAATCCCTTATTATACCCTTATCACAGCAAATGCTAAAGCCCGATCCATGGACTCTCTTGATTTAAGTCATAATTAAGTGTGTAAAATACTTCCCTTTTGCTGAAAAATCAACTTTTTTACGGCATTTTATCAATTATTCCGCGAAACCTTGAAATTTTCCGCCAAAAAGCTAAAATCACTGCCATGTATGACCCCAAACATATCACTGAAAGAATTATTCTGTCCAATGAGCAGATAATCAGTTGCGTACAGGCAATGGCCGAGGATATAGCCGATTGCTATCATCCCGGCGGCGCCGTAGTGGTCACCGTGCTTGAAGGGGCAAGAATCTTTTCCAACGCTCTGCGAGAGACAGGCAAACTCGACCCCGGATTATTCACTTTTTGCAATATAAAGGCAAGCAGCTACCACAACTGCACTACTACTTCAGGACAGGTAAAACTCGATATGACGGGCCTTTCCGAACTGGTCCGGGGCAAAAATGTCCTCATAGTCGACGATATTTACGACACCGGCAATACACTCTCGGCGATAACAGAACAAATCGAAAAAATGAGCCCGGCATCGATAAAAATTTGCGTTTTGCTGCGCCGACTTACTCCACACAAGAAAATGATGAATATCGACTTCATCGGCAGGGACATTGACACCGAAGACTTCCTTATAGGATTCGGCCTTGATTACAAAGGCTCACTGCGCAAGCTGCCTTATATAGCGACGGTTAAAGAAGAATTTCGATGAAAAGCAAAACACTGATTCAGCATAGTCTAAATGAATTTAAGTTAGCTGATTGTTAGGGCCGGTAATAAACGCTACAACCCTCATAACCGTTATCGCTTTTTTGCTATCCCGTCCAAATTTCCCATTTTGTCTCTTTACATGACCATTCACTTTTTCATATAATAAACATGCCTCAATGGGGGGAAGGAATTCCCTTGGTGTTTAAGGAAACCGCAGGGATTTAAGCAGCAATATGTAATAATGTATATATACAGTATATAAATGTAAAATATACTGTTAAACTAATTTTGAAATGTAAATGGAGAGAGAAATGAAGAGAACAAATGTTGTATTGACTGTCGCCGTTCTGGCGGCCATTTTGCTTAGCGCATCGGCGCAGGCAACATGGATGACCTACAATGGAACCGCGCTGAAACGCGCCGTAACAATCCACCACCCGGATCTCGCATCGGGCAAAAGAGTCTACGCAGGCCAGCTTAAAATTGACTACAACGGAAAATCCTACGTAACTTACTGCGTTGACGTACTTCAGACAATTAAGTCTTACGAAGGTGCCGACGACGCTATCACATCGCTTAATAACGGCCAGGTCGTTTCATGGCTGTATGAAAACTATGCTCCGTCGGTTGCGACCGATGATGAAGCAGCGGCCCTTCAGGTGGCAATCTGGGAAGTTGTAAACGAACTCAACAACCCCTTCGATGTCCAAAGCGGTGATTTCTACCTCACGGATACAAGAACCGAAGTGATTACAAAGGCCAACCAGATCCTTACCGATATCGAACTTCCAACCGATTTCGATCCCTCGCAGTGGCTGGTAACCAATGCAGATTATCAGGACGTCATCATCCCTGAACCTGCAACAATGCTGACTCTCGGCTTAGGCTCCTTCATCTTCTTAGCCGGCAAAAAAACGGCTAAATAGATATAAATATACCTCGCAAGGCTTCACAATTCGTACAGTTCCTCATCGGAAAGGATTGTGAAGCCTTCCTTTTTAAGGACGCCCTCGATGTCACAGTCAAAACCGTCCTTTAACTCGATAAAGCAAATCCCCTCTTTCTTCGCATCTACAGGCGGAACAAACCCGTAAGCGTCGGCGATATTCACTTCATGCCTGAGGAAGATACCGGCCAACTTGTTGAGATTGCCAGCCTGGTCTGCCGCCGTAACAGCAAGAACGTCCTTAAGTGCGCAGGCATGGCCCGTATCCTCAAGCGCAAGCTGGGCGTCTTTGGGTTTGTCCACGATAACTTTCATCAGCCCGAACTGACCCCTGTCCTGGATCGTAAACGCCCAAACGTTCAAACCGGCTTCGCAGAGCGTTTCGGCAACTGCCTTTATCCTGCCCGGCCGATTCTCAACAAATATGGTCAACTGTTTTGCCAATTTCAAACCTCCTTAATTATCCTTCGGCCTGTTATCGAGTACGCGTTTTGCCTTACCCTCGAATGCGGGCAAAAAGCCCGGCTCGTGAAGTTCAACAACAGGATTTATCGTTATCGAAGCACGCAGCTTTTCCTTTATCGAATGGCGAAGTGTCTCGATAGCCTCGGCCTCGCCGGTGAACATCTTCTGATATATTTCTACCTGCACAATAAGCTTGTCCAGCGCGCCTGCTTTGTCAACTACGATCCGGTAATTCGTACCAACCTCCGGAACCGCCATTACAACCTCCTCGATCTGCGAGGGGAATACATTAACCCCGTTAATAATAAGCATATCGTCGGTGCGGCCCATTATCCTGCTGAGCCTCCTGTGGGTCCTGCCGCACTTGCACGGCTCGGTATGAACAAAAGCAAGATCACGCGTCCGGTATCGCAAAAGCGGCATGGCTGTACGCACAAGGTTTGTTAAAACCACTTCGCCCTGCTCACCGTCAGGAAGTACATCACCCGTCGCCGGGTCGATTATCTCCAGCACATACGCATCCTCCCAGATGTGCATATCCTCCTTGTAAACACACTCAAACGCCGCCCCGGGCCCGTTCATCTCCGACAATCCGTAAGAGTTGTAAGCGTCAATACCGTACATATCCTCAAGCTTGAGCCTTGTGTTCTCCGAATAAGGCTCCGCGCCCAAAAAGGCCTTTTCGAGGAAAAGGTCTCCCGGCTTAACATCATACTCAGCCATCTTGTCCTGAATATGTAAAAGATAGCTCGGGGTTATATGCACCACCGTTGTATGATAATCCTTCATCGTCTGAAGCTGCCTTTTAGTGTTGCCGCCGCCTATCGGTATAACGGTCATCCCCACCTTCTCTGCACCGTAATGAAGGCCGAGCCCGCCGGTAAACAGCCCATAGGTCATCATGTTCTGAAAAACATCCTTCCTGGACGCCCCTGTGCAGACAATGCACCTGGCCACAAGATTGGTCCACCTCTCCATATCCCCGGCGGTAAGATAAATAACCGTAGGTATCCCCGTCGTACCGCTCGAAGAATGAATTCTTACAACGTCCTCGAAATCCACTGCCAGCAGACCTTTTGGAAAGTTCTGCCGCAGATCGTCTTTCGTCGTAAAAGGCAGTTTCTGAATATCTTCAAGTGACTTGATATCATCGGCCCCCTTGATGCCGCTTCTGCCCAAACGCTTGTTGTAAAAAGGTGTCTTCATCGCCTGTTCGACCATACCCTTAAGCCTGTCAAGCTGCAGTCTCTCAAGGTGGTCCCGCTGTGCCGTCTCAATGTCAATTTCCCAGTACTTAACTTCCATCTGAACCTCTATAACCAATTAACTTATGCCCGCGAAAACGGGCGGCAAAATCCCTCCCTGCCGAAATATCTCCGAAATAATCTTTTTCAAAACCTGGCTGGCTTAAAATGCTATTTAAAGCCCTTTAATATCGGCCTCGGTTACAACCGGTATGCTTTTTTCATTAAGAATTTTTACCGCCTTTTCCACATCCTCAAAACGGAATACCAAAAGCGCCTTGTCCGAAAACTTCTCAACAAAACCGTACATGTATTCAACGTTCACATCATTGTCCGAGAGCACCTTGAGCACGTTTCCGAGTCCGCCGGGCTCGTCGGGTATCTCCACCGCGACCACTTCCGTGATGTTAGCCGTAAAGCTGTTCTCTTTCAATACCTCAAACGCAAGCCCCGGCTTGTCAACAACCGCCCGAAGCACACCGAATGTTTCGGTCTCTGCTATTGTAAGTGCACGTATATTGATCCCTTCCTTGCCGAAAAGGGAACAAACGTCATAAAGCCTGCCCTTGCGATTCTCAAGAAAAACCGATATTTGGGTTATCTTCATTGCCTTGCCTTTCCTTCTTAAAGACTTCGCTTGTCAACTACACGTTTGGCCTTGCCCATGCTTCGCTCGATCGTTTTGGGCTCAACCAGCTTGACCTTAACACCGATCGAAAGCACCGCCTCGATCTCCTTCTTGATCTTATCTTCAAGCATGTGCATCTTCTTTATTTCATCACTGAATATCTTTTCGTCGACCTCGACCATGATATCTACTTTATCAAGCTTATGGGCCTCGCGGTCGATAACGATCTGGTAATGCGGCTGGGTGCCGTCGATTCCGAGAAGTACATGCTCAATCTGTGACGGGAACACGTTAATGCCCCGGACAACGATCATATCGTCCGTCCTGCCCCTTATCTTGCTCGTTCGCGGACTGGTCCTGCCGCACTTGCACTGCTCGGTCGTCATGGTTACTATGTCCCGGGTGCGGTAACGGATAAGCGGAATTGCCTGCTTGGTGAGCGTGGTAATTACAAGCTCGCCGGGCTGACCTTCCTCAACCGGCTGACCCGTCTCGGGGTCTATTATCTCCGGGTAGAACACATCGGAGAAAATATGCAGACCGCACTTATGCGTGCACTCCTGCGAAACGCCCGGGCCGATTATCTCCGAGAGCCCGTAAACGTCCGTTGCCAGCATATTCCAGGCCTGCTCTATTTCCGTTCGCATCGACTCGCTCCAGGGCTCCGCGCCGAAAATGCCGATCTCCCAACTGCTCTTTCGAGGGTCAAGGCCAAGTGCATTGGCCTCGTCAACCATATAAAGAGCGTAACTCGGAGTACACGCCAGTATCCGCGGCGAAAAGTCCTGCATTATCTTTAACTGCCTTTTCGTCTGGCCGGATGATGTCGGAATTATCGTCAGCCCAGCCTCGAGAGCGCCGTAATGAAAGCCCAGCCCCCCTGTGAAAAGCCCGTAACCGTAAGCGATCTGAATAATGTCCCCCGGCTCTGCGCCGCTGCAGCAAAGCGCCCTTGCCATGACATCCGACCAAAGCTTGATGTCGTCCTTAGTATAACCAACAAGCGTGGGGTTTCCCGTGGTTCCGCTCGAAACGTGAATCTCCGAAAGCTCTTTCTGGGGCCTGCTGAACAGCCCGAAAGGGTAAGAGTCCCGCATATCCAGCTTGTTCGTGAAAGGCAGCTTCGTGATATCGTCTATGTCCTTGATATCCCCGGGATTTACCCCGATCTTGTCGAACTTATCCTTATAAAGACCGCAATTCTTGTAAACATAAGATGCAATCTTCTTGAGCCTCTCCGATTGAAGCTCCTTAAGATCCGCCACCGGCATTGTCTCGATCTTTTCATTCCAAATCATCTTACTTCTCCCCGGTTATCTGAATTTTTATACATTTGTCGATAATTTACCACACCGCCAAGGCAAAGTCAAAACAAAAAAAGAGCCCGGCATACACCGGGCTCAAGGGTCTGGATAGGTTAAACGATGTCACTTAGAATGTATACTCAATGTTCAAACGAAGGAACATTGCGTTGTCATGGTTGCTTGAAGCATAGTAAGCCCCGGGCATAAAGTATTCGTAAACGAGATGCCCTTTCCAGTGCTTATTATGGTTGTACTTCAGCCAAAGCGTATAAAGCTGGCCCCTGAAGTCAGCAGCGTCGTCAAAACGTATAACACCCGTGCCGTTCTTCTGGGTATTTTCATCAGCCCACATAAGGTGATAAGCCGCGGCTATAGACCACTTCTCTTTCGGGATCATGGACCAGTGCAGTCCCATGCGATGCAGGTTCGTGATCTCAAAGATGGATGTCTCGCGTGAATAAGTGTAACCGTAAAGCTCGCTCCACTGCGGCCAGGTACCCCAGAGAGGATCGAATGCCTCGTTCTTGCTCGTACTCGGATCGTCACCGGTCATGAACTCATAACTGAGAGCAAAACAGTTCTGCCACTCGTCCTGCCTGTGATATGTGAACTTGGAATTAAACCCGAACGCTTCCATATCCTGGGTATCTTTGCTTCCGGTCTGAGCAGCGGCTTCAACGTAGTACTGGTACTGCTTGTTGTCATCAATAAAACCATCAACAAGACCGCCAAGCGTGTGGATTTCAGCTTCGGCACTGAACGCCGATCCAAGAGTGCCCTGAAGTGGGTCATCCTTTTTCCAGATGTAGTAACCGTCTGTCTTGACTTTATCCGACCACTTCTTGCTTCCGTAAACGATAATACCCTGATCGTCTTCGTAGTTAGTCGGAGTTACACGGTCGTTGATTGGTTTTATCCTGTTTCGCTGGTAAGCGAGGTTATTAACATAGATAACGTCGATCTTCGTGTCCCATTCTTTCCAGTCGTAAGTAGCACGGATAGCGTCGAAGAAAATTGTCCTCGAACCGTCGTTCTGCGTACCCTCAAAGACCAGCCACCTGTGGCCAAGCGCAATATCCTGGCGACCGAATACCAGTGTCAGCGGCATATCGAATGCGTTCCGCCAGGTCAGGTTGAACTTATCGAACAGCCACTCGTCACAGTTCCAGCCCGCTGGCTTGCGATCCGGGTCGCACCATGTGCGCCACTCATTGATGATCCGAGCGTTGAAATCGAGGTTTTCATCCAGCTCGAACCGGCCCCAGATACGCGTGCGCCATCTCGTATAGTGCCAGTTTGACTGCCCGTTGGAAGGATTGGCATTTAGAGTGTCGACATGCGGTGAATATACATACCTTGCCCTGAAATCACCGCCAAGCTCGATCCAGTCCGCCGGGTGATAGAATTTCTCCATCATCTTGTCGTAAGAACTCTCGCCTGCTCCGTATGCCTCTGCACGCTTTTCTTTGCCGCGTGCAGCCATGGCATCGGTGACCGGCAGAACCAATACGGCAAAACTCATAACCGCCAGTAAGATCATAATTTTCCTGTTCATACTACTCGTCTCCTAAATCTGGTTGACTTATTTCTCCATTAAAATCTGTCTTACAATACCTGCTATATCACTTCCGCCGACCGAAACATTTTTCAATATGTTCATCAGCAGGCGGTTTCGTAAGGAAACTGACAATAATCATAAGTATTATCGATATCGGGAAAGCTATAACGATCGGGTCCACCCAGTCCCAGTTCGGCTTGCCGGCCAGCAGGCTTGTCTTGCCGCCCGTAAGTTGCTGAACCAGCCCTATGGCCCCGGCTTCTTTCGACTTGATGAAAGTCAGCCAAAATGCGGTAATAATAAAACCGACAACCATCGAGATGATAGCCGCAGGCTTTGTCGCCCTCTTGAAATATATACCGCCTATAAACGCCGGAAGAAACGCTGACGCGCAAAGCCCGAAGAATATCGCAGTCGCCCTCGGAATAACGGTGCTCTCACGCCAGGCAAAACTTACTAACACCGCGTAAACAATGCCGATTATGATACCTATCCTTGTAACAAGCGTACTTTGCCCGTGTTTGCCCGTAACCTGCTCGTAAACATCGCGCCCGATACTCGTCCCGACCGCGTGAAACTGGCTTGAAAGCGTACTCATCGCCGCAGAAAGCAGCGTCAGCAAAAACAGCAGACCGAACCACGCCGGCATCGCCGTCGTAATAAATGTCGGAATAATCTTACCCGAATCGCCCGCGGCGTAAACTATCGAAATGCTCCTGCCCTTGACGACATTGACACTCTTGCCGTCAACTTCGGCAACGCCCACCCGCTGCTCCTCGCTAAGCTTAACCGGGGCCATCTTGCCCTCAACGTCAACCCAGCTGCCGCCGTCAGCTTTCATTATCTGCATGACAACGTGCTTCTCGTCTTCACCGACGTCCTTAACCACCCTGCCCGTAAGCTCCGGACCGTAGTTGGCGAAATAAACGTTTGACAGGGAACCCACAGTAAAGGCCACACCCGTCATAATAAGAATAAACACCCCGCCGACCAGGACCGCCCTGTTGAGTTCCTTGCGGCTCTTGATCGTCATAAAACGCACAACAAGCTGAGGCTGGGCAAGTACCCCGATGCCGACACCAAGTGTGATAGTCGGAATGACAAGCCACCACAGGTTATATTTTATATCGCCCCATCCGAAAGGCGGCATCTGCGTCCAGCCCCTGTGCCCGATGGCCTGAAGCTTGCCCGGCACCAGCGGCGCAAGCTCGGTCAGCCGTTCATGCGCCCTCGTAACCCCGCCGAGTTTACTATACGTGAATATCAGCAATGCCAGCATGCCTAGGAACATTATGCTGCCCTGCAACGCGTCACTGTACATAACGCCCTTCAGCCCGCCCACTACAACATACGCGGCAATGATAATGCTGAACACCAGCAGCGCAACGTTGTAATCGATTCCGAACTGAAGCTCGATAAACAAACAGCCGCCGATAAGAACCGCAGCCGCGTATAAAGGAATGAACAGGAATATAACCACTCCTGCGAATATCTGTATGAACTTGCTTCCGTACCGCCTGCCGAGAAACTCCGGGAAGGTGTGGGCGTCAAGGCAGTGACCAATCCGCCGCGCACGAGGCGCAATGAAAACGAAAGCGATGAATATCCCCACAAAAATATTAAGAAACGTCAGCCAAAGCACGCTCATCCCGAACAGACCCGCTACACCGCCAAAACCCACGATTGCGCTTGTCGAGATAAAAGTCGCCCCGTAGCTTAGCGCCATCACGAATGGATGAACATCCCTGCCCGCAATAAGATAATCCGCCGCTGTCTTGGTACGCTTATAACCAAGCCAGCCAAGAAAAATAACCGCGAACAAATATACCAATACCACTACAATGTCAAATAGCCCGACTCCGGATTCCGCTGGCATCGCACTTACCTCCAAATCCACTTCCATTCCTTCGGGAGGAGAACCTCTTGCGCCACTGATTAACTGCCAAGACTGCTACAATTCCTCTTCCACCTTTTTTTCTTCCGCTGCCCACTTTATGTCGTCAGGCTCAACACTTTCCTCGCCTTTGTTCCAGTTAAGAACACCGTAAACAACGCAAAGGATCGCGCTTAAAATGCACAACACATAAGCCGCAGCAACGCCGTTACCTTCGATTCCCAACATCTCATTTTCCTTAATCGCCTGCCATTTTTGAATAACGCGAGATTTTAACTAATCCAAAATTCCCTTACAAGCGTTTTTTTCAATATATTTCATATAAACTGTATATCCCTGCACCAGCCGCAAGCCAATATCCCTGCGCATAAAACAGCTTACACCGATATTTCTTCGTCATATTCGCACAAAAACTGTGCTTTTTTCTGAATAAAATTGCCCCATATTAGGTACAAATTGCTTCTTCTTAAGAAGCTTTATCCGATAAACCCAACAATCGCAGGGCGTTTTTGCAAAAAACCATATCTTCAAAGTCTTTGCCTAAATTGAGTTTTTTGATCTTATCAATTTCCTCGCATTGGTCGGCCCAGGGGCTGTCGGTTCCGAAAATAATCTTTTCTTTTGGATGAGAAAAAAATATTTTTTTTGCCGTTTCTTTGTCAACATCATCCAGTGAATAAGAGGTTTCTATATATACATCTTCACCGGTAACTTTTTTTGCCACCTCATCCCACTGCTGCCACGCGCCCATGTGCGTAGTGACAAGTTTCAACTCAGGGAAACGTCCGATAACATTCATTATCCTGCCCGGTCCTGCCCGGTCTACCCTCTCGAATGCGATATCAAATCCCGTATGCATGAGCACTGCGAGCTGCCTTTCACTCGCAGCTGAGTAAAATTCGTCCATTCTCGGTTCGTCCATATCGAACTGCTGATAATATGGGTGCATTTTAATGCCCGCAAAGCCCTCGTCCGCTATCTGCCTTACGCGTCCGGCAACGTCCCGGTCACCCGGATGCACCGACGGAAAAGGTATCAGCCGCTCGCTTCGTATCTCGCAGCTCCATTGCAATATCGGCTCGAATTGCTTGGCTCGAGTGGCAATACTTGCTACAACGCTGCGCTCGATTCCCGCCCTGTCCATCGACTTGAGCAGCGACCTGACCCGCCCGTCAAGAAAATAAGGCACACCCGGCACTTCGTCCGATAAGGCCTTCATAGCCTTGCTGGCCAGACTGTCGGGGAATGCGTGTGTATGAAAATCGATTATACCGCTCATCAAACTCTCCCATAATAAAATAAAACCTGCACCATATCATATTATACATACTCTCAAATTACGCAATCCAATAATCCTATCCAAGCCTTTACAAACTGGCAAAAACTTTCACTCTAATGATAGCCTGCAAAGCATAGTCGCTATTTGGGAAAAATTCAAAAAACGGGTTGGGAATGAAGTTTTTGAGCAGTATGACAAAAACGAATGAGCTTTTTCCCATACTGAGAAGGTGTGCCTTAAAAGACTTGAAAACGCAGAATTTTCCTGCCTGGCTTGCTGGAACTGTGTGATGAACCCGACGGACAGTGAACCGTCTTTTCACCTGCACGTGGATGGGGGGAAATATACCCTCGAAATGCTTTTTTCTGCTGAGATATTGAAAAATGTTTTAATCAGGCAAATTCATGTCATTATAACTGATTTTGCTTTTCCTGAACTCTGCCGGCAGGTGATCATACTCATCCAGGTCGAGACATACCAGCTCCCCGTCTATTATTTTGTAGCGGAACCCGGTTTCCGGGCAAATCAAATTTCCGTCTTTGTCGGCCTTTTGGAGAGGCGCACCCTGCCGGCTTAACCACTTATGGTGCCTGGCGGGAATGCCCATAACCAAAGAATAATTTTTAACATTTTTTGTAACCACCGAACCTGCACTCACAAAACAGTAACAACCAAGGTCTATCCCGCATAGAATAGTTGAATTAGCACCTACTGTGGCACCCCTTTTTATATTGGTGCTGCTGTAGAAATTTTTCCTATTTACTTCTGACCGGGGATTTATAACATTCGTAAACACACAGGAAGGACCTAAGAAAACCTCATCTTCAACTTTAACGCCCTTGTATAAAGAAACATTATTTTGAATTTTCACGTTATCGCCGACTATAACGCCCTCGCCTATGAAAACATTCTGTCCAATATTGCAGCCATTGCCGACCTTCGCTCCAGTCATAATATGCGAGAAATGCCATATAACGGTATTTTCTCCTATTTCGGAACCCTCATCAACATAACTGCTTTGATGCTTCATATATTTGCAGCCTGTTTCGCGACACAACAAACTCTTCATTTCTGTGGTCAAAGTCAATTTCCTACGATGGTTTTCAATTATTAGATAAACTGTTCTACTATTGGGTAGAGCTGCCGACTTAAATCTGAAGGACCCTGGGGGTCGAATAACACTTTCCTTATCCCAGCACTCATTTTCCGCTGAAGTTTTTCATTAAAGCAGAATGTCAATCCGCTCATATCAGCATTTTTCCGTAAGAAAATCTTTAATACTGCCTACGTCTGTCAATTCAATAGCCTCGACAGGTGAAATTGTTACACTAAACTCCTTCTGGAGTTCCATTATCAGGCCTACATGTGCCATTGAGTCCCAGCCCTTCACGTTCTCTATACTCATGGAGTCATCAAGCTCTTCAACGCCGAAACATCTTTGAAAAATCTCTTTAAGTTTATCTTCCAAGCCTTATTCCTGATTCGTTTTAGCTGCTATTACGACTATTCTGCCGTTACCTTCATTGAGAATTGTACCGCGAAACAACAAGTAGGGCAACAGTAACAATCTTTTCCATTTCGGCCAGCATGTTTCGCTCCAGGCAAATTTCCTCCTCCATATCTCTTTGACCTCAAAGCCTGTTTTTTCAAACAGCATTTTAATATTTTTACTGTTAAAATACCATATATGATAAGGCGGCCAGTAATTTAGTCTTTTATGTCGTCGAATAAAAATATTGGCCCAATCAGGCGTACTTATGACGGCTGTTCCGTTGGTTTTTAATACTTTGTTTATCTGTCGCATAAACAATAAAGGGTCTTCAACGTGTTCTATTACTTCATAAGATGTAACGAGATCAAAAGAGTTGTTATCGAAGAAATCGTTGTCAAGCGTGCCGCAATCAACATTTTCATGGCCTAAAATTTCACCCGCAAGCTCAACTGCCTTTGAGCTTATGTCAATTCCATGAACATCCCAGCCCCGCTGCCTGGCAGCATGTAAAAAACGACCGATGCTGCAACCTACTTCAAGCAGTTTTTCATTATTTACCTTTCCATGTTTTTTCAGCAGCTTCTCTTCATGCCAGGACAGGTGAACTGCACAACCTTCTTTAATCTTCTTTTGCGTACTTAAAAAATGATGCCAGGTAAACCCTTCTTTTTTATCGTCATAACCGTCTTCATATATTTTTTTATCAGGCTTGATTTCAGCTGCACGAACAAGACCGCAAGTCTCACATTCATAAGCATCATGCCCGGATGCAAGCCGAATTTTCTTAATTTTCTCGCCGTCACACGCGATGCATCTTTCAAGATTATCCACTCAAAGTCCCTCCACTTTAAGATAATCATAGCGAGCAGGCTTAAAACTATCTACCTCAAGACAATATTCAGCCTCTTCGGCATTTTGACTCATCACTTCAAAACCCGCTTGGTCCCAAAAGTCCTCTACTAAAGAATTTTTTGCGGTTTTAATATAATTGGCAAATATCTTCTTGATATTATCACTCTTAGCTTCTGCAAATATTCTCTCTACAAGCGCATCCTCTGCCCCCCTGCCTATGACCCGGCAGCTCATTAAAAAACTATCGACCTGCCATCTCTTTCCGCTGCAGTTAATAATCGCAAGTCCGACCGTGCCATTGTCTCCGAACTTATCCCTCAGGCCAAGCACAAATATCTTCCATGTGTCGCTTTCGAGCATTTCAGAAATTTCACTCTCGGTATATCGCTTCGTCGTCAGGTTAAACTGGTTTGTCCGCTGGGTCATCTGGCTGACCCTCTTAACATCGCCCTCACCAGCCGGCCGGATAGTCGCTGTCATCTCAAGCGACCTGAGATAATCTTCAAGGGTGACGAATTGTTTTTGCACCTCGCTGCGTTTCCTCTGGGCCGCATACATCTGCCCTCTCTTTTTATCCTCGTCAGTAAGAGAGCTCCTGACAAAATCATTTGTTTCCCTTAAAAATTTCGCATAGAGGCACGGGTTTGCAGGCAATTCGGGCGTATGAACCTGCGGCAGCATCTGTCGCATCATCGCCCTCTCGGCGGGGTTGTCGTCGAGAAAAACAAAGCTGTCCAGGCCGATATTTATTTCATCGGCAAGTTTTTGCATATTCGAGGGTTTGTCCTGCCAGTTTATCGCAAGCCCGGCGAAATGCTCCTCTTTCAGTATCATATGCGGGTGTTCCCTGAAGACACGTATCGCATCTTCATAATTATTTTTACTGTTGACGGCGAGTATAACACCCTGCCCGTATAGCTCAAGAATTGCTTTCTGAAACTCGACGTATTCCCTGCCCGGCGTATCCGGACCGATAGCAATTCCGTCAAAACCGTCCTCACCGATTATCCCGCCCCACAGCGTATTGTCGCAGTCAAGGACCAGGCACTTTTTCACAAGCCCTTTTGCCGCCCTGACATGAGAAATTATCTTCTTGCTCAGAACCGACATGAACCCTTCCGAGTAGGGCATCCTCGCCATTGCGAGCATCTCCGGTGACTCCGACCGGCTGTATCCATAATAAGCTGCCATGCCGTCAATATCAAGCAACTGGGAGCAAGGATGTTTTTCTGCTGCCCTGCTTAGGACGCTGTTGGCTTTTTGCACCTCCTCGGTCTGCTCAGCTTTGATAATATGGTAAGGCCATCCGGGAACAGCCATATAATTGCCGAAAACTAAATGGCACTTACAATTACCGCAGAATGCGTTTATAAGCCCTTCGGGGTTTACAACTTTGCCAAATTCCGGGAAAACAAAGCAAAACTCGGGCTCAAACTCATACAAACCGCTTTTCGGATCAAGCATTTCCTGCTCGATCTTCCCGTAACCACCTATGTAAGGATTCAGCCAGATACCGCAAGATGCAGCCTGAACAATAACATAATCCACAAGCGGCCCAAGAGTGAACGAACCGATAAACGCAGCGTTGACCTTTACATCATATTGATCGCTGCCGCTTTCAAACGCTTCGATGACCTCTGCAGCGGTCTTCCTGACAGCAAGCCAGCGTTTGTCGTTCAAAGCATCTTCTATTTTCTCAAGCAGCGGATTCATTTCTTTTGTGTTTCAATGTATTCGATGATTTCCTTTTGATCGGTCATAACAAAGGCGACCCGACGGTTATCGATAGCGGGCGCATCAGCGGGCGGCATGACAACAAAAGCCTTACCCGACCGGGACAGTTCATCAAGCTTTTGATCGAGATCGTCGACTTCTATGCAGAGGTGATACCATCCGCCGCCCCTGGCGAGGAAGTTATTGACCGGGCTGGTTTCGTCGAGGGGTTCGAGAAGCTCAATCCTTGTATTGTCGGCAAGTTCAAGGAACAATATTTTAACCCCCTGGTGCTTGTCGGCTACTGCAGGGCCGAGAATTTTCGCGCCGTAGAAAAAAACCATGCTCTCAGCTTTAGCTTCGACGTCCGTGCACACATAAGCTATGTGGTGAAGTTTCATAATCATTACCCGTCGAAAAAAACGAACTCATCTTTGAGCAAGCCGAGCATGACAAGATCAACCCTTTCTCCGCCCATTACTTTATGCTGTCGAAGTTGACCTTCAATCTTGAAGCCCAGTTTTTTCATCGTGATTATGCTCGCCATGTTCTCACAACGCGCCTGAGCCCATATTTTCTCAAGCCCCATCTTGTCGAAAGCATGCCGTATCAAAAGGCTCTCGGCCTCGAGCATCACGCCCTTGCCCCAGTAATCCCTCTCGCCGATGACTATGTATATCTCGGCGGTTTTGTTGTTTTTGTCAATTTCGAGAAGCCCTATCACCCCTATGGCCCTGCCCTCATTAGTTTCAATAACAAGATCAAGGCGGTCCTCCCTGCCTTGAAGGGACTCTAACCATCTCAAAGATTTTTCAAGTTCGAGCGGTTCATATAAAACAAGATGCCTGTTGATCTCAGGATCGTTATACCAGGCAACCTTGAGTTTGATATCATCTGCTGTAAGCGTCGAAAGACGTATACTGTCGTTTTCAAGAATAGTTGTCTTATTTTCACTCATTAACAGTACATTTTCTATTGAAGTTAAATGTTCCAATACATATCATAACTCATAACACGTTTTTGTGGGTGCAGCCATTTCCTGCTTGTCTCAAATCCAAGCCTTTTGTAAAAATTAACTGCTTTGATGTTCTTGACAACAACCCCGCCCCATAAAAGAATAGCTTTTCTGCCGTAAAATTTAGAAACATATTTAACGTAATTCATCATCGCGGTCCCAAGCCCGTGATGCTGAAATTCATCAACAACACAGGGGGCTATAGTTGAGACCTCTTGCCTGGTAAACATGCCTCTGTATCTTTTGGCCTCCCATTTTCTCAAGCCTAAATACAGAACACAGTACCCTATAATTCGACCTTCGTGGATTATCAATACCCGCTGAAATGCCGGGTCGGGATTACTGCATATTTCTTCAGCTGTTCTTTCATCAAAGGCATGAGGCGAGTACCACCTTTTTATACTGTCGGCAAGAGAAGTAAAAAAGTCTTTCAACAAAAGTTCGTCTTCACTTTCAAGAAGTCTTATAGTGAAACTCTGGCCTTTTCTTTCAATTTGCCACTCTTCCGGCTTTTGAATTGAATACAAAGCGTCTTTCTTGAACGTAAGAATTTCGTCCTGTTTCATCATGTAGACCCCCGGAGGGCACTTGCCGATATCAGGTGTCAGCTTTTCACCATTAAAGATGGATATTATTTTAGCAGGGAAATCCGCACCGCCTAAATGTGCGCAAGGATAGCCGCCCCCAAACCGCGGATTGATCTCCAAAAGTTTCGGCCCATCTTTAGTAAGTTTTACGTCAGCATCGAGCGGGCCGAATAATTTTAGATTGTTAGCAATTTTTAGACCAAAATCGATCATTTCACTGTCATTGATGCTGACAGCCCGGTCTGTTTCTCCCGCTCGCATTACAAGCTTTTTCTTGCAGTACACACTAATCGGCCTGAATTCCCTGTCGCTGAAAATATCATAACCGTATTCATCACCTTCAAGATATTCCTGTACCATAGGCATTGGACAGGTATTGAAAGCCAGACGCAATTCCGCCTTGTTAAAGCAGTAACTAATTTTTGCTGAAGCACTGCCTTTCCTTGGCTTTACCACAACAGGCCAGGTCAGCTTCTTTGAATTAATACGGTCGATAGCAGCATCGATATCAATAAATGTTTCTGGTACTGCGATACCGTATTTGACCCCAAATTTATACGTAAGATACTTATCATAAGCTAACTCAATTGTTTCGGCAGTGGATACAAGATTCATTATGCCGGCTTCATCAAAAAGATGCCGCTTGGCCGCGAAAACTTCGAGTTCGGGATCTATGAGAGGCACAATTATATTTATATCGTTGTTTTTGCAAAAGCTTAAAAGGTTTTCGACATATTGAGGGTCGTCAACTTTCGGAAAAAGGACACTCTTGTCACAATACTGAAGAGCAGGGGCATATTTATTATAATCACACCCCCAGATCAATCCATTGCTGCCGACTACTTCTTTGAAATAATTAACCAGATAGCCACGTCTTCCAACACTTGTTAATAACACATTCATTTCAGGCACCTAAATCTATGTTTTGATAAAATCAAAGTTCGTAATCAATTATAAAATGATCCAAAGACTGTCTTTGCCTTATTTGATGGACATCACCTTTTCCGCCAAGTTTCAATACAGCGGGTGCTGGGTTAATAAAAGGCGGGCTGAGCACAGTAGTGTAAGCCCCGACATTATTTACGATTATGTAATCACCCCTTTGAGGCAAAGGCTCTACTATATCCTTAAGTATTATATCTTTTTCCATACAGGTCGAGCCTACTACATCGAATTTCTTGCTCTTACAGGAACGCTTTCTATAGATGAAAGCATGAGGCTGATTCACATTATGCATCGTTGGTTTTACATGAAACGCGCTGCCGTCGATTATTACAAATTTTTTGTCACCGATGGTTTTTAAGGCGACCACCTTTGAGACTAAGCTGAAGGTGTTGGCGACCATCGCGACACCGGGCTCTATTACGAGTTTCGGACAGCGGTTCATAACCACCCTGCTCTCTTTCATAGTCTCTACAACAGCATGGGCGTACTCATCGAAGCTCGGCACATTTTTCAATCCCATCTCGGGAGGAACATAACCGAAAAAGCCCCCTCCAATATTCAGGTATTCAATAGTGTCGGGAAAACAGGCTTCGGCAATGCCGCAAAGGGTCCGGGTAATTGTTTCAAAGCACCACAAACTCCTGTCGGTGGTCGAGGTGTGGCCATGCAGGCTCACAACACTCAAGCCGGGTATCTCATCAAGCCTTTTTTTAAGAGCCTGCAAATTCTCCCGGTCGGGCGAGAAACCGAACCTGCCTGTCTTCAGGCTTGACTGGATATGGGAGTCTCCCGACTGGTCGCAAAGACCAACATTAATCCTGATGCCCAACCGAATATGCTTACCGGGATAGTCAGCGGCATACTTATCAACCAGGTCTATCTCGTACCAGTCATCCAGGTTCACCAGGCTCCCGTTATTTAAGGCAATTTCTATATCCTCATAATGCTTTACCGGGCCGTTAAAAATTATTTTCGCCGGGTCTTGACCGATACGCAAAGCAATGTCATATTCAAGCCTTGAAACAACCTCGGCCCAGCCGCCCATCTCTTTTATCAGCCGGCAGAGGTAAGGTGTGTAGTTGGTTTTGTAGGAATAGGCCAGGATAAAGTTATCGTAAAGTGCCCTGAAAGACCTCGTCAGATTGTCAAAATTCTTGATAAACGCTTCTTTATCGAACATATAAAAGGGTGTCCCATAAAGAGAGTCGATCTTGTTGAGACTTTCGTAATCCATGTTATGTTCGCTGGGCTGCATTTTTTAAGTTGTTTCCTGCTCGTTGTCCGGGCTGCCGTTATTATTGATAAGACGAGTGTCTTTGCCGGGCCCCATGAACTCCTCAACGGTAACATGCCCATCCTGCGTAACATTTTCACGCTTTAACACATGAATGGCGGTCAAAAATATAATCTTTATGTCGAGCCAAAACGACATGTTATCAACATACCAGACATCCAAAGCAAGTTTCCTGTCCCAGTCAATCAAATTCCTGCCGTTGACCTGTGCCCATCCGGTTATGCCGGGCTTAACCTCATGCCGGCGGTATTGTTCGGTGGAATAACGCGGCAGATACTTCATAAGCAAAGGGCGCGGACCGACAATACTCATTTCCCCTCTTATCACATTGAAAAGCTCCGGCAGTTCGTCAAGGCTCGTGCTCCTTAACCATGTGCCGAAAGGGGTCATCCTTTCATGATCGGGCAGCAGACTGCCCTTTTCATCCCTCTTATCACTCATAGTACGGAACTTGTACATCTTGAAAGGCCTGCCTCCTTTACCGGGCCTTTCCTGCGTAAAAAAAATGGGACTGCCGAGTTTAATTTTTACGAACACGGCGAGAATAATTATAAAAGGTGAAAGCAACACAATCGCAAGCATAGAAGTGACAAGATCGAAAATCCTTTTTAAAGACGATGCAATAAATTTATTGGCCATGAGTATATCTTCCCTGCAGTATTCCGGCATTTGGCCGGCCAATACTAATTTCTGATGTTTCTTACCACTATCGTTCCGCTTGCACGCAGGTCGCAACTTACCAGGTATGCCCCGTCCGGGCTTAATGTTATTCGACTTATAATTTTGTGCCCGGCCCCCAAAGTGTCAATCGGCTCAGGGTTTTCTTTTTGCCAGATAACAAATGTGCGCCCAACCGTGGCAGCTATTAAATCTCCTGATTGACTTACAGCTATATCCTGCAGCGGCCAATCGACATTTTCAATGCCTCGCTCAAGACCGCTTTCATACACAATCGCCAATCCGCCGTCCCCTGTATTCACGGAATAAACATTCATGTCATCGCCGCGCATGTAATTATTCTTGCCGTCCGGCGAAAACGCCGCGCTTAAAAAAGCCGGGGCCTGCTCAAAATTTTTTTCCAATATAATCTCTCTAGATTCTACGTCGAACAAGATCATCAGGCCTTTGCCTTCTTTTGTACCGACCGCAGCAATTTTCTTCGCGTCCTCGCTAAGAGCTATCTCTTCTATCATCCACCGGCTGCCGGAAACATCGAGCGTGGCAACTGTTTTGAGCGACAGTGAGTCCGTGTCAAAAAAAAGAATTTTACATCCTCTGACTTTACCGGCTTGGCTTTTGTCAAGTTCGGCATATGCAATTCCACTTCTTGCAGAATTGGTGCAGGTAATTATGGTCCTGTCGGCTGGTCCGAAATAAAACCTGTCAACTGTTTCACCGGTGTTGAAATCCGTTAAAACTAATTCGCTTATGTCTTTTATAACCATTGAAACGCACCTGTCATCGCCTATATACACACCGTCCATGCCGGGTACCACCCCTTCTCGCGGCTGTGCCTGTATGTCGGTCCAGTTCCAGATACGAACCTGCCCATCGATAAAAAAAGCTATCAGCGAGTCTTCATAAGTCCTGACCGACGAGGTGCCGGCGTTGTCACGCACCACTAACCCGTAAGACTCTCTCTTTCTGAAATTATTGAAGACGGCCAGGGCGATCATCAAAATAAAAACAGCAAAAAACAATATTACCGGGCTTGAGCTTTTTTTCTTTGTCTTTGGCATCTTTCTACCTGAATATCAAATTCTTTAAGTTAGCTTCAATCCTTTGTATTCTTTTTTATTTCACGGTAACCGACTTTGCTTTTTCTGTACTCGTCCGGAAGAGGCTCATACTCACCAAGTTCCAGACAGGAAAGCCCCTTTGGGGTTATTTTATAGCGATACCCGGTTTCCGGATAAATTAATATTCCGTCTTTATCGGTTTTTGCGAGAGGTACGCCCTGCCTGCCGATCCACTTTCGGTGTTTGGCGGGGTTGCCCATGACAAGCGAGTAGTTGTGTATGTTTTTCGTAACTACTGAACCAGCTGCGACAAAGCAATAGCAGCCAGTTTCGTTACATACTACATTAACAATTTCATTATTCATGGGCACATTATCGTTTATACAATATTATCGCTGAACCGGAGTAGTTATGAACTCCAGTACCTCAGCGGCAATTTTGTCTCTTGAAAACTTCAGCTCAGCAAGTTTACGGGCATTGGCGCCCATTTCGGGCAGCATCTGCCTGTTGTTATACAGTTTGAGGACTTTGTCCACAAATTCATCCAAATCGCAAAGTTCAGTGCCGAAACCCGCGTCAGCGTTTTCTATCTCATCTCTCTGCCAGCCGGAGTAATTCAGCAAAACAGGCTTACCGGCACTTAACGAATCAAAGAACTTATTGGCGGAATTGTGCTGCAATATTTTATAATTCGCGAATATTACCAGGGACACGTCACATGCAGCGAAGTAAACGGGCAGTTCATGTTTAGGCACTGTGCCAACCATTTCGATATTATTCAATTGATTACTTTTAATACTCTCACTCAGCCTTTCCGCTTCCGAACCTCCCCCCGCAAGTACGAAATGTATGTCTTTATGTTCCTGGAGCTTTTTCGCAGCTTCAATTAAAAAATCAAGACCATTTGCCCTTCCCATAGCTCCGCAATGCATAAGCAGGAATTTGTCTTGCCAGCCTTTATTAGCCCTCAGCGAACCGCTGTCGACATTCGGCCTGAACCTGTCTAAATCACTGCAATTCGAGGCGATGATTACTTTCCGGTCTACTGTCCCCAGGGATTCTTTGACACCCTCAGCCATACCCGGCGACAAGGCGACAACTCCGCAACTGCTTAAGTAAATCCGCCTTTCAAGTTTAATCAGAAACCATTTAAGAAGCGGATTTCTTATAAAGCCCATTTCAATGGGTATTTCGGGCCACTGGTCGCGCACCTCGAAAAAGAATGGTTTTCTTTTTATCCACTTCAGCAGCATTGCGGGTATCCCAATTGTAAGTGGAGTGCTGGTGGCATATACAACATCAACATTCTTAACACTTAAACTCTTGAAAAATGAAAGTAACATAAACTGAAAAAAAGCAAGTATGCGACGGGCAAAAGATTGCTTATTACTGTACCTTGAACCCACTATATATACATTTATCCCGTCTATATTCTGCATTCCCTTGCGATATTCCAGTCCTCCGGTGTCCGTATGCCCTGTAATGACTGTTATCTCATGACCTTTAGCAACCCACCTTCGAGCAAACTCGTAAGACCTTGTTCCAGTGGTGCCTTTAGGAACTGCAAAATATTGATGTAAATAAAGAATGTGCATCTTGGTAAAACTCTCCTGTTTTATTTCTTGTAAGAACATTTTGATATCAAATAAGTATAATTACTTGACTGACGTCCGCAAAATTGGTTAAAATGTTGTTACTATGTCAAATAAAACTTCCTTAATTCTGTTACTTGGCTTATTACTGTTATCGAAAGCAGCACTATCAGCAAAGCCAAATGATTTATTAACATCGCTAAACTCTACAATCTCACCATTAAATGAAGACAATTACCCGCTTCTCTTTCAAAGGCTTGTCGAGGCTTATGATATTCAATATAGCAGGAAAAAGGACCCACTAATCAGAAATCTCGCCAATGATCAGGAAGTATATTACTTGCGTCAGGAAATTCAATCACTTATAGACATGTACCGTGCAACAGATAATCAAAAATATATTATAACCGCCTACAATCTTGTGAAACAATCCATATTTCAAGCAGAAAAGAACGCAAAATCATACATAATTAGAGGTAAAACATACGGCATTTGGCCTTGTTTTTTTTCAAAATCCTTGAAAAACGCAACAAATGGCCATAGCCAAATTGCCGATTTCCAAGCTTCCGCTGGGTTTATGATGGTGGCTTCAATTTTACACGAAAAAAACATGATCGGCTGGGATAAAATCGCGGACTTTGTCGAACACCAGGTTTTAGAAAAATATTTTAATTATATTGAAAACTCACACCTGCAAAAACTCAACGGCCCTGATAATCTGAACTATCTTTTTGCTGTCCTTCACACAGCCAGGGATAAGCGAGAACATTTTGCATGCATTTGCATGGATATGCATAAACTTGGCAGAACAAGATATCCTTATGGCCAGTGGGCTGAGACAATATCAAATTTATATATGATACCACGAAAAGACTTGTCACAATCTCATCCTCAAAGCAAGAAACTCGGCAAATTAGTACCCAAAGAATGGGGACTCGTGAAAAGAACAGATACCGGTGGTTTTCAGTGGTACTGGCAAATCAGGAAAAAACTCGTTATCCAGGACACATCTCATGCTAACAGAACCGTTTGGACCGCATTGAAAGGGTACGAAAGCGGAATTGTAGACCCAAATATTGTAAAAGGACTCATAAATACATTCAATAAACAAATCTGGAAACCGGGCTACAAAACGTTTTTCTTTACTAATTATCTGCATGGAAAACGAACCGAATATTTAAGAAGTTCCGGTATAACTTCACCTCCGGGATTCAAAGGCCTGGTTTATTTCGGCTGGCACAGGCTCGCAGCCTACGACGACAACATAAAAGACATCTATATCTCAATGGGTTATGACATAACAAATGGAGCAAAGAACTTTCCTGAGAAAACACAGAATATTTCAATGGAAAACGCAAAAATATGTTATTTGGCCTGGGCGGCAAGACTGATCTCTGAGAATCAAAACCAAAAGCTGTTTCCATAAACTCAATTTATTAGAAGATCATTATAACATAAAATAAGACTCTGGAATTCTATGTCCCAATTATATTTTTCTTGTACTGCCAGCCTGCCTCGATCTGCCATTTCCTCAAGAGTCTGTCTGTTATCGAGCATACTCGAACATTTTTCAAATATGTCGTCTATGTCTTCGGGGTCCGCCATCAAACCGGTATTTTCTCCTTCTACATAAGGCCTCCAGACATCAAAATCTGAGCAAAGCGTAGGAATACCCAACAACATATATTCAACGATCTTAGTCGCAAGGCATTTCGTGTAATTAGGAATAGGCCTTAATAAACAAAGCCCAATATGAGCTTTTGTCATCAATTTCATAGCTTCAAGCCAATCAAGACCGCCTGTAAATTCAAGGCATTCTTCAACCTCCAGTTCCGAAACTCTGCCAGAAAGTTGTTCTACTGTATTTCCGCAGTTCCAACCGATTATTTTCATTTCAAAACTATAGCCAGCCTGTTTTAATTTACCTGCTAATTCCACATAGACATCAGCACCCCTTACCATAGAAACCCCGCCTACATATACAATCAGTGGTTTTGATTCAAATTTATTCCTATCATAAGAATTCCAAAGATCATCCCTGAGTATTGGATAATTCTGAACTAGATACACTTTTCTCTTATAATCATCCACACTGCGTCGGTTAGCTACTATCAAACCCTGGTTTTTTGTCAACAATCTCTCAGCTAAAAGATAAAATCGTGATACCAAAATGCGTAAAGGCTTTGGTATCCATCCCTTGCCTTTTATTTGATTATGCACAGATTCGTGTACGTCGAAAACCACCTTTTTCCCCATAACAGCCATTAAAAAACCAAGCGGAATAAATTCCGGGTCGTGATAATGGTATATATCTGCATTTATCGATAATGCGAGTTTAAGAACTTTCCAGTTCCCCCAAAAAACACGTTTGAATATATTACCATACCTCTTGATCGAATGATACTTTATATCGGTTTTTTCCGGAGGCTCATCATCCGGCGCAATAAAGTGAACATCAAAGCCTTTCGACAAAAGGCTGCAGCATTCACGCCGAAAAATCCTGTTATCATTAGACCTGTGAAGAACCGTAATTACACATATCTTATGTTGTTTTACCAATTATCTCAGCCTATATTCAGATGACCAATATCAATTCCGTGATTTGTCTATGATCTCATCAAAGTAAGAAATCAAAGTAGATGTATTACTTTTCAGATCAAACCTCTCAACTGCTTTGTTTCTTGCATTCGAACCTAATTCCCGCCGAAGATTCTCATCTTCCATCACCTCGGAAAGACCCGTTGCAATACTGTCGATGTCTTTTGGCTCAACAATCAGTGCCTCCCTGCGGTTTGTGAACTCATATGGAATACCACCTACCGAGGTAACAACTACCGCTGAACCGCAAGCCATAGCCTCCATTACGGCATTGGGCATCCCTTCTGAATGAGAAGCTAAAACGAAAGCATCACATGCCTGCATCCATTTATGAACCTCACTCGTATCAACAGCAGGCTCAACGTGAATATAATCCGAGGCATGCTTTTCATTGATATATTCCTGCATTTCGGCCTTATCGGGACCGTAACCGCAAATCTTGAAAACCCAGTCCCCAAAACGAACATGCAGACGGTTATATGCATCGATCATGTCGAAAACGCCTTTAGACCGCTTGAAGGACCCTAAATAAAGAAGTACCTTTTTATTTATTTCAAGGCCGATACGGCTTTTGGCCATATCCCTGTTCTCTGCAGGGCAAAAAGTTTCAGTGTCAACAACTCCGTGAAGTACCAAAGCATCTCTGCCGGAAAGTTCCTTGATCTTTAAAGCGGATTTTTTACCACTGGTTACCAACCCGTCAACATTGCGAAGGATATACATAAGATCATTAAACGATAATTTATTTGCCCGGGCAAAAAGATTCAAGTCAGAACCCGCAGAAACTGCCACGCAGGGAACATTCAAATCACGAGACAGTTTTGCTGCTACAAACCCATCTACAAATAAGAATCTGGCATATATGATATCGAAAGGCTTCTCTTGATGTGCTTTTTTGAGTTTATTACGTAAAACAAAATATGCCATTTTATTATTAAGAGGCAAAGCTTGCATATGGGGGATACAGGGAAATCTTATATCCTCAGCCTTCATGTCTTTATAGCAAAAATTCTGCCTCTTGTCACGCAGTTCCCCTGATCTCAGGTAAGTAAGTGGAGTTGGTATCCACGCAGCGGGTACAAAAACCGCAACATCATTTCCCTGCCGGGCCAACTCGTGAAACTGACGTGCGACAAATGCACCCTCGTTGGCATTCCTTGAGTTTGGAAAGTTATGACTGATTGCTAAAATGCGCATAAGAACTAAAAAATATCTAAGACTAAAACCATCTAAATGAAATATACCACTAATAAGTGTATATTCAGGAATATATCAAGTCAGGTTCACTGTAAGTTGGCTGATTTGGAATATAAACTTTTCTCTTTTCCAAAACATAAAAAGCCATGGAAATGGCCAGAAAAACCCAGAAAAACTTACGCCATATATAAACATTGTTAAAGCCGACAATGAAAAGGTATGTTAGAATAGCCCTTGCGTATATTTTATCTATACCTAAGGGCATCTTTTTTACAGTCAAAAACAAGAAAAGAAAGAAGAAGGAAAATATGCCTGCCCCGATTATGCCATAAGCACCTAACATGAAGAAAAGGTCGCTATGAGGAAAATGTTCTAAACTTGTTTTGCTAAACCACCCACTAAACGTTGTACCCAATGGATTACTTAAACTTACACTTATCGCTTTTCGGTTTAAATATAATCGGTAACTTAAAGACTGTTTAGCATAATCAATGTCCGTATACCGTGATGAAACCTCCTGGGTCAACTGCCCTTTGGAAAAAGCGAAAAAAGCTAAACCCGCAAGAAGAATAATAAAAAGACCTAATATAATAATTATCGAAGGCTTTTTAATCAGGTCCTTGGCAAAAAATACGGGAGAAACCACTGTCAATGCCATCGCCACCACGGCGCCTCGCGAGCCGAGTTTGAGTATAATTACAGGCAAAAACAGGAAAGAAAACAGGTAAAACATCTTCCACAATAAACTTCTATCTGTTATAAACAAATATATCGCCGCGAAAAGCGCCATTATTGCGACCCCCGCAAGAAAGTTAGGATTCACCTCTGAGCCAAAAGTGGCCATGAGCCTGCCTTCACCGGCGACTATGGACCTTGCCGCCGCACCTGTCAAAAAACTGAATATAAACATCATAACAGTACCGATGACATAAGACCTGAGTATCCACTTCAGCGAGTTCCAGCCGTTGCAGGTTATGACCCAGTAAACAATTAAAAAAAGTATTACAAGCTGAACTGCCGTGAAAAATCTTAAAAATTCCGCCAACATGGATGAAGCCCTTAAAACATTAAGCCCCGTCAGACCGACAAGAGCCAGGGCACACCAGATCGCCTTGTTTTTCATTCTCAGATGAGGCCTGCTCACAGTAAGATTAAGCAGAAATGAAAAAGCCACCGCAAACCCAACACCCCTTCCGAGTGAGAGCATCCCCGGAATCGCAATGCCTGCGCTTGTCGGCAAGGTAAGCATAAAAACACAAACAGAAAAAGTCGGCTTCAATATCATCCCGATCATCGTAGGTATCGCGATTATCGCAATACCTGCCAATGTCTGGTTCAGGAAAACAATTGTCGCCAGACCAATCAACCCGCAGAACATCCAGCCGGCGAGAAGAATATAATCCATACCGGCGCCAAAGTTGACATCAATCGACTTATCAATTATTTCATTAGATAATTCTTGAGCATTATAACCATGTTGAGGCTCATAAGAATTTTCATAAAATTCATAAGCAAAAGATGAGTTGTTGTTTTCTATCATTATCTGCCTTTTGCTAATTAATTGGTATTAATTTATTTCAGATTCTATTTCACGATAGCGAATTATTTTTGCCGGATTACCTCCAACAATGGCATTATCCGGAACATCTTTGGTTATAACAGCTCCAGCGCCTAAGATTGCATTTTTTCCAATTTTTCTACCGGGCAATACAATGACTCTTGTTCCAATCCAAACATTATCCCCAACTTGTATTGGCTCGTACTGAATATAACCATTTAATTCACCGTCATTAAAATTATGATTTTGATTTATAAAAACAACGTCAGGTCCCATGCGGACATTATTTCCAATTATACCTCGCTTAACAGTGCAATTAATACCTATACCGGAATTATCACCTATTTCAATATGCCTGCCAGAGCCTATTTCGGCCTTTTTTTCTATATTTACATTAACACCAAACTTCTTAAATAGTTGTTTGCAAATGAACCTTCTTACATACTTAGCCCCAAAAGACAAAGGCACATTAGACGCGGGCAAATGTTTAGCAAAATAATGATATAAAATATAAAATAATAATCTCTTAAACTTTTTCATTAAAATCCTAATTTAAGTTAACTTATTAAGATGCTCCACTAACTGAGAAGTCAATACTTTCCTTTCATACAGTCTTACAAAATCATTATCACTAAAATGCTCTAATTTTTTAGACTTGTATAGTTTGTATATTTTGCAAATATATTCATGAATTTGATTTATATCGTCATTTTCACAGCACCAACCTCCGCACTTTTCCACAAATTCCTTTACAGGGCCTTGTGGAACCAAGGCTAAAATAGGCTTTTTCATCGCAGCAAACTCGTAAACCTTTGTAGTCATCGCATAGCTTTCCATATCGGAACCAATGAGAAGTGCCAAGTCGCTTGCAGAAAGGATTGAAAACGCCTTCTCTTGTGATAATGGCTCGCTTATTTCTACTATATCGTCCAGTTTTAACGCCTCGACAACTTTCTTCAATGCCGGGCTGTCACTTCCAATGAAATTTACACAAACTCTTGATCTGTCCACTTCATCGTTATCGATACAGCTTTTAAGGGCCGATAAAAAACCTTCCGGGTCCCTTCCGCCGTAAAGACTTCCCAGGTATGTTATGACGAATTTGTCGTCCGGAGGTTTAACATCTGCAAAAGCTTTAATATCATCTTCATCATAACCATTGTGTATGGTTATATACTTCTCTTGAGGCCCCGCAAAATGTGAAATAAACCTTTGCGTTCTTTTTTCAGTGGTGTTGACCACCAAGTCGGCATTTTTTATACATGAAGCGTCAAGTTTTTCACCAAGCTTTTTATGAACGACCGTCGGAGGCTTCCACTGAGAATTCAAAGTCCATTCGTCTCTGTAATCCGCAACCCACGGTTTTCCAGTTAACTTCTTAACCAAAAGCCCCAGGACATGACAGGAAACCGGCCAGGCCGACGAGTAAATAACATCACATCGCCGGGCTTTCAACAGGGCGACAGGCAAAGCGAATAATATCCAGAAAAACTGCGGGTCGGGGATAAGCAGCCATCGGTTTATTTGAGTAGCTACCCCCAGACCTCCACCAGCAGAAGGCTTTCTGTCTGCTGAACCGCCGATTGAACTGCTGTCTTTTCGAAAAAGCCCTTTTATACCCTTACTTAGTTTCTTAAAAGTAGATACAAGAAAGCTGACAAACATCCCCATGTCCAGGTTATAAACTGTGGATATCCTGACCGACTCATCAAATCGCATTTTCCTGTCTTTTCCGCCGCAGGCCGTGATAACTCTACACCCCCACCCGTGCATGGGCAGATATTGAGCATGCTTTCTCGAACGCAGCGACCCTACACGCATATTAGGAGGAAAGTTGTAACATATCATTAAAACTGTTTTGTCTTTATTTTGTGACATTAAACTGCTAAACTTTCTTGATGAATTTCCGCAGCGGAAGAGTTAATATTTCCAATTCATCTTTTTTAAGAATTTTCAATCCTAGCAGCAGGGACAGCAATATTATACCGTAAACAGCACCTCTTGAAACTATTTCAACCGCGACAGGAAGAAAATTAATCGGCAGAAATAAAACTATAACACCCGCAATAACATTCAAGCCGAGAATAGTGCCCAGTTCTCTCCATCTCATGAGGTTGGATATTTTTATCTCAAATGTCCTTGCCAATCTAAAGAAATAGTACGGCATAGCAATAAACGAGGCAAAAACAGCGCCAATAGCAGGACCAATAAATGCAACTATAGTACCCCTTCCAATAAACATAACTGTAAGGCTTATTACTATGTTACCTGTAAATGAAATAAATGCCCCAATTGCAATTGCTTTTGTCGCTCCGACGGCCCTTAATAAAGACGAGTAAACCGCTACCCGAAGAGGAAGCATTATAAGATAAATCCTGAAAGGCCAGGCCGCCATGGAATAATCACGTCCATAAAGCAGCACCATAAGGTCATAACCAATAACAAAGAAAAACACGAAACAGGGGAATATTATCAAACTGCACTTGCGAATCGCCTCCTGCCAGATATTCAAACATTTGCCAAGTTCTTTTTTTTCAAAGCACCTGACAAGATCGGGCATAATGGCTGAATTGATACTAACGGTCACTAAAGCAACAACAGGAATCTCAAATGCACCGCAGGAATATACCGCATAATCCTCCGGTGTAAAAAATAAAGAGATCATGATCTTACCGAACTGGAGACTTACTACCCCAATAATTGTTGTTAGAAGTAAAGGCCATGTATAGTGAACTTGCTCCGACAATATCGACGCATTAAGCTGCCACTTGGAGGGAATAGTTACCCGGAATACATCAATAAACGACAAAACACCGAGAATTGATCCGGAAAAAATAATACCCCAGAATATAGTTGCAAGAGATTGTCCGAAAAATGCAAGCACCACTACAGTTACTATCTTGCTTAAAGCGATAAGGACAAAATATACACCCGCCCTGATCGCTTTTTCTGTACTTATCATAAATGATGGTATGAGAACAAGAAAACGTTCAATGAACGGGTAAAGAGCAAAAATTTTCAGTAAACCAGAAAGCTTTTCATTTCCAAATTTTTCTGCAAGAAAATCAGCAGAAAAAAACATACAAACTGATATTAATATAGAAATTATAAAAGTGGAGACTATGGTTTGAAATAAAATAGTACCGTAAAGTTTCTTGCCATATTTGGGAATAAAATAATATAAACTATGGTCAAGTTGAAAACTCAGAATGCCCGCTATTGTCATATAAACAAGGTTTACCTGCCTGTATGTACCGAAATTCTCTTTGGAAAGGACACGGACAAGGATAATACCAAGAATAAGCACAGAGAACTGAGAAAGTCCTCGTCCAAGCATGATAGCCAAACTTCTGGTTCTTATGCGCAATTAATAAGCCCAAATAAAATCTCAATACAATTATTCAAAAGCCTCTACCCAGATGTCTACTTCGATTTACTTTTTGATATAACTTACCGCCAGCCATGAATAGTGCGGCTTAATTATTCGATATATCTTACGGATTGAACTTGAAAAAGGTCCTCTGTCCTTAATATATGATACAGTACGAACCCATCCATCGACGTCTGGAAAATCATCTTCGCTGAACGAATGAATATGTCCCCAATGCGGTGTTTTTTTTCCGCAATGAATACATATTTGCCAACGGATTTGCTCTTTGTACGGCACGGTTATAAGAACCTGCTCCTTAGCCAAGCCAAATAAAGTCTGAAAAACCTTTTTCCATTCCGGGATATGCTCTAAGACTTCCAAGCATGTTACCAAATCGAATGAATGTTCTTCAAAATTAATCTCTTCCGCATATCCGGCATGAAATTCAATGTCAGGATAGTCATTTTGAGCCTGCTTTATTTTATCCGAAGAGACATCGACCCCAACACATTTTTTAAAAACCATTTCCTGAGATAAATACCCAAGCCATTCACCACAAAAACACCCAAGATCCAATACCGTACTGAGCTTGCCTGAAATATATCTTTTAGTATCATTGAAACGCCTTAAATCTCTTAAGCTGATTTTGCCAAAGAACTCTCCATTTTCAAGCTTGTTTGAATATGCTTTCGCAGTTATATCCAAATTGTTATATTTGTCCATTTTAGTTACACCATTAGTCACATATTAATCTGACTGAATTATCTCCGCTACCCTCTCCGCCGCTTTGCCGTCCCAGAATTTAGGGGTCTTGGGTGAAAACCTGCCGGGGTCTTCATTGATCTGGCGGTAATGGGACATTATATTATCTTTCGTAATAGGCGTGACCAGCCGATTCGTCCCCTCGCTCACCGTAACCGGCCTTTCCGTATTCTCCCGCAGCGTCATGCAGGGCACCCCAAGTATAGTCGTCTCCTCCTGGATGCCGCCCGAATCGGTCATTACCAGGCCCGCTTCACACATAAGCTTAAGAAAGTCAAGATACCCAACCGGATCCAGGATCATAAAGTTACCCATCGCCTCAAAACGCTTTTCAAAATCTGTCCCCTTGATATTATTCCTTGTCCGCGGATGCATCGGGAAAACCAGTTTCATATCCTTCTCGATTTCCTCGAAGGCAGAAATTATCTCATCAAACCTCTCCGGCACATCGACATTGCTCGGGCGGTGAAGAGTAATAACGCCAAAGCCCCGCTTGTTCAGGCCGAGCTTCTCAAGAATATCCGACTTCTCAGCCTTTTCACGGTTGGCGAGCAAAGTGTCGATCATAACGTTCCCGACAAAATGAACCTTATCAGAATTGATCCCTTCGGCTTTTAAATTGTCAATGCCGGACTGCTCTGTGACAAAAAGCAAGTCGCTTATACAATCGGTCAATATCCGGTTAATTTCTTCTGGCATATCACGGTCGAAACTGCGAAGCCCTGCTTCTACATGAACCAGCTTCACACCCATTTTTACCGCCACATAACCGCAAGCTATGGTGCTGTTAACATCCCCGACAACCAGCACATAATCCGGGTCGAAGTCTTTAACCACCGGCTCGAACTTCGTCATGATCTGGGCCGTCTGAATTGCATGAGAACCCGAACCCACTTCAAGATTAATATCCGGCTTTGGTATTCCAAGTTCATCAAAAAAAAGCCTGCTCATATTTTCATCATAATGCTGACCCGTGTGAACAAGCAGCGTTTCGATCTTACCGCTTTCCTTAAAGGCCCGCATTATAGGCGCGATCTTCATGAAATTAGGCCTGGCCCCGCATACACAAATAATCTTAAGCAAAATTTTACCCCTCACTTTATATCAAACTAAAAACAAACATATTTTCACCCACTCATATGTGCTTTGATAATATCATCCTTAACTTCAAAAATATAGTCAGGTAACCTGCTTAAAATATAATCCTTAAGTTCTTCAATGGTAGGATAGCCATTCTTGCCGACAAAATGTCTGGCATCATCTATGAGGAAAATCTTATCATAAGAGCATTGCTCAAAAATTATTTCCAGTTCATGCATTATTGGAGTATTTGTATATGTCTTGCCCGTTATTCCGCCGGAATAATGAGCATCAAGCCAAAACAAACTAACACCATCAACCTGTTTTAAAATATCTGGTAAAACCTCGGCACTGTTTCCATGATATATTGTAATATGCTCTTGATTGGCAAATCGTCTCTGTGCTTTTTCTGCAAGAGCCCTGTCAATTTCAACAGAATATATTTTTCTAAAGACATTCTTCTGGGCAGCAACCATATCACCTCTAAAAGTCCCGGTTTCAATCAATATTTCAGCCCCATAATTTGTTGCATATTTTCTCACTAATTGCTGTGTTGCAAGACTTGGCATGGGACTGGGCCTATTATTCTTTTGCCACTTGTAGTATTGATATTTTTGCCTCAAAGGTCTTACTAAGTCATAAATTGGGCTTTTTCTTATATAATTAACAATTAAGTTTTTCATTAAAATTCACCTAAAAAGTAACATTAAATTCACTTTTTTTTACCTACCATTCCGTGCCCGTGGTCGACGAGGATTTTATCCCGTTCTGCCCTTCGCAGGTCGTCCTCGGTCATATACCTCGCCAGTTCGCTGAACGTCATCTTAGGCTCCCAGCCGAGCTTCTTCTTCGCCTTCGACGGGTCGCCGAGCAGCAAATCCACCTCCGTCGGCCGAAAATACCGTGGGTCTATCTCCACATAATCCTGCCAGTCAAGGTCAAGAAAACCGAACACTTCGTCAAGAAACTCCCTCACCGAATGCGTCTCGCCCGTAGCGACAACATAATCATCCGGCTCATCCTGCTGCAGCATCAGCCACATCGCCTCGACATAATCCCTCGCAAACCCCCAGTCCCTCTTGGCGTCGAGGTTGCCCAGGTAAAGCTTATCCTGCAAGCCAACCTTTATCCTCGCCGCCGCACGGGTAATCTTCCTTGTCACAAAAGTCTCACCCCGCCTCGGCGATTCGTGGTTGAACAATATCCCGTTACAGGCAAACAAACCATACGCCTCGCGATAATTAACCGTCTGCCAGAAACTGTAAACCTTCGCACAGCCGTACGGGCTCCGCGGGTAAAACGGAGTCTTCTCCGTCTGCGGCGTCTCGACCACCTTGCCGTACATCTCGCTGCTCGATGCCTGGTAAAACCTCGGCGGCTTATCCATTCTCCTGATCGCCTCAAGCAGTCTCAATGTCCCCAGCGCATCGGAGTTGACAGTATAAATGGGCATATCGAAACTGACCCTGACATGGCTTTGGGCGCCCAGATTGTAAACCTCATCCGGCTGAATGTCCCAGATGATCTGCGAAATGTTGCCTCCGTCGGTAAGGTCACCGTAAACCAGCTTAAGTCGCGGCTGCTCATGGGGGTCCATATAAAGATGGTCTATCCGTTTCGTATTGAAGGAGGAACTTCGCCTGATGATACCCCAGACCTGGTAGCCTTTTTCAAGAAGAAGTTCGGAAAGATAAGAACCATCCTGGCCGGTAATACCCGTAATCAAAGCTTTTTTCATTGGATGCCTCTATCGAATAGTATAAGTCTATCAAATTATTTGTATTCGCCGCCGCCAAAAAACCTTTTTATTTTCCGTCTGTAATCGCCTGGAAAACATGCAATCAAATGCGATCTAAATAATAAGCACTTAAACTTAATAAATTCACCAAAATTCATCACTTCTCTCTTATCAAGTTCAATTTTTACGCCAAGTGATTGCACTTCTTTTAAAGATTTTCGATCCCACTTACCCTTGATAACCGTATTAATGGTCTTAAATAAACTTTTTTTTACAACATAAAAATCACTATATTTATCGGAACGCTCCGTCCCAAAATATTCAAACTGCCAAGCGCTCTCTCCTGATTTTAGAAGGTCCATTAGAACATCTTTATTCCAAAAAGACATTACTGTAGAAGTTCGATAAAGCTGGCCTTTAGAAATTATTTCTACTTTATCATCATAATCTTTGTCACCGTTATTCAATAGCCTTCTACAACGGAGATAATTTATCTCATTTGCATTAGCCCAAGCAAAAAGATTCTTAACTTCCTGGGTATTTACACTCTTAGACAAAAAAAGGTCTTCAATAAAAAGAAGTACATATTTCTGCCTTACTTGCCTAAGTGCGATTATAAGGTTGTCGGACCAAGAAACATCATCTCCTGTCAAGATTGGTTCAACCCCATCGAAGTTGCCAAGTTTATTATTACTTACAAGATATATATTATAAGGACAATCAGGCCAAAAACGCCTGAAACATTCAAAAAAAGGGCTCCAAAGGTCACTATAATTGTCACACGATACAACTAATATTGCGATATCGTTATTCAATTAGAAAACTCCTGAGCAAATCTAATCTCAATTTATTGACAAACTCCGTCCCCGTCGGTAGAAGATAATTCACGACCAAGCTCACCTTTAATTACTGTATTTTGTATTGAAAGTCATAATTATTACAACCGGTACAATCGATATCGGTCATAAATTATCGGCACATGCATAGAAAATCATACAAACAGGCACATTCTTCTAAACCACTATAAAATGTCAAGTTAAATTAATGTTATGAGACCTTCCAGGGCATAAATACAGACATCAATACTCTTAAATAAATCTCAGGGAAATCGTAGAGGGCTTTAAGGGTCTTCAATATACATAAGCTTTTGCCGTAATAACAGACTGCCATTTTTTTCCGGATTTTTCATACATAAGCAATGCGTCTGAAAGGTCGTAACTTGAATCCGTATTTCCGCCGATAACCACCGACCTGCCCGGGCTGACATTTATTACGGTTTTAAGCTCGGTAAGTTCGAGGTCGCCGCCGTCACTGAGGAAATTGGAAAAGACCGGCCATATTTCAAGCCTGATATTGCCGTCCGGCAGAAGCGTCGGCACCACCGAAAGCGACCTGCCGGCATGACGAAAATCGTACTCAACACCAGTAAACCACCTTCCGCCGTAGTAAAACCTCGGCACGGCGATCTCGCTGCCCGCGCTTATATACCCCCTGCTGCCGCTCGAAACGACAATAAAAAGCTCTGTGCTTTCGGCGGACCGCAAATTTTCCTGCGCATACCGAACCCTGCCTGTCAAATCCCCCGCAGCAAGCACAATATTGAGCCCGCCTTTCCCGGCCCCTAAACCGCCCCTCGCCGCTGCGCTGTTGCTGTCATACATTAATATCCCCTCAAGCAGAGAATAATCCTCCACCTCTGTGCTGAGCATTTTGACATCGACCCGAATATTACCGAGCCCGCTGCCTGCCCCGGACGAATGCGCCTGCCGCATTGACTGTTCCAGTTCACGGTCAATCTCCGCGCTTATCCTGTCAAACTCACTCTGGCTTGAGGACTGCTGCAATGTCTCACAGCCGCAAAAGAGAAACAAACACGCTGAAATAATTACCAGCAATAAATTCCGTTTATTCATAAGTCCCCCAAGTTTGAGATTATTAGAGCACATCCTTGCGAAGCTCCTTTTTCTGTGACTGTTTGCGCTTTTCATCCAGCCGTTTGGCTTTCTGGCTTTTCGGAACACCTGTCCTCTTACGTCTTCGCTGAACTTTAAGGGCCTTGTTCAGCAAGTCTCCAAGCTTCTCCACGGCTGCCTCTTTATTCGCCCTCTGACTGCGGTGCTTCTGTGAACTGACCCTCAGCACGCCGTCTTTATCTATCCTTGAAGCCAGCTTTTTTTTAATTCGTTTCTTCTGCTGTTCGCTAAAGTGTTCGCTCCCGCCAACATCGTAAAAAAGCGTAACCCGAGTCTGGTTCTTGTTGACATGCTGCCCGCCCGGGCCCGAGCTGCTGCTCGCCTTGAAATCGAATTCGCTCTCGGCAATTACCGTTCCGTTTTCAAGTATGAGATTCATATATAATTTCAGTCAATTGAACTTTAAAGGACGCAATTGAGGCTCAATTACCTTCTTAAATTCCGGGTCAGTGCGGCACCATTGCAAAATCTCAACCCGGAAAGGGAGATCAGACTCCGCAAAGGCGTCTTTCAGTATCGCCAGCGTGCCAAAGTCGACAGGCTCGGGCCCCATTACGGCAATATCAAGGTCAGAGTATGTTTTTGAGTTACCCCCAGCCCGGGACCCGTAAACTTTCACCTCTCTGCCGGGCAGGTAAGTGTCAAATATATCCCTGACTTTCTCCAATTGTTCGGGCGTAAGGTCAATCATTGCGTTTTTCAATTTTCTTGTAAAAAGCGGCCGCAGATTTATAGAAATCTACTGCAACATTGAATATTTCCTCGGCAAGGGCCTGGTTGTAAACATGACTGGTCTGGTTTCTCGCCTCATGGTATTTGAACCAGGCGAGGGGATCGTCTATTAATTGATGCTCAGCGGCAATACGAAACAGCTCCTTACGGGAAACCCCATCGACATGCTCCGCCGATAGATTATTTTCGAGCCACCGCTTCATCATTTTCCAGGAAAGTTCAAACGTATATTCAAACCTCTGTATAACCGAATCCCTCAAAATATCGTCAGGCACACCTCCCCGGCCCTTATCGTACCACTCAAGAGAATACCCAAGTGAATCGATCACTTTATTAAGACTGGTAAGCTCAAGCATAATAAACCCATTTCAAGGCCAAATAACCATTATAATCTCACAAACGCAGGTATATCATAATTACCCGCTCGATTCAAGAACAACGTTTTAAAACCGCGACAATCGTCAAACCTGCGGAATATATTTTCACGAACCACATCTGCCGGACCTCGTAGAAAATATTGGAATCAAAAGAAAGGCTCTATCATGGCTGATAAAAGTCCCCAGAACAAGAAGTTTGTGATCATAGCCAAAGCCGAGGACCTGCAGCTCGCCGAGGATTACGGCAGGGTACTTAACGAAAACCGCATTGAATACGACATTACAATAAATACAAAAGTTCCCGACCTTTACAGCGTTATGCTGATGGTGCGCAAGGATGATTTCGAGAAAGCCTACGATATAATCAATGCCCAGAAGAACTACCGGGATGAGTATGATTATATTTTCGACTCCAAAAGCGAGTTGGACAACCCGGAAAATAAAGACAACTTTTTCCTTTACCTCGACCCCAACGAAGCGGCATGATACTTACCACTCGGTCGACCTTTCCGGGCCTACTTTCTTTTCCCACTCGTCAAGCTCGTCCTTCAGCCTTTTTAAGATATCTTTCTCATCTGAAGAAATGTCGTTCTGTTCCCCGAGATCTCTTTCAAGGTCATAAAGTTCTATCTTCTCTTCTTTTTGCTTTTCCTTATCAGGTGGAAAAACGACCAGTTTCCACTTCCCGCGTCTTGCTGCACGCCTGTTCTTGTCCCGCCAGAAAATCGTCCTTTCGGGCAGTTCCCTGCCTTGCAGCAATACCCCCGTCAGGTCCATACCGTCCGTATCGTAATTGCTCGGCAGCGTCGCACCACAAAGGTTTGCCCAGGTCGGCATAAGGTCAACCATCGTAGCGGTCTGCCTGCACACACTGCCTGCCTTAATTTTACCGGGCCAGTAGAAAATCCCCGGCACCCGGTGCCCTCCTTCGTACATACTGCCCTTTCCGCCCTTTAACGGCCCTGAACTGCCCGCAGACTGAGGCCCGTTATCCGATGAAAAAATAACAAGCGTATCCTGTTCGATACCGAGCACCTTCAGCTCGTCCAGTATCATCCCCACACTCCAGTCAAGCTCTTCGATAACCGCAGGGTACAAAAACTGCCTCGACTCCTTATCGTAAGGGCTTTTTATGGAATCAAGCTGCTCCTGTGTAAATCTTTTCGCGAACCGCTCTGAAACATGCACCGGCTTATGCGGCATCGAATGAGGTATGTAGATCAAAAACGGCAGCTCCTTATGCCTGCGAATAAAATCAATCGCCTCGGTCGTATACCTCGCGGTAAGATAATCCTGATCGGGCTTAAGCTCGATTATCTGCTCGTTGCGATAGAGCACAAAAGGCGGCCTGTCCGCTTTAGGATTGCTGTAAGGGTTCATGTCGTTACTGTAAGGCGGGCCGAACCACTCGTCAAAACCCTGTCGGGTAGGCAGGTAAGGGCTGTGGTCTCCGAGATGCCACTTGCCGAATATGCCCGTCGTGTAACCAGCCGATTTTGCCATCTCCGCGAAAGTGAACTCCTCCAGCGGAAGTGTCTTAACCTGTGTATACCTGTCAAAATCTCCTGCGACCACCAGGCCCACACGCTGTTGATACTTACCTGTAACAAGTGCCGCCCTTGTGGGTGTACAGACCGGCCCGTTGGAGTGGAAATCCGTAAAAAGCATACCCTCACGGGCCATCCGGTCAAGATGTGGCGTTCGCACCTGCTTATTGCCGTAACAGCCCAGGTCACCGTAACCCAGATCGTCTGCCATTATATATATAATGTTCGGGCGCGTTGTCTTTCGCTTAAGTTTCGCCGCCAGAGGGTTTTGTATTGTCCCAACAGCCGCCATTGCCGCCGCGGCGCTGATTTTTTTGAGGAAATTCCGTCGATTCAGTGTATAATCCGCCATAACTTATCTCCATAATTAAGATTATCAAATAAATGATAAAGTATTCTATTTGGCAGGCAAGACTTTTTTACTATTAGATGACGCAAACTGAAAATTTGAGCAAAAGGGCCTAAAAATATGAGGAAATACACGCTTTTCCACCGTCTTTTCCCGCTGAGCCTTATCTTTATAATATGCGTAACCGCTTTATACGCAGACAGTAACGAAAAGCTGCATGAAAAATATAAGCACCTGCTAAACGGCCCTTTCAGGATAGAAAACGTATACTACCGCCCGGCTTCATGGGAAACTGAAAATGTAAAAGAAAAAGTCAACGAAAGAGTCAACCAAGGCGGCCTGGTCTTCGTCTATTACAAAAATAATAGCGACAAACAGGTACGACTGAGGTCCTGGCACCTGAACGGCGACGGAGCGAGCGAATACCGCATAAGTTACAAAACCGCATGGGACAGGATGATTAACGAGCACATCGAGCCCGGACAAACAGGCGTGCTCGAAATATGCGGAATCAGTAACGACTTCGCACCCGCAAAACCCTTCAAACTGGCCCTTATAAACCGCGACTATGAACCAGTCGCCGCAGCCGACACAACCCTTAAACCCAATGCAGTGGAAATCACCTGTATCCACATCCCCTCCCTTGACCAGGTGCAGGTATTCCTGCGAAACAACAGCCAACAGGACCTTGATATAAAAACCGTAAATGTCTGCGGAAAAAAAAGGCTGCACGTAACATATATGTCAAAGCAGCTCCCCGCCGGGGGATTAACCATCGCTAAAGTCAAGCTCAAAAACCCGCTAAAGCCCGGAGAACCGGTTATTATCAAAACCGTGTTCGAGCAAAAGGACCAGCCCGATGTTTTTGCACACCGCTTTGCATATCAGGACTACTTCCCGATAGGCACATGGGGCGTCGACAAGGGCCGTTATCAAGTTGCAAAGGACCACGCAATCGACACCATCGTTCAGGGCGGCAGATCGAAAGACCAATTTTACTCGAAATATGCAAAACAGTACGGTTTCAGGTCAATGGTCCACGTCGGAACCTTCCCGGAAACAGGGAGAATAAAGGATTTGCAAAACCACCCTGCCGTCGCGGCGTGGATGATAACCGACGAACCCGACTGGCATGTGCCCGCCCAGTATATATTCTCCGCACAGCAGGTCATTAGGCGCCACGACAGCCAAAAACCCACAATGCTCACACTCTGCAGAAACGTTCGGTTTTTCGAATATGCCTTTATCGCTGACATCCCGGCACACGACCACTACAGCGTCACCGCCCCTTCAACCAGCGTATGGCCCCACCCTTACGGAACAAGACTCGAAGAAACCGCGTATTACACCCGCGATCTGAAAAACGCCTCACAGCCCAAACCGATATGGGTCTGGTCGCAGGGAATGTTCAACTGGTCCCAAAGGCCCAAACGCCCCGTCCCCACCCCCGACGAACTGGGCGCACAGCTGCTTTTCAATATAGGCAGAGGCGCAAAAGGAATTCTCTGGTTCACTTTCCGCGAAAGCGTCGGCGAGAAATACCCGCTTCTCCAGCAAAGCATTAAGGACTGGGGCAGGGTAATGAAAACATACCGCAGCTCTCTTGCAGCCTCGGAGCCCGTCGAAACAACAATAAAAGGCCTGCCCGAAAAACTCGACACAGCGGTTCTCCTCGCCGAAAAAAAAATGTTCATCCTGCTTGTCAACCTCGATTACGAAATAAACGACCAGGCTTACCGCTGGCAGCCGATGGAGAATATAAAATTTGAAGTCACGATCCCCGCCTGGATTGCCCCCAAAGAAATAAACGCTTACACTCCTTTGCAGGCCGAGATAAAAACGTACACAAGCCCCGCAAAAGTAGGTATCGAAATCGACAAACTCGATATGGGCATGTTCATAGCAATAGAAAATAATGAATAACCAGACAATAACAAAAGCACTGTGCAGAAATTTATTTAACCGAATATGTAATAAAGGATGTGTTTTATGAAAATCAAAGTTTCATTTTTAGGCGCAGCCGAGAACGTAACCGGCTCCCGCTTTCTTGTCGAAGTCAACGGCACAAAAATCCTCATCGACTGCGGCCTTTACCAGGAACGCCAGCTGCGCGACCGCAACTGGGACCCGTTCCCCGTCCCCCCCTCCCAGATCAACGCGATGCTGCTTACACACGCCCACCTCGACCACTGCGGCCTTATCCCCAAACTCGTGCGCGAAGGCTTTAACGGCCCCGTATATTGCACCGACGCAACCGCTGAGATCGCACGCATCGTCCTGCTCGATGCCGCCGAGCTGCAGGAAGAAGACGCGGCATACAAGGCAAAACGCCACCGCAGGGAAGGCAGATCAGGCCCCCACGAGGTAAAACCACTCTACGACAGCCAGGATGCCCTCAACTGCGAGAACATTTACAAAACCACAAAATACGAAAAAACCGTGGAGATAGCAGAAGGCATAACGGCCTCATTCCACGAAGCAGGTCACATTCTCGGCGCAGCGATGATAATGCTCAACATCACCGTCAACGGCCAAAAACGTTCGATACTTTTCTCCGGCGATGTCGGCAGGTGGAACAGGCCCATCATCAAGGACCCCACACTCTTCGAGCACGCCGACTACGTCCTTGTAGAGTCCACCTACGGCGACCGCCTGCACGAAAGCTACCCGGACATTAAAAACGAACTCGCCGAAGTGGTTAACTCCGCAACCGCAGCAGGCGGCAACATTATCGTCCCAAGCTTCGCCGTCGAACGCGCCCAGGAGGTCCTCTACTACATGAACGAACTGCTTAACGAGGACAAGATACCGAACATAATGGCCGTCCTCGACAGCCCGATGGCGATACGCGTAACCGAAGTTTTCAAAAATCACCCCGAATACTTCGACACCGAGATGAAAAAACGCATGGCCGCCAACCTCTCGCCGTTCGAGTTCCCGGGCCTTACCATGACACGGACAACAAGAGAATCAAAAGCGATAAATAACGTAAAAGGCACAATGATGATAATCGCAGGCTCCGGCATGTGCACCGGCGGGCGGGTCAAACACCACCTCCACGCAAACATTACCCGCCCGGAAAGCACGATTCTTTTCGTCGGCTACCAGGCCGTCGGCACCCTCGGCAGAACAATCGTCCAGGCACCGGAAGAAGTACGAATACTCGGCGAAAAACTCCCGGTAAAAGCGAACATTAAGAGGATACACGGATTTTCCGCCCACGCAGACAGGGACGAGCTTTTCCGCTGGCTCTCATCGCTAAGCAATCCCCCCAAACGGGTATTCGTTATACACGGTGAAACCGACAGCGCCCACGCGTTCCGCGACTTCCTCTCCGAAAAGACCGGCTGGGACGTCTCCGTTCCCCAATACCAGCAGCAAGTAATTCTCGACTGAAAGAAATTAAAAAAGGAAAGACAAATGACCAGGCTTTATTTCATCTTTACAGCTTCTTTTATAAGCCTTATGGCCCTGACCTCCTGCGCGCCCAAAACAGGGAATATTATTGAAAGTAAACCGCAAAAACTCACATATTACGTCTCACTCGATGGCAGTGACGACTTTTCCGGGACTTTGAAAACAGTTAACGATTCCGGCACGGACGGGCCATTTGCAACTCTCGAAAAAGCAAGGGACACAATAAGAGAATTGAAGCACACAACAGGCTTACCGAACGGCGTTGTCACCGTCTGCCTGATGCCGGGCACATATTATCTCGACAAAAGGTTCGAGCTTTCGCCTGAAGATTCCGGCACCTCTGACTCACCGATAGTTTACCGCTCGCTGCCGGGCACAAAAGTGGTAATCAGCGGAGCAAAAAAACTGACCGGCTGGAAAAAACTCCCTGACCAGCTGCCCGGCCTGCCCGAAAGCATTAACGACAAGCTGTATTACATTGACGTTGAAAAAGGCTTTCACCCGCATTCGCTTTTCATAAATGGCAAGGCCCAAATGCTCGCAAGATACCCTAACGAGGGTTTCTTCGAGGGCGAAAAAGGGTTGCAGGGCTTCGGCGACCCCGGCCCGCAGGGCCAGCTTATAACATTCCCCGACCACGTAAGCGAGTTCCTGCCCTACCTGCCCGACAACGGCGACGTCGAAATGTCATGGATACCGATAATCTGGGCCAACGGCATTTCGGTAATGAAAAACTTCGACCAGCAGACGAATACCGCAAGGCGCCACAGCAAAAACGTGCTCTACTACGGCAGCGTCGAAGAGGACTGGCGAAGGGGCAACCGCTTTCGCCTGCAGAACGCTTACGTCTTTATCGACACACCCGGAGAATGGGCCGTCGACACACAAAAGGGCAGGATATACTTCTACCCCCCTTCCCCGCTAACCGGCAGTGAGCAGACGCTGTGTTCCAACCTGTACGAATTGTTCCGCCTCGAAGGCAACGAACCAGCCGGCCAACTCGTGCATGACATAGCCCTGCTTGACCTGACATTCTCGCACACTGACAGGATGCCCGAGGACCAGTGGCCCGAAGAATGGCTTAAACGCAACTTCGAGAACCCCGACGCAGCGGTATTCCTCAAAGACGTGCGAAATATTCATGTCAAGCGCTGCAGGATGCTCAACGTCGGCACTTACGGCATAACGCTGAATAAATACGCTCAAAATGTCACCGTCGAACACAACGAGATAGCATACACCGGCTGCGGCGGCGTGCAGCTTCTCGGTTACGGCCCGGGCACAAAAGACGTCAATAAAAACAACATCATCAGGTGCAATCTCATCCACCACTGCGGCAATAACGATTACATGCACAGCGCAGCAGTGTCGCTTTACCAGTCAGGCGGAAACACCATAACGCATAATTATATCTACAACTGTCCCTACGCAGCCATTGTCATGGTCGGCGCATACTTCGGCGACCTCAACAACGTCGCACGCGGCAACTGGACGCCGGAAAGTCAAACCTATCTCGGCCATACCGACGCATACGGCAGCTTCGAGCACCAGTACCAGGTAAGGTGGCAGGACCTGCCCGAAGGCGCTTACGAAGAATTTCTCGCAGGAACGGGCGACTTCTCCGAGCTCCAGTTCTGGAAATACCTCCACTGTAGAAACAATTACGTTGCATACAATGTTGCTTCAGACTGCATGAACGGCCTCGCAGACGGCGGCGCGCTGTATTGCTGGTGCTGCTCGGAAAATAACCGATGGGAAAACAACATCGTGGTAAATAGCGGCGACAAAACGATATACCTTGACGACGGTATCCACGGTGCCCTGATAAGAGGCAACATCGGCTGGGGCAAAGGCGGGACAATTACAAAAGGCAAAAACTTCTGGATGGAAAATTCGTTCGATTACCCCGAAAGACCCGCTGGTTATGCTGAACTGATGAAAACCATTTTCAGCCGGGCACAAGCTATGGGCGGCTGGTACGGAGATACGGACCTGACAACGCCCGAAGTCGATATTCAAAGCCGGGACGGAAAAATATTTTTTAACCGCAAGCTGGTAACAATAACAAAGCTGAATCAAAATTGTGATATCTATTACACCATTGACGGAACAGACCCCGACACCAATTCTATTCTTTATACTGGGCCTTTTACAATAAATGACACAACCATCGTAAAAGCAGCCGCCTTTCTGAACAAAAAGCCATCCGGTAAAACGCACACCGTCACTTTCACAAAACTCAACCGGCCGCCCAAACCGGACGTGCCCTTAACCGACAGCATCTACACAAATAAGGTCGATTACAAGCAGATATACCCCGGCAACAAATGGTTCGAGATGAACAACGACAGCTTCAATATCATGGGGAAAAAGTTCATTTACGGTATCGGCCTGATCGGCACGGATTCGCTTAAAGTCAACCTCAAGCCGGAATACAAAAAATTCGTCGCGATTGTCGGCCCGGATATTCTCTCGGACCCTCGTGCCTATGCCCATATCGAGATTTTGATAGACGGCGAAAAAGTTTATCGCTCACAAAAAATGAAAACTGACTCACAGCCGCTGACACTCGAAATTGAAATCCCCCCAAACAGCAAGGAAATGATTATTCGTTTCGCCGATTACTCGAATTTCTACTGGCTGTATGTCGATCTTGTACATTGCGGGTTTTTAACAAAGTAGTATAAAAATACATTTTCGAGGATTTACCCCTTTATTTATATGGTTCACTGTATATGATATAGGCAATTACACTGATAAACAAACTAATATAATGGAAGGTAAAATGTGATGGAATTGACAAAGTATTCATTCGGTGTCGGCGACAGGTTCGCCAGGCAGGGAAAGGCACAGCTTCAGGCAATTATCAACGCAAAACAGGCAGGCATATCCGTCAGCCCCGTCTGGAACAAGTCCTACCGGGAGCATTCCATAATCTCAACTTCCCCTAAAGACGTCCGCGCCGAAGCCGACGCTGCCGTAAAGGAACTCAAATATGACGGGCCATACTTCGTCGATGCCGACCACATTAACCTGCGCATAATAGACGACTTTCTCGAACCCAGCGACTTCTTCACACTCGATGTCGCCGAAGATATCGGATCACCCGCACCTGCTGAAGATTTGAAGAATTTCCTAACCGATGCCGGTAAATTCATCGGCTCTTTGAAGATACCCGGCATTGAAGAACCTTTCGAGATCACGCATAAAATCCTGCAGGATATCGCGGACAAATATCTCGCAGCCGCAATAGAGGCGTCAAAGATTTATGAATACCTCATAACTCACAAACAGGCTGGAACCTTCGTAACCGAGGTCTCCATGGACGAAACCGACGCGCCGCAAACACCCGTTGAAATGTTCTTCATACTTTTCATGCTCGCCCGGCTGGGGGTCAAGGTGCAAACCATCGCACCGAAGTTCACAGGCAGGTTCAACAAGGGCGTTGACTACGTCGGCGACCCCGCTGTTTTTGAAAAGGAATTTTACGAAGATGTAAAGGTACTCGATTTCGCGGTCAAAGAATTCGCCCTCCCCCAAGGGCTTAAACTAAGCGTCCACAGCGGCAGCGACAAGTTCTCAATATACGAACCGATCAAAAAAACACTTGCCCAAACAGGTGCCGGAATACACGTTAAAACCGCCGGCACAACATGGCTCGAAGAGATCATCGGCCTGGCCTCGGTCGACGGACAAGGGCTCGAACTGGCAAAGAAAATATACTCGGCATCTTACGACCGCCTCGAAGAGCTCACCGGCCCATATGCGACCGTGATAGATATCGACCGGGCAGCACTGCCGGCCCCGGATGTCGTAAACACATGGACGGCCCGGACTTTCGTAAAGAAACTGACCCATAACCCCGATGAGCCGCTGTACGACATAAACGCCCGCCAGCTTCTGCATGTTAGCTATAAGGTCGCCGTGGAACTGGGCGACGAATTCCTCTCGGCCCTGGATAAATACGAAACCGAAATCGCCAGACACGTCACCGAGAACATTCTCGAAAGACACATAAAGCGTATATTCCCGGCAGGATAAACTCCTTAAAAAGTGTTCGCTGGCCTTTGGATAACGCGATATAAAACATTTGAAAATGAGGCAAGACCCTGTAATATTATTCAGGCAGCTTAAATGTCCTTCTTCGAAATGATGTTGTCCGGATCAAAGCTAAATGACATGTAAAGAAAACATTACCGTATCGGTTGTTATTCCCGCATATAACGTTGAAAAATATATTAAACGTGCCATAGACAGCGTCTTGAGCCAGACTCGCACTGTCGATGAAATAATCGTCGTTGACGACGGCTCTACCGACAGAACCACAGACTTGGTCCGTGAATACGGCCGGCAGGTAAAGCTTTTTTCACAACAAAACGCCGGACCCTCGGCGGCAAGAAATCTCGGAATATCTAAAAGCAGCGGAGATTATCTGGCATTCCTCGACGCCGACGATATCTGGCTGCCCGAGAAAATCGAACTCCAGCTTGAAGCGATCCATAAGCATCCCGGAAACCCATGGTGCTTCACGAACCTGAAAGTTCACAACTGCAGTGACGGAAAGGATAATATTCATATTGACCCCGAAACTGTCGCCCGCATTGTCAGTCACGACACTGTAAGTGCCTTTACCCTGTTGAAAAACGGAATAGATATTTGCCCCTCAGTTTTATTAATCAGCAGAAACGTCCTCATCGACATTGGATGCTTTGAAAAGGCTTTGCGATACGGCGAGGATATCGATCTCTACTTAAAAACAGCATACCGCCATGAAAAAATTCTTTTTATCGACATCCCCCTCGTAAGTTACACAACCGCCAGGCAAGGCAGCGCTACAGGCAATACAAACCAGGAAGCGATAGTGAAAAATTTAACCTTCCTCATGGACAAGCACCTGAAACTCTCAAGCCGTTTCGGCAAACAAAAACAGCTTAACGATTTCATAAAGACCAAAGCCGGCAAATGGACAGGCAAACTTTACAGGCAAGGCAATTTCAAATTGAGCATGATTTTACTGTTGAAATACTGCAGGATTCTCGGTTTTTCTTTCACCCTGAAAATGCTGGCTCTGTACTGCCTGGCGCCTTTCCCATTGGTTATTCGCAGCAAAGCAGCAGGAAGGCTCTTGCCCGTCAGGAAAAATCTTTACTGAAGACACGGCAATGATTTCACATAGTCGAAAAATAACGCCCCGTCAAAAAGCTGCTTTCCTAATGGAAATTGAATACGAGGTACAAAGCGACCATAACGACCGCCAATATGCCCCACGCTATCCACACCTTGCCGCTCTTATAGCCCGTCTCCTGGTAAGTCTCTTTTATCGTCGGAAGAACTTTTTCCTCAGCCCCGTGGCTGGTCACCAGCGACAGGAAAACCATCAGCGCCAGCACGCCAAGGAATATATAGAAAGAGAGCATCATAAAGTGGGGCCAGAATTCTTTGCTCGGCCAGTGGATTAAAAACATTACACCTATAACGGCACTGACTGTCGACCCGACCACAAGAGTCCAAAATGCCGCCGTCGATGTCGCCCTTTTCCAGGCAACCCCTAAAAGGAACACCACCGACATCGTCGGTGCGAGGAACCCGATTATGGAACCAAGCAGCTCGAACAGGTTCATCTCGACGAAGCTCAGTATTACAGAAAGCCCGACCGACACACATGCCGCGATTATCGTAGTGATACGACCCACCCTCGTCACCGTTTTCTGGTCCGCATCGGGATGGAACATACGCTTGTAAATATCCAGCGTGAAGACCGTGCTCAAAGAGTTCAGCCCCGAGTCCACCGTGCTTACAAGAGCGGCAATCAAAACCGCGATTATCAGCCCTATCATACCGTGAGGCAGGCACGTCGTAACCATCTTCATATAAGCCTGGTCCGGGTCCTTGAGGTTCGGAAAAAGCAAAAAGCAGGCAATGCCGGGAATGAAAAATATAAGCGGGTCAAGTATTTTCAAAAAACCGGTAAACACGATACCAAGCTGCCCCTGCTCGATCGATTTCGCACCAAGGGCCCTTTGCACAACTGTCTGGTCAGTGCACCAGAACCAGATCGCAGCCGTGAAATACCCGAACACAACCGCAGGCCAAGGCCAGTCCGGGTCACTGGCAGGCTTAAAAAGGTTCCAGTAATGACCCGGCACCGAACTCGTCAGCTCACCGAGTCCCCCCACTTTGAAAATCGCTACTATTGTCAGTATCGTCGAGGCGACTATCATCAGCACGACCTGGTAAGAGTCCGTCGCAACCACCGCCGCCAGACCCCCTGCCACCGTGAAACTTGTCGCGATTATCATAAGCACAACTATGCAAAGCCAAACAGGCCAGCCCATTATCTGGCTCATCAGCACACCCCCGGCAAGCGTCGTGCCGCCAAGCCACAACAAAAGCGTAGAGACAAGCGTATACCACGAGAGAAAATCCCTGCATCCACTGCCGTAACGAATACTCATAAACTCAGGCATGGTGAAAATCTTCGTATTCAGGTAATGCGGTATGAAAACCATGGCCATAAGCACCAGAGCGACCCACGCAAGCCACGACGAATTACCCATAACAATGCCCGAACTGTACGCGACACCGCAAGAGGCGATCATCATCGACGGGCTGATGTTCGTGCCCCATATCGAAAGCCCGATATTCGGCCAGCCGAGCGTTCGACCCGCAAGGAAAATATCATCACTGCCCCTGCGTTTGTAGCTCACCCAGAAACCAAGCGCAATTACAGATACGATGTAAGCAATTATCACGCCGTAATCCAAACCGTTAAGGGTTTTGTATACTTCCATCTGCTTCCTTTTGAAATTAATAAATTAATGAGGGGATATTTTAGCGACTACGTAAATTCTGTGCCAATACTTTCTGAAATACAATGGAAATAACCCCTTAGCCCGCTTAAATTGTCAAATATTCGTTGCTCATGGCTGTATTATTTATATAATGCCGAGTTTACGGAGTTTATAAGCAGTTAAAAGGTGAATAAATGAACAAAAGCGGGCTTAAATACAATGTATCTCCGATCTTGCGTGTTTATAACGGCAGTTCCGTCATTTCCGAAGAAAGCTTCGGTGATGTCTATCCATCCAAAGAAACGGATTTCGAGTTCGAGCTTACTCAAAGCAACGCCCAGTGGAAATGTAAATGCTCCCAAACCCCCCTCGCCGGGTCCGACCGCGGCATGGAACTGCTATTGACTTTCCGCCTTGAAAAAGGAACCACCGAATCTACTGGTGTGGGTGTTGCAGTGGACATTCAGCCTTGGAGCATTGACAATTACGTAATCATCCCAGCAGCGGTTTACGACGGCAACCGTTTCGACTGCCTTGAAAAAAGCTATCCCCCGCTGTTCGAGCCCCACGAGCACCGCATTGATATGCCCGTAACCGTTACCGACGTCGCAAGGCTCGGCAAAGACGACGGCCCATATGTAATAGAACAGACGACCGGGGACGCTTCCACACCTGCGATAGGCTTCCACGATCAGAAACATGCTGTCGGCTGCTGGCTGCTGACCCAGCAGGAAAACAGGCTCGGCAACCTCGGGCTTTTCGTCGAGGAAAGCCCTTCCCGCGACACAGCTCGACTGCTTGTTTTAAGCCCACCCGTAAGGACTTACCGCCACGGGCTTTGCGAAACAGTTAAAATAGACGAAACACCACCGCCATTCAACACCGGAGACGAATTGCACATCAGGATCAACCTCTACTTTTTCCCGGCGAAATCCAAAACCGATTTCCTCTCGCTTTTCCCCCTTATCCGCGAAAACATTGAGAATAACTGCTCGCTGGTTCCGCAACTTCCTTTCAGCGAGGCATGGAATATTCTTGAAGAAAAACACAACCGCGAAAACTGGAACGAAAAATATTCGTTCTACAATGTGGGCACCAGCGGCGCTGTCAACGAGCTCTGGCAGCTCGGCTGGGTAGGCGGCTGTATGTCTACATATCCGCTGCTTGCTTCCGGCTCGGAAATTTCCCGCCAAAGGGCTGTTAAAAACCTCGACACCGTCCTGACCGGGACACAGGCTGCCTCGGGGTTTTTCTACGGCATGGGGGATGGGGAAACCTTTTTCAGCGACGGCTTTTCAGGCCCGCATCCCTGCAATATGCACCTTGTTCGCAAAAACGGCGACGCCCTTTACTTCTTCATAAAACACTTTCTCGTCATGGACCATTTGAAACTGTCCGAATCAATAAAGCCGCAATGGAAAACCGCGGTCACAAAACTCGCCGACGCTTTTGTCAATCTGTGGAAAAAATTCGGCCAACTCGGCCAGTTTATAAATATCGAAACAGGCGAGATTCTCGTCGGCGGCTCAACCTGCGGGGCAATCGTACCTGCCGGGCTTGTAATGGCCGAGCAGTATTTTAATGAACCTGCGTACCTCGCCGCCGCACAGGATATCGCAGAAGATTACCTTAACCAGTTCAGGCAAAGCGGCATAACCACAGGCGGGCCGGGCGAGATACTTCAGGCCCCCGACAGCGAATCTGCATTTGCGCTGCTCGAATCCATGATCGTTCTATACGAGCGAACAAACGACCGGAAATGGCTTACCGCCGCACAGCAGGTCGCACACCTGTGCATGACATGGTGCGTGTCTTATGATTACCGATTCCCGAAAGGCTCGCTGTTCGACAGACTGAACATCCGCTCAGCCGGCGCGGTCTTTGCAAATGTGCAGAACAAACACGGCGCACCGGCTGTATGCACGCTCTCCGGCGACAGCCTGCTCAGGCTATACCGCTATACCGGCGACGAGATTTATATCCGTCAGCTCATCCATATCGCTCACAATCTTACCCAGTACCTTTCGCGCAAGGACAGACCTGTCGGCGTATTGAAGCCCGGCTGGATGAACGAAAGGGTCAACCTCAGCGACTGGGAAGGAAAGGAAATGGTCGGCCAGGTCCACAACCAGTCCTGCTGGCCGGAAGTAAGCTGCATGCTGACCTGGCAGGAAGTGCCCGGCCTCTACGTCCGCCCGGACCTCGGCAAGGCGTTTTGCTTCGACAATATCAACATGAAACTCGAACAAGACTCTGCAAACGGCCTGACAATAGAACTGCACAACCCCACAGAATTCCCGGCAAAGGTCCGCGTGCTGGTTGAAGACTCTTCGGCTGCGGCAAAACCGCTTGAAACAATGGCATTGCTCAAATGCCCCGTAATCGAACTGCAGCCCGGCGAAACAAAAAAATGCCGGCAGGAATAATAACTGAGAACCACCTGAATATTATGGGCCCACAGTGGCTGAGCATTGAAAACAGCCTGGCAGCAGATATCGACCGTTCGGGAAGAGTTGACATAATTGACCTATCACATTTAGCAGCTAATTGGCTGAAATAGCAACAGCCTGCCTCAAAAAAAGAAAGGTCTTAAGGCGCCGGTTTTTTACCCAAACAGTACAAAATAGTAAAAAAAGTAATTATCAATACCAGTGGCAGAAAATAATAAATATTTCTTAATATCAGTTTTGTTTTTATCATTTTGAATGTACCGTAAATAGATGCCGCTAAGCTGAATATAAATATCAATGGCGCCAGCATATTTCGATAATCATCACCGGGCGGGGAAAAGAAAATGGGAAGCCATGATAAGGTAATCCATAAAGAAAGCAGAAATATTACAATTACATCTAATGTTATATTATTATTCTTTTTACCCATTTAACCTTTACCACTTCACTGGATACCAGTCCCGAACTCTTGCAATTATGCCCCTGTCAAGGCTTCCAGTTTTTACCAAACATCGACAGGTCAGCCATCTCGACCACCCCGTCACCGTCAACAGGCACAATATCGGCGAAAGGATCACCTGTCAGCCAGTATGAGGAAAACTTCGAGAGGTCCACCGAATCGATATCGCCGTCAAAATCAAAATCGGCTGCGTAAGGTAGATAGTCCGGCACAACACAAACCTCGGTAGTGACCACATAATTTTCGGAATAAGCGCTGGAAAATTCCGCCTGCACCATAAACGCACGGAAACCTGCCGGCGGCTGGGACACTGTCGCCGTATAGACGCCCCCGCCGGAGTCGCTAAGCTCCGTCGAGGTCCACGCCGCGCCGATACTCTGGAGACGAAAGTCCCTTTCCGTGCCGTTATATGCCTGCCAGAGTTTGACGCTGACTGGTGTTTGCAAAACAGTTACAGTCAGAGTATCCGCCGCGGTCCGTGTCCATTCAATAACCGGCAAAGAGGAATTATCAAGCCTGCTCTTGTAGAAAGAAAGCAGAATGCTTACGACATCGGAATTAAAATCGCTTAGCCCCAGACCGTGATCGGTATTAGGCAGATAAGTTATGTTTTTGCCCCCCGCCGGGTTCAGCGAGTCATAGTAAAACCGCGCCGAATCGGGCAGGAAAAACTGGTCACCGGTCGAGTTAATCATAAATTTCGGAAAGTCATACCTGTCGTTATATGCAAAAGGATCGACAATCTCCAGCAGCTCATCCATTTGCGTCGTTCCGAACCAGTCGAACACCCCCATCTGCTCGTAATCATTAACAGCCGGCGCCCAGAAACCGTATGCCCTGTGATGATGCATGAAAGAGCGTTCGAGGTTCAGCAAATCGATCACCATCGGGGCGACAGCATCTACCCTCTCGTCCACAGCTGCCGTCAGCCACGCCGTCCACCCCCGCTTGCTCGCACCGGTGACAACAAAAGAGTTTACACCGACCCCCAGGCTTGTGCAGTATGCCTGAACGGCGTCCATAGCTCTAACCGCTGACTTAACCATCGCAAGCTGGACAGGCCAGTAAGCATCACCGCCTGCGAGAAACTTGTCCCACGAATATGCGATTATCGAATCTTCCCACCTGCCGAACGTCTCATCGCTGAAATACAAAGGCTGATTGGGCACCATTTCAAGGTAAGCAACCACAGACTGCGTTTCGGCTGCTATAGAACCGAACCCGTGGTAAAGATAGATATCCGGCGCATCGCCGTTATCCCCCCCGGAAATAAACAGCATGGCCTTGTCGTATGAAATGATATCCGGAACAACCACAACCAGCCGATGCTGCCAGGTACTCGGGCTGACCTCCGCAGGCGACCGCCACTGCTGGCTGGTCAGATTTATTACATGAATGCTGTATCCGAATCCCGCCTGGAAAAAGTCAAAAGAATATGAATAGTTGTTATCCTGCAGATTCACATACTCGTCAAGCGCAGTCTCCGAAGCCCCGCCGCAGGCAGCCATGACCAACACAAGCATAGACAATAAAGCAGCTCTTTTCATCTTACAGCCTCCGATTAAACATCACCGCCATTTTACCATAAACACATATCTTGAATCAAGCAATATCCCGGCCCGCCCAGCCTGCTTATCGGCGCCTGCTTCCCGTACCCGCCGTCTCGCGGGCTGTTTACCTCTTTGTGCGGCCATTCAGGGTGTTTCGTTCCCAGAACACCCCGTCGTGATAGCCCTGTATTGTGCTGTCTTCATCAGCGGACTCGAGCCTTTTCACGGCCCACGCGCAGTATCGCGGGTTTACTTCAACACCGCAGAATTTCCTGCCGAGTTTGCTCGAAACTACCGCCGTTGTTCCGCTTCCGAGAAAAGGATCGAAAACAAAACCCCCCCGCCGCGAGCTTGCAAGAACGAGCTTTGCTATAAGTTTTTCCGGCTTTTGCGTGGGATGGTCCGTATTTTCCGGCATCGACCAGAAAGGAACCGTAATATCGTTCCATATATTGGACGGATGAGTAACCCGAAAATTGCCCGCATCCTCACTCTGCCAGTCTTTGGGGCTGCCTGAAGGGTCCCTGTAAGGAGCGATAACCTTACGCTTGACCTTGACCGAATCCACATCGAAATAATAATCCTGCCCCTTCGTGCAGAACCATATGTCCTCTGTGTTATTTTTCCAGTTGTGCACGGCCCCTCTGCCTTTTTCCCTTTCCCATGTTATCCTGTTTCTCACGACAAAATGCTCTTCGAGCAGGGGAAAGATTATCGCCGACGTTTGCCAGTCGCTGCAGATATATATGCTCGCGTCATCTTTCAGCAGCGGGCTGAGGCTTATGAGTAGTTTCCGAAACCAATCACTGTAGTCTGCGTTTTTCTGGTTCTTGAAAATTCGGCCGTGATAGTTTTTTGTAAGATTGTACGGCGGGTCAAGTATCAAAAGATCCACAAAGCTTTGCGGCAGATACCCCGCTGCATCGAACCAGTCTTGGCAAATAACCTTGTTCGTTATCTGCCCGAAGCCGACTTTTGCATCAAGTGAGACCGTCTTTCCCAGCAGTTCACGCTGCTGCTCAGCGGTGCATACCAGTGTTCGGTTACGCGGTGCCCTTTTTTTATTTCCCATAAAAACTTCCTGAATTAAAGCACGACTATTAAAACCTCTAACCCTCAAGCAGGTCAACTCAAATCGACTGACAGCAATTTTGCCGCAATTCTCAAGTAAACTTCTTATTTAGAATAAGCATATTCCTTGAATTTGCAAAACTTCTTAAAAAGACATTTGAAAAATTTAATATTCTGCATTAGACTGCCGAATATATCTTTTGGATACCCAAAAAAGAGACGCAGGAACAAATACACTATGGATAATGCAGGCGATAAGATAAAATTCTGTAAAGGAGGAGATTTCTATATATCAGCCTCTTCCGAATTTATTTACATCCAACCGGAAACAACCATCTTTGAAGCGACATTAGTAATGAGGGATAACAACATCGGGTGTCTGCCCATAGCAGGCAGTGACTCCAGGCTTGTAGGAGTGGTAACCGAACGCGATATGCTTAAGAGGGTCCTTGCAGAGGGCCTTGATTTTAACAGCACCCCTGTTAAAAAAATAGTAACAAGAGATTTTACATCCTGCCCTTCGGAAACTACTTACACCGATATGCTCAGGCTGATGAAAGACAGGCATATTCGTCACCTCCTTTTGACAAGCGCAAACAAGCTCGTAAGCATCGTTTCAATCCGTGACATTCTTGAAAAACTGATGCACGAATACGAAGACGCCTCCCAAAAGTTCAAGGCGATAGCCAAAGAGTGGAAAGTGACGTTCGATTCCATACTCGATGGAGTTGCCATAATCGACACCACCTTTAATATTCTCCGCGCAAACAGGGCTTTCGCTGACCTGTGCAAACTGGATGTCAGAGAAGTTGTAAATCGTAAATGCCATGAGGTTCTTCACGGTTTCTCCGAACCCTGCAAAAACTGCCCGAACATTGACAGCATCGCCACAAAAAAAACCGAAACCAGGCAGGTCTGGGAACCGAAACTTAATATGCACCTTGAAATGACAACGTTTCCTGTTCTCGAAGCCAACGGCACAATAAAAACATCGGTTTGCCTTATCAAAGATATAACCGAGGCCAACAAGGCCCAGCAAGCCCTGCAGGAAGCAAAGACACAGACCGACTTAACCAACAAACAGCTTGAACAAGCCATCGAAAAAGCCAACGAACTCGCCCGGCAGGCCGAACAGGCAAACAATGCAAAAAGCGAATTTCTTGCTAATATGAGCCACGAGATCAGGACACCTCTTAACTCGATAGTGGGATTCGCCGACCTCATGTCCGAAGAAAAACTTTCCGACTCACAGGTAGAATATATCGAGGTCCTGCGAAGGTCGGCAAAAAACCTTACAAGGATAATTGACGACATTTTTGATTTCTCGAAACTTAATGACGGTGCCTTTAAGATCAGGCCGGAAAATTGCGATCTAAATAAGATACTCGCTCAGGTCGGCTTGCTGATGCGCGAAAAAGCTGTTAAGAAAGGCCTGTATTTTGAGCTCATCAGAAACGGCGCGCTTCCGGCGGAAGTCTTTCTTGACGGCGACCGGCTTATGCAGTGTCTTGTAAACCTCATCGACAACGCGATAAAATTCACGGAATCCGGAAACATCACCGTCAGCGTAAGCGTTGAAAAAAATAACGGTGACGACCTGCTCGTCTTTGATGTCGAAGATACCGGCATCGGAATTCCGGAAGATAAAATTGAGACTATCTACGACAGTTTTACCCAAATCGATTCGAGCAGCAACAAAAAGTATGAAGGCACAGGCATGGGGCTTGCGATAACCAGGCAAATCGTTCATTTGATGAACGGAACCCTGACTTGTCAAAGCAGGCAGCAGCAGGGCTCGGTGTTCTCTCTTGCCGTCCCTGCCAATTCAAATTTCAAATCGACACAACAGGCCGAAAACGACACCCCGCAGCAGCAGCCCGACCAGCCCCTTTCGGGTAGAGTGCTTGTCGCCGAAGACACCATGGCAAGTCAGACATTGATAAAAATAATCCTCGAAAGAATGGCCCTTGAGCCCGTTATAGCTGAAAACGGCAGGGAAGCGCTGAAACTTGTCTTTGAGCAGGATTTCGACCTCGTGATACTTGACATCGTAATGCCCGAAATCAACGGCTACCAGGTAATGGAAAAACTCCGGGACAAGAACCCCGACATCCCTGTCATAGCCCTTACTGCAAACGCGCTCAAAGGCGACCGTGAAAAATGCCTCAGCGTCGGCTGCACGGAGTACCTGCCAAAACCAGTTGATCGCTGTAAACTCGAAAAAATCATCAGGAAACTGCTCACCCCCGCGGTCGCGAAATCCGCGTCTTCCCCCAGCAGGCAAAATTATAACGATTTGGTATAAACTCCCTCCGTTACTGCTTGCGTTTCTTGCGGGGTTTGCTTAAAATCTTCCAAGATCAATTACGGGTCCGTTTTGTTATTCGGCCGGCAAATCTTATTTGAATTGGACTTTGGAAGGGAGCGCAAATGAGTATCAGTTACATCGATGTGGGCATTATCGTTCTTTATTTTATCTTCATTGTGGGCATAGGCTGCTGGGCGGGCTTCAGAAAGAAAAAGACTGACCAGGCCGACGAGTATTTCCTCGCCGGAAAATCACTCGGCTGGCCTGTAATAGGACTCGCACTTTTCGCAACCAACATTTCTACAGTACACCTCGTAAGCCTTGCCGAGGAAGGTTACACCAACGGCCTTGCCTACGGCAACTTCGAATGGATGGCGCCGTTTATACTGATAATACTTGCCCTGTTTTTTGCCCCCTTTTATATCCGTTCGAGTGTTACGACGCTGCCCGACTTCCTCGAAAAAAGGTTTTCACGCCCGAGCAGGGACTGGCTGGCAATACTGTCGATCATATCGGCGATCTTCATTCACATAGGCTTCTCACTTTACGCAGGTGCCGTGGTGCTTGAGGGAATGTTCGGGTTCCCCAAAATCTTCTCGATAGTTTTAATCGCGGTCCTGACCGGCTTGTATACCATCGTCGGCGGGCTTATGGCAGTCGTGCTGACCGAGTCTCTCCAGACAATTATTTTGCTGGTCGGAGCAATTGTGCTCACAGCCATCAGTTTTGTCAAGGTCGGGGGATGGAGCGGGCTCACAGAAGCCGTCGAACCGGTCAAACTTACCATTTTACGTCCCCACGGAGACCCGTCCGGCCTGCCGTGGTACTCTGTGCTGCTTGGCTACCCCATACTCGGAATATGGTACTGGTGCACGGACCAGACAATTGTCCAGAGGGTGCTCGGCGCGAAAGATGAAAACCACGCGCGTATCGGACCTATATTCGCCGGGTTCATAAAAATACTGCCCGTATTTATCTTCGTGCTGCCCGGCCTTATCTGCCTTGCACTTGTGCGAAAAGGACTGATCCCGCCTATGCCGACCCTTGAAGACGGCACCGAGGACTCCGCTCAGACATACTCGCACATGATAACACACCTGCTGCCCATAGGCATGCGCGGCCTGGTCGCGGCCGCACTGATGGCGGCACTGATGAGCACGGTTTCCGGTGCGCTCAACTCCGCGGCGACACTGTTCACCTATGACCTTTACAAAAGATGGCGCCCCGACACATCGGAAAACAGGCTCGTGGTAATCGGCAGGATTGTTACTTTCGCCGCAATGGTTCTTGCAATGGTCTGGTCGCCTTTCTGTGCAAGATTCCCCACCGTCTTCCAGGGAATAAGCGCGGTTATCAGCTACATCGCACCGCCTATCGTGGTTGTTTTCCTTGCCGGGATATTCTTCAAAAAGGCATCTTCAAAAGCCTCAATTGTAACGCTTATTGCGGGAAGCGTGCTCGGACTGCTTGTTTTCCTTATGGATTTTTACGGCGCAGCCTTTTGGAAAGTACCATTCATGCTCGCAAGTTTCATGCTGTTCTGTATATGTTCGGTTATCATGGCCGGCAGCTCGGCATTATGGCCCGAAACGCTGACAGATGAAAAACGGCAACTTGTATGGAAGTCGCCCCTTGAATGCCTCAAGGACCCCGGCTGGAAAGGCATCGGCAACTACAAGCTGCTTAGCCTGGTTCTCGCCGCGGTCATGGTGTTCCTGTATTTCGCTTTCACTGTCTTGGTGAAATAATACTCACAAATAAAAAAGGGCCGGTCATGCCGGCCCATTGTATAAAAAAAGGAAGAAGACGGAACGGAGTTTTTGGAGGAGGATGATTTATCTTCTTCCAAGGGAGAACAATCCCGCAAAAGCAAAACAAAACAGGTAGATGACCAGGAAACTCGAAAGGTATATTACGTCCTCTACTGTGAATATCATGCCCAGCCCAGTTACTGCCGAACCCACAGCAACGCCTGCTTTGGATGTCATAAAACCCAGACCCGAGGCAATGGGCCCCACATCAAGAATCGAAGCTTTAATCACCGCCGCAGAAGCCGTTATCTTCGACTGCGCTGAAAAGAACGCGAAAAGACTAAGCGCAGTGATCAGTATCTTGTTGTTAAAGCCCTGGTGCGTAAGGTTCTTTTGAAGAGCCTTTTTCGCCCGGAAGAACATCACCCTCGCCTGCAGTTCTGTTTTGAGATTCATCATATCCGCGATCTGGACAAAACTAAGCTGCTCGAAACACCTCAGCGCAATAACATTTCTATATTTCAGGCTTAATTTACCCATCGACTTGAATATAGCCTGGGCAAGCTCTTTACGGATCATTCCGTTCAGCCCGTCATTGAAGTCGTCGGCGCTGTATTTGAGCAGGTTCCTCTTTTCCATTTCAGTCAGCCTTGCCTGTTCCCGCTTTTTATCACGGAAGTGGTGCTGAACCTTTCCAAGCGCCGTGCGGAATATCCAGGGCCAGAACTTTTCAGCGTCCCTGAGCTTTTTAATCGACTGGACCATTTCGAGCATAGTCTCCTGCAGAATATCCTGCGCAAGATCATGGTCAAGCGTCAATCTGTAGATGTACCCGCTAAGCCTGTCCTGCGTGTAGTCTGCAAGGAACTCCATGCTCTTTTTGTCGCCCCTCCGGGAGCCTTCAACAAGTTCAAGAATATATTGGTCCATTTTTCTCTAATCCCCGCCCTGCAAATCAAAACATTAATTACCCTGTTAATATAAAACAAACTGCCATTTTATGTCAATACATCTCGATAATTCACAAATACTTTTTTATCAAACCTGTCTGATTATACCATAAATACAGTCCACCAAGAGCAGCTAAGTTACGTTTTTTTTGGCCTCACGGCGTAAATACTTGAAAAATTTGGCGTTGTGGGTTATAAAACGCGGATAAATCTAACAATAAGGCAATTTAAATGGAATTACCCATCTTGTTAAAAGGGATGCCTATATGCAGTTATCGACAGGAAGTCGAGCCCAAAGACCGCCTTCTCAGGGGCTTGTGGCTATGGTAAGCAGGAAGCAAAAAAAACCTTTATCGACCAGAAAATACCACTTCATCGGGGCTGGCGGTATCGGAATGAGCGGCCTTGCCAAGGTGCTGCTTAAAAACGGCGCCGCGGTAAGCGGCTCGGATATGGAAAACAGCGCGGTTGTCGAGGAACTTAACCGCATGGGCGCAAACATAGCGATCGGCCACAACGCCGCTAATCTGCCTGAAAAACCCGATGCAGTGGTGATCTCGGCAGCGATCAAAATATCAAACCCCGAACTTGCAAAGGCAAACCAGCAAGGCTCCACTGTCTTGAAATACGCCTCCATGCTCGGCGAGATGATGGACCTTTACCGGGGCATCGCCGTCTGCGGAACACACGGCAAGAGCACTACAAGCGGGTGGCTTGCATACCTTATGGATAAATGCGGCAGCCCGGCAAATTATATCGTGGGTGCAAATGTAACACAGCTTGGAAATTCAAGCGGCGTTGCCAATAGTGAGTATTTCATCGCCGAAGCGTGCGAGTATGACAGGAGCTTTTTGAACCTTAAACCTGAAATCGCCGTTGTCCTGAATATTGAACAGGACCACCTCGACTACTACAAAGACGAAGATGACATAGTACAGGCCTTTACGGATTTCGCCGGCGGTGTCAAACCCGGTGGAACGGTAATTCTCAACGGACAGGACCCCAATGTCCGGCGTATACTTGAAAGTCTCCCGAACCAGGAAAACATCCTAACTTTCGGACTGGACGGCAGTTATGATTATTCCGCGAAAAATATAAAAGTAATAAACGGCCTCTGTGAGTTTGACCTTTATGCCCATGGACAAAGGCAGGGATTAATCAAAATCGCCCTGCCCGGAAGGCACAACATACTCAACGCCCTTGCGGTAATCGCCGCATGTGACCGGGCCCGGCTCGACCTTGAGAAGGTTTGCGCAAATATCGGAACCTTCACCGGCATAGACCGCAGAATGATGTTCAGGGGTGTATATAACGGGGTAACGGTGGTTGACGACTATGCCCACCACCCTACCGAAATACGCGCAGCTTTGGCAGGACTCCGGGAAAGGTATCAGCCCCAGCGGCTATGGTGCGTTTTTCAGCCCCATCAGTACAGCCGGACAAGATTTTTACTTGATGATTTCGCGGAAAGTTTTAAGCTGTCAGATATAACTATCGTTCCGGAAATATACTTCGTACGGGACACCGCCGAAAGCAGGCAAAAGGTAAGCGCCGAGACACTTGTAAAGCGCATTAGATCCAACGGAAGCGAAGCGGTATTTATTAACGACTTTGCCGATATTGTAAAGCATTTGAACGAAAACGTCCGGCCCGGTGACATGGTAGTCACAATGGGAGCCGGAACTATATGGAAGGTTGCAGATGAATTTATTCAAGGGGCTGGAAAGCATAGTTGAAAATGACAAACCGCTTGCCGATTACACATGGTACGGAATCGGAGGCAAGGCGGATTATTTTATACGCCCGGGCACATTCGAGCAGCTTAGCGAAGTCATTAAAAGGTGTCGGGATAACGACCTGCCGTTGCGCGTCCTCGGCTACGGCTCCAACCTGCTCATCTCGGACGAAGGCGTAAAAGGCGCCGTTATAAAGCTCGAAGGTCCGGAGTTCACCCAGACAAAAATTGAAAACCAATGCCTCACCGCAGGGGCCGGTGCGAACCTCGGCCAGATAGTACTCGATTGCGTTAAAAGGGGACTAAGCGGACTTGAAGCATTGACCGGCATTCCAGGTTCGGTCGGCGGGGCAGTGAAGATGAACGCAGGCGGCAGGTTCGGTGATTTCGGCTCATCGGTTGAAAGCGTAACCCTGATGGACGCACAGGGCGGGATATACGAAAAAGCAAAGCCCGAACTCGTCTTCGATTACCGATGGACCAATATCACAGCAAAGTGCATCCTCTCTGCAAAAATCAAACTCTTCGAGGCCGACCAGGACCAAATGCTAAAAACCGTTAAGGAAATATGGATATACAAGAAGAACTCTCAGCCGCTCGGATCCAAAAACGCCGGTTGTGTTTTCAAAAACCCCCGAGGAATGTCCGCCGGGGCGATGATCGACCGCGCAGGGCTAAAGGGCCTGACAATAGGCGGGGCATCTATAAGCGAAAAGCACGCGAATTTCATTCTTACAGAACCGGGCTGCAAAAGCTCGGATGTTAAAAGGCTTATCGACGCGGTAAAGGACCGGGTCATGGAGCGTTTTGACGTGGAACTCGAACTTGAACTTGAGATATGGTAGGCACTAAGTTGACCCCCGACAGGCATGACATAAAGGTCGCTGTGCTCACCGGCGGAGTCGGTGAAGAGCGTCAGATAAGCCTGCTCAGCGGGCAAACCATTGCCGAAGGCCTCAACCAGGCCGGGTTCAGCGTCATTACTGCCGATATCACGCCGGATGATCTGTCAATCCTTGACGACAAAAGCATCATGGTATTCTTCCCCGCCCTGCACGGCAAGTTCGGCGAGGACGGCCAGTTGCAGCGAATACTTGAACAAAGGGCATGCGCCTATACCGGGTGCGGCCCTGAGGCAAGCAGAATCGGGTTTGACAAGGTTTTGTCGAAACAGGCTTTCATAAAAGCCGGTGTGGACGTTCCGCACGACCTGGTTATTTCCAGTAAGGACGACCTTGAGGGCCTTGCAGCCGGGATAGCGAAACTCGGCGAAAAGGTTGTCGTAAAACCGGTCAGGCAGGGAAGCAGTGTAGGTGTGGAAATAGTAAGCGGCCCAGAAAATGCAGCCCGCAAAGCAGCACAGTGTCTTGAGAAATACGGGCAAACGATGGTCGAACAGTTCATTGCCGGCCGCGAGGTCACGGTGGGTATTGTAATGGACAGGGTTTTGCCAATCGTCGAGATTAAAAGCGCCGGCACGTTTTACGACTACAACGCAAAATATGAAGCAGAAGATACGCAGTACCTCTTCGATACGATAATCGACAAGGCTCTTGTCGAGCGGATCAACCGAACCGGGCAGCTTTGCTGTAACGCTATCGGCGCCCGGCACATTAGCAGGGTCGATATGATTCTCGACGATAGTTCCAGGGTTTATGTACTGGAGATAAATACATTGCCCGGCTTTACGAGTCATTCATTGGTCCCCAAAGCCGCGGCAAAGACAGGCATGGGCATTGCTGATGTTTGCGCGATGATGGTCGAGGACGCATTGAATAACGCTAATTAAGGAAAGCAGAAGATAAATTGGCGGCAAAAAAAAAGAAAACAACCAGAAATAAAAAGAAACAACCCAGACCGAACAAAGCGAGGTTTCCGTGGAAGGGCATACTGTTCTTCTTCCTTGTGTTAGCCTTTATAGCCGCCGTGCCTGTAAGCTTTTTTTACCTCGAAAAGTACGTCAAAAACAAGCCCCGGATAAGTCAAAGAACCGGACCCCTTGAGATAATGACACCACCTGCATGGATAAACAACGCGCTGCTCGAAAGAACCGCACGCCAGGCCGGTGCAAAAATATTCGCCCTGAACGAGCACACCGCCCAAACAGTGGCTGCGGATATGGCTCAATTCGCCTGGATGAAAGACACTCGCGTTCGGGTAACAGACAAGACGGTGCAGCTCTTCGGTGAATACCGCCTGCCTGTGGTTATGGTAGAGACCACCGGCCAGAAGTATTACATTGCCGCCGACATGACAGTCATGGATTTTGTCCCGCTCGATACCGTAAATACGGTCCAGGTCAAAGGCTTCGCTTATCACGGCAGACCCGCACTGGGTTCGAAATGGCTCGATGAGGACATGGAGCTGGCCGTCAAACTGGCGCTGGTGCTTGACAAGATGGACGAGCTTACCTGCCCGGATAACCCGCTGCTCGAAGAGATCGAGTACATCGACATCACAAACCACGAGGGACGAAAAAGCTCGAACAAGCCTCACGTTGTCCTGAATGTCACCGACGGCACGGAGGTATTCTGGGGCGCATCTTACGGGCAGTCGCAAAAATACCTCGAAGCCGACGAAAAAGAAAAGGTCCAGAAGCTATACAGCTTTTACAAGCAGCACGGCACACTGGCAGGAAAGGTCAAGTACATCGAACTGCGAATCCCGCAAAAGAGCATCCCCAGGGCCAGGATTGATTAGACCATTGGCAAACAGAGTTATGTAACCCGCCGAACGCAAAGTCGTAAAACCGGATTGAATCGCAAATCTTGAAGTTTCAAATTATGCGCATGAAAAAACCGGCCGGGCTTAATGCCCAGCCGGTGGATGTTGTACTTGCATACGCGGTTTAGATCAGTAATCAAGATGGAACTGATCGTGGCAGGCGAACAGCGAGCCTGACTCGACATTCATTGCCCAACCGTAACCGCTGTAAACCACAGGCTGCTCGTCGTAATCGTATATGAACCTTATTTCGCTGCCGCACTCACCTTTGACGAAGGGGTTGACGGGTATCTCGCTTAGATAGGGGCCGTAACCGCTTACTTCGTCCCGGGTGGTAAGGTCATTAATGAACTTTTTGGGATCGATCCTGCCGCCGCATTGCGATTGCCCGGGCAGCAGCCCGTCGTGCTGCATTTCAAAGAGCCTTATCTGCGAGCGTAAAAGCTGCAGGCCCTTGACCATTTCAGAAAGCCTCGACTCGGCTTTTGCCTGGCTCAGCGTGGGTGCTATTATTGTCGCCAGTATACCGAGCACGAACACCAGCACGAACAATTCAACATACGATAACTTTGCCTTTGGTTTTGCAGTAGTCATAATTCAACTCCCGTACATAATTTCCCGGGTTAATGTTAGTTCTTGTTTAATAGTTGCTGTGCATCTCGTCGGTGTAACCGTTTTTCTGGCTGTCGTCGGCCTGAAGCAGACCCCTGTTCAGCCCGAAAGTCGTCAAATGCCAGCCGTGGGTGTCATTGCCCGCCGTGCCGTCTACTTCAACGATGTCCGCGTTTGTCCCGCTGAAGGGATTGGCGGGAATTTCCCTTAGATAAGGCCCGAAACGATGCTGCTCGCTCTGACCTATCTGGCCGTTTTCATTGGTCCTGCTGGAAAGGGCCGCGAAGAAACGTTCCGATGTTGTCTTAACAGTCACGTTGCCGTTTTCGTCGCCAACCTCACCGGGAAGCAGGTCATTGTGGTGTATCCTGTAAAGCTCAACCTGTGAACGCAGGTTCTGGAGGCTTGTCATTAAGTACGACTCCCTTGCCTGCGAGCTTGCTGCACTGAACTGGGGTATCACGATAGCCGCGAGTATTCCCATGATAACCACAACTATAAGGATCTCAACAAGCGTAAAACCAATTTTTACTTTTTCAGTCTTCATGATTAGGTACCTCCACCTACTCAATAAAGTTTCCAAATCTTTTTTACTGAATACACAATATTTCCCGTTGCCGTACAATGCCGTCTCGTTCGAGTCGACCACGTGCCGAATGGAATAATAATCCCGTTTCAGTTCAATAACCGAAATCTCTTTAAGTCGGCTGTGTAATCAACTCTTTTAGGAATTTTGCAAAGAACAAATTGTCTAATTGTCAATCCACGGAAACTATAGGAAATAAAATGGTGATATCCAAACGCGGATGCGGAAAAAATTTGAAATAATTGCACCGGCTGCCGGCTTGCCGATAATACTTATAGGCGGGCTTTAGCCCTTGAGCATATTAAGCGTATTGTTAGAAATATTTTTAATAATTATTTCCCGCTCGTTTTCGCTGACATGCGAAAGCTCGATGATTATCGGGTCCAGGGATTTCAGGACGTTGGCGACTTTATCGGCCCATTCGACAAACACTGCCGAGTGGGCTGTGCACATATCGTCAAAGGCGAGAAGCTCGAACTCCTCTTCGGTCTCGATACGGTACGCGTCGATGTGGTAAATGTCGATACCCCGGGCGCTGTCCGGGTATTCGTTGACGAGGACGAAGGTGGGGCTGTTGAATTTTTCGGCATCGCCCGCACCCAAACCCTCCGCGGCGCCCTTTATAAAGTGTGTTTTGCCCGTCCCCAGCGAACCGGTCAGGGCGATTACTTCACCGCCCGATAAGGACCGCCCGAATCTTTCGCCCAGGCCCATCGTTTCTTCGGGCGATGAAGTTGTGCACTTGTATGTTGTTTTATCGGATGTCACAGGTGATCATAGCCTCCCGGCTGAAGGTCGATAATTTTATCGTCCACGGTCACCATCTGCACTTTGCCCGCTTCAGCGGGTGTCCCGACATGGTCGCTAAGTGCCTCCATGCGTGCTCCGGGCAGGGTTATGGTGCCTATACGTGTAATTTTGAAGTCGGCACCGGCCTCCATCATCCGACTGCACTGCGAGGCCGACATAGTGAAAAGCAGCTCGAAATCCTCACCGTCGTTAAGGGCGTGGGCCAGTGGGTCCTCGGAGTCTATGGCGGCGTCGGAAACCGGTATCTGCTGTGCCTCGAGCAGCGCGCCCGTTCCGCTTGCGGCACAAAGTCGGCAAAGGTCCGTAACCAGCCCGTCGGTTATATCCATCATCGCGTTGACCCCGAAGTTTTCCGAAATGAACAGGGCCTCTTTCACGCGCGGCACAAAGTCCAGGTGTTTGCCCCTCAGGGAACAGCCGAGTGTGCCCGTAACGCATATTGTATCCCCGCCGCGTGCGCCGCTTCGTTTAACGGCCGGCCGGCCCGCGGGCTTGCTCATCATCGCTACGTTTATCGCAAGCGGATTGTGCCATGAAGTGATATCGCCGCCGATTATCGGACACTCGAACATCTCGCCCGCACGTTTCATGCCGCAGTACAGTTCTTTTATCCGCTGCTCGCCGAAGTCCCGGGGAAGTGCAACCGAGATTATCGCGCAGCTCGGAACAGTTGCCATCGCCGCGCAGTCACTGAGACTGGCAGCCATCGCCTTGTACCCTGCCTGCTCCGCAGTGCATTTCTCAAGCTCGAAGTGTACACCGTCAAGCAGCATGTCGGTGGTAAGCAGAACCGATTCCTCGCCCGATACGTTTACCTGCGCCATGTCATCACCGATGCCGATAGGAAAACTCAACGGGTCGAGCAGCGACTGCCGCGCGAACCATTCGGTCATTTTGTCTTCGTTATTCATGCAACTGCCCTTATTTGAGCTTATCCTTCCAGAACGCGACGGCGCGTTTGGCCTGCTCGGTCCCCGCTGAGCCTGTCGTTTCATAACGGCTGACCGTGTTTTTGGCCCCGATGTAATCGTAAACATCTTTTTCTATATGTTCGCAGCTTTGCTGCATCCGGTCAAGCTCCAGTTCCGAAAGGCTGCTGATACCCTGCTTTTCGCATTCTGCCACAAGAGCGCCTACAACCCCATGCGCCTGGCGGAACGCAACCCCTTTTCTCACAAGATATTCAGCCAGCGCAGTCGCGTCCAAAAAGCCCCTGTCCATACCAGCGGCAATGGACTTGGTGTTAAATTTCGTGTTCGCCACGATACCTGCGGCCATGTCCAGGCAGCTGGCCGTAACGTCGTAGGCCCCGAATACGTGGAGCTTGTCTTCCTGCAGGTCGCGGTTATAGGTCGACGGCTGGGCCTTCAAAATAACCAGCATTGCAGTCAGCGCCCCGTATACCGACCCGACCTTGCCGCGAATCAGTTCAAGCATGTCGGGGTTGCGTTTCTGCGGCATCATCGAGCTTGAGGTGCAGTACTTGTCGTCGATCGCGATAAAACCGAATTCGGTGGAGCAGTAAATTATCCAGTCCTCCGCCAGCCGCGAGAGGTGCGACATTATCAGCGAGCAGTCAAAGATAAACTGAGCACAGAAGTCCCGGTCGGATACCGCGTCTATGCTGTTGTAGGTTATGTCCGCAAACCCGAGCTTCTCGGATGTTGACCCCCGGTCCAGGCGGACCGTCGAGCCTGCCACCGCCCCGCTGCCCAGCGGGCTCACGTTCAGCAGTTTTGCGCAGTTTGTCAGCCGGTCGTAGTCCCGCGCAAGCATCTCGACAAAGCTGAGAAGGTATGAGGCGATAACTATCGGCTGGGCCCGCTGAAGGTGGGTATAAGCAGGCATAAGATCTTCGGTGTACCTGGCCGCGGATTTTACCAACGCCTTTTGAAGTGCAGTAATCCGCCCTTTAAGAAAGTCAATATGGTCCCGCATCCACAGGCGTATGTCGGTCGCCACCTGGTCGTTTCGGCTTCGGCCGGTATGAAGCTTTTTACCGGGTTCGCCGATATTCTTGATAAGGGCCGCCTCGATCGCCATGTGAATATCTTCCTGGCGCAGGTCGAATTTGAACTTGCCCGATTCTATCTGCTCGGCGATTTCGTAAAGGCCGCGTTTGATCTCGGCAAGCTCTTTCCTGGTTATAAGCTTTTGATCGGACAGCATTTCCGCATGCGCCACAGAACCGGCAATGTCGTACTTGTACAGCCGCCTGTCATAGGAAAGGGACTCGACAAAACTAACAGCCCGCTCATCCGGGCCGCCCGCGAGGCGTTTCTCCCAGCTTTTGTCCTTCTTAGACATTCGTAACCTCCTGTCGTATATTTTATGTCAGCCAAAGGTTCCTGAAACCCTTAACCCTCTTTTAGTTGCCGTTACAAAACAGCCGTCCTGCCGGTTCAAATATCAAAAGGTGCCGGGCAAAACTCCACCGGGCACCTTTCTATTGTATACAAAGCCTGTCAACTCAACAAGAGTTTTATCTTACCATTGCCTGGCCTGCGTCGACTACGAGTGTCTGGGCCGTTACACGCCTCGCCTTGTCCGAGCTCAGGAAAGCGACCGCGTTTGCAATGTCGCTGCCCTTTATTTCGAGCTTCAGCATCGTTTTGTTGACGTAGTACGGGATTACCTCATCGGGCTTGATGCCGTACTTCTTGGCGCACTGCTTTATATATGTCGGGTTCCATATTTTCGACCCCTCGAAAACATTGCCCGGACAGACCGAGTTTACCCTTATGTTATGCGGCCCCAGTTCCATCGCCCAGCCGCGTGTCAGGTGCAGCTCGCCCGCCTTGGTCGCATTGTAAGCAGAGTTGTTCTTGCTTGCGTCGATACCCGACTTCGAGGAAATATTGACTATCGAACCGCCCATTCCCTGTTTTATCATCAGCCCCGAGGCGATCTTCGCCATCAGCATATAGCCTGTAAGATTTATCTCCAAGGCGAGTCGCCACTTATCGACCGGCGTATCCTGCAGCGGGTACGCCGGCGCAACCCCTGCCGCATTTACAAGGATGTCAATACCGCCCCACCGGTCGAGAATTTTGTCGAAACCGGCTTTTACGTCTTCTTCGCTGGTAACGTTACACTTTACGGCCATCGCCTGTGAACCGGCAATCTCCTTGCAAATCAACTCAACGGTTTCTCCCGCAGCCGCTTCGTCAATGTCGGCGATGGCAACCGTCGCGCCGTCACGGGCCAGGCCCTGTGCAATGCTCCTGCCCAAACCGCTGCCCGCGCCGGTCACTATTGCGACCCGCCCCGCAAGCAAACCGTTCGATCCGCCCGCGACCAGCGACTTGCGGAAAGATTCCGATTCCCAGTTGAGAATAAATTCCTGCTGTCGCTTGTTCAGCGCCGCGATACCGCCCATTCGCCACGCGTTGGCCCGGATGAACATGGAGGTCTTCGCAACATCTTTTATGGTTTCGCACATCTTTTCATCGGCGACTATAAAAAGTCCCGCGTCTTTTACCGCGAACGCCGCGGGAAGCTTTTTATCGCTTATGAGCATCGAAGTAAACGAAGAAGCGATCCTGTCGGACTCAACCTTTTCGAGATACATCGCCGCCCCGTTCGCATAAATCAGCTCATCGGGTGTAATGGGACCAGCCGACAGCATCTTCTTCGCGTTTCGCTCACCAAGGAAAGACGCTATCTGTTCGTCGTAGTAATGCTTCACACAATTGTACGAGCCGGTTGCCTTGTAAAAGGCCGCCCGGATTGCCATTTTCGTCTCGGTTATGTATTCGGGGTCAACCTTTTTGAGTTTCCCGGACAGCTGCTTGAGTTTTGAATTGCATTTCCTTATCACACGGCGGACGATGCGAACAGCCGCGTCGGGGCTGGAAGCCGTTACGAAAAGACCATGCTTTTCAAGAAAAAGCATTTGCGGCAATACGTTGTTTTCCTGCTCGTGCTGCTCGATGAGACGCTGTATTTTGCGCGCGAGCTGCAGCCCCGGGTCCATATAAGGCACCCATAACGGGGGGTTCTTCTCGTCTTTGAAAAGCTTTTCAAGTTCAGCCTGACCGTCACGCGCGTTTACATACGCCCCCACCGCGTCCGGATGCAGGTGAATGACATAGCGACCCAGCATCGCATGAAGGTGAGCCTCTACTGAGGGCCTGGCGTTTGCTTTGTCCTCATCACAGCAGGCCAGCATCAGGCGGTTGACAACCTCGGATTCCCTTTTCTGAGCGTCAAGACGGTCCAGCTTCTTGTCCGATATAATCCCCAGAACTTCTTCTACAAGCATCTTACGCCAGCCGCTCTTTTTGTCCATATCCTTCAGCGCTGTTCCCGAGGCCTTGATATACATGTATTTGCCGTCGGAGGTCTTGGCCGAAGTATTCCCGCCCCCGCCCTGAACGAGTGTCGTGTCGCTGCCGGTGGTGTTCGATATCTTGATAAGGTCACTCAACGCCTGGTCCATATTGTTTTCCTTTTCAACACTTTACTGATTTTAAAGATTATTTTCGAATCGTACTGCCCTTTTTACTTTCCTGCAATTTCGAGAAGCTTTTCTTCGGCTTGCTTTGTCCACATACCGTTTACAAGACACTTTGCCACTTCGGGATACTTCTCGTCAAGTCTGTCAAGCGTTGTCAGTTCGAGGTCCTCGCACATCGGGTAACAGATGATCTTCCCGGCGATGGTCCTGTTCTCCACCGCCCTTATGCCCTCGATTGCCGACTTGAGACCGCACACAGCGCCCACTGAAAGGTTCGTGTCAAGCTGTTTCGACAGAACCTTGTTAAGCACGATCTTCATATCGTCGAGCGTCGAGCCGGAGGTGCCGATAAAGTAAAGGTTCTTCTCGATGTAAGCATCGATATCGATCGGCCCGGCAACCTGCGCCGGTATGCCCGCGAAGATATTGATGATCGCTTTTTTCCCTGCCGTTTTCACGGCATCTGCAACAATCGCCGGCACCGGTGCCATGATTGCAACGTAGTCGAAAACTTCCTCGATGCTGTCCGTCTTTGAGTTGTACGGCATGTATCCGAGACCGTTCTGTTCGGCAATCGGCTTGGCAACTTTTGAAAGCTGCGCTAACCGGTCGTTATCGAGGTCGCCCGCGAAGACGGTGATATCCGCCACGCCCTGGCACAGGTTCCTGATCACGTGCATAACACCCATTGGCCCACCTGCACCGATGACGTTTATCTTGTCGCCTTTGCGTATCTCAGCGGTCGAGGGTATGGCTTCCATTCCCTCCGCGGGGTCACTGCCTGTTGTGCCTGTCATCCTGATACAGCCGTAGTGGAAGCGGCCTACCATCGTTTCAACATCCCTGCCGAACTTGCCGCCTGAAGTGACAATGTTCAGCAAACCGTTGGAATGGATCTTGGGAAATATCTTTTCAAGCGTTTCGGGGGTCGAACCGTAGTAAACCACGTCATTAAAGAACTGATCCTCAAGCCCCTCGATCGACTCAGCGGTTTCCAGGGGAACATTTATCGAAAGTGCCCGTCCACCCTTAAGCGTAGTTATCTTTGACGGCTTGCCGTACCTTGCGATAAATGCGTTAAAAAGGGATTCGTCAAAGCCCTCTTCAACGACCAGCAGCATCTGCCCGTCCTTATGCAGGTCGGTTCGTTCCTTAACGACGTAAGCGTCCTCAACACAGGCCCACGGCTCTGCAAGCGCAATAGCCGAGCGCGAAATATCTTCATCGATGTGAGCCGGGATCAGGGTCGATTCGCCCTCAGGGTCGTTAAGCAGCCTCTGGTCGAGTATCACATACTGCTGCAGCGCACCTTCGAGATTGTAACCGAACGCACCGTTAGACTGTTTCGTGGGCAGCCACCGGTAATCAGCCTGGATAAGAAACGTGTCTCCGGGTTTGATGTTCTGCACTTTTTCACCGACCTCGATTATGGTGACAAACGGCTCGTGCCCGGGCACAGCAGCCTTTTTACCCGGCACATATGAAGGAACCTCTTTCAGAACCTCAAGGTCGATGCCGCTTATTATTTCCGATTTACGCGGGTGACCGTCAAACTGCTTAAGCAGCTTCAGGTCGGAAAAGCACAGCCCGCATGTTTCAACTTTCGCAAGTACCTGGTAGGGTCCCGGTTTTACTACGGGTTTTTCGGCGTTTATTTCCAGCGTGTCGGGGCCTGTCAGTTGTACTGCGGTTTGTTTTTCCGGTATTTCGTGTGCCATTGTTTTTTTCCTGTCAGTTACATATTTATAGTTATTATTATTCGCGTGTTTTTAGGTCAGTATTTTCAATATCTGCTGCGGAGTCATATCGGGGTTGATCTGATCGAGGCACTCCAGACCCCTGGGCTCAAGCTTGGCGCCTATAGCAAGGTAAAAGCTGTTCTTCTCGGCGCGGGAGTCGAATGTTTCATTTGCCCAGTGACTTGTCAGGCCCATTTCGTGCTTCCTCTGCATGGCAGTATGCGCCCAGGCGATGTTTGCGCCCTTCAAAAAGTCCTGGGTAAGAGGCTTAAGCTCCCTCGAAGAAAAGTCGTCGACGAACTTCAGCCCCGGGCTGTTCATTTCTGTTCCCGCGATAAGCGGCAGGTCCATTTTCCGCGCGATACCCACAAACTCGTACAGCTTTTTGCATTTTTCGTCGTCGGTGCCAAGCCCCGCTGTGTAGTTACGGTCAGGTATTACGTTGGCAGCCGCAACCCCGGTGCTTATGCCGATATCGAGCAGACGTTCGACTTCCTGTTCACCGTCGGACATCCCGTTCAGCCACGTATGAGTTGGAATACCGCCTGCTTCGATGACAAAGCTGTTCATATCGGCAAGCTCAGGAAAGGAACCGGAGTCCGGCTGAACATACCCGATCCCGCCTTTTTTCATGGTCTTTTTACGTATCAGCCCCTGTAGATCCCCGCCCGTCGGATATTCAACCTCGCTTGCCGCGTCGGAAAGCTTGTCGACCCAGTATTCCTTCAGCTTCTGCGGATCTGTAAAAGTCGCCGCCGCCTTTTGCGCGTAGGCAAGACACACGTGCCTTTCCGTAGCGTTCCCGGACGGCGCCAGCGGCAGTACGTCTTTTTCGTAATCGAGCTTCACCGGGTCGAGATATTCGTTGACCCGCTCGATCAGCGCAAGGTTCCTGTCAGCGGATGTTTTTCCGAGGTTTTTCAAAAAAGTTTCCGCCGGGCCCGACAGCTTCGACCAGGGCATCGCCACCCCCATATGGTAAGCTATCCCCGGCTCACCGGGCGAGGATATTTCCTTGTCGGAAAATTCGGGAACGAATACCCGGGTTTCAATACCGACTGCGCCTTTAAGGTTAAGCATTTGGCAGGCTTTCAAAAACTCCTCAAGACCGTCCAGCACATCGAAGTCCACGATCCCCGCAGCAGCCAGCCCCGCCCTTTTCGACAGCCATGCTATCTTCGACGGCGAGTAGCCGCAGGCGTTGTATGAAAAGAACGTGTGAAAGTGCATATTGTGAGCGAAGCCTGCCGGAGGTGTTTCTACTTTGCCCGCGCTTAGCATTTCGCAGAGGCTCTCAAGGGCCTCGGCCCGCACAGCGGGATTAAAATCGTCGAGCTGCTGTTCAAGTTTTACTATAGGGTCCATTTGTGTCCTTGCTTATTGATTTTCGGTTTCATTTATTTCAGGTGAAAAGTTTTTTGTATTCGGGATATTTTTCGTTCCATACGTCATGATTCTGTGGCTGATAGGTTGCCGGCTCGAATGATGCGGCAACAATTCTTCTCGCCGTCGCCAGTGAGTCGATTTTACCTGTCCCGATTGCCTGCATGAGAATATTGCCCGTCGCAGTTGCCTCTATCGGCCCCGCGACAACATTCTTGCCAAGGGCGTCGGCGGTAAACTGGCACAGAAGTGTATTCTGTATACCCCCGCCCACCATGTGCAGCACGTCGATAGGCGCCTGGTTGATGTCCTCGATGCGCTCGACGGTCATTCTGTAATACTGTGCGAGAGATTCGAGAACCGACCGGATCATAGTGCCCCGGTCTTCTATAGGCTGCTGTGCGTTATTTTTTAAGTATTCGTTTACCCTCTCCGGCATTTCCCCCGGCGCGAGGAAGCCCGGGTCGTTGGGGTTCACAATCCGGGCAAAAGCCGGCCCCTCAGCCGCCATTTGCGTAAGCTGCGAGTACGAATAATCGTCACCTGCCGCCAGCCAGTGACGGCGGCATTCCTGGACGATCCACAAACCCATTATGTTCTTAAGCAACCGGATCGTATTGCAAATCCCCCCCTCATTGGTGAACTGGTACTCGAATGTCTTGTCCGTAATGCGAGGTTTAGGCGTTTCAACACCCATCAGCGACCAGGTCCCGCTGGAAAGGTACGCCCAGTTTTTCTCGGTCGCCGGCACCGCCGCCACCGCGCTTGCCGTATCGTGTGAGCCGACCGCGATAACCGGCGCCGACGCGCCGACACGCTTTTCTATCTCCTCCGTGAATTTGCCCGCCACGGTGCCCGGGTTTATCACCTCGGGCATGATCCCCATAGGCAAACCCAAACCGTCAAATATTTTCTGCGACCATTGCGATGTATTCATATCCATCAGCTGTGTCGTGCTCGCAAGGGTATATTCTGCGTACCCCCTGCCGCAAAGGTGATACGCCACAAGGTCAGCCATCGGTATGAACGTTTTGGCTTTTTTCAGAACCCCCGAGTCCGCCGCTGCCATCGAGTACAACTGAAAAATCGTGTTAAGCTGCATAAACTGAATGCCCGTGTTGTCGTAAATCTCACGGCGGGACATTTTCTCAAAAACTTTGTCCATGATCCCGTCCGTACGGCTGTCGCGGTAATGGTAGGGGTTTTCGATAAGTTTGCCCCCGTCGTCGAGCAATCCAAAGTCAACACCCCAGCTGTCGACACCCACACCCGCGACCTTGCCCCCGCAGGCCTTGCATGCCTTTTCGAGCCCTTCGAGTACGTTGTTCATAAGTTTCTCGAAATCCCAGCGCAGAGAACCGTCCTGCTCGACCGGCCCGTTCTGAAAACGGTGAATCTCTTCCAGTTCGATCTTTTCGTTCGATACAGAGCCTTTAATGACCCTGCCGCTTTCGGCACCGAGGTCAACAGCCAGATAGAAGTCAGATTGTGACATTTTTGACACCTTCCCTTTTGTTTACAATTGGCGAAGTCGCATAGAATTAACACATGGGCAGTTTAGTATATATTCAGCTTTTCACATGTCAAGAATTGTGCGTTTATTTAATTTCGCTAATTATAATAGAAAGGATAAACGAACACAAACGAACAGGAAAATCTTTTACTCTGGATTATTCCTTGATAAACGGGCGACTGTCCGTTATTATCTTTCAGGGAATGGGGTTTTTAGCACCATTTGGTAAAATTCAGTTGATGTTCAGCGGAAAGTATAGCTATGAGCAAGATAATAAATGTCGCCAACAGGCTGCCCGTAACGATAGGCCCGAAGATAAAGAAGTCTTCCGGAGGCCTTGTTTCCGCCCTTGATGGCGTCAAGGACCGAAAGCTTACATGGATCGGCTGGCCCGGTTCCGGAATTAACGACCCCGGCAGGGCAAAGGCGGTCGAAAAGCAGCTTAGAGAAGAATTTGACTGCATCCCGATAATGCTCAGCAGAAGGCAGGTCGTCAACTACTACCAGGGATTCTCAAATTCAAGCTTGTGGCCTTTACTGCATTACATGTCAAATTATGTGCGTCATAACAGTTCGTGGTGGGAAGAATATAAAAACGTCAACCAGGCCTTCGCCGACAAGGTGCTCGAAGTCGTGGAAAACGACGATATAGTATGGGTCCATGATTATCACCTCATGCTCCTGCCCCAGATGCTTCGAAAAAGCAGAAAGAATTTCAAGATCGGCTTTTTCCTGCATACACCATTTCCCTCCTATGAAGTCTTCCGCTGTCATCCAAACAGGAAGGAACTGCTCGAAGGCGTCCTCGGTTCCGACCTGATCGGTTTCCACACATTCGGTTACCTCAGGCACTTCAGGAGCTCGGTCATACGTATTGTCGGACTTGAAAGCGAGATGGACACGATACCCCAGGAAAACCGTCATTGCCATATAGGCGTCTTCCCGATCGGCATCAACTCGATGGCATTCAAAAAGGAGCTTCGCACCAGGAGATACCGTAACAAGCGTGAAGAACTCGATAAGATATACAGCGGCAAGAAGATAGTGCTAAGCGTAGAGAGGCTCGATTATACAAAGGGCCTTATACGCAGGCTTGAGGCAATTGACCACTTCTTGTCGAAATGGCCGGACAAGAACAATATCGTGTTCATATTCGTCAGCGTACCCAGCCGGGGCGATGTCCCAGAGTATAAGGAACTGCGCCGAAAACTCGAAGGTTATGTCGGCAGGATAAACGGCACGCACTCTACCGTCACCAACACCCCCGTACATTTTATACATAAGTCCGTCAGCTTCACCGAGCTTTGCTGCCTGTACTCGATGGCCGACGTCGCAATGGTCACCCCGCTCATCGACGGAATGAACCTCGTCGCCAAAGAATACGTCGCCGCCAAACAGGGTAATAAGGGCGTGCTTCTTCTCAGCGAGTTTGCAGGCGCCGCCGAGGAGCTTTTCAAATCCATAACGGTCAACCCCTACGATATCGGGCAGATGGTCGACAGGCTCAAACAGGCCCTTACCGTTCCGGAAGCAGAAAAACTCGACCGAATGCGGGGCATGTACGAGCGGGTCATCGAATTCGACGCGCGGTACTGGGCAAACTCCTTTTTGCGGGCCATTAAGACCATGAAAACCGACGATTCGGAGATGGTCCAGACAAAGAAAGTGGTGCCGGAAATACTTAAACGCCTCAAAAAACGTGCTAAAAAAGCTTTCTTCCTCGACTATGACGGCACTCTGAGCGAATTTGTTACGGACCCGAAGAAGGCTTTCCCCTCAAAGGCTATGAAAGAGACGCTAAAAAAACTCTCGAAGCTCAATAATACCGACATATACATCTGCAGCGGCAGGCCTATGGAGATACTGGAGGACTGGCTTGGTGAGTTCGGCTTTACACTTATATCTGAACACGGCTACCGTTACAAACGCCCCGCCCACCAAACGCAGGTAATGATCGAAGCTGCGGACATGAGCTGGAAAGAAAAGGTCAGGGAAGTGCTCGAGCTTTTCGTCGGCTCAACACCCGGAAGTTTCGTCGAGGAAAAGGTTTCTGCGCTCGTCTGGCATTATCGCAGGAGCGACCCGGAGTTCGGCTACTGGAAAGCCGGCCAATTAATGTCAAGCCTTTACGAAGTGCTCGCGAATATGCCCGTGGAGGTGCACCACGGCAAAAAGATCGTGGAAGTAAGCTCAATGCAGGTCAGCAAAGGCGCCGCCATGGATAAATTCGTAAAGGAGAACAAATACGATGTCGTACTCTGCGCAGGCGACGACCAGACCGACGAGACAATGTTCGCCCAGCATATCAATGGCCTGGTCCGGATAAAAATCGGCGAAGGCGAAACAAAAGCGGATTATCGTGTTAAGAACCCCACACAATTTCGCCGATTACTGAATGAAGTCGCGTCGCATCTGGCGTGACATTTTTTACCTGGGAAGATTATTACAGGACTTTCAATGGATAACCTTAACTACGGAATCATCGGGAACTGCCGCAGTGCGGCTTTAATAAGCGACACAGGCAATATCGAGTGGTGCTGCCTGCCTTATTTCGACTCCGCGTCGGTTTTCGCCGCGTTGCTCGACAGGAAAAAAGGCGGAAGTTTTTGCGTTAAGCCCGTTGGCCGATACAAAATAAGCCAAAGCTATTACAGGCGCACAAACATCCTCGTCACACGTTATTCGGACGGCAAAAACATATTCGAGCTCTATGATTTCATGCCGCGATATAAAAAGGATAACGGAAAGTACCACCTGCCGCCCGATGTGATACGCTTTGTCAAGGTTTGCAGGGGCAGACCCGTCGTTAAGGTTATCTATAACCCCCAGCCGGGCTACGCCCAGGGCAAGGCCGTTTGCGAAGCCAACCACGAATATATAAAGCACCACACCAGCAGCGGCAAGTATGAGTCGGTCTATCTCTACAGCGACATCGACCACCAGGCCATCGTTAAACAGCGCGAAGTTGAGCTTACCGGCAACTGTTATTTCATGCTCAGCTATAACCAGAAAATCGCAAAACCGGACATTGACTGGGTCGAACTCGAACTCGAGCGGACAAAGGTTTACTGGATGGAGTGGGTCGCGCGGACAACCGTTTTCCCGAAGTATCAAAAGGAAATTAAGCGAAGCGCACTGGTGCTAAAGCTCCTTGCTTACCAGAAAACCGGTGCCATACTCGCAGCGGCGACAACTTCACTGCCCGAAACGATAGGCGAGGTCCGCAACTGGGACTACCGATACTGCTGGCTGAGGGACGCCTCGATGACGATAAACATACTCGCCCGCCTGGGCCACTTCAACGTCGCCAAGCGATTCCTCAACTTTGTGCTCGACATCGTGCCCTACAAGGATGAGAAGATACAGATAATGTACGGAATACATAACCAGAAAAAGCTCACCGAGATGGAGCTGCCCTGGCTTGAGGGTTATATGAATTCCCGCCCCGTGCGCATCGGCAACGCGGCCTACAAACAGAAGCAGAACGATATATACGGCATTTTACTCGATGTTATCTACCAGAGCTTTACCCTCTTCCGAAGCGACCTTGACAACATGGACGAGCTCTGGACGGTCGTCAGAACCCTCGCGAGGCATATCCACAAAAACTGGAATAAGCCCGACCGGGGTATATGGGAGTTTCGCAGCGAGAGAAGACACTTTACATTCTCCAAGATACTCTGCTGGGTCGGCATGGACCGGGCCGAAAAAATCGCCGAGCTTTTCGCAAAGGAAAACGACGCCAGGGAATGGGCCAGGCTGCGGGACGAAATACGCACGGACATTATGAAAAAAGGCGTGGACCCGGAAATGGGCGTGCTGGTGCAGTCATACGGCTCAAAGGCAATGGACGCTTCGAACCTGCTCGCCCTGCATTACGGGTTCTTAACAGCAGACGACAAAATATACCGCGACACGGTCGCCCGCAGCTACGACGAGCTTTGCAGAAACGGGCTGATGTACCGCTACAAAACCTCGGACGATTTCGGCGTGCCCCGCTCGTCGTTTACTGTCTGCACGTTCTGGATGATACGCGCGCTCTTCGAGACCGGACAGGTCAAAAAAGCCCATAAACTCTTCAGAGACCTGCTCAGGCACAGCAATCACCTCGGCCTGTTCAGTGAGGATATGGACTTTGAAACCAAAAGGCTGCTGGGCAACTTCCCGCAGGGCTACAGCCATATCGCGCTTATCGACACCGCGATGAGGCTCTGCGAAGCCGAGGAAGACGCTCACGGCCCGGAACCGTGGGAAAGACTCGTCGAAGAGGAACTGATCCCCGAAGGCCACCACCTCCAGCCCGGACCGGAAATAACCTAACCTTCAACCTTCCGCTTGACAGTAAGCATAGATTTTCTATTCATAGCACTATTCACACGGGACTCTTAATGTATTGTTAAAATCTTTGAACATATGAACTATGTGCCAGGCGGTATCTATGACAAACACGTATTTCCCATATCCAACCGCCTGATTTTTAAATGGCTCTCCAGTGGTCATCATTAGTTTTTTTCCATCTGCGATCTCCAATGTCAGAACTATCTAATAGGATAGAGTCATTTGAATCCCATGATACTGACCAAGTCATTTTACTGGATGCTGTAGTTTGAATTTTATCAACAATTTTTCCATCCTGCTGTTTAACAATAATTATTATACACAAATACGTTCTCAAATCCGTTTTGTCTGTATTAGTATCTATTTCCAAATAATACAACCCGGAGGGAGATGCTTTTTTATCTCGCAAATAATCATAAAACATTATTGAAGATTTAGGAATATCCAAGTTTGGATAAATTAATTTATAAGCGGGCAATAACTCAATGGGCACTAATACCTTTTTCTCTTCAAAACTGTAAAAACAACCTGGAATGGGAGGTATTGGGGAATCAATTATAAGACGTGTTCCGTCAGTAGCAATTCCTATCCAATCATTGCTTTTGCTGTCTAGCTTAAATGAATGATAAACCCCTTTAGGCTTTTCACTAAGAGATTTGTTTACAAGTAATATTGGGACCAGATTATTAGAAATGCTTTGTGACAGATTTTGAGGAATAATCTTGTGTGCTTTTTCTGAATAAAGATAAGCTTTGCCTGTCTCTGTATTATTAATAATGCATATTAAAAAATCTTTCAAAGGCTGTTTTTCTGCCGGCTCTATTCCGTCTACAGCATTACATAAAGTATCTGTATCGGGGTATCCATCCTCATCGTTTAATAGCCATAATCGAAAAACATGGTAGTGTATTTCATTTAAGATAAAACCAAAATCTTTAGGAGTTATTGAACCTTTGTAAGTAAATATTAATGACTTACCAGTAGTAAAGTACATAAATGACTGTTGCCCCAGAAAAGCAACAGATACCAACATAACTATTAATATCAATAATCGTTTTTTTCTAATCATTACAATTCTTTTCTTATTTAAAAAGCCTTTCATTTCTCCTTTTTTCATTAATTTTATAAACACCAATAAAAGGCGGCAGGATGGGTAAAAATAATTTTTCATTTTGACCCATTCCCAATCTTATCCCGAAGGGATAAAACATCACCAAATCAACCTCCGCACCCGTATTTCAACACCAAACATACACCCTCTATTGCCTGGTGCCTGGTGCCTATTGCCTTGTCTGTAAAATCCTGATTCCTATAACCTATAACCTATCCCCTATAAGCTATAACCTATCCCCTATAACCTATAAGCTTATTAACCTGCCATTCATTCCTCCTGCGCTTCCTCTCCTGCTGCTGCGATTGCCTTGTAAAAGCACCAGCCCAGCCCGCCGAAGATCAGCACCGCCACCACGGCAAGAATTATATAGCTCGTCATCCCCAGTGCCTCCGGGTACACGTGTTCGGCTGTTTCCCCCTGGCCCTTGAGAACCTGTTCGTTAAGGAAAACAGCAGCCGCGAGGCTCATCACCATAACCGACACAACCCCCGACCACTTTGTAAACCAGCTCGGCCGAAGCAGAAGCTTATCCCCGCGGTCGATAAGCGCGTTGCTTATTATCACACCCGCAAAGCCCAGCCCCGCACAAAACGCAAGCACCGCCGGGCTTAACCGCCCCGGCCCGTCCTTCAGGCCAAAAAGAAGCACTGTCGCCCCGACAACCGCAAGACCCAGCGCCACTTTTCCCAGAGCGCTTTGGGAGGGCTTAAGCGAGGAAAGTATATCGCTCCCCCCCGCCGGCTCGTCGTCGTGTTTAACTGTCTTGACAAGGCTCATTATTATCCCAAGCACCGGCGCGGCAATGACTATGCCCATCCCCACACAGTTCGGAACTATCCACCCCCCTTCGGGACTCCGCAAAAATCCCCCCTCAGCCGAAAAGTCGTCAATAAGGTTCCAGAAAAAAAGCGTACCCAGCACCAGCGGTATAACTATCCGAATAACAAGGTTCCACCACGTCCCCAGCCGCCAGTCGCTGCGTTCGTTTGCGTGCTCGCGCAGCAGTTCCACCCGGTACAGCCAGCCCAGCACCACGCACTCCAGCAGGCCAAGGAAAGCTATCCCCCACGTACCGTTAATAAAACCGTCCACCGTGCCCAGCCAGTTGAGCCCGCCCTCCGTTACATAGAACAGCCCGAACCCCAGCCCCACAAGGCTCATGATCGGCAAAACTTTCCACCGTTTCCAGCCGGTCTTGTCGACGATGCCCGCCAGTACCGACTCTGTAATCGAAAACGCCGAATCGATCCCCAGCGTAACAAGCGTAAAGAAGAATATGAAACTCCACCACGCCGAGCCCGGAAGCTGCGCAAGGGCGTATGGGAACGCGACAAACGCAAGGCCCGGCCCGCCAGAAACTACTTTGTCAACAGCCACAGGCGTACCTGCCTGCGCCGTTACAAATGCCATCCCCCCTATCGTGGCGAATATCGCAATACCCGCGATAAAGCTGGTCGCGAAGTCGGAAATACCGATTATGGCCGCGTTGTTGTTTATGTCGCTTTTGCGGTGCAGAAAACTGGAGTAGGTAATCATCACACCAAACGCGAGCGACAGCGAAAAGAACACCTGCCCGAAAGCGAACCGCCACGTCGTAGGCTCACCAAGCTGCTGCCAGTTCGGTTCGAGATAGTAAACAAGCCCCTCCATGCTGCCCGGAAGAGTAAGACCGCGAACCGCGAGTATAAACAGCATCAGCCACGGCAGCGGCACCGTAAACCAAACTATTTTGTCGACGAGCTTGACACCCTTGAATATGCACAAATACATCGCCGTCCACGCCAGAACCAGCGGCCCTGCAATGTTCCAGCGCATGGCCCCGAGCTCGAAACTCTCGCGATAACCGAGGTAGTTGTTGTAGAAAAATTCCTCTGCCTTTTGAACACCCTCAAGGCCCGGCGCCGCCCACGGAAGCTCGCCGCCGTTAAAAATACCGACCAGGCTGTGGTACAAAAAACTGAAGCAGTAAGCGAGTATGATGGGGTAATAGGTGATAATGACAAAGCCCATGATAATGCTCCACCATCCGACAAACTCGAACCTGCGGTTGCACCGCCGATACGCATCCGGTGCCGCCCGCTGAGTGAAATGTCCCATGCTGAACTCAAGGATAAGCATAGGTATGCCTATGCAGAACATCGCCGTTATGTACGGAATCAAAAACGCCCCGCCGCCGTATGTGTAAAGCTTGTAGGGAAAACCCCAGAGGTTGCCCAAACCAACCGCCGAGCCTACCGCCGCGAGCACAAAACCGGTCCTGGTGCCCCAATTTTCTCTCTGTTCTTCAAGCATCTCGGTCAAGCTTCGCCTCCTTATTAACTTTCCAGGTCGCCTGTTTTATTCGCCCTTTTACTTTTCTATGCCCAGCAGCTTCAGCGTGTCCCGCTCGATAATGCTGCGAATTTTTTCCCGCGGTACATGCCGAAGCGCCTTCTCAGCCAGCATCATATTAAAACCGAGCAAAAGCTCTATGCACCCGTCGGCCTTGCCCGATGGGTATCCGCTGCCGAAAAGCAGCTTGTCCATAACCCCGTGCTCGTGGGCCGCCACCACCGTCGTATAAGCCTCCCATACGCGCCGCGGCGATATCGTAAGGTCCGCGTAAACATGCTCGTGCTTGGATATCATGCAAATCGTCTGGTCGACAAACGGCCTGCCCATGCTGCCGATCACCATTTTCAGCTCCGGAAAACTTCTCGCTATTTCGTCCAGCAGGTAAGGCTGGGCATAATCGAGAACGGCGTGAGGGTTAAATGACGCGCTGTTATTGAAAAATACGCACAAACCCAGCTTTTCGCATTGCTCATAGAGCTGCATCGCCGCGGTATCTGCCGGGTGAAAACCGCTTCCCGGGCAGTACAGAACAACCCCCTTCAGCCCGTGGCTGTCAACGATCCTCCTCAGGCTCTTTTCCGTCACTTTTTCCGCGACCGGGTCGATCACGGCAAAACCGACCATCTTGGAATGTCTCGAAACGTATCTACCCAGCTCGGCATTGGTGTCCACTTCCGGGTTTTTGCTCACCGGAAGCACAATGCACGCATCGACATTGGCACAGGCGTCGAGGTGCTCAGCCGCTTCGCTGTCGTTCACTGGAAAACTCAAATGTGTATGGCAGTCAACAATCATGGTCCTGTCCCGCTAAATCCTGCCGGCCGCACCGGCAATCGAAATATTCAATTATCCATATACAATTCGCATTTTATAGTCAGCCGGGTAGATAGTAAAGGCGTTTTTCATACCAATTAACTTGACGGCCCGTATCGGCAGCATTAAGATATAATCGGTTTATTTAAGGAATATGCCATGAACTGTCCCGTATGCAAAGACACCGCGATGATAACGCTCGAACTCAACGACATCGAGATTGACTACTGCACCGAGTGTTCGGGTATCTGGCTCGACTCAGGCGAACTCGAACTGCTGCTCGAGGGCTCACAAAAACTGCCCGAACTGCTCGATTCGTTCAAAAACCATACTACATCGACGGAAAAACCCCGAAAGTGCCCGATCTGCATGACGAATATGCAAAAGATACTCGTCGGACCCGCCGACAAGAACCTCACCATCGACTCCTGCCCGAAACAGCACGGGCTCTGGTTCGACCGCGGAGAACTAAACGAGATAGTCCTGATCGCAACCCTGGACAAAGACGCGAAGATAAAGAAACTGCTGGAGGATATGTTCAGGGTTTCGGAAAAGGAAAAATCTTAACTTCGTTACAGGTATTGTTAAAATTCAACAATTATACTGTTAATTAACACTTATGGAGAGACAATGACAGAACAGCAAAATCTCAAAGGACTGACAAAAGACACTTACGGCACACTGCCCGACGGCAGGGCCGCTTACCTTTATACTCTTACCAGCCAAAACGGTGTTACAGCGAAAATAACGGATTTCGGCGGGATAATCACCTCGCTTTACACTCCGGACAAAAACGGCAAAACCGCTGATATAGTTTTGGGACGTGACAGCCTCGACAGCTATATTTCCTCGGGCAACCCCGGTTACCTCGGCGCGCTTATAGGCAGGTTCGCAAACCGAATCGGCGATGCAGGGTTCACCCTCAGGGGACAGGATTATTCATTGCCGGTAAATAACGGCCCGCATTCGCTGCACGGCGGGGACGAGGGCTTCGACAAACGCCTGTGGAACCTTGAAACCTCAACGGAAGACCCCCCTTCGATAACACTCTCCCTTCAGTCACCCGACGGCGACCAGGGCTACCCGGGCAACCTGCTCGTTAAAGTTACATATACGCTGACAGACGATGACGAACTGGTAATTGAATACTCGGCAAAAACCGACAAGACCACTGTCGTGAATTTTACTAACCATTCGTATTTCAACCTCGCTGGCCACGCAGCCGGATCGATACTCGACCATGAGGTATATATAAACGCAAAATCTTACACCCCGGTCAATGACGCATTGATCCCCACCGGCCGGATCGACCCGGTTTCCGGCACGCCCCTTGATTTCACCTCGGTGCATACCATCGGCGAGCGGATAGACGATGTGTCCGGCGCAGAACCTGGCGGCTATGACCACAACTTCGTACTCGATAAAACTGACCGGGACGAGCTTAGCCTTGCGGCCCGAATTTGCCATCCCGGCACCGCCAGGTGCGTCGAGGTTATGACCACCGAGCCCGGCATGCAGTTTTATACCGGAAACTTCCTCGACGGCACCATTAAAGGCAAGGAAGGGGCTGTTTACAAAAAACTCGCAGGCTTCTGCCTGGAGACCCAGCACTTTCCCGACTCGCCCAATCAGCCCAACTTCCCCGATACCACACTCGAACCCGGCGAAGAGTTCAAATCGAAAACTGTTTACAGGTTTTTCGTAAAACAATAAACCAGCTTAAAACAAGGAGGCAAACATGGGACCTGCAATGATAATACTGATCGTGCTGATCGCGGCACTTATACTGGTGCTGCTTGCGCTTGTAGGCGTTTACAACGCGCTTGTGCGGCTGCGAAACCAGGCCGAAAATGCCTGGTCGCAGATAGACGTCCAGCTGAAGCGTCGCCACGATCTTATCCCGAACCTCGTCGAGACAGCCAAGGGATACATGCAGCACGAACAGCAGACATTGACGAACATAACAGAGGCACGGGCAAAGGCGATGGGGGCATCTTCCGTCGCGGATACATCCAAAGCTGAGGGACAGTTGACCGACGCCCTCTCCAAGTTCATGCTTGTCGTGGAAAACTACCCGGACCTGAAAGCGAACCAGAACTTTCTTTCGCTTCAGGAAACCCTCACCAGCACCGAGAACAAGATCGCTTTCGCCAGGCAGGCATACAACGACGCGGTCATGATGTTCAACAACAAGACACAGATGTTCCCGTCGAATATCGTGGCAGGAGTCTTCAACTTCAAACAGCGCGACTTCTTCGAGGTCGAAACCGAGCAGGAGCGCGAGGCCCCGAAAGTAAGTTTTCAATAATTTTCAGATTGGCAGGTTGATATGTTCTGGCAGCAAATAAGGGCAAACAAACGCAGTTCGATAATGCTGCTTGTTATAATGGCATCGGTGCTGGTGCTGCTTGGCTATGTCCTCGGGCTCGCGTTCGGGGCAAACCCGCAGTCAGGCCTGTTCGGCGCGTTTATCGCCGCGATAGTATGGCTGGTGCTGGTTATGATAAGTTTTTCCTCCGGCGACCGAATACTGCTCGCAGCGAGCAACGCCAAAAAAGTCACGCCCGATGTGCACCCGATGCTCTTCAACGTGGTCGAAGAGATGACAATCGCCGCCCAGCTCCCGAAGATACCGAATATATATATAATCGACGACCCCGCCCCCAACGCTTTTGCAACGGGCACAAGCCCCCACTCGGCATCGGTTGCGGTAACTGCCGGGCTTCTTGCAAGGCTCAACCGCGACCAGCTCCAGGGTGTGATCGCCCACGAGATTTCACACATCGTCCACCGCGACATAATGTTCGTTACACTTGCAGGCGTCATGCTAGGCACAATAGTGCTGCTTGCAAATATCTTCATGCGTTCGATGTTTTACAGCGCGATGTTCGGCGGGTATTCAAGAAGACGATACTCCTCACGTTCAGGCGGCTCGGGCGGCGGACAGGCTGTATTTCTGCTTATCGCCATACTCGCCGCGATCCTTGCCCCGATTTTCGCCCAGATACTTTACTTCGCCCTCTCAAGGCGCAGGGAGTACCTCGCCGACGCAGGCGGAGCAAGGCTGACACGTTACCCACAGGGGCTGGCAGAAGCCCTGGAGAATATCTCCGGTGCGCATATTCCCCAAAAAACCGCCAACCAGGTAACCGCCCCGATGTACATTTCCGCACCTTTCACCGGCAAACAGGTTGCATCGCTTTTCAGCACGCATCCGCCAATAGACGAGCGGATAAAAATACTGCGATCCATGCAGCAGGGCGCATCATACAAGGACTACGCTGCCGCTGCCGGCACGGTCAACTCACGCCTTGCCGCACAGATACCCGAAACAGACCTCGCCAAGGACCAGCCTGTCAAGCTGCGCGAGGCGACAGCAGGCGCCGCCGCAGCAGCCCAGCAGGCGCCAGCCCACCCGGAACCGAAACGCGAAAAGGCACAAGTGCACCGTGAAACCGGAGACATTATCAGAAAGCTGAACGGATTTACATTCGTTAAATGCACCTGCGGAGTTACATTGAAACTGCCCCCCAACTATAAACCCTCAAAAGTAACCTGCCCACGATGCGGACACGTCTCACCGCTCGCAGAGCAGTAAAAAACAGTAAGGAGAAAGTAGAAATAACAATTCCCCCTGTCATCTTATTAAAAATCTTCCCCATTTTACACTGCGGCCTACTCTCTACTTTCCACTCTCTATATTACGGATAATTGCCTGTAAGGTATCAATTTACAATCTGCCGCAAAAATAACTCAATCACGTCTCACCAGCCGAATGAATACACGGTTTACAAGTAACCGGATTTGTGGTAGATTACAGCCTTAATTATTCAAAATACTTATCAGTATCAATTAAGGAAAATCATGGCTAAAACAAAACAGCTACTTAAAAAAGGCAACCCCGCTTACGGCGGCTGGATAATGATTGGTCACCCCACTGTCGCCGAGCTTATGGCAGGCGAAGGATTTGACTGGATAGGCGTGGACCTCGAGCACACCTCGACCGGGCTGCGGGAATTTCACGAAATAACCCTTGCGGTCAAAGGGACCGGAACCGACCTTTTCGTTAGAATGCCCGGCCATGACCCGATGCTGGCAAAGCGCGTCCTCGACGCCGGCGCCGACGGCATCATCGTCCCCAGCGTCAACACCGCCGAGCAGGCAAAACTGGCCGTGGCGATGGCCAAGTTCCCCCCCGCAGGCATCCGCGGCGCATCGCTGTGCAGGGCTTCCGATTTCGGCAGGAACTTCGCGGAATACTTCAGGCAGCATAACGACAGCGTCGTCGTAGTGGTGATGATAGAAGACATCTGCGCCGTTGAGAACATAGACGACATCCTCTCGGTCGACGGGATCGATGCGACCCTTATCGGCCCCTATGACATGTCGACCTCGATGAACCTTGCCGGCCGGCTTGACCACCCGGACGTTCTCGCAGCCCAGCAGAAAGTCCTGGACGCATGCAAAAAACACAACGTCCCGGCGGGCATCCACGTAGTTCCCATCGACCCGCAGCAGGTTAAGGAAAGGCACCAGGCCGGCTATCGCTTCATCGCCTGCAGCCTTGATACCGAGTTTATCATGTACGGCTGCCGTGAAATGCTCAAGGCCCGGAATTAACAAACGTCAATTATAATTTTAACGGAAATAAAAATGAGCAAACCGAATATTATCGTAACGGAAAAAGAATACAGCAAGGCAAAGGAAATATTCAGCGCGTGCGACTTTGCTGAAATAAGCTCCGCCCCCTATTTTGAAGAGCCCCTGACCAGCGCAGTCACGGAAAAAAACGCGTCAATAGTTTTTCTCGGCGTGGACAAATACACCGGCCCCCTTTACGACGCACTGAAAAATTCCGCGGGAAAAAACCCTGCACTAATGGCTCGCTTCGGTGTCGGCCATGACGGCGTTGACAAGTCGATAGCCGCACAGCACAATATATACGTAACAAACACCCCCGGTGTCCTCGATCAGTCCGTCGCGGAGCACGCACTGTGGCTGATGGGCGATCTTGCCCGCAACATTTCACGCTCACATGAGAATTTCCGCAAAGGCCGGTTCCCCTCTTACGTCGGCACTGAGCTTTCCGGAAAAACCCTTGCCGTCATAGGTTTCGGGCCGATAGGCAGGACGCTCGCGAAAATGGCCTCCAGCGGCTTGGGCATGAAGATCATCGCCGTCGATCTGGTCCCCCTCGCCGACCTGGCCAAAACAGCGGGCATGGACGAACAGAACTTCCGCGAAACATTCGGGGTAACCGACTACATAAGCGAAGCAAACAAAGCATTTGCCGAAGCGGACATCGTCTCAATACACCTGCCGGTAAACGAAAAAACTAAACATTTCGTAAACGAACAGCGCCTGGGCCTGATGAAGCCCACAGCGATGCTGATAAACACTTCACGCGGCGCAATGGTTGACGAAAATGCGCTGTATGACGCTCTTTCACAAAGTCAGATCGCCGGTGCCGCCCTGGACGTCTTCGAGACCGAACCTTACGTCCCGACCGACAGCGACAGGGACCTGCGGACCCTTGAGAACATTGTTCTCTGTTCGCATAATGGTTCGAGCACTTACGAAGCCAACAGGCGAATGGCGCTTAGGTGTTTGCAGAACGCCAAACTCTTCCTCGACGGTAAATACGACCGGCTCGATACTGTAAGTTGACTGTTACTGGCTGAACAGCCCCCTGCTGCGACGCTCGGATTCTACATCATCAAACCAGTTCTCAAGCTCGGACTGCATTTTTGCCAGCCGCTCCGGGTATTTCTCCGCCAGGTCTTCGCTTTCGGACGGGTCCATTTCCACGTTATAAAGCATCGGCTTATCGGGGATCGGAACATCCTGGTGCAGGTATAGATACTGCACGCTCGTCTCAAAATGCGGCCGCTCGAACTGCTCGAAATACCAGCGGTTGTCTTCCGGCGACTTATAACGAGCCTCAGCAGGATAAGGCCAGGTCAGCTTCCACGGCCCGTCCCGCATCGCCGAGTTGCAGTTGCATATCGGCTCGTTGCGATTGTGCTGCCAGAAAAGCTTTCGGGCATCGAACTTCCTCTGGCCCCGCAGAATGTCCAGCACGTTCATGCCGTCAAGCGGCAGTTTGGGTTTGACACTCAGACCCGCAGCCGCCATAAAAGTAGGCAGCCAGTCTGTAAAGTGAACCATCTCGTGACACTGCCTGCCCGCCGGCAGGCCCGCCGGCCACCGAACAATCGCCGGCACACGTATGCCCCCTTCGAGAACGAAGTTTTTCATCCCGGAAAACGGTCCGTTGTACCGCATATAATCTTCATCACCGATTTGCCCCAGCCACGGCCCATTGTCGCTTGTGAACATAACGACAGTATTATCGTCAAGACCATTTTCGCTTAGGCAGCCCATTATCCTGCCTACCCCCTCGTCCATCCGTTCGATCATCGCGTAAATAGTACTGACTGTCTCGTTATACCTGCCAGTAGACATATACTTTTGCACCAGTTCCTCCGGTGCCTGCAAGGGGCTGTGAGGCGCGTTATAAGCAACATAAAGTATAAAAGGCTCGTCCCTGTGACGATCGATAAACCCGACCGCCTCGTCTGTGAAAACATCTGTAAGATACCGTCCGTCCGTAAACCGCGGCTTGCCGTTGTAATCGAGTATCCAGTCCCAGTAGTCCATACCGCCGTTCATAAAGCCCATAAACTCCTCGAACCCGCGATTGTTCGGGTGAAACCGCATATCGAAAAGTCCGTTGTGCCACTTGCCGATCATCCCCGTCCTGTAACCCGCCCGTTTGAATACATCCGCGAAAGTCTCTTCCTCAAGTGCGATCCTGTCCATACCGCGGTTGGACTCCACGCAAAGGGCCCCGGTACGATTGTTGTACCTGCCAGTTAAAAGTGCCGCCCTTGCAGGCGCGCACAAAGGAGACCCGCTGTAATGCTGTGTCAGCATCACCCCTTCACCGGCGAGCCTGTCGAGGTTCGGCGTATCTATGCCGGCATTTCCAAATGCCCCGAAGTCGCCATACCCCTGGTCGTCAGAGAGAAATATTATAATATTTGGCCGCCCCTTACCCGCCGCCTTTTTCGGCGTACAGCCGTTAAGACCGCCGACTAAACCCGCCGCTGCCGCTGATTTTATCAGACTTCGCCTGTCGATCATGATACCTCCAAGTGCAAATCTCGTTATTTTTATGTCAATAAGTATAAAAAGATTATAATGACAGTTTTATATAAATCAAATACAGAAATAAGGTTACAGTTGAAATGCGGATTTACCTATGATTTTGCCCCCAAATATGTTAAGATAGCTCTTAGCTTATGAAAGTATATGTAAACAAGCTAAGGTTATAGGTCGATGTAATTGAGCGGCACAGAAAAAGGCTTTTGATAAGCTTAAAAAGGTTATTTTGTTTTTGGAGTTCTCAGTGAAAAATCTTTTTTATTCAGCGGTATTATTCAGCCTGATAAACATTTCTTTTGCGTCCTACTGGACAAACACTTCGGGTAACAATTTATGGAACACCGCCCAGAACTGGGACTACGGTTCAGGGTCCGTTCCGACCTCCGTCGATGAGGTTTGGATAGACGGCGGCTTCGGTAAATGTGTTATCGGCTCCGGTGTTCTTGCAAGCTCCGGGTTTCTTTATGTGAACCCGGCAGGCAGCGGTGTGACCGCGCCAGGCCTGCTTGAAATAACGGGCGGAACTTTTAACCCGGAAAAGCTCATAATCGGCGACATAGCTTCAATGACCGGCTACGCAAAGGTGGAGTTTTCCGGCGGCACGATCAACTATGGCGAAAGATACCTCATTATTGCCGATGATGCGACATCAAAGGGATGGTTCGATATATCCGGCAATGCTTATTTTGTAATGAACAAAAGGACCAATATCGGACAGAATGGTGAAGGAAAACTGACACTGACGGGAGACGCTCATTTTAAGACAAACGGCGTTGTTTACGTGGCAAACAAGGCAGGCGCACAAGGTTATCTTTCCGTTGACGACAACGCGTGGATGGAACTTGCCGGGACAGCCCCCCTTCAGATTGGCATAGCAGCGCAAGGTCTTGTCGAGCTTTTCGGCGGTAAAATTACCGCCCCTGGCCTCGAGATGGGGCCTTTGTCACAGGCGGCATTGAATGTCGCCGGCGGTGAGCTGATAATAACCGGTGATTCCCAGACAGCATTGCAGGCATGGATCGATGCCGGGGCGATTTACACGACCCTGCCGAACCATACAGTCAGGGCCCGGTATGACTCCGCTGCCGACTCGACAACGCTTTACACAGAGCAAAACCCGCTTAAAGCGACACAGCCAACCCCGGGAAACGGCTGGAAAAGGGTGCCTGTAGATGCGGCGCTCCAGTGGCAGCCGGGAGCGATGGCTTTATCCCACGATGTATTTTTAGGCACCGACGAAGGACTCGTAACAACGGCACAGAAAACCCCCGGCGACTTTGACGGTGACACGAAAGTAAACATTTCAGACTTTGCTTACCTGTCCGAACGATGGTTCCTTGCCGCGACAGGTATTCACCCCTTCCCGGATATAAGCGGCGACAACTTTGTAGATGAAAGTGATGCAGCCGTTATGGCGCAAAACTGGCTCGCACCAGGCGATCCGCAATTCAAGGCAGCAACCATTTCTACGCAGTATACGCCTCAAACCCTTCAGCCAGGCCAAAAATATTACTGGCGCGTTGACCAGGTAAACAGTTCACAAAACTGGCAAGGTGATGTATGGTCTTTTGAGGTAACCGCCAGGGACCCGCGACAGGCACAACAGCCCGTACCGCACGATTTTGGTGAAGGCCACGGCACCGCCAACCAGTCCTTGAAATGGCAGCCGGGCTTAAACGCGGTACTGCACGATATATACTTCGGCACCGATTATAACGCCGTTGCAAACGCGACAAAAACCTCCGCGGAATATATTACCACCCAATCCGGAACTACTTACAACCTCGGAGGCCTTACGCCTCGCCAGACATATTACTGGCGAATAGATGAATTTGACGGGCTCCAAACCCACAAGGGACGCATCTGGAGCTTTACCGCGACCGTTTACGGCCTTGACTACGGGATAAAACCCCCTGAAAATGTTTACGCTATCCCGTTCCAGGGAATGGACTGGGATGAACTTATTACGCTTACCAGCCTCCAGGGCATCGTCGCCCAGGACCGCCCGCAGTTATATTTCTATAAAGACGGCGTCAACATGATATGGCTCAGCAACCTGAAATCCGAGTATAATATCGATACCGCCTATGTAAATACGATAATAGGCTCCCAGAGATATATCGAATGGGCGATAGACAATTTTTATTCGCACATTAACGGATACATTCGATATGATTCCGCCTCGAACCCCGATTCTCTCAATATAGCTTCGTCCCTCGCCGGTCTGTATAAGGCAGTTATCGTAGACGCCGATTTCGAATCAACAGTCCAGCCCCTGCTGGCCGCAAAAGGACTCTCAATGCTGATGGACGTAAGCACAAGAGACAACCAGTGGCTTTACAACAACTATTTCAGCCAGATGAACAACAAGCTTATAATTGTAAAGGACCCCGATCCCGCTTCGTGGTACTGTACAAGGCTCCACGATCTTTCGGCGGCTGCAAAGTGCCTTGTGCTCTGGGACGATGACACTTCATTTACAGGCACCGTATTTGACAGTATTGTTTCAAACTCGCCTTGTTTCGGCTGGTCGGACGCGGCATATTCAAACGAAGGCGACTTTGTGGATTATCACGCGAACCACAACCTTATCACCAACCCCTCGAACGGGCTTTTGAATCTTTCGTTCTACATGGGGATGGCGAATATTGAGCCTCGGATAAAGTTTCAGCAGAAAGTTCGCGGCAGCACTTATACACCTGAGACCGGCGTCCATTACGCTACCTTCATTCAAAGCGATTTGGACAATATAACCTTCACTATCGGCGGCTGGGCGACGGACCCTGAGCGTTACGCGAACCCGGCAAGGGGACAGGTTCCATACGGCTGGGCAATGGCTATGCCGATGTTAAAAATGGCCCCGCACGTGATGAAGTGGTGGTACGATAACGCTGCACCAAACGAATCATTCATTGTACCGTTTTCGGGCATGGGCTATATTCACCCGTCCGAGTTCCCCGCACTGGACAGGCACGTCGAGCAGCTCGGAAGATATATGACCGAGGCCGATATAAAATATGTCCTCATTGCCGAGGAGAACAACTTCTATTACCAGTATTCCATAATGGACTCGTATGCGAATATACCTTCCGCAGACGGTTTTTTCGTCGCAGGCGGACCCTATCATGAATACGGCGACAGGATTTCATGGAGAAACGGCAAACCGTTCGTAAGCATCAGGTATTCCATGTGGAACGGCTATGAAAGCATCTCTTCGCTTATTTCAAAATTCAACTCATCCTCGCTCAACGTTAACGACGAAGCGGCATATTCTGCCGTGGTTGTCCACGCATGGAGCACGGACCCACAGGGCGACCATTACGGAGTTGACGATATCAAGTACATCGCCGACCATGTAAACTCCAATGTAAGAATAGTCCACCCCGAGGAATTCATGTTCCACGTAATCCATAACCACGCGGATTGATAAATATTATTTTGTATTGAATTTTTTGTATCCGAAAGTATAATTTCTGTGTTTTAAGAGATTATTACTACTTATGCGGAGAGTCAAAATGCGAAAAATTTTACTTGTCACGTTTCTCTTGGCGCCACTCCTTCTCAGCGGATGCAGCCAGTCCAATAAGGTCCAGCGCTACGGCTCGGTCATCGGCATTAAAAAAGAAGCCATCCCCGAATACAAAAAACTCCACGCCGAAGTATGGCCGAAAGTCCTTGACCAGATTTCAAAAAGCAATATCCGAAATTATTCGATATTTCTCGGCCAGATCGAGCCAGACGAATATTACCTTTTCGGTTATTTCGAATACATAGGAGACGACTTCGAGGCCGACATGGCGAAAATGGCAGACGACCCCATCACACAGAAATGGTGGGAAGTTACAGAGCCCCTGCAAAAACCTCTCGATACAAGGGACCCCGGCGAATGGTGGCATAACATGCAGCAGGTATTCTACTTCGACGGAAAGTAGGTAATAAACCCCTGCCCGCTTTAGAACTCGGCCCTTAAAAGTCTTTCGATATCGATGTCAGCGTAATCGGTGATGCACATATCCGCATCCGCCAGCCTGCAGCTCTCGCCGACTCCAACACAGTGCATCTTCGCGTTCTTCGCGGCCTCTACGCCCGACTCTGCGTCCTCGAAAACCACGCACGCCGAAGGCTCTATGCCCAGCTTATCAGCCCCAAGCTCGAATATTTCCGGGTCCGGCTTGCTTTTGCTTATATCGCTGCCTGTGACTATCGTGTCAAAGTATTCCGTTATGCCCAGGGCATCGAGCACCATTTCGGCGTTCCTGCTCGACGAGCACAACCCGACCTTAACACCTTTTGCGCGCACACCTTTTATAAACTCAAGCGAACCCGGGTAAACATCTTCATCGCTTATTGCCCCGAGCTTCCGCTTGTAATAATCGTTCTTGCGATTGGCAAGCTCAACCTTGCGTGCATCCTCCATCTCAATCCCGTTATGCCTGAGAATAACCTCAAGCGAGCCCATCCGTGAAACACCCCGACAGCCGTGGTTCACCTGCTCGTCGAACTGCCACCCCATCTCGTCGCAAAGCTGCTTCCACCCGAGATAGTGATACTTATCCGTAAAAACAACAACCCCGTCAAGATCCATCAATACCGCTTTAATAACCTTAGATTCCGCACAATCCATTAACCAGCTCCCAAAAAACCGCTCGATAAAAATTCATCAACTACCCCGCGTCTTTACGCACTGCCAGCTTTATCGTCTCGGCGTTCGACCTCGACACCGCCGCAAGAGCCTCCCTGCAATATGCAAAAGGCACCGTCTTGTCTATCCGCACCGTAACTGTCCTTTTCTCCACAGGCAGTTCCTCAAGCCTTGCATTAAGACGGCTCGTAAGCGCAGCGGCAAGAGTACGGTCGTATCCCTGCCCGCCTTTCTCTCCCCGCACCGCCTGTACCACCTCCGAACCAACCGCATAAACCGTTGCCCCCGAATCATCCAACATAACCGTCAGCGTAGGCGGAAGATTCTTCGACGGCGACCCCGCCGAAGCGGTATCTATCCTGTCCGGCACCTCTATCTCAAAATGCTGCGCGGCAATGAACTGGAACACAAGCATGAAAAAGATAATGATAAGGAACACGATGTCGATGATCGGCGTCAGGTCGAAAGACCGGGACTTTTCACTTTTAACAGGAAGCGGCAGCATGATCAAAAACTCTTACTTTCAACCTTCGAACTTTCGCCGCCCCTTGCAACAGCCGACTTGTCATACTTCGACGCGATCTTGCGAAGTATCATCTCGGTCTCGACACTCGCCTGGGCCAGTATGTTCTCCAGCTTGGTCGAATAAATCCCGTGCACGGCAAGGGCAGGTATGGCGACAAGCAGCCCCCAGAACGTCGTTATAAGCGCAACCGATATCGCCCCCGCCAGCTTATCAGGCTGCGGCGTCCCTGCGGAAACACCCAGTATCTTAAACGCGCGTATCATCCCGAAAACCGTTCCGAAAAGCCCCACCATCGGGGCCACCGAACCGATTATCGACAGCCATTCTATCTTCCGCTTCAAATGCGTGAACTGCCTGGTCAAAGACTCCGCCGCCAGGTGCTGCAGGTCCGAAGAATCCGCCGCCAGCGAACGCGCATGGTTCAGCGTATATGCTATCGCCTTTCCAACAAGGTCCCGGGCCTGCGAAAGCTGTGCCGCTATCTGCCTCGGCGGCATCGAAGCATGCGGCATGATCCTCCCTGCAAGACCAAGATCAAGCAGCCGCGAAGAACGGATGGAAAAGCAAACGTCGAAAACAAGGTAGAATGTAACCACCGACAGGGGCAGCAGAACCAACCAGACGATAGGCCCGCCCGAGATAATAAACTGTGTAAAAAATGTACTGTCACTCATATACGCACCTGTGAAATAATATTTTCGCTCCGCATTCTAAGCCAAAAGAACCTCAAAATCAATCACCAATTTACCCCAAAACCGCATGGTAATCGACTTTATCCAGCCGTGCCAAATAACCCCCGCTCATACCCCGAAAGGATAACAAAGTAATACCCGCCGGCAAAAGGAGTTAAAAACACCGCCCCCGCATACATGTTTCACCCCAACACCCCCGCTTTTCTATATTCTGATTCCTGTTTCCTGTCTTCTGTGTTCTGTGTTCTGACTCCTGTAACCTATCCCCTATAACCTATAACCTATCCCCTATAACCTATAACCTATAACCTGTTTTCTATGTTCTGTCTTCTGTGTTCTGTGTTCTGTTTCCTGTGTTCTGTGTTCTGTGTTCTATGTTCTGTTTCCTGATTCCTGCCCAATCCCCGCACCCGAGTTTCACCAGAACGCACCCGAACTCTATTGCCTATTGCCTATTGCCTGATTTCTGTTTCCTGTCCCCTATAACCTATAACCTATTTCCTGCCCCCACCCACATTTTATCCCGTAGGGATAACACAGCAATAGCCGCGGGTGATGGGAGCGCAGCGACCGAAACCCGCGGAAAACGAATGCCC
>CAZVPF010000004.1:0-168043 GCA_964628195.1 uncultured Pirellulales bacterium | reverse complement strand
ATACATATAGCTTCACACGACTTGCGAACCCCCCTTGTCAATGTTAAGGGCTTCAGCAGGGAACTGAAGTATTCCTGCGATAGAGTCAAAGAGCTTTTGGAAGATGTTATAATCAACGGGAACAAGGCAGATGAACTCCATGAGATACTCCAAAACGAAGTGCCCGAAAGCCTGGGATTTATTATTAATTCAGCAGAGAAAATGAGCGCGATACTCGACGGACTGCTGAAACTGGCAAGGCTTGGCAAGAGCGCATTGACTTTTGAAGACCTTGACATGAATGAACTTGTCTGCGAAATTCGCGACAGTATGGAATATACAATCCACAACCTTGAAGTGAAAGTAGAGATAGGCGATTTGCCCCCCTGCCATGCTGAGCGAGAACAGATTATACAGGTCTTTTCAAACTTTCTCAGCAATGCACTGAAATATCTCGACGACCACCGTAAGGGACACATAAAGATAACGGGTGAAAAGATACCGGGCTATACACAATACTGTGTAGAGGACAACGGAATCGGTATCGAACAGGATAATCTCGAAAAAATATTTGGTATCTTTTACAGGATTTCCAGCGAGGGCAAGCAGCCGGGCGACGGCCTGGGCCTTACGATAGTAAAACGTATAGTCGAAATGCACAAAGGAACAGCCTGGGCGGAATCCGAATACGGAAAGGGCAGTAAGTTTTTCTTCACCGTCGCCGACAATATTAACGGCCTGAACGGACAAAACAGTATCCTCACCTAAAACGAGCGGTCAATACCCTTCCGGATGCGGTTTGTTTACTGCAAAACAGCCCCTGGTGTCGATGGTATCTCAAATTTAATTTCACCCGTTACGAGATTATAGCGGATATTTTCGGCCCTGGCTCCGTTCACAAGACAGTGCACGCCTTTCCTGCCGTCTATCTCTATAACAGAATTATCCGGATTGTAATACAGCCTTTCGCCTATAAGCTCGTTCCCCTCCTGCTCGATATAAGTAATTCCATCCGATGCCGTCAGTTCGTCCAGCTCGGTGCTGCCCTTTGAACCCTCCCTGAACTCGGCCCTTAGTCTTGTTGTCGAAGCACGGGTTATCTTGCCTTTCTGTCCGTTCTGCACCGGCATGTATGCGATGTTTACGGACTGCTCATCACCCCGGGCAGTAAGAAAATTATCATTCACGTGCCAATTGAGTCTTTCAAAGCCGTCAATATATGCAAAGCACGGGCCGCTTAGGTCCATATCTGCACTGTCAGCCTGCGGTTCGGCATTCTCATTGTTTATCTGAATATTGCCCGGGCCAAGTGCTGTGATAAGGCCGTTGGGGTCATCATAATCGAACCGGTCGCATATAAGCTGCGTCTGGCTGATCATCTTCTCATCATTGAACCGGTCCGACTTCAGTTTGACCGTTTGGCCCTGCACAGAGACATGACGAAGCTGCTGATCAACCGTAAGATCAACCACAAGCTTATCGCCGTAAAAGTTATCCTGCCTGCGATATTCAGGGTATTCGGTCAACCTTGTTCCGACAACATCGCCGTTAAAGATAACCTGACGACGGGCGGCAAGATACTGAGCATTTTCCTGCGAAGTGATTATGACAGGCTTTGTCATGCCGCCGCCTGAATTCTGCACCTCGCTCGGGGTGAAAATAAATTCTACAGGCCCGTGTGCAAAAGCATTTTCAGTCGTTATGTCATAATCAATTTGACGTGCCCGAAATCTTGTCCTTTCCCCTCCCCCGGCAGTGGTCTTTTCTTCGACAGGGGCTGAGATCAGCTCGGGCTGTTCGGTGCTGCTCAAATACGCCGGGTATGTCTTGCCTGTGGCACTGTCGGTGGCAAAGGTAATGTGAGCTTTTTGCGATGTCAGTTTGCCCTGCGGCGAAGCGAACCTGACATCACCGGACATGTTTGCTGCCTTGAGTCTTGCAGCATCGGCAAAGTCGATCTTTGCGAAATTGGCTTCAATGGTGGATTTTTCATTGTCAGGCATATCAAGATCGGCGGTAAGATAAACATTGCCGTCAAGGTCGGCCCGGGTAATTATGTTTTCATCCCGGAAGTAAAAACTGGCAGCATCTGCACGAATCATCGAAGGCGACTCATCATAAACCAGTGCATTCATTCCCCCGTCAAGTTTGCACGACTCTAAAACCAGGTCATCCTGACCTTCTTTCACATCGGATTCGGCAAAGAATAAATCCATCCTCCCGCCGAAGTTCATTTCCGACCTGCCCTGCGAAGCCCCGCCGCTGCTCTCAACCGTATACAATTTTCCGGGGCCCTCTATAACAGCCGTTCGGTTGGGCTTTTCCCAGTGTATTTTGCCCTCCGTTTCGATACTTGTTTCTTCGTCGGACATCCTTAGCCGGATAAACCTTGTCACACTGTCGGGAAACATGTTCAAAACTTCCGTATCGAGATTATAATGCAGCCTTGCGCAAAGCGCTATCGTTGTAAAATCCGCAATATCATCCATGAGCTTGTCAGCTTTATCTTTCGCGGCGGTTTTTAACTGGTTGATCTTGACCGGCGTGCCGAGAAACTCTATCGTCCGTTCCGGCTGGTTATAAGAAGTATCCGTTCCGGGCATCGGAATCACCTCCAGCCCGCCTCTGCAGGTAACACGGACATTAACACCTTCGGTTTCTATTTCATCGGTATCAGGAGAGTCTGCGATGTTATCCGTCGCATCAGAGCCGGCCGGCTTTTCTTTAACAGTCTCGGGCTTTGCTGCTATATCGCCTTGTGTTTTTTGCTCCTTATTAACAGGGCTGGTTTTCACTTGGTCCTGCCCGGATTCCGAGTCGTTAAAAACAAGGTTCCTTATAATAACCCGGTCGTCGGAAAGAACTACGATGTCCGGACCGTATTCAATAACCACATTATCATAAAGCCTGCACTGATAAAAAACCTTCGGCTGTGTTTGAGGTTCAGGTTCGCCCACGGGCTCTGACTCCGAAAGCTGTGCATTTTCTTTATTACCTGCATTGTCAATTTTTACCGGTTCTGTTTTCGCGGTCGTTTCAGTTTTCATAGCTGATGCAGCCCGGGGCGTATCCATTGCGGATTCATTGCTGCTGCCCGAAGGGTCGTTGACATTTTTAAATAGGATATATTCAACATCGGTTATACGAAGAAGCTCCAGCCTGTTGGCAGCCTCGTTATAAACGAGCACCATGCCCGTGCCCTCCATATCCGCCTCATCGGAAACCAGCCTGAGCGGGCCGGGAGTGGAAAATTGCGAAAGCTCGCTGTCGTAATCGAGGTTGTCCAGGTATATGGTAGCGGCAACGATATCATCGGCTTTGCGTCTCACTTCGATCACGACGTTTTCTTTCAGTGTCGCAGAGATGGGTGTCGGGTTGCCAGCGATGGTTTCCATAACCACACTGCCCTTATCGGAGGTGATCTCGTAAGTGAAATTATTCTGATAAAGGTCCATGTAAGGCTTCTCAAGCTCCCAGTTCTTGGTGCCGGCCTTGGGATTAAGAAGCGTATCGAATCCGAATACACGCTTAACGTTCTTGTTCTCATCCAGTACGGTATATTTTGCGCTTTGGACATTTCCGACCGCTATATCCCCTATCTTGGCACTGTCCGGGTCAATTTTCGGCAGCTCAAGTTCCGGCACATCCTCCTGCTGCTGGTCAACATTTATGTCCGGTGTCTTAAAAAACTGGCTGTAGATCAAAAACGCCCCGACAACCGCCAGCAGCGAAACACAAAATATAATAAACTTCCTTGCCTTGTGTATCATCTGTTTACCTTTACATCTTTCATACGTGGTATCTTTCCATCAACGGTTCCCATTTGCCGGTCTGCTTTAAGATCAACTCTATCACCTCGGCTACGGCTCCTTTGCCCGGGGCCCTTTTCGTTACATAATCCGCCAACGCCTTAAGCTCAGAGTCTGCACTTGCCACAGCGACCCCAAACCCAGCCCGTTTAACAAGGGGCATATCCATCAGGTCGTCACCGACATAGGCCGTATTTTCCGGACTGAGCTTCAGGTCTTTAAGCAGCAGCTCGAAAACAGGCAGCTTTTTTTTGCAATTTTGCAAAACGTTGGTTATGCCAAGCTGTTCGGCACGGACAGTTGTAGCGTTTGACTTCCTGCCGGATATTATCGCAGTCGAATGCCCCGCCCTTTGCCACATCTTAATCCGATGACCGTCGACAACGTTGAAATTTTTGCTTTCCGTACCATCGGAGTTAATTATTATCGTACCGTCCGTAAGTACACCGTCAACATCAAGTATCAATATTTTTATCCTTGATAGGTCGAGCTGCTTTTTTTCGCTTTTGCCGCTTTTCATAACTTTTTTATTACCCTTTAACCTACTATCTTTATGGCAACTATATCCTGCACGTCAATAAGCCCGACAGGCCTGTTGTTTTCATCAACGACCGGCAGTTCGTCGATTCGGTACTTATGAAAAAGTGCCATAGCCTCCGCCGCAAGGGTGTCCTCGGTAACCTTTTTCGGGTCGGCTGTCATTATCTTCTCCGCGGTAACTTCAAAAAGCCCGGCACCAAATTCACCGGCCGCCCTCCTGAGGTCCCCGTCGGTAATTATCCCGGCAAGGGTCTCGTCGCTGTTTACGATCATAACCGCACCACGCCGCTTAAGGGTGCTCGTTTCATTGAGCATCTGCTTAATCGTATCACCGACTTTCGCCACAGGCAGCGACTGGCCCTGGGTGAACATCGCCGTCTGGCCAACCGTAATGAGTTTAGCACCAAGCGCACCGCCGGGATGAAACCGTGCGTAATCCTCCGGGCTGAACTGCCGGGCTTTCATTATCGTAAATGCAAGAGCGTCGCCGAGTGCAAGCATACACGTCGTTGAAACGCTCGGCGCGATCTTCAGCGGGCACGCCTCGGTCAGCGATCCCATGCACAAAAGTACATCGCAGTGCTTGGCAAGCCGAGAATCCCTGTCACCGGTCACCGCGATAAGTTTTATTTCACGCTGTTTGAGCGGATCTATCAGGCGGATAATCTCCTCGCTTTCACCCGAATGACTAAGCGCAAGGACAACATCATTTTCCTGTATCCTTCCCAAGTCGCCGTGAACCGCCTCAGCAGGGTGAAGAAAATGACTAGGAGTGCCCGTCGAGGCAAGTGTCGCGCTTATCTTGTTGCCTATTATCCCGGCCTTGCCGACACCTGTAACAATACACGAACCGCTGCACTCGAAAAGCATCTTCACAGCCTTTTCGAAATTGGCGTCGATCACCTTTTCCATGCCTGCCACCGCCTCGGCCTCAGTCCTTATAACCGAACGGGCGTATTCAAAATCAACCGCCATTTTTCCTTCCTTAGAAAACTCAGCTCCGTTATACATTAATCACGCTTCCACGACCGTCATAGCACGTCATATTATTTTCAGAAGCGTGATAGGCCCGGTCACCGGTGATAACCACGGATTTGCCTGTTTGCGACTCTATCTCGTTGATGACCTGTCTTTTCCTGTTGAGAATGAAATTCGACAGGTCCACGGGAACCGTCAGCTCTATCCTCGTGACGTTATTCCTTGCAGCGGCGAGTTTAAGCGAACGCATAATATCCAAAGCCTGCGATTCAAGGCTCTTGATAACACCGGTACCGTTGCAATGAGGGCACTTCAAATAAGTGCTCGATACAATCGAGGGCCTGAGCCTCTGACGGGTTATTTCAATAAGCCCGAAAGCGCTCATTCTAAGCACTCTCGATTTTGCCCGGTCATTCTTCAGCTCATCACGAAAAATCTTCTCGACCTCTCGCTTGTTTTTAGAGTCTCGCATGTCTATAAAATCACATATAATAAGACCGCCCATGTCGCGGAGCCTCAGTTGTCGAACAATTTCCTTCGCCGCTTCGATATTGATCTTAAAAGCGGTCTTTTCCGCATTTTCATGCTTGCGATACTTGCCGCTGTTCACGTCTATCGCCACAAGTGCTTCTGTCTGCTCGATTATGATCGAACCGCCTATCTTAAGATCGACCCTGCTCGAATGTATCTTGCTGATCTCGTCCTCGATGTTATACTTGTGAAAAAGCGGTGTTTGTTCGTCATAGAAAACCACCCGCCTTTTAAGCCTCGGCTGAACTATCGACAAAAAGTCCCTTATCTTTTTTGAAACAGGCTCACTGTCGCAAACAATCTTGCGTATCTTGCTGTTGAAGATATCCCGAACCGTCCTTATCACGAGGTCCGACTCCTGGTAAAGTTCCGCAGGCGCCTTGGCCGACTTTGACCTTTTGGTAATCGCTTTCCACAGCCTGATAAGATACGAAACGTCATTCTGCAGTTCCCGCTTCGTGGCGTTCAGAGCGGCTGTTCTTATTATAAAACCAACATCTTTGGGTCTTTTTATCTGCTCGACAGCTTCACGAACACGTTTACGTTCTTCCTCGTCTTCTATTTTCTGTGAAACCCCTATACGGTTCATCCAAGGCATCATAACCACGTACTTACCCGGAAGTGAAAGATAGGTGCTCAGTGTCGGGCCCTTCGTATTAATACCCTCTTTCGTAACCTGAACCACCACCTCACTTCCCTTTTTCAGGCACTTCTGAATAGGGGGTCTTTCCTTAAGCGCTTTGCGCTTTCCAATGTTCTCGGTTATATCGTCTTTTTGGTTCGGAAAATAACGCGGATGAAGATCGCTGATATGCAAAAAACCGTTCTTATTTACGCCGAAATCGAGAAAAACCGCCTGTATACCCGGCTCCATATTCACAACTTTGCCCTTGTAAATATTGCCCACGTAACTTGCAGTCCCGGTTCGTTCCATATAGAGTTCTTCAAGAGAACCCTTGTCGACGACCGCAATCCGGCACTCATCGGTCTGTGCGACGTTTACCAACATTTCTTTTGACATAAATTTTCCCTGATATTTAGTTTGTTATCCATTTAACATTATCCCGCGTAACCGGCCCATCCAGGGTCTCGGCGGGAACATGGAAGATATTCTGCAATTCGTCAACCCTTATCGAACCTGACTCGCTTATTTTACATCTCACACTAAGCCTGTTGTCGTTAAGCTCGATATCATCGACAAATGAATTGACGTCAATTTGTTTTGTCTTTCGTTTTCCCGGCGTTTTCCGTTCTATAACGACATGCCGACCTGCACGAAGTGTTTCCCTCGTGCAAAGAATATGCGACTTCAACTGCTCGGGACACCTGCGGGGATCAATTGAAAAGATATAATCGGCTAATTGAGGTTTTGGTGTTTTTCCCGATTCGCTGTAGCAAACTTCGGTCACCCTGCACGCCGGCGGCAGGGTCTCGTTAAGCATCTCCATTATCTCCTCGGGCTGTCTGTCCTCTTCTACCTTTACGCATAGAATATCGCCCCGTGATGTTATCCCAACTGTCCGCGGCAGGGGCAGGGACATCTTCGGTCTCGGGTTGAACCCCCTGCTGTAGACCGTTTTTATTTCCGCTCTTACGAGGGCCCGTTTAAGCATGTCCGAAGTTTCCTGGTGCGAAAGATAGCTCAGCATCCCTTCAACATCGAATTTTATTAAAAGATTATGTTTCGTTTTTTCTTCCATCACTTGCAAACTATATTAAAAAGCCTCCGGAAGTATCTTTGTCGTAGCGTCCCGAATAAAGTTCTTTATCTGCCTCTGCGAGTCCATCGTAGCGACCTTTCGGGCGATCTGGTTGCACTCCTGCAGTGTCACCGAGCGGATTACCTGCTTGATCTCCGGTATCATCGGCGGCGCCAGGGAAAGGGTCCGCACCCCCATACCCAGCAGAAGCATGATATAGCTCGGGTCCGACGCAACCTCGCCGCAGATTGACAGCCCTATCCTGGCTTTTCGAGCGTCATGAATAATACTCCGCAGCAGTCTCACAATAGCCGGATCCGCCGCGGAATAAAGCCCCGAAACCCTTTCGTTGGCACGGTCAACCGCAAGCGTATACTGAATAAGGTCATTCGTGCCGATACTGAAAAAATCACTGTCACGCGCCAGCAGCGAAGCAGTTAGAGAAGCGCTTGGCGTTTCTATCATTATCCCGACCGGCAAATCGGATTTGTAAGGAACCCCGTACTCGTCGAGGTCCTCCATAACGTCATGAAGTATCATCTTCGCCTGTTTGAGTTCCTGAAGGTTGGTTATCAGCGGGAACATCACGCGAACATCACCGAGAACCGATGCCCGCAGTATGGCCCGAAGCTGAGTCTTGAACATCGTCAGGTTTTGCAGGCAAAACCGTATCGAACGAAGCCCCAGCACCGGGTTGGCCTCGATAATCGACCGCCTGTCATAAGCATATTTATCCGCGCCAAGGTCCATCGTCCTTATAACGACAGGCTGATCGGGAAATATACGGATGGTTTCGGCGTAGGCTTCGTAATGGTCCTCTTCGGTAGGCTCGCTTCCGCTGTAGAGGTATAAAAACTCCGTCCTGTAAAGGCCGATGCCCTGGGCACCTTTCTGCTGGGCTATCTCGGCCTCGTCGGGAAACTCAATGTTCGCCATCAGCTTTATTTCAATCCCGTCACGGGTCACCGCAGGCTTGTCACGCAGCGTGTCAAGCTCGGTCTCAAGGCGTATAAAGTCAACGGCATACTGCTTATATTGTTCAATCGTCGTCTCGTCCGGTTCGAGAATGACCATCCCGCGGTTTCCGTCGATAATTACCTGCATCCCCGCGGTCACAGAAGAAGTGACGTCCTCCAAAGCGACCACCGCAGGTATACCCAGGGACCTTGCTACAATTGCCGTATGACTTGTCCTCCCGCCGGCGTCGGTCGCAAAGCCCTTGACGAATGTTTTATTGAAACCCGCTGTCTGTGTCGGCGTAAGGTCGTGGGCGATAACCACAACCTCCTGTGAAAGATGCTCCACATCTTCATGCACCTTTCCGAGCAGGTGTGTCAGCAGACGCTTTTCGATATCGTAAATATCCGCGGCTCTTTCGCTGATATACGGATCGTCAATGCTCGCAAAGTGGGACGCTATCTCCCGCAGAATCGTAGAAACTGCATATTCGGCGGTAACCAACTCCTGCTCGATAAAATCCGTTATCCTTTTCTTGAAGCTCTTGTCCCGCAAAAATCGCAGGTGAACGGCGAATATATCCTGTATCTGACCGCCTTCAACGCTTCGCTCACCGAGCTTGGTAAGATCCTCTATCGCCTGCGCAAAGGCCTGGCTGACCCTCTGCACTTCGGCTTCCGTGCCTGAGGGCAAAATTGAACGCCGGGGTATGCGATAGTCACGCGAGTCAATAACCAGCGCCGTGCATATCGCAATGCCCGGTGAAACTGCAATTCCTTTTTTTATCTGCATAATCGTAACCGATTACTTGGTGGATTTTTCGGCGGGCGGCTCATCGAACAATTCGTCTTCAACCAGCTTCCTGAGCTCTTCCAGAGCCTCTCCGGCGTCTTGGCCCGCAGCCGTGATCTTCAATTTTGTCCCACACGTCGCCGCCAGCATAGTCATCTGCATAATGCTCTTGGCATCAACCGTAGTCTCGCCGTTGGACACCTTAATGTCACACTCGAACTGACTTGCAAGGTCCACAAACTGCATCGCAGGACGCATGTGCAAGCCGTCGGCATTTCTGATTTCAACTTCTATCTCCTTTACCAGGTCACTCAATTTAAAATAATCCTGATTAAACGGCTGGTTTCTCGTCGGCGTCTGTAATGACTTCCTTTATCTGCTCGGCGGTTACGCACTGCCGAAGAAATTTCCTGAAATCCTCTTTCTGGAGGTTGGCAAAGATGCATTCCATCGCCTGGAGATGCCTGTCCGGCTTGTCTTTAGGGCTCAAAAGCAAAATGACAGAATATACGGGCTTTTTGTCAAGCGAATTGAAATCCAAGCCTTCTTCTTTTCGGCCTACTGCGGCAACTACATCTTTGAGCTTGTCTATCTTGGCGTGCGGCACCGCCACACCCCTGCCCATACCGGTACTCGCCTCGTTTTCACGCTCGATAACAGAGTCCGAGATTTTTTTCGCGTTAATGCCCTTGACAGCCTTGGTTTTGGAAAGAGCCTCAGCAAGTTCGACTATCGCCCCGTCCCTGTCATTAGCAGAAAGTTGCGGTACAAGGGCATCAAAACAAATAAAATCAGATAACTTCATATCATTACCTCAAAAACAACAAAAACTCTTTGTAGACAAAAAATCAAATGGAAAAAGGCATACTCTTTAAACTTCCGGAAATTCATCTTCCGAAGGTTCGGTCGACATAATATCCGGGGACGCGCCCTGAATATGCTTGTTGTTGCGCTGTTTTTCCTTTTTGCGTCTAAGCTGCCTTTCAAGCTTATGCAGTGCCAAATCTATACAGGCGTAAGTGTCGTCACCGGTCTCCTTTGCAACGGATTCTTCGGAATGCTCGGCGCTTGCAATGATCTCGACGCAATTGTGCCCGCCTTCACTACCGTCAATAATTACCTGTATGTCATTTATACTGTCATAATATTTCGGCAGTTTCGAGGCTTTTTCCTGCGCATACTGCTTGATAGCATCCGTAATTTCGATGTGCTTTCCTGTGATTCTAACCAGCATCTTAATTCTCCAATTTGCCTAAATAAACTATACAGCTTAATATTTTAATACTGGGAATCAGGCTATCTGCTTTGCCTGAATTCCTCAAATTCATCACTTTCCGAAGGAGTGATAACACCCCCGCTTATAGTGAACCGCAACGCTTCTTCTATTGTCATATCCAGTTCAATGGTCTCGTCCTTTGGGGTCATAATCACGTATCCTGTAAAAGGCGTCGGCGAGGTCGGGACAAAAACGGTCAAAAATTCCCTTTGATGGGCGGACACAATTCTCTTGATGCCCTTTCCTGTCGCCAAACCCACCGACCACACACCGCTTCGGGGATACTGTATAGCTACAACCTTGTTAAACGATATCTCTTTTTTAGTAAGCAGAAAATCCGTTATCTGCCTTAAAGGCTGGTAAACCTGTTTTACCAGCGGAACACTGAAAAAAGCTTTTTCTACCAGCCGCCAAAGCGTCCTGCCGACAAAACTCGCCAGAAAGGCACCAAGAATGATGACACCTATTAAAGCGATCACAAAACCGGTGATCTGACCTATCCCGTGAACCCAGTAATCCATCAAAAGGTCTTTGGGATATTCATCCGAAAACTTCAATATCAGGTGGACGATCCCGAGATTGATATACCTGCTTATGTTTTTCTGCACAAAAAGATAGCACTGGATAAAAATCCAGATAGTCAGCAGCGTGGGCAAAAGAGCAGCCAGCCCCCTGAAAAAATATGATCTGAAGTTTTTAAGAGCTTGCATTTGGCCCGCTGAAACAGTCCTTTGCTATTTTATTTATAAGTATCGTTAATACCCGAACTTATCGAGTAATTTATTCAAAAAAACTAACAATTCACTAACAGGCAATTCTAATCTGCTTTTCGGACATCGTCAACAAAAAACTCCTCTTTTAAGGCTTCACTGCGTGGCAGATGCGCCCCTGAAATATGAATCACAACTCCGGGAAGCGACCCAACAAGCCAAATTATCCGCTGACAAATCGCTATAACCGCTGATTTCGCCTCATTAGCGGCTGAAACCTTTGCGAACATTATCTTTACCCATCCCTCCATAATACCAATTCCCCCAATACTTATCGGGACCGCACCAAGCATCCAGGAAACTGGAAAAAGCACATAATAATACTTAATATGTGCATCAAGGCCTATATCTTTACCAATAAAATAGAGCCCAAGTATCGGAAATGCCTGGCATAAAAATGACAGCAGATAAGCACAAAGAACTGTGAAAGGCTTTTTCAGGTATAGTTTCAAAGCCGTAACCGTCTTTAAGAAAAACGCATGGAATTTCTCACGGATAAGCGAATATATCTTTTTAACAGCCCTTCTGCCCTTAGGAATAAGCAAAAAAACCACAACCATTCCTGCAAAAATGCAGATTGCAGATATTATGAAATAGCGGTATTCGACTATCTTTTCAAAAAAACCGCTCGTTTGGCTGTTTCCGGCACTTTCGGCAGTATTTTCTTGTGCGGGCACAGGAACAAGCCACCATGCAGCCAATGCCATAATAATCATCCCACTTAACCCGACAAAACGGTCCACAAGTACCGACAATGCCGCTTCCAACCGTTTATCCCGGGGGCAGTGGTGCGTTACATACCAGGCACGAAGCACATCACCGCCAACACTGCTGGGAAGACAATTGTTATAAAACAGACCAAGAAAGTGCAGTTTAAGACCTGCCAAAACGCTGATATGTATCGCCTGAACGGACAGGATAAGTCTCCACCTTAATACAAACATCAACTGGCCGATATAATAAGCAAGAAAACCCAAAAAAATAATTCCAGGATTTATACCCATTAATATATCAATAAGGTGTGAAAGGTCCTCATTTCTGAAAACGAGGAAAATCGCCCCAATCGCGACAAAAATACGAACGGCATGCCCGAGGTGTGACCTCAAAGAAGAACTTTTTTGCCCGCTCAAATCCTCTTTCCTTAAAAAAGCTTGTTTTTCCTTACAACAATTGTTAGAAGCATATTCATACCTTGGAAATATTAACAAACTCATGGAGATTTTTGAAGTGTCAAATGAAAAGAAATTGCGGGAACAGGGTAGCGAATTCATGCCTAAGTTTGACGACAAAGGCCTGATTACAGCCATTTCACAGGACGCCGACACTAATGACGTCCTGATGGTCGCATATATGAATGACGAAGCGCTGAAAATGACTATCGAAACAGGAAACGCAGTATTTTTCAGCCGCAGCAGAAACAAACTTTGGAAAAAAGGCGAGCAGAGCGGCCATGTCCAAAAGGTCAAATCAATCCTCGTTGACTGTGACCAGGACTGCCTGATACTCAAAGTCAAAGTCGACGAAGGTCAGTGCCACGTAGGATATCAATCCTGTTTTTACCGGCAAGTCGCACATGACGGTAAATCTCTAAAAACAATTGCGGAAAAAGTCTTTGACCCCGAACAGGCCTACAAATAAGCAACGGTGACGGACAGCCCCCCTTTTTTGCAATATTTGATTAAATCGGCAACTGGTTTTGCCGATAAATCCGCAGTAAAGACATTTATATAATGAAATAACTTCATGGGGGGACCATGAGCACAAGCGTACTTATCGCCGACGACCATACAATCGTCAGGCAGGGCCTGCGGCATGTAATAGAAAAAGACGGTCACTTTTCCGTTGTAGCCGAAGCCGCTAATGGTTTCGAGGCAGCCGAGAAAAGCTGCGAGTTTGATCCGGATATAATCGTAATGGATGTTAAGATGCCAGAAAGCGACGGCATTGAAGCAACCAAAAATATACTCACACGAAATTCAGGTTCGAAAGTGCTCGTCCTTTCGGCATACGCACGTAAGGATTTCCTGTCAAAAATGCTCCGTGCCGGTGCCAAAGGATACATACTTAAGCACCGAGCAGGACATGAACTCAGAGAAGCGATGAACAAAGTTCTGCAGAACCAGATTTATATCTGCTCGATTATGTCACACATGATAGTTGATGAATACGTAAATTTGAACCTGAGCGACGGCGATTTCTCACGGTCGCTTACTGAAAAAGAAACTATAGTACTTGCTTACATCACCCAGGGACTTAACACGAAAGAAATTGCCTCTAAGCTCAATATAAGTCCAAAAACCGTTGACGCCCGCAGAAGAAAAATAATGGAAAAACTAAACATACACAGCGTTGCCGGTCTTGTAAAATTTGCCGTTAAAAACGGTATTGCTTCCCTCGACTGACACCTGTTTCCGCAGGCCTTTCACACCTGAATCTTCGTTAAATTGGGCAACTTAAACTCAACTGCCAAATGAAGTTAAAAACTTTTCAAAAAAGCTAATAACTATTACCACTAAACGGATAAAAGTTGATAATAATATATCCGGATACAGATGAAAATGAATAGTGGTTTTGAGAAACTTGTTGTTTCAATATTCCTGGTAGACGACGATAAGGAGCTCATCGAAAGTCTGAAACTTATGATCTCAGACTGGGATGACGTTGCTGTTAAAGGTACAGCTTTTTCGGGCAAGGAGGCTGTAAGCAACGTCCCCCGCCTCAAGCCTGATATCGTTGTAATGGACATGAACATGCCTGAAATGAACGGCATAGAATCGTCCTTGATCTTAAAGGATAAAGATCCCGAACAAAGGGTTATTTTGTATTGCGGGAGCATTCTGCCGGGAAATGTTCACGAGGTTATCCAAAACCGAATTGAAGGAGTTATTTTAAAATCATGTCCGTCGCATGAATTGCATTACGCACTTAAATGTGTTAAAACGGGCGAATGGTATTATTGCGATACATTCTTAAAAGCATGGGCGAAAGATTACCTCGCGTCTTTCTAAATTGGAAGCTATATGTATCTTTGCAGCAATATCATGGTGTTTGGGATAACTTTTTGGCTTAAATTCTAATATTAAAAAGCCTAATACTTGTATCTAAGCGTATAATTTATTGGTAAATTGTATTTATGCTAACAGACAGGGTGAAAAAATGAGAAAAAACAAAAAGATCAACTTAATTCTGGCACAGCGGCATCAAATGTTAATAGACGGTATTGCACCGTTGATCGACAACCAGGATGACATGAAACTGGCGGGAACCTGCAACGACAGCGAGACGCTGTTCGAGATGGTCAAGTCAAAAAAACCGGACATAGTTCTGCTGGACCTGAACGTGCCCGAAGAAGACTCGATATCCATGTTTTCTAAAATCAAGAACAAATACAAGGACCTGAAAGTTATCGCCCTTTCGGGGCAAACACATAAACATATAATTGCTCAGACACTTCGTGCCGGCGCTTCAGGTTTTATAGTCAAGGAATCGGGACTCGAGGATCTGCTCGAAGCTATCCGCGCCGTTTCCGACGACCAGGTTTATATCTGCCCACGGAGTAAGGAAATACTGGTCGATACTTACGTAAGTGAATTTTCCGCCGAGGCTGAAGGCCAGGGCAAAAATCTCACGGACCGTGAATACGAAGTAATCAGGCAGTTGTCGGAAGGATGCTCGAGTAAGGAAATCGCCGTAAACCTGAACGTCAGTTCCAAAACCATTGATGCCTGCAGGCGCGACATAATGCACAAGCTGAAATTCAACAGCCAGGCTGAACTGATCAAATACGCGATTCGAACCGGCATTGCATCCTTTTAGGCTGTGCCTGTTTATCCGCCGCTGATTCAAAGCAGAGCATAACTCAGCAGGCCTGAAGTTCGTAATCGCGCAAAGAATTCACATAATCGGTTTTTTGGAACTTGAGCCTGCTATCGGCTATCTTTCTGCGGGGTTTACCGGGAAGAACAACTTCATTCGGAACCTCTTTTTTGCAGCCGATTACATAACGCGACTTGTCAAGTTTGCTGATCCGCACTATCTTACAGGACAGTAACCGCTCTATTCTGGGAAAACATATCTTCAGGTCCTGCCCCCAATTCAGGTGCTGCCCGCTCAGCGTCACAAATGATATGCCTGACAGGGACTGATCGTTAAGCCAGCCGACACCTTTTCGCCCGTTTTCGGCAACTGAATAAAATATGTGTTTATAGTCACATTGTTTTCGCTGCTCTTTTCTGCGTTCCCATTTCATGTTCTTCTTACTCATTTTTTTGCCCCCTCAAAAAAATCGGACATTAATATATTTACTATCTTTTAACTCAAAATCCGTTTATTAAACTCGGCCTGAGAATTTATTTCTTTAGCACCGAAAGCAAAATGCCTTAAGTTCCGGTTTGATATTTGTCCGATAAAATCATTCTCAAAAATTTTGGTCCAGTAATAAACTCATGAACGGGGTATTGTGTTACTAAACAGGAAGTATTACTGATTTGAAAAATTTTTTATCATTATTATTTGTTACCATCTTATGGTCCTATAAGTTCTCACAAAGGACCTATAATTTTTGAAGCCATAAGATTTATGCGCGTCTATAGAATTGAATATACCAAAATTCGCAATTAGTGCCGGATTTACATATAAAAACTATATAGTATTGATTTCAGGCTGGTAAGGCAGGTTAAGACAACCGGTCATATAAATATTAATTATCTGCAGCCGGGCTTACATGATTTAACAGCGAATAAAATGATATCACCCAGGCAATGAGGGCATGATTAAAAGTTCCGATAATCAATTCAGGAAGTCCTATAATTATTTTTTTTATTCTAAAACATTACAGGACCATGCAGGCTTTCAGTTGTCCGCGGGACTATGGAGACACTTTAAACAATTAATACGGGCCGTTATCGCAATCCCGTCACCAACCTTAACAGCCTGGTGAAAAAGACGCTTTTCCTTGAACGGCGGGCAATCCATTTCAACCTCGCCTTTAACCGGCTGACCGTCATCGGGAACACGTGCAAACTTATCGAACATCCCGGAACTTCGGTATACGGGCAATACTTCGCACAGGCATTTCCCGATAAGCTCCTGCCTGTTTATCTCCATCAACTGCTCAGCCTGGGAGTTTACGTGAACAAATTCGAAGTCGACAACTTTGCCGTTCTCATTTCGCAAAGAATTGAGAATAAATAAAGCATCGAGGCTGGCTTCGGAAGCCTCACGAAGCATTTTCTCACTTTCAGAAAGTTCAAATTCCGCGATTTTCCTTTTCGTTATCTCAGAGATGATGCCCTGTATGTAAAGCGGGCACTCATTCTCGTCAAAGATGATATCGCTCTCATCTTTGACCCACTGGTAAACGCCATGAGAGTTTCTCACCTCGTATTCAAGTGATATATGTGATTTACTGCCTTTTGCTTTTTCTACAGCTTCTTTATACTTATCGGCATAATCAGGATGTATAATGTTCAGCCAACCGTTACTGTCTTTAATGAACTGATCGCAATCGTAACCAAGTATCTTTTCAATGTGCCTGTTGACATAAGTAACGGAATATTGATCGTCGATCTTTGCAGTGTAAAGAACCGCAGGCATATTTTCGACAAGCTTTCGGAACCTCTCTGAGCTTTCGTTTACGGCTTTTTCCGCTTCTTTTATCTGCGAAATATCAACAAACGTCAGAACCACACCCTCACAAATGCCTCCTTCGTTATAATAAGGAAGTATCCTCTTAACGAACCATTTGCCCTGGTGGTTTTTAACCTCTCTTTCGACTATTTCTCCGCCGCCGAGAACCTGGCGAATGTCATTCATCAAACCGGGGTTGCCCACTATGTTATAAGAAATATGGTCGATGGGCCTGCCTACGTCCTGCGGCAGCAGGTTGAAAGAATGGGCAATCGCAGGCGTGAACTTCCTTATTCGAAGCTCTTTATCGAGAAAGACCGTCCCTATCTTGGTGCTCTTGAGCAGGTTGTCCATATCATTGGTAATCTCTGTTAGCTCATCTATCTTGCGCTCATATTCACCGTTAACTGTGTAAAGTTCTTCGTTGACTGAATGAAGCTCTTCGTTGGTGCTCTGAAGTTCCTCGTTGCTGGCCATAAGCTCCTCGTTGCTCGCCTGGAGCTCCTCGTTACTGGTCTCCAGTTCTTCTACTGTCGCCTGAAGATTTTCTTTCGTATACTGAAGTTCCTGTTCAAGATCGCTTATTCGTTTTGTCGACTGTTCGTCGACATTGAAACCTGAATCTTCACTTTCTTCCGCAGGTGCGGGCTTTTCGATCTGCTTGATGGCTTCGACCGAAACCAGGTAAAACAAAGAATTGATATTCTTTTCTCTTATCGGTTCGACGCGAAGCCTTACATATTGATCGACATTGTCAACGGTGACCCTGATGTTCTTGTAGTTCACGGGCTCGTTATTTTTCTTGACCCGGTTTATCGCCGTAGTGATTGCTATTTTAAGGTCCCCCTGCGACATATTGATAATATCAAGCCTGGTCCTGCCTGAGCTGTGCCGGAAATAGCGATAAGCATCGCCGAACATATGCACAACCTCCATGTTCTCATTGACCAGAACACTGGGCGGGATGAATTTCTCAAGGAGCGAATCGTATGCCCTTGAAAGCCTCAGATCACCGGTGTAAGCCGGCTGATTTGATTGCTGCAAAGTATGCGGAACAACGTTTTTGTCCGGGCCGCCGGGAAAACGCATGGAAACAGGCAGCCGCACGTCCCTTCTCTTGGAGAAAAATTTCCAGCGGTGATTAAGGTTCTCGAATTCGCTCTCAAGACCACCGATCGACTCGCTTGGTCCGAGGAAGAGTATACCGTGGGTCTTAAGGGCAAAATGGAACAGCGAAATAACTTTCTTCTGTGTATTGGGCATGAAGTATATCAGCAGATTTCGGCAGCTTATAAGGTCGATCTTGGTAAAAGGAGGATCCTTGATCACATTATGCTCAGCGAAAACAACCATCTTGCGAAGTTCGGGCTTTATCTGGTACTCCTGGCCTTCATGAAGGAAAAACTTTTCAAGTCTTTCATTTGAAACATTTTCCATCGTTGTCTCAGAAAACACCCCAGCCGCGGCGAAATCCAGAAGTTCACGATGTATGTCGGTTGCAAATATCTTTATCCCGGGATGCGATTCAAGCCCCTCACAGCATTCATGGAAGATGATGGCTATGGAATAAATCTCCTCACCGGTGGCGCAGCCCGGCACCCAAACCCTGATCTCATCGTTTTTGTCCGCGCTTTTGATTATTTTAGGAATGACCTCGCTCTTAAGAAAATCAAAAGCCTCAGGGTCGCGGAAAAACTTGGTCACACCGATAAGCAGGTCCTTGTAGAGCGAATCAAGCTCTTCCTTATTACTCTCAAGAAAATTAACATAATCTTCCAGCCGCTTGTATCGGTGAAAAGACATCCGCCTTTCGATCCGTCTGCCTATAGTGCTCATTTTATAATGATTAAAATCAATCCTGTAAGCGTTTTTAAGCATGGTGAATATCTTGCTGAAACCCCCGTTTTCGGGCTCAGCTGATTCATCTTCAAGCTGGGAACCCTGCGAAAGCGGGTGATTTGTAAATTTCAGCAGCACAGCAGGCATCCGTTCAGGGGATATAATGTAATCCGATATGCCGGTCCTTATGGCGCTGCTGGGCATCCCGTCAAACTTCGCAGAACCTTCGTCCTGAACCATGACCAGCCCCCCCGCCTCGTGGATGTCCATAATACCCCGCGAACCGTCGCTGCCGGTCCCCGAAAGAACTATCCCTATCGCCCTGTCACCGCAGTCTTTGGCAAGGGAGCGGAAAAAAATGTCAATTGGCAGGGAAAGACCTTGATGAGGGTCCTTGTCACGCAAAAGCAGTTTGCCGCCCGAAATAACCATATCTTTCTTGGGCGGGATCAGGTAAATATTGTTCTTTTTAACGAACATCCCGTCCTCGACACGATTGACAGGCATACTCGTGTGACGTGAAAGCAACTCATCCATAAGACTCTTAAAATCCGGCGAAAGGTGCTGAACAACCACAAAAGCAAGACCAGTATCGTTATCCGTTTTACGGAAAAAAGTCTCAAGAGCCTCAAGCCCTCCCGCAGATGCGCCTATTCCGACGACGTGAGATGGAGCATCGGGGCTGCCTGCTTTTTGTGCCTCAATGTTTTGCTGGGCCTTTTCTTCAACCTGCTCAGACTGATCTGCCATGATCATGCCTCCTTACACATCAAGCCATATATACATTCTTTTCATATATACAGACTCGATCAATAAAAAGTTTTCTAATATGTCCTTTTTCCTGCCCGGAAGCAAAACTTCTAAAAAAGATGCAAAAGGCTGCTATATACCTTAATAACTATAGAGTTTATTCTAAAATGTCAAGCTCTAATCTATAATCTTGCAATAAACTGATGAATTGGCCCAAATTAAAGACATACTTTAACATCTTTGTCTTTTTTTTGCGCATAAAAAGAACCCGAACAGTATTTCCGGGTTCTGCAAGATCAAGCTAATAATTTAAGCACCTGGTATTTAGAAAAACGGCCCGAGGGAATTGTGGTCCGTAAAACCAACCGTGACCTTTTTCTGCTCTATTTCAGTTTTTGGACTTTTTTTTTTGACTCTTCAGACTTTTCTTGTGCTTCGGGCACTGCAGGCTCGCTGCTTTGAGTTTCCTGCTGAGCCTTTTCGGCCGCTTCCTGTTGTACTGCATTTTCTTCGCCTGCCGGGACATTTTCCGCTGAATCTGCATTCGACTCTGCTGCAGGCTGCTCAGTTTGTGCTTCAACAGCCTCAGTTTCTGCGATTGCTGTTTCCTCTTGCGGCTGTGAGTCGGTTTCGACAGCCGTATCAGTGGCCTGTTCTGTTTCCTGTTCGGCTGCCTGTTCTGTTTCAGTTTCCTCAACAGACTGCTTCTGGTCTTGGTCATTTAGAGTATCTTCGTTCTCAACCTGGTCGGATAAATCCTCTGTTTCCGTCACCACCTGACCTGCTGGTGATTCTGGGGCTGTATCTGTTTCAACTTCAACAGCATTTTCTACCGCTTCGTGGGCCTCCGGAGTTTCCGGCTCGGTTTCGGTTTCCACAGCAGCCTCAGCCTCGACTTGCGTATCGACAACTTCTACTGCTTCAATGTCCGCGTCTTCTTCAAGAGCTTCGGGCTCAGTTGCGGTCGAATCCTGAACGGCCTGGGTTTCAGCGGTTTCGGTTTCTAAGGCAGGTTCTTCAGCCTGTTCATTAAGTATGCTCTCTGGGGGTGTAAGAATTGTATTATCGCTTACATAACCCGATTGAAGTTTGTCCAGATACTCCTTTTCCTCGCTGACACTTGCCTCGACAGCCTCAATCTTTTCCTGTACAGCAGCTTCGAGTTCGGCCTTGGCTTGGCTGAGTTTATCCTTCGCACTCTGTATCTTGGAATCTAATTCCGCAAAATTTATCATTTTATATCCCCTTTTAACGTACGGGCAAACCGCCCGAACAAAACGTTATTGTTCCTTGCAGTCTGTATCGGCAACCCGGGATGGCGTCTTTATTAAAGAAAAAAACCAAAGTCTTGTTCTGATAATAACTTGCATAATAACCGCCCTTATGGCCCGACTGATCCCTGTACTGTAAACGCGGATAATATAAGACGAAAATCCGGCTCTCGACTCCCTGAACAGGTCTCCCATATCCCCTGTTTTACCGAAACCCACTTTCTTTTCTTGACTTTTATATGTCATTTATTGTATAATGCACCCCGTGAATCATCCATTTGGGGATGAATGTTGATTCTGTTAGGAGATTTGGTGATGAAAAAATTTGGCCTTTTTGTGCTCCTGTCTATACTTATCTATGCTGGTATATCGCCTGCTGATACGGACCCGAACAATCTGATCGTATTGAAACTTCAATACAGCAACAACCAATATGGCGACCTGCTTATCGAGCTTGACTCGACAAACGCTCCAATCAGTTCTGAAAACTTCCGCCGGTACGTCGAAGAGGGTTTTTACGAAGGCCTTATTTTCCACCGCAGCGACAATAACGAAAACTTCAGCATCATCCAGGGCGGCGGCTACGATATCAACTTTGACGATCCCAACACCCACGATCCTATCGTTCTCGAAAGCGATAACGGACTGAGCAATGTACGCGGAACCATCGCAATGGCTCGTACAAATGTGGCAGATTCGGCAACTTCACAGATATTTTTCAACCAGCGTGATAACAGCGGCGTTTTCGATTACATTCCATCGAGCAGAGACGGCTATGCGGTTTTCGGCAATGTAATAGAAGGCATGGAAATAGTGGATGCAATCGCAATAGGTGCAGTTGAGGATGCAAACGGCTTTCAGAACGTGCCCGTTATCCGCCCCATAATAAGACACGCCGGCTACCAGCACGAAATAGGCTACTGTGCGGAATATAAGCCCGCCGACTTTAACCACGACTGTATTATCGATTCCGATGACCTCGCATACATGGCCTCCAACTGGCTCAGCGAAGACTACGAACACATCGATTCCGGCTGGGACAACCTCTGGGACGGTCCTTCGATAGACACATTCAAGGATTTGACGATAGACAGTAATAATAACTGCATTATCACCGCGCAGACAAGACAGCCAAGCGGCAATCGGGACTACGTAACAGTTAAATACGACCCGAACGGAGTTGTACTCTGGGAAAGAACCTATGACGGGGCGGCATCTTCTTTCGACAGCCCCGAAGCAGTGGTGGTTGACGGAGGTGACAACGTAATAGTCACAGGTTATGCCGAACAGGGCACACGCGATTTCACAACCGTTAAGTACGACCCCGACGGCACTAAGCTCTGGCAGGCCAACTACAACGGTCAGGACCAAAGCTACGACTGGGCATACGACGTTGCTGTAGACGACAGTAACAACATATTCGTAGTCGGAAAAACCCTTACAGGCACCAGCGGTTACGACCTCGCTATAGTAAAATATAATCCGGACGGGATAGAACTCTGGTCCGAGACAGGCACCGGCACCAGGTCCGGCAGCCATGACTTTTTCACCGCTGCCGCCGCCGACCCCAATGGTAATGTCATCGCCGTCGGCAATATCGAAAACACAGGCACCGGATATGACATCCTGATCGCTAAATATGATCCCGATGGAAATGAAGTATGGGCCATTCCCTACTGGGCCGCGCAAGGCAGCTACAACGACCTTGCAAACGATGTTGCTGTTCACGAAAACGGCAATGTTTTCGTCGCGGCAAGTTCGGGCAATGACTCAGGAGATACAGACTTTACCGTACTGAAGTTATCCCCGCAAGGCGATAATAACTGGCCTGCGACTTATAACGGAACAGGCCTCTCATTTGATGCCGCCAATGCATTAGCACTGGACACCAGCGGCAACGTTTACGCAGCCGGTGTGATCTACGACGAGATCACCTCCGGAAATATCGGCATAATTAAATACAACCCCTCAGGCGAGCAGCTCTGGCTCGCCCGCTATGACGGCCCTGCATCGGGACTCGACATCGCTTACGATATCGCCGTTTCAGCAGACGACCAGTATCTCTATGTGGCCGGAAAAGTAACCAACGCCAACGGCGACTATGACTTCGTTACCCTTAAATACTCAACTGATGGCGAGTTTATATCCGCAATACAATATGACCATAACGAAGGCGACGATGAAGCGTCCGCTGTTGCTGTGGCCCCGGACGCAGCGGTTTATACCGCCGGCACAGCCGCCGATACAAGCGACGCGGCCGCCATCTTGAAGTACACCGAAAAAGACTTCGGAAAATTTTCTACCGCCGGCGATGCAAACGCTGACAACAAAGTAGACTTTGACGACATCGCTGCCGGGGCGAAAATATGGCTTGATTGCGGCCTGGCCCCCGCAGAAACTTGCGGAAATTGACAATATTCCCCCAACGCAGCCCGCATCATCCCCAAGCAAATCTTTGCGGGCTGCACTTTTTTCTCGCATTGAAGCCATGTTAAGGTATAATGCCCCCCGTTTTGTTGATCAAATAGCCCAACAGGAGTAAAAATGAGTATACGTGTTCACCTTTGCAGGCCGGACATCACCGATGCCGAGATACAGGCGGTAACTGAGGTTATGAAAACGCCAAACCTTTCACTTGGTCCAAAACTCGCCGAGTTCGAACAGGCCTTTTGTAATTATATCGGCAAAAAGCACGCTGTGGCGGTCAACAGCGGAACCAGCGCACTCGACCTGTGCCTAAAGGCAATGAAAATAGGCCCGGGCGATGAGGTGATAACCACTCCCTTTACTTTCATTGCAACTGTGAACGTTATACTAATGAACGGAGCAACACCGGTTCTTGCGGACATCGACCCGGTTAGCATGAACATCAGCCCCGAGCGGATCGAGGAGAAAATAACCGACAGAACAAAGGCAATGATCCCCGTAGAGGTATTCGGCAACCCAGCAGGCTTCGATCGGATTGAAGAAATCGCCGAAAAGCACGGCATTGCGATACTCGAGGACAGTTGTGAGGCTCTGGGTACAAAACTGAACGGAAAAATGGCAGGGTCGTTCGGTCAGATGAGTACCTTTGCTTTTTACCCCAACAAGCAGATCACAACCGGCGAGGGGGGCATGATACTCACCGACAGAGAGGACCTTGCCGATATCTGCCGCTCGCTTCGTAATCAGGGCCGGGGCAAAGACTCCGGCTGGCTCGGCCACGAGCGCCTTGGTTACAACTACCGTTTGAGCGACATAAACTGCGCACTTGGAGTGGTCCAGCTTTCACGCATCGAGGAGTTCGTTGAACTCCGGGCCAAAGTTGCGGGGCGTTATATTGAAATGCTTAAAGATGAGGATCGCATCGTTTTGCCCGTTGAACCGCAAAACGCACGCATGAGCTGGTTTGTATTCGTTATCCGTCTTGCCGAAAGCTATACACTCGAGGACCGCAACAAGGTCATATCCATGCTTCGTGAAAGGGGCGTTCAGGCAAGCAACTACTTTACACCGGTACATCTTCAGCCTTTTATGGTCGAACAGCTCGGCCACAAAGTTGGAGATTTCCCAGTAACCGACTCGACGTGTCAGCGAACTATAGCCCTTCCTTTTTATAACCGCCTGACCGAAGAAGACACCAAAATAGTCTGCGAAGAGCTTAAAGCCTGCCTTGACGAAATTTAATAAACCTCAACGAGGTTCGGGCTCATAAAATCGGCTTGCCGTATGCGCTTTGCCACCGTTGTTCGGCTGCTGTTATTTTCAAACCTTCCATTGAAAGCATGTGCATTTCATCCGGTTTCAGTGGCTGCTCATTTTTTACCGTAGTTATCGCCTTATTCAGTTCGCTCATATTCTCTATACCGATAACCGCCGTCGAAAGTCCAGGCAGCGACAGGGCATACCGCACTGCCTGCGTATAATATTTTTCAGGTATACGAAAGCCCTTGCCCCTGTTCGCACCGCCGAGTACTTTCATGGCAACAAGACCGATATTTTCCTCTCTTGCGCGGGACCATATCTTGCTCTCAAAATCGTAACTGTGCTGAACGATGAAGTTAACCGAATTCATCAGCACATCTACCTTACCGGTGTCGAGGATTTTGTGAAAACGCGACGGGTATACATGCCCCGATGCGCCTATGTACTTTACGGTCCCTTCACTCTTTGCTTTTTCCAGTGCGGCAAGACAGCCCCGCGGACCGAATGCCATATCAAGGTCGTCAAATCGCTTCTCCCAACCGAAGTTGTGAATATGCACAAGCTCTACATGCTCGATATTCATACGCTTGAGGCTCTGTTCGAGCAAACGCATCGTGCCGTCGTAACCGGGCTCTTCGGTTTTGGTAACTATGAACATTTTATCTCTAAGCTGTTTATCCTTCAAAGCAGGACCCATCTTTTCCTCGGCGTTGCCGTAGTTCGGTGCAGTATCAAAATAATTAACCCCCGCAGCTACAGCCGAGTAAAGCATCTCCGAAACGTTTTCTACTGAAACCTGGTCCCGCCGGAAGGGAGCACAGCCGATACCGAGAAGTGAAACCGTCTGACCTGTCCTGCCGAGCGTCCGGGTCGGCATTGGAATAGCACCTTTCCCCTCGTTTGCCCCCAGGACAATCGAATTCAAAGCAGGTAAGGTCATCAAACCCGCCCCGGCTGAAATTGTATTTCTCAAAAGCTCTCGCCTGTTCATTTTTATCTCCTTGCTGTAACACTTTATATATATATTTACACCAATTAAAGATGTTCACTGTCAAAATACTATTATATAACTTGCGACCTGAAACGTTCAAAAACGAACAATATCCAGATTTTCAGTCCTTATTCTGCGTTGACGCAACTTTTGACAAGTCCAACGGCCAAATGCCCCATTTTAACTTGACTATAAGTGTGAATTTTGATATAGTAAGTCCTGTAAAAATCCCTGTTTTACTATATATTTTTGGAGGGTGAGATGAAGTATTTGAATTCGGGGTATCAAGGTTTATTAACTTTATTGATTGTCTTTTGTTTTTTAACCGGAGTAACAGCAGGTCAAACAATTCCCGCCCAGCCGGGCCAGGATATTATTTGCACCGGGCCGAGCTATACTTACAGCTACGACCCGCATCTTTCGGGTATAGATTCCAACCTGACAATATCCGGCAACTGCGGTTTCAATGCCGAGGCTTTTCCCTCAGGAGCCTCATACTACATCGACACCATAAGCAAAAACAACACTACAGCAGTTTACCAGTATACATTTGTCGCCGAGCCGGGTGCGTTTTTTGGAGACGTCTGGATATCTTCACGTGCAACAATTTATCGTAACGGCGGCACGATAACCGGTCAGTATCGTATCGGCGAAGAAGGGCAGCCGTGGGTGGCGTTTTTGTTTTTCGACGGCCTCAGCGGGATTACCGATATTCAGCCCGTGGATTTGATCGAAAATATTCACGATACGAAATTTTCAGTACGTTACAGTCTCAATCGCTGGGGTTATGACCCGTGGGACGCCGATGTTCAGCTTTTCCGGTCCTCCGGGCCCTTGCCGAACCCCGGCACACAGGGCGATTATGCTTTTAACTTCACCGCAACGCTGGTAACCGATGCCGACTGTCACAGTTCGGACCTTGCCGGCCAGGGCGTATTTGTCGACTTTTTGGACTTCGCGAAACTGGCGGCAGATTATAACATAAACAGCTCGGGCCTTGCCGGAGATATTAACGGCGACGGCGGCTGTGATCTTACGGATCTTTTATGGTTAATAGACTGGTGGCAGTGCGATTGTTATGAACAGCCGGTCCAGTAAATGATTCGAGCACAACTTCGCTTTTCATAATACGAAAGTCGCGAAGAACATCACCGCTGCCGAAACAGCGGCTGTCATAAAAGTAAGACGGGAGTACCTGTGATACTTTTGCACAAGGGGGTCGTTATCCTCGAACTCGAAGTGTGAGTCATCAATTCTGCGGTCCACTTTCGGTTTGTAAACGAACTGCAGGTAAAGGTGCGCAATCATTGAGATAAGAAAGACCGGCCCGGAGATCATGTAAATTATTGCAAGTAATTGTCTCATGGTTTAATAATACCCAACCTGTCTGTCTTTGACAAGTCAAAAGCTTTTCTTGCCTCTATAGTTTTGCTTGTTTGAATAATAAGGGCATGTATAATGGTGTCAAATATAAGGACTTCCAGGAAAGGAGTTTTTGCAATGGAATATAAAGTCGGCACAGCGGGCAGGGTGGTAGTCGCAAGACTCCATGAAGGCGAGGACCTTTACGAAGCGATAGAATCCATCGCCGCCAAAGAAAACATAAAAGCCGCAACGGTTACCATAACAGGCGGGATGAGAAAGGCGCAGGTGGTTGTCGGACCCAAACAGGAAAAGCCCTCGCTTGTTCCCAACTTTGAAAATTTCGAAGGCCCCGGAGAAGTTTTTGGAGTCGGAACTGTCTACTGGGACGACGAAGGTCCGAAACTGCATCTGCACGCAGCAATGCAGAGAGGCCAAAACAGCGTGATCGGATGTCCCCGGGGCGGGGCCGAAATATTCCTTATCCTTGAAGTGACGATCATCGAGATCAACGGAATAAACGCCGCCCGCAAAACAGACCCGCAAATGGGGCTTAAGCTCCTCAAGCTTGAATAGGCTTATTCGGTGCCGTAGTTTTGGTTATCGGTATAGCAGTACTTCACCAGCCATTCAGGCCTTAAAAGAAACTTAGCGAGGATAAGCGCGAAAATGCCGTTTACGATCAGCCCCGGTGAGGCCGATATCTCCTGAAACATCATAATAAGCCCGTTGAAGAGTTTCATAACACCCATGATCCCCACCATTACACCGAAAAGTTTTACGACCAACTGGAAAATATCCACAGCTTTCATATTGATCCTTTCAAAATGAAGGAAATTTACGGCAGTTTTATCTCTTTTGCCTCAAAAGGCAGGGTAACCTTGTTTTCTTTAACAACCACCTGCATCTCTATATTATCAAAATCTTCGACGTTATGATTGAAATCATAGGTCCATGTGTCCCCGAATCCCATTCCGCCTGACTTTGTAACCCTGCGGCCGGTTTTGTCGACAAGCTCGAATTTTTCGATCATCCTGTGCCCGCCGTCTATCTCAACCTTTATGGTAACTTTGGTGATTTTCTTGATCTTGAAGTTTACACTGTCGAGATATTCGTTTCCCGTATTCTCTTTGCCTTCGAGTGAACGAAAATCTTCGAGAATAACCTTCTCTGTATCGGTACCCGTAATCACCTCGACCTGGCCGCGGATACCGACGAGCTTTTCGGCATCTTTCGATGGATTATTCATCTTTACCCCGACATCTTTTGTTCCCTTTGAAGGGTAACCGGTGTGTACACTTCGCCACTGGTTTTCGGGGACGAGGTTTTTGCCTTCGCTGTCCGCAGCCTGAATAAGTTCGGATTTGTATTGAAATTTTTCATCCCCAAGCCCGCTGATCTTAACGATGAGTTCCAGCCCGGACCATTTGGATGCGCTGTCTTTCAGATATAATAATTTCTCCGCTTTTATGCCCTCTACTTCGGCGGTCATATTCGTCTGCGCATCTTTGTCTGCATTACTTTCGGTCTCGGGCTCAATCGCTTCCTTTACAGGTTCGGGCATCAGGGGCAGCTTAAACTTAATTCTCGATGCGTCAAATTTTGCAAACGCACCTCTTTCCTGTGCCTCTTCAAGAAAATTGTTTGTGTTCTTCAGGCCCTCCCTGCTTCGCAGGTCGACTGCCCACTGCGCACTGCGGCCGGTAAGTTTTTTGCCGTTGGTTTCTGTTATTTTGCCCGGCAGATTGACCTTTCTCACAACATGAAGACCTTTAGCCAAAGCGTACATTTTGCTTGCGTCGATACCAAGACCCGCACCGCCCATTTTCATATCGAAAGATATTACCGCCTGGTCTTGACCCACAGGTGTGATATTTGCCTTTAGATGTTCGACCGCAAAGTCGGAAAGAAAAAACTGTGCCGCATTTTCAAATCTCCCCTCCCATTCAATCGTCCGGCTGCCGTCGGGGTGGTCCTTTTGTGTTAAGCTCTTAAGCTCGACCGTGCCTTGCAGTTTTTCTTTTACCTGCTGTTTCGTAAAAGGCGGGTCAGCCGATTTAGGACCCTCTGATTGCAAACCGACCATGAATCTTTCGGTAAAAGTCGTCTCGTGCCGTACAACGCCGCTGCCGTCTTCGCTCAGCGTTATTTCACAATTATCCTCCATACAACCGACAAACATAACACAAAACACAGCAAGACTAACAGGCTTGAAAACACTTTTAACCATGATGCTCCCTCTTTTGCAAATAAACGCTAAAGTTAGAAATACCGAATTACCCGTTTCGTTTGATATTTTATTAGGTATGCAAAAAATGAGCAAGAGAAAACAAAAGCTTTATAGCGCATTGTCAATTCTTCTTTTCCGCTGCGCCGAAGAAGATAAAGTCAAGCAGTATCAGACCCGCCCCCGCGAGAAACAGGCTGTACCGGACACGCTGCTGCATCGTTCTTGTTATCCACGCCGGCACTTCGACCTGCGGTTCAGGGTCAGGTATGGCCCTTTCCACGGCGAGATCGACAATGCTTTCTATCCTGCTGTCCTCACCGCGGGGAAATGCTGTGTCGTCAGCAAAAGGCTGTTTGCCTGTTATAAGCGGCCTTAGTTTATTCAGGATATTGGGGTCCTTCTCGATCTGCTCGATCTGTTCGCCAACTTTAGGGATTAGCTGCTCGATCTTTCGGTTGGTATATTCGAGATGCGCGAGCCTGCCGCGGTTGTTATAGTATACGTAAAGCTCCTCGGAAAGAATCGAAACCGCTATCGCCGCAGACCCTGCCGCGAAGAAAACGCAAAAAAAGATGAACCTTAAAAAAGCCGCCATTGCCGCACTTTCCCCGGCCCCGAAAAAAAGAAAAAGCAGGGACCCTCCCGAGCCCCTGCCTGTCAATTCACACAATTAAACGTATTTAAAGAATTCGCCGCCGTATACCGCCGCACCGCCGAGTTCTTCCTCGATGCGTAAAAGCTGGTTGTACTTGCAAATACGGTCGGTCCTGCATGCCGAACCCGTCTTGATCTGCCCCACACCGGTTGCCACGGCCAGGTCAGCGATTGTGGTGTCCTCGGTCTCGCCGCTGCGGTGACTCATCACGGCTGTGTATCCGTTACGGGCAGCGAGGTTGATCGCCTCAATAGTCTCGGTAAGCGTGCCGATCTGGTTTACCTTGATAAGGATCGAGTTGGCTGCACCCTTCTTGATCCCGTCTGCAAGCCTCTTGGTATTGGTTACGAAAAGATCGTCGCCCACCAGCTGGCACTTCTCTCCCATCTTCTTGGTCATCTCGGTCCAGCCTGCCCAGTCGTCCTCTGCAAGACCGTCCTCGATGCTGACAATCGGGTACTTGTCGGCCCACTTGGCCCAGTGCTTGATCATCTCGCTGCTTTTGACCTTCTTATTCGGGTCGGACTTGAAGAACTTGTAGCTCTTGCTGCTCTTTACCCACATTTCGGTGGAAGCGGGATCAAGAGCGATAAAGATATCCTTGCCGGCTTTGTAGCCTGCTGCCTTGATGGCGTCGAGGATAACCTCGCATGCCTCGTCATTGCTCTTGAGCGAAGGAGCGAAACCGCCTTCGTCGCCTACCGAGGTGTTATAGCCCTTATCCTTGAGAACCTTCTTAAGGGTGTGGAAAACTTCGGCGCCCATGCGAAGGGCTTCGGAAAAGCTCTTTGCACCGATAGGCATCACCATAAATTCCTGGAAATCCACATTGTTATCGGCGTGCTTGCCGCCGTTGAGAATGTTCATCATCGGAACCGGAAGTACGTTTGCGTTGCATCCGCCTACATATCGGTAAAGCGGCAGTGCGGCACTTTCAGCTGCGGCCTTGGCCACCGCCAGCGAAACACCCAGAAGAGCGTTTGCTCCGAGTTTGGCCTTGTTGGCCGTACCGTCGATCTCCAGAAGCAGTGCATCGATCTCCTCCTGCGCCGTCGCGTCCATCCCCAGCACCTCAGGGGCGATCACGTCGTTTACGTTCTTAACCGCGGTCTCAACGCCCTTGCCCATATAGCGTTTCTTTTTTGTGTCGCGAAGTTCAACCGCTTCATATGCACCCGTGCTCGCTCCGGAAGGCACAGCAGCCCGGCCGAACGAACCGTCGTCAAGAAGCACATCAACCTCAACCGTGGGATTGCCGCGGCTGTCGAGTATCTCTCTTGCACCAACATCTACAATTGTCGTCAACATTTCGATCATCCTTTCAAACCAGATTTACAGGAAATATTCGTGCTAAACGACCAAAGATTACCAGAAATAATCCTCGCGTCAAGCCTTGATTATGGGATAACTTAATTTATAATATCACTATGAAGATACCTATAACTAGATATGGACTGCCCCAGGTGCTGATTTACCCGGCTATGCTGGTGGTTTTGATAATCGTGTCCGCCCTTTTTGCCGCCCTTCCGGCAGAAGGCTCGCTGCTGGCCCGCATTTCACCGCTGCTTTGGATTTTCGTAATAATTCTCTTTATCCTGCTCGCCTGGATACTCTCGTTCTTCCGCGACCCAAACCGCAAAATTCCTCCCCAACCCTGCCTGTTGCTGAGCCCCGCAGATGGGCTGGTTTCCGATATTACCGAGCTTTCCGCGGAAAAATCCCCTCTTAAAGTGCCCACACTGCGGATCGGCATTTTTCTGTCGATATTCAACGTCCACATAAACCGCACCCCGGCAAAAGTGCGTATCGACCGGGTCATCTACCAGCACGGGAAGTTCAAAAACGCCCTTGACCCCGAAAGTGCAAGACAAAACGAGTCAAACTACATTTATATGACCCGCATCGACGAACCTAAAGACCACTTGCTCGTAAGGCAAATATCCGGTGCCATTGCCCGCCGAATCGTATGTGAGGCAAAACCCGGAAATATTTATTCTGGCGGTCAGCGCTTCGGTATGATAAAATTCGGTTCACGAACAGAATTATACCTGCCGACAAGCGATAAGGTAAAATGCTGTGTTAAAAAAGGCGACAAGGTCAAAGCAGGTCTTACAATCTGCGTAAGGTACGAATAATGTCGAACTCACAACCAGACAGGGCAAGAAAAAGAAAGCTTCTTCGGCGCGTCCGCCGTCAGAGGCTCAAGTACATCACCATCCTGCCCTCACTGATAACCCTGCTCAACGGCGCCTGTGGTTTCGCTGCCATCGGCTTTGCATCCAAGGCTGGCTCGGAACATTTCCAGATAAGCAACCTTGACAACTCCAACTTCGCCTGGGCCGCTTACATGATATTCATCGCCATGATAGCCGACATGCTCGACGGCCGTGTCGCAAGAATGAGCCAGACAACCTCCTCCTTCGGCGGTCAGCTTGACAGCCTCTGCGACGTAATCAGCTTCGGAGTCGCACCGGCATTTCTAACAATGAAAATACTCAACAGCCGACTGCGAAACCTCATAAACCCCGCCGCCGCGATAGACCCCTTTGTCGTTAAGTTCATCTGGGTATCGGCCGCGTTTTACATGGCCTGTGCCGCTATCCGCCTCGCAAGGTTCAATGTCGAAAACGAAGAGGATGAAACCTCGCACATGTCCTTTATCGGCCTGCCCACCCCAGCCGCTGCTGGCGTCCTCGCCTCGCTGGTGCTTTTCTGGGATTACATTCTCCCCGTCGCGAAAAACAGTCCGCTGGTCGCAGCAGGTGCAAAGACGATTATCCTTATTCTGCCCTTCACCGCCATCATAACCGCGATACTTATGATTAGCAGAATACGCTACCCGCATTTGGTCAACCAGTATCTCAAGGGCAGAAAACCGCTTGAACACCTTATCTGGTCAATCATCATCATCGGCCTGGTATGGTCCTCCGTACAGACAGGCCTTGTTATCTCCTTCTGCGGCTTCGCATTCATGGGACTGGGCAACTGGTTATGGTACAAGATACGCTCTATGAAGGCTTCTTTAACCGACGAATCCGAACCTCCGGTCCTGAGCGTCACCCAACCCCCGCAAAACCAGAATCAATAAACCGTCATGACCGGTCTTTACATCCATATTCCCTTTTGCACAGCAAAATGCCCCTACTGCGGCTTTTATTCAATCCCCGTCGACAAATTTGACACATCACAATTTATCGATGCCCTGCTTGAAGAACTCCACCTGCACCTTGACCGTAACTTTGCAACCATTTTTATAGGCGGCGGCTCGCCAACCTGCCTTCCACCCAAACAGTTCGAAAAACTCCTTAAAGAGCTTGCAAAATATTTTACCCCAAAAGAGTTCACCGTAGAAGCCAACCCTTCCCATCTCTCTCCGGGCCTTGCCCGAATGCTCATAGATTATGGAGTCAACCGCCTTTCGATAGGGGCTCAGAGTTTTATCGAAACCGAGCTTAAAACGCTTGGCAGAAGCCACAACGTAAAACAGGTATACAATTCTTTTGACAGCGCCCGCAATGCAGGTTTCCAAAACATCTCTCTCGACCTTATTTTCGCTATACCCGGCTGCACCATCGAAAGCTGGCAAACCTCACTTGATGCCGCTGTAGAACTGACCCCCGAACACATCTCGACATACAGCCTAAGCTACGAAGAAAACACCCCGCTAAAACAAATGCTCGAACTCGGAAAGATAAAACCCGCCTCAGAAGAAACCGACAGGCAAATGTACGAAACCGCGATTGAAACCCTCCGCCATGCCGGTTTTGAGCATTACGAAATATCCAACTTCGCACGCCCGAACAGCAAATGTCTGCACAACCTCGGCTGCTGGCAGAACGAACCTTACATCGGCATAGGCCCCGCTGCCCATTCATCCACAGTCACAGCCCGCTGGGAAAATATCCCCGACCTTCAGCAATACACCCGCCTCATAAATCAGGGCCTCTCACCGGCCGTAAACCCTCAAACCATTACCGACCGGCAGCTTATTTGCGAAACAGCCGTCCTCTCACTTCGGACCGCTGACGGTATAAACGTCCGGGGATTCATAAAAAAAACGGGCCAAAACCCCCTTGAATTATTTGCCGAACCGATCTGCCGCCTGACAAACCGCGGAATGCTCAAAGCCGACGGCAAAAGCATCAGCCTCACAAAAACCGCCCTTCCCATCGCCGACACCGTGCTTTGCGAGTTCTCAGATTTGCCCTGAATCACATGCCCCCCGGCCCCCTGCGCGGCATGTCTATTCCACGCTCCTGGGCCCGGTTCCGCAGGTCCCTCATAAATGCCGTCGCCTGTGCCCGAAATTCAGAAGGCACCTGCTCCCTGAAAGCCCTACGAGTTTCCGGATTTCTCATACCTCGTCCGGCCCCCTCTCTCACGCCACGGCTTTGGGGCCTTGCCTGACCGTCGCCTTCACCACCCCTCGGGCCCAAATTATCCCTTTCCCGCATGCCGGCTCTTTCTCCTTCCGGACGAAGTTCTTGTCGCAAACCCCTCATCTGCTCGCGCATCCGCTGCATTTCATCAATGGTTTTATCAAGATATGCGGTTTTCTCACTCTCCGGCAGCGAGTGATATTCCTGTACAGTCGTTGTTATCCTGTCGCGCATGAAGTTTCTCATGAAGTCGCGTTTTTCATCGCGGTCGGCGGCCGCAAACTTTTCGCTTTTGACAAAATCCGCCATTTCTTCGTTACCCATCTTTTTAGGGTCCGGCATAGAGTCTTTTTTGCCTGTGAAACTCACCGCCGCCCCAATGGCAACAAGTGCAAGCACACACGCCGAAGTAATAACGACAACCTTTTTCGAAGGATTCCTGGACGGCGACTTTTTATTGCCCTTTTTATTTGTGGTACAGTTTTTCATTACTGATTCTCCAGTGTGCCGATGTGAAGGTCCGCATAGAGGTAATTGGCAGCGCCCTTCCTGCCGCCTTTCCCATGAAAAGGCTCATAATCGAAAAGAACTTCCGTATTATTCTGTTTAGACTTGCGGGTCAGGAAATACTTGTCAATATTCTTCAGTGCGAGTCGGTCGTTGTACTGATAACTCGAACCCTCACGGCTGAAAACCTTTTTACCCGTATCTCCCGGACAAAGTAAAATCCCCCTGTCACCCTGCAGATGCTTGTCAAGGTAATAACCTATCATCTTTATTTCCGGCTCGGTTTCAATGCTCGGATACCTCGATGCAGGCGGCATTATGTCTCTATTCTCGTCAAGATACATCCTCATCGCCATCCCCGCCTGCCTCAGGTTGGCTGCGCATACGGTTCGACGACCGGCATTTTTAACCCTCGTAAAAGCCGGCATGGAAATGCTCATCAGGATCGCGATTATGGATATAACCGTTATCAACTCGATCAGTGTAAATCCCTTTTTTTGGATTCTGCGCATAATTTAATCCAGTTTTAAAGATTTGACGCCGATCATCTGTGTTTATTGCAAAATTATGAAAAAAACTTCAGGGCTCCTGTTTGGCTCCCGGCTCAGGCGAAAATCGCCGAACCGATCCGAAGTATCGTCGCACCGTACTTGATCGCCAGGGGATAATCCTGGCTCATACCCATGCTGAGCTCACGAAAATCATCACCGGCAAGCCCCTGGCCCCTTATCTCCTCAAAAAGCTCTCTAGCCCTCGAAAAACTCTCCTCAACAGGCGCCTTGTCCTTGCTCAGCGGAGCCATAGTCATCAGACCGCACAACCTGAGGTTCGCCATGGTGGTTATCTGCTCTGCAAGATGCATCGCCGCCCCCACAGGCACCCCGTATTTCTGCGGCTCCTGGCTGCAGTTTACCTGTAAAAGTACCCGAGGCCGAACTTCCAGCTTTTTTGAAACTCCGCTTATCTCCTCGGCCAGCCGAAGCGTGTCAACAGAATGAATTATATCCGTAACCTTCAGCACCTGTTTGACTTTATTTCGCTGCAAATGCCCTATCATGTGCCACTGGATGCCCTCGGGCATCTCCGGGGCCGGGTTTTCATTTAGAAACTTCTCCAGCTCCTCGGCCACATGCTTCAAATGCTGAACCCGGTTCTCACCCAGCCGATTATACCCAAGCCTTACCACCTCCTTAACCTGCTCAAGTGTCGCCGTCTTGGTGACAATCACAAGCTTTACCGATGAACGGCTGCGCCCGGCCTGTTCGCAGGCAATCTTCAGGTTCTGCTCGAGGGTATGAAGTTTTTCCTGAATGTTTCCCGTTGAGTTAATCATTTCACCTCAAAAACAGGCCCGTTAAGGCAGAAATTTAGTCGTATTTTTAAGCTTGGCAGGCAGATAATCGTTCACTACAAAATCAAGTCCATACTTGGCAAAGGCCTGCTGCTCCACACGCACACCCATCTTCAGCATCTGGTTTATGCACGCCTGCCATTTCTTGTGATGCTTTACGAACGGGTCATTCTTCAGAGCGTCCTTGGCCCTTTTAATGTCGACTTCCTTCAGCGCATGGGTCGGGAGCTTGTAATCTATAATGTCCTGAGCCGTCACACCCAAAAACGAGCATGAAGGAACACAAAAAAACTCATTGAGATGCGCAGCGTTTCCGCTTCCAACCTTCAGAGTCCTGTAGATATTGAAATATCCGTAAGGGTCACCATCCACAAACGCGTACACAGGTATTTTAAGTTTATCTGAAAGACGCCGTATAAAACGCCTGCACGCACGCGTCGGCACCCCTCCCATACTGATCAGGATGCAGTTATTCTTGTCCCAGTAATCATACTTCACCAGCCGCTGGAACATACCTGCAGTCTCAATCGCAAGTATGAACTTCGCCTTGCTTTCAAAGCCCAGGTTCTCCACGTCAGAGGGTATCGAGTAGGCACCCGAACCGAACTTCGTACAATCGATCCTCAGCGTCTTACCCTTTGCGTCCTTATCTATCACGATCAGTCGACCTGCAATATCACCGCCCTTTTCTTCCGGCACGAAGCGAAGCTGCTCTCGGTTGACCCCGAACATCGCCTCAACGTCGTCCATGATCGTATCCGATTCAGGCTGCTCGGCAAAGCCGGCCTTACCCCAGTTCTTGGAAATATAATAAGCTTCCCTTTTGGTAGCCATATCTTCCGCTTCGATAAGCTCTTTCGATAGCGACATCATCTTGAGCGTCTGGGCAAAGGTCTTAACCGTTCCAACAGTAAGGGTCCTTTTCTTGTTTTTACCCATTAGCTCAAAATGGCCTTTTTTCGGGGCATACTTAACATTGGAAAGCGAACGAATTGGGCTGCTCATCGAAGGCTTGACTTTTTTGTTTATTTTCTCGTAAACGTCCTTCGCACTGGCCTTAATTTTATCAATTACCGCAGACGGCTTGGTCCCTGGCATCTTTGTCAACTCCGTTTAACTTATGATTAATAGGATTATGTTAATAAATTCGATAATTTTATCAAGGTTTTTTATAGTTCCAGCAATTTTTTGACGAAGTTATTACAAGCCCGGTTTCTAAAAAACAGAAATTAAGCCCATTATTTTACTTTTTTTCCGAATTGGGCCTTGACAAATTTATTTTTTAAGTATAAAGTGATTTTTATGAATTTTGACCGCTTTTTGCGGTATTAATAATGAACCTCGGCGAGGCTACGTGGCCTACCGGTTTCCCCCCCAGCCGGATCCACTACCTCGCCATTTTTATGCGCTGTAAAAAGAAAAACACACTTAAAAGACACACAAAGCCCTGTTAACTATTCGCCAGCAATAGTCATTTGCACTTTTCTGCTCCTCGGCCCGTCAAATTCACAGAAATATATCCCCTGCCACGTGCCGAGTTGCAGTTTGCCGTCTTTGATTGCGACAAGTTCCGAAGCCCCTACAAGCGAGCTTTTTACATGCGAATCCGAATTGCCCTCCATGTGCCTGTAACCTGCCCTGCCCTGCGGGATAAGCTCGTTAAGAGTCTTGAGTATATCATGGGTAACATCAGGGTCCGCGTTTTCGTTTATCGTGATTCCCGCTGTTGTGTGGGGGCAGAACACCATCACAGTTCCGTTGCGAATGTCCGAATTGCCCAGCTTGTCGTTTACCTGCGAAGTAATGTCGATCAACTGGTTTCGGCTGCGTGTCGATACATTGAATGTTTCATAAACGACCAAAACTATCTCCTTAAAAAGGGTAATATTTAATATTATCTGCTTAATGCTTAAATTATAAACTGTTAAAAACATTTGAAAAAGACCATTTTATAGGACTTTAACTAATTTATCGGACCTTAAACCCTGCCATTATTGGGGGCGCAGAAAAAAACCGCCGGTCGCCACTAAAACAACACCCCGGCGGTCTTATTATAAGCAATGGTCCGTCTGTCAGCTGCAGCCCATACTGTTTCCGCAATTGAAACATTTGTAACACGTGCCGTTCCTGACGGTGATCGAACCGCAAATATCACACGCCGGCGCATCATCCTGAAAATGCTGGAACTGGTTATTGAACTGCTGCATAACCGCACCTTCCTGCTGCGAACCGTCCTGCCCTGGTGAGTAAACAGCCGAGCTCACCGCCGCCAGAAGCCTTTCGGCATTGTCACTGGTTTCCGCAAGCCTTCCCCCGGCCTTTACTGGCGCTGTTTTCGGCGGCACGGATTCTATCTTACGACTAGAAGCTTTACCCTCACCCGGCTTGGCGGTTTTCGCTTCTTCTATCTTCTTAGCAAGGTCCTGGGTCTTTTCCACAAGCTCCTTGGCCGTGGTATTCGTCTTGTTCGGAGGATTCCCCGTTTTCGCCCTGTTGGGGGTGTTCTTTTCGGCATATCCCGGAATAAACTCACAGCCAAGCCAGCAGAAAATGTAATCGATCAGGCTCTTTGCGAAAGGAATGTTCTTGTTAGAGGTCATACCCGACGGGTCGAACCGCGCGTGCCTGAACTTGTCAATAAGCGTAATAAGCGGCACACCATACTGAAGAGACATCGAAACACATGTCCCTATCACATCCATCAGGCCGCCAACGGTGCTGCCTTCCTTGGCCATGGTGATAAAAAGCTCACCAGGCTGTCCGTCCTCGTACAGCCCCACCGTCAGGTAGCCTTCGTGCCCGGAAACCGAGAACTTATGCGTAATGCTCTTTCGCGTCTCGGGAAGTCTTCTCCTGTAAGGCCGTGGAGACTGACCGCTCGCCTCGGTCTTCTTGGTCCCTTTCTTATCCTTCGTGTTCACCGGCTGAAGCCTCTTGGAACCGTCGCGATAGATCGCGACAGCCTTTAGACCCATCTTCCAGCCGTCGATATATGCACTGGTTATTTCCTCTGCTGTTGCTTCTTTGGGCATGTTGATCGTTTTGCTTATCGCCCCGGAAAGGAAAGGCTGGGCCGCAGACATCATTTTCAGGTGCGCCGTATAATGAATGAACCTCTTGCCGTGTTTGGGCTGAAATGCACAGTCAAATATCGGCAAATGTTCCTTGCGGAGCTTATCCGAGGTCTCTATCGTGTCGTCCTTATCTATCGTCTCGCAGATATCCTGTATCTCATCCGGGCTGTATCCAAGGGTCTCAAGAGCCATCGGCACCGTTCGGTTCACCAGTTTGAGCATCCCGCCGCCGGCAAGAAGCTTGTACTTGACTAGCGCGATATCCGGCTCGATGCCCGTCGTGTCGCAGTCCATCATGAACCCTATTGTACCCGTCGGAGCCAGCACCGTCGTCTGTGCATTGCGGAAACCGTACAAACTTCCCTCATCGAACGCTTCGTCCCACGCGTCAATCGCCGCGTTAAGCATCTCGTCGACACAATGAACCTCCGGTATCTGCCTTGCGTGTTCGCGGTGCATGCCGATAACGTTGAGCATTTCGTCGCGGTTCTTCTCAAACTCGTCAAACGTGCCGAGCGTCTTGGCAAGCTCCGCACTGACGGTATAAGCAGTCCCCGTCATTATCGCCGTTATCGCCGAAGCCCACGCCCTGGCCTGGTCGGAATCATAAGGCAAAGCAAGGCTCATTATAAGGCTGCCAAGGTTCGCGTACCCAAGCCCCAAAGGTCGGTACTTATGGCTGTTCTCGGCGATTGTCGCCTCCGGGTAGCTGCCGTTATCAACAAGAATATCCTGCGCGATTATAAAAAGACGCACCGCGTTTTTGAAACGCTCGACATCGAACCGCCCTTTATCATCCCGAAACTTCATAAGATTAAGCGACGCAAGGTTGCACGCGGAGTTGTCGATGAACATATACTCACTGCATGGGTTCGAGGCGTTGATCTCACCCGAATTCGGGCATGTATGCCATTTATTGATCGTACTGTGATACTGAACACCCGGGTCCCCGCATACCCGCGTACCTTCGGCGATAAGCTCCAGGAGCTCCCTCGCAGAGTGGTCCTCGCAATCCTCACCGGTCGTTACGGACTGCGTCTTCCACTTGCCGTCCTTTTCCACTTTCTCCATAAACTCATCGGTGAGCCTTACTGAAAGATTCGCATTCTGGAACATTACGCTCGAATAAGCGTCGTCCGGGCTGTAGCCCTCTTCTATAAGAGCCCATGCCTTCTTCTCCTCTTCGGTCTTGCAAGTTATGAAATCTTTGATATCCGGGTGATCGACTTTCAGAGACTGCATCTTTGCCGCGCGCCTCGTCTTCCCCCCGGACTTGACAACAGCCGCTATCTGGTCATAAACCCGCATAAAGCTAAGCGGACCGGAAGGCTTGCCGCCCCCGGAAAGCTTCTCCTTGCTACTGCGAAGCGTCGAAAGATCCGTTCCCGTCCCGCTTCCATGCTTGAAAAGCATCGCTTCGCTCCTCGCCAGACGCATAATATCCTCCATCGAGTCCTTGACCGACTGGATAAAACACGCCGACGCCTGCGGATACTCATAGCTGCTCTTACATGCAGCCGCCTTGTTCTGCTTGTCGTCCCAGTGGAAATTGTGCTCGCTGCCGTTTACCCCGTAAACGTCATAAAGCCCCACGTTAAACCACACCGGGGAGTTGAACGCCCCGTACTGGTTAACGCAAAGCCAGGTAAGGTCACGGTAGAAATTCTCCGCATCCTCGTCTGTGCTGAAGTACCCGTCCCTTTTGCCCCTGTCGGCGATGGCCCTGCACACGCGGTGAACAAGCTGCTTGACCGAGAATTCCCTTTCACCGGTATCAATGTCACCATAAAAATACTTGCTTACTACAACCTTTGTAGCAAGCTGACTCCAGTTCGCCGGAACCTCGACATTATTCTGCTCGAATATCGCCGCACCTTTTTCGTCCGATATTTTCGCCGAGCGGGTCTCCCATTCGATCTCGTCAAATGGATGCACACTCGCCGAAGCGAAATTCCGCTCCACTTTAAGACCTTTCTCATTACCCTGCTTCGGGCTTGTCCAAGGCTGGAATTTCGAGTTGTCGTTCTGCTGTTTCAGATGTGAGAGACGATTATTGTCCACTTCAAACCTCCATGTTTGCACGTTCCAGGTTTACACTATATATTGTATTAGCGACCCAGCGATGTCAATATATTGGCTGTTTCGCAAAAACTTATGTTATAGTTTCGGGAGAGCCTGTTCAAGTACAAAAAGCAAAAATATATGAAGATTTTTATTAATCCTTATTTTAATTAGAGTAACGTAAGAAAATTTTTTTTATTAACATACCTAAAGCCCGTCTGTGGCTTGATACAAAAAAAAGATTCCAAGATAGATGCAGCTTTTGAGCTTTTATAAGCAAACAAAAAAATAAGCCGGTCTCCGGACTTGTGAACCGCCCCGCATCGCAGCCGTATTTATGATCAAAGCCTCTGTAGCTTTTATTTACTTTGGAATATGCGCCGCGTTTTACTAAAATAGAAGAATGAGTGATAAGACAGATAAAGACTTGCACGAGAAAATACGCGAAAAGATCAGGCAGTTCCCCGCAGGGCCGGGCCTTTACTTCATGAAAGACGAAAACGACCTTGTCCTTTATATAGGCAAGGCCAAGAACCTTCGGTCCCGTGCCGCGTCGTACTTCCAGCAAAGCGCGGACCTGCACGCGACCCGCGGACCCAAGATAGTGGAGATGCTCAGGAAGGTCCGTGACGTAAGCTGCATTGAAACCGCAGGCGAGGTCGACGCCACGCTCCAGGAAGCAAGGCTTATAAAGGACATTCAGCCGCCCTACAATACCGACCTTATGGACAGCAAGACCTTTCCCTATCTTGAGATCACCACCCGCGAGGACTTTCCCGGTGTCTACATGACCCGGAACCCCAAGAGCAGCCGGTCGCGGATGTTCGGACCCTTTACAGCGGTTACCGAGCTTCGCCAGGCCCTGATACTCTTGCAGAAGATTTACAAGTTCCGCACGTGCCACCTCGAGATAGACAAAAACGACCAAAAACGCAAATTCTTTCGCCCCTGTCTGCTTTACAATATCAAGCAGTGCACCGCCCCGTGCGGCGACAGGGTCTCGCGAGAGAACTACCGCTGGCAGATAAACGACCTGATCAAGTTTTTGAAATCCAAGCGGTCGGTGGTGCTTCGTGACCTGAACAAGAAGATGCTCGCAGCGTCGGAGGCATGCGATTATGAATCCGCCGCCATGTACCGCGACAGGATAAAGCTGATCGAATCGCTTGGTATGCGCGGCGAGGTCGACATAAACGTTCAGCCGGAAATATTCGCCTCCGACCCCGCCGAGGCAATGGAAAAGCTGCGTAAACTGCTGGAAAGCACCCAACCGGTGAGGACTGTCGAGGGCATTGACATCGCCCATATCTCCGGCAGCGAGACGGTCGGCTCGCTCGTGCAGTTCATAGACGGCAGGCCCTTCAAGCCCGGCTACCGCCGATACAGGATAAAAACCGTAAAAGGCGTTGACGACTATGCCTGCATCGCCGAGGTCGTCACAAGACGCTACCGCCGGGCACTCAACGGCGAGGAACTCTGGCCGGACCTGGTCCTGATAGACGGCGGCATCGGCCAGCTTCACGCAGCCGCCGACGCACTCGAAAAACTCGGCGCAAAGGCCCCGCACCTGGCCTCTATCGCCAAACGAGAAGAAGAAATATTCATCTACCCTGAGGATAAATCCGTAAAACTGCCCCCCAACTCCCCCGCAAGAAAACTGCTGCAATACGTCCGCGACGAAGCCCACCGCTTCGCGCAGCACTACCACCACATACTGAGACGAAAAAAGACTTTGAACGAATAATTCCAGTTGTTCTTAACTTATGTTGACTGGCGTGTAAAAAAAATCATTCAAACACCTCTTCAAGGTCCCTCGGATACACCGGCTCGATAATGCACGTCTTTGCCCCTGCCTCAAGCAGGTACTTAACCTGCGCACCCTGGTACCTTGTTAAAATCGGCACAACCCTCGCCGCTTTTTCCGCGGCCTTTCTGTATCGCTCCAGCGAGACCTCCCTGCTGTGACCGGCGTGTAAAAAAACCGGCGTATCGCCGGCGCCCTGTCCACGCAAAAACTCATCGAGCCCCACCACCGTGCCGCGAACGTCATTATTCTCCAGCGTCTCCAGCAGCACGTCCACCTTGTCAAAATCCTCCTTTACGATCAAAACCGTCCTGCCGGCCAGTCGCTGCTTTGCATCCCTGAACACATCGAAAATATCGTCAACATCGATATCCTTTACTATCGTCGCCCACTCACTCCTCGAAACACCCAGCGACTTTGCAAAACTCTCCAGCAGGTCCTTTTCCTCCGGCTCTATGCTCTTATCGGCCTTGGCCATTACAACCATCGCCTTTAGAGCAGCGATCCCCGCCGCCCGGTCCTCGAACTCGTCCAGCTTGTCCCGCGCTGCCAGCGTCTCCTTAAAAAGCCCGTTCCAGTCCTTGATCTCAAGCCCGAGCTGCCCCGCTGCCTGTGCCAGAAATCTTTTCTCTCTGCCCGACACACTCCCGTCAACACACATCATGCGAATAAGATTCCTCAGGCAGCTTATCCTGTCCTTTTCGCTTGCCATATTTACCCTCATTATTTTTCCGGTTCCTGTTGCTAAAACGTCCCGCAGATTATACCACTTTCCCGCCCGCACGTAAAGCGTCCGATTGGGACTTGTTTTCGCACGCCGATCGGGGTACAATGCCTTTGCTGTATTGAAATAGATTCAACCAAAGTTCGGAGCCCGATATGACGGATAAAATACGCTGGGGAATAATGGCCACAGGCGGGATTGCGACACAGTTCGCAAGGGGCCTGCTGAACCTTCAAAGCGCGCAGCTTGCGGCCGTTGCTTCGAGAACCGAGCAAAAAGCCCGGGCATTTGCCGATAAATTTTCGATAGGCAAATATTACTCGTCTTACGAACAGCTTGCAGAGGACCCCGATATCGACGCGATATACATCGCCACACCCCACCCCATGCACTGCGAAAACACCGTTATGTGCCTTGAAAACAAAAAACCGGTCCTCTGCGAAAAACCGCTCGCGGTAAACGCTGAACAGGCCCGCAAAATGATCACCGCAGCCGAACAGAACAATACATTCCTTATGGAAGCAATGTGGACGCGATTTCTGCCCGTCGTCATCCGGGTCCGCGAATGGATCAAACAGGGCCTTATCGGCGAGCCGAAAATGCTCATCGCCGACTTCGGTATAAACCCTCCGCGGGACCCGAAAGCGCGAAACCTGAACCCGCAGCTCGGCGGCGGGGCTCTGCTTGACCTCGGTGTATACCCAGTCTCTTTTGCGTCCATGCTCTTCGGACCCGAACCGCCAATCGAAATCGCTTCCGTCGCCCACATCGGCTCGACCGGCGTGGATGAAATCGATGTGATATCGCTGAAATACCCGAACCAATGCGCCGCTTCGATCAACTGTTCAATGATAGCAAACACTCCGCGACTGGCGGTTATCGCAGGTAGCGAGGGGCTTATAAAAGTCGGCCCGCCATTTTGGGGAGCCGTAAAAGCCGTCATCGAAAAAACGAAAAGTTTCAACTATGAAATTGTTAAGGAATTCACACAACCGATGGCATTCGACAGCGTGGGGCTGATATACCAGGTCGAGCATGTACAGCCGGATATAATCGAGGGCAGGATACAGAACGAGATAATGCCCCACTCGGAGAGCATAACGATAATGGAAACAATGGACAAACTCCGCGCTCAATGGCGCCTGAAATACCCGGGGGAATAAATGAAAATATACGAAAGTTACGAGCAGCTTGAAAATATTGAAAAAGGCTGGGTTCTCTCGATAGGCAATTTCGACGGCGTGCACCTCGGTCACCAGAAAATAATCAGCACCGCTCACGAAACCGCCGAGAGGCTAAACGCCGCAGGCGTAGCAGTTATGACCTTCGATCCGCACCCGGCTGCCCTGCTCAGGCCCGGGGCCAAACCGGGGATACTGACCCCCATGCAGATGCGTAAGCACCTGCTCGAACGATATGGCGTAAACGCAATGATAATAATGACCGACCGAACGGACATCTTCAACCTCTCTCCGGAAAAATTTGTCGACGACTTCCTGATGAAAACACTCGGCCCGGTCGCTATTCTCGAAGGCCCCAACTTCTGCTTCGGATACGGCCGCAGCGGGGATATAGGCACACTCAAAAAACTCGGCGAAGCCCGGGGGTTTGAAGTTATCGAAGTGCCCCCGCAGAGACTTTACACATGGGGTGAAAAACCCGTCATGTTCTCCAGCACGCTTATACGCAACTCGCTGATGCGCGGCGATGTCCACACCGCACGAGCCGTAATGGGCCGGCCGTACAGGCTTGTCGGCGAAATAGTCCCGGGAAGGGGCGTCGGCAAAACGCTCGGCTATCCCACCGCCAATCTCAAACAGGGCAAACAGTACACCCCCGCAGAGGGTGTCTACGCGGGCCTGGTCTGCATAGGGGACACATTCAAGGACGCCTGCATCGGCGACGACACCACCCCTGCCGTATTCAGCATAGGCCGCGCCAAAACATTCGAATCCGGCCTGCCGCTTCTCATAGAGGCCCACCTGTTCGAACAAAAAGTCCCGGATCTTGTCGGAAAATACATGGCAATGGACTTTATCCGCCTCATCCGACCTCAACAGGTATTCGACTCGAGAGAGCATCTCTCAAAACAGATCGCCGTCGACTGCCGGCAGGCAAAGGAAGTACTCCTCGACGAACAGCAGAATAAATAAAGGAAAGCAAATGACCGAAAAATCGCAATACCACCAAGCGGTGGAAACGCTTCAAACCTGCCGAAAGGCCCTGGTAACCTCACATGTCCGCCCCGACGGCGATGCGATAGGTTCTATCAAGGCAGTATCCGACATACTCGAACACCTCGGCAAACAGTGCACGCCGCTTTTGCTCTCGCCTCTGCCCAGCTGGTATGATTTCGTATACCCGGCGAAAGTGCCGGTCCTCGGCGACGACGTAAAAGCCGAGCAGCTTGACGAAAAATACGCGGACTGCGACCTTGTAATAATCGTCGACACTAACAGCGCCGTCCAGCTCCCGGGCATTGCTGAGTGGATAAAGAACGCCGGCAAGAAAGTCTTCGTAATCGACCACCATATCACAGGAGAAGGCCTCGGAGACGTCGAGCTTGTTGACACCACTGCCGCGGCGACGGGTGAGGTTATTTACGATTTACTGAGGTACGCCCAATGGCCTTTGTCCTCGTCAGTGGCAGAAGCCCTGTTCGTCGCATACTGCACCGACAGCGGTTGGTTTCGATTCGGCAACGCCGACGGCAGGCTGTTCCGCACCGCTGCCGACCTCGTCGACGCCGGTGTCAAGCCTTATGAAATATACCGAAAGCTCTTCCAGAACTACTCGCCCTCAAGGCTGAAGCTAATGGTAAGGATGCTCGAATCGCTCGAGCTGCACCACGACGGCAAAGTCGCCATCCAGCATATCCTGCGAAAGGACTTCGACGAAACCGGCGCACGAGGAAGCGACACCGAGAACCTCATCGACGAGTGCCAGAAGATCGGGACAGTTGAGATGGCCGTTATGCTCGTTGAACTCGGCGAAAACCCCCGGCAAAAAAACAAAGGCTTTCGGGCAAGTCTTCGCAGCAAGGGACATTTCGATGTGCGGGCAATTGCCCAGAATTTCGGGGGCGGAGGCCACACCGTCGCAGCAGGAGCGAACATCGAGGGCACGCTAGATGAGGTAAAAAGCTTGATACTGCAAGAGACGGAAAAGCAGCTGTAAATAAGTTTTAAAAAAGACTCACGGCAGAAAAAATCTGAGAGGCAGGTAAACCTGCTAAAGTAGCGGTAAAAAGGTCAGCAATGTTCAAGACCCACGAAAAACTTACCGACAAGCAAGTCGAAAAAGGTTTGAGATATGTCATCTATGACGGCATAGCGTCACAGTCGATGGGTATTCTAACCGGCGGCGCATTTTTGATCGCATTTGCTGTCAAGCTCGACGCCTCGAACTTCGTCATCGGCCTGCTTGCAGCTATTGGCCCCCTTGCCCAGTTACTCCAACTTCCCGCCATATTTCTTGTCGAAAAGTTCCGCAACAGGAAAACCATAACCATCCTCGCTGCCGGGCTAAGTCGAATCTGCTGGCTCATCATTGCGTTGAGCCCATTTATTTTTCCACCCCAAATTTCAGTCCTTGTAATGCTCATTCTCTTGTTCACACTTTCGGCTTTCGGCGCCGTATCCAACTGTAGCTGGAACTCATGGATGCGAGACCTGGTCCCGGAAAGTATAATGGGAACCTATTTTTCAAAACGAATGCGCCTTGCTGTCGGAACCGGCATAATCCTCAGCCTTCTTGCCGCAGGCTTCCTCGACTATTGGAAAAATGCCATGCCGGAAAAGGAACTGGAAGGATATTCGCTGCTTTTCGGCGCAGGTTTCATGTTTGGAATAAGCGGACTGTTTTTTCTCGCAAACACTCCAGAAACGAAAATGCCGCCACCCGAAAAAGGCCAGAAACTTTTCTCGCTTCTGACGATGCCCTTTAAAAATGAAAACTTTCGCAGGCTTATTATTTTTATGTGCTCGTGGAACTTCGCGGTCAATCTCGCCGGACCTTTCTTCATGGTCTACATGCTAAAACGGCTTGGACTGAGCATGTCTTTTATCATCGGCCTGTCGGTCATAAGCCAGGTCTTCAACTTTCTGTTCCTCAAAATATGGGGTAAGTACACCGACAGGTTCAGCAACAAATCCGTACTGGCGATAAGCTGTCCACTTTTTATGATCGGCATTCTTACCTGGACTTTCACTACTATGCCCGAAAGATATTTCCTTACAATCCCCCTGCTGATCGTGATACATATTGTCATGGGGCTTTCTTCTGCAGGTGTCGCTCTCGCTGCTGGCAATATCAGCCTCAAACTCGCACCTAAAGGTCAGGCTACAGCTTACCTAGCGACCAATACCATAGTCAACTCTCTCGCCGCAGGCATCGCCCCCATACTCGGCGGAAAGTTTGCCGACTTCTTCTCAGGCAGGGAGCTTTCATGGACACTCAAATATATCGGACCTGAAAGAGAAATCAACTTGCCGACATTAAACCTCCAGCAGTGGGACTTCTTCTTTGTGCTTGCTTTTCTGGTCGGCCTTTATGCAATCCGCCGCCTGGCCAAAATAAAAGAGGAAGGAGAGGTCGAAGAAAAAATTGTCGCACAGGAACTATTCACCGAAGTCAGGATGCAGGTAAGAACACTTTCATCAGTCGAGGGTGTCAGACAAATGGTGAGCTTCCCCATAACAGCCGTTAGAAATTTGACCCAAATAATTATGCCGAATAATAAAAACCAGGAATCGACGGATGCTTAACCATTCAGCTTCGCCCACAGCAGGTTAATGTCTTTATAATCGACAAGCCCGTCCATATTGATATCCCCCGCCCGCAGGTCGGGATACTCCCTGCCGGGTTCGATGTTTTCGAGTATCACCGAAAGGTCCGAAAAATTCAACTCCCCGTCGCCGTCAAGATCATACCATCGCTCGTCGCTCGTATTATCAATATTCCGCACCTGCCACGCCAGTGCATAAAGCTGGAACAGTGTCTTTACAGGCACAACCCTGTCCGAAAATTTCACAACAAGCCTGTACTGCTCCACCGCCTCGTCCAGACGGTAATGAATATGCTCGAGGTTGTCCCGCCTGCTGTCGCAAAAGTCCACCAGCCTCGCCTCCCTGTTCGATTCCACTGCCCAAAGCTCCAGCGAAAGGTCCGCCGTTTCCGAACTGTCGGCCTGATATGGAAACTGTCCCTCAAACGGCACGAACCAGTTCAGCGTCGCAGTCAGGTAATCGTTCTTTTTCGGCTTGATATTCAAAGTGTAAATGTTTGCTGCTTGGACTGCGTTTATCGTAAGATTAACATCCCAGCCCGTGTCGGCAATATTTGCCGGTCCCTGCCTGCCGCTCTGCAGCGTCCTGAATGCGTTCTCAGCGTTAAGCGCCCCGCACCCCTGCACGTAGTCACCGGCAACATAATTATCGTCATCCGCCGTCAACAGCCCCTTGTGCCAGTAAGGCAGCTTATCAGCCGAATTCGTAAGCAATGCCCTCACCAGGCAGCTCTGCGGCAAACCCCGGGAAAAGTTATACTTCTCACGCTCTGCCCGCAGCTCCTGCAAAAGCATTGCCGCTGTGCCGGCAACAACAGGCACCCCATAGCTCGACCAGTTGCCGGAAATGTGATACCCGCTGTCATTGTCATCATCGGGCACAATACAGTTGCCCGGGGCGACAAGATCCGGCTTGCACCGAAGGTCAAAGCTCGGGCCCATGCTCGAATGCTCCCGGCGGGCCAAAGTGTACTCGCTAAGACCCTTACCCGAGTCATCTGAAAAAACCGGGTCAAGCAGCCCCACCCCGATGCAGTTCTTCCCTGCCCCGGGATACAAAACCGGGTCGCCCGCTTCCTCGCCGTTGCCTATGCTCGCCACTACCACCACATCCCGAGAAAAAGCAAGCCAGTCGAAAGCCCGCGTCCACCACTGCTGAAACGCCGCACCGGCACTGAAAGAAATGATATCCGTATAAAAATCCCGCTGCTCGAGCAGGTACTCGTTCACAAAATGCCAGAATTCGTAAACATCCAGGCTCGCATCCGGTGTAAGTCCCTCATAAATAAAATTCCCCGCCGAACCGTCATAAGCGTTCGGGTCAACACCCAAAAAAAGACCCGCTATTTCTGTCGCATGAGGTGAAACCCCCGCAGTCTCCGGCGAGTAGTCATGGAACGCTATTTGGGCCCCCTCGAAACATTTGTGCGAAATATTAGGCCGGTAATCGTTCTGCGGTTCGCCGCCGAGATAAGTATAGCTCCTGCACACTGTAGAGATATTGATCCCACTGCCCGTAAGGTCCGCACGCTCCTGCTTAACAGCCGTAAAACCGCAAAAATACAGTGCTCCGGGCTGATATGCTTTCCTTTCCGCCCCGGCGGCCAATAAAGCCGTCGAAAAAAACCCGCAGGCAATTGCCGAAACAACAAATCCGAACAATTTTTTAAGAAAATGTATCAATGTACTCCCGTTGCATCAAACCCGACTGAATACGTAGATATTATAGTATACCATTTCAACCGCATTGCGGGCAAGAGAATTAATTTGTCCCGTCAATTATTAAAATGCCCGAAATATGGCTTATTCCGGCGATTTTCATGTTTGAATTGCCGCGCAACCTCTGTTATACTCTTATTAACTTAACTTGAGCAAAAAAAATGAAAACAATACTCGACCAGAACAAAATAAACCGGGCAATCGATGATCTTGTAGACAGCATCTGCAAAGATAATCAAACAGGTGAAATCGCCATTATCGGCGTCCGAAGCAGGGGCGAGATAATCGCACAGCGTCTCTCCGAACGGCTCCGGAAAAAACTCTCGGCCGACATACCCACGGGAGTACTCGATATAACCCTCTACCGCGACGATCTTAACAGCCCCCAGTCCGACCACCAGCCGCAGGTAAGAACTACCGAAATACATTTCGATATCGCCGGCAAGGTACTCATTCTCGTCGACGACGTCCTCCACACCGGCAGAAGCATCAGAGCCGCAATGGACGCGCTGATCGACCTGGGAAGACCCAAAGCAATAAGACTCGCCGTCCTTGTAGAACGCGCCGGACGCGAGTTCCCTATACAAGCCGACTACATAGGCCACAGCGTGGACATCGAAAAAAACAAATCCGTAAACGTTAAAGTTACTGAAGTCGACGGCGAAGACAGCGTGCAGGTCGAATGAATAAACAGGAGAACCGCGGTTGACCAAACAAAAATCAAACCAATTCAACTGGACCCGTAAGCACCTTACAGGCCTGCGTGAGCTTTCCCGCGAGGAGATAGAATTCATCCTCGACACTGCAAAAGGCTTCGAACAGGTAAGCACCCGATCGGTAAAGAAGGCCCCCCCGCTCCGCGGCAAGGTCGTGGTCAACCTCTTCTTCGAGGACAGCACCCGAACGCGAAACAGTTTCACCCTCGCAGCGAACAGGCTAAGCGCAGATGTCGTGGAATTCACGAAAAAAAGCAGCTCCGTCAGCAAGGGCGAAACCCTGCTTGACACCGCCAAGAACCTCGAGGCAATGGGCATTGACATCGTAATTCTTCGCCACGGCGCAGGCGGCGCCCCGAAGTTCCTCAGCCGAAACATAAACGCATGTGTTGTCAACGCAGGCGACGGTTTTAATGAGCACCCAACACAGGCCCTGCTCGACGTATATACCATTCTCCAGGAAAAAGGCACGCTCGAGGGCCTTAAGATCGGCATCGTAGGCGACATCGCGCACAGCCGCGTCGCACGCAGCAATGTCTGGGCAATGAGCAAGCTCGGAGCCGAGGTCTACCTCATCGGCCCGCCAACGCTCATGCCCGCCAGCGTCGAACATCTCCCGGTCAAAATAAGCTACAAACTCGACGACGTGATCGAAAAACTCGACGTGATAAACATGCTTCGGATACAGTTCGAGCGAATGGGCGGAAACGCCTTTCCATCAGTGAAGGAATATTCTCACTTCTTCGGCCTGACGCTCGAAAGAATGAAACGGGCCAAGCCCGACATAATTGTTATGCACCCAGGGCCCATAAACCGCGGAGTGGAACTCGAATCCGAAGTAGCCGACGGGCCAAACAGTGTAATACTTAAACAGGTAAGCAACGGACTGGCGGTCAGGATGGCGGCACTATTCCTTGTCAACCAGGCCGCTGCTCATGAGGCGAGGGTTTAATGAATAAAGCTGCCGGTAACAGTGTTGTAATAAGAAAAGGAAGGGTCATTGACCCGGCCAACAATATCGACGAAGTATGCGATGTCTTCATCGAGGACGGCAGGGTCGCCAAAGTAGGCTCCGTCCCGGATAATATAAACTCCCCCGTCGAAATAAACGCAAAAAACAAGCTCGTAACACCCGGCCTTATCGACATACACGTTCATTTCCGTGAGCCGGGCGAAGAAGAAGAAGAAACAATCGCAAGCGGTTCCGCCGCTGCCGTCGCGGGGGGATTCAGCAGCGTTGTATGCATGCCCAACACAGACCCCTGCATTGACAACCAGACCAGCGTCGAATTTGTCCACAGGATGGGCCGCCAGGCGAGAAAGACATACATCTTCACACTCGGAGCGATAACCAAAGGCCGCAAGGGCAAAGAACTCGCCGAAATGGGCCTGATGACCCAGGCTGGCGCAATAGGTTTCACCGATGACGGCGACGGACTCCAGGACACCGCCCTGATGCTCCGTGCCCTCAAGTATGCGAAAATGTTCGATGTATACATTGCCCAGCACTGCCAGGACAATTGTCTCGGCTCGTCGGGCGTCATGAACGCCGGCTACAACTCTACCATACTTGGACTGCCCGGTATCGACCCGCTCGCTGAGGAAATGATGCTCTGGCGGGATATCCAGCTTGTCAAAAAAACAATGACACGCTACCATGCGCAGCATATATCGACAAGAGGCTCTGTAAGAATAATAACAAACGCAAAAAATGAAGGTCTGCCCGTAACCTGCGAAGTTACACCGCATCACCTGCTGTTCACCGATGACGCGATAATGGACTACGACACATATTATAAAGTAAACCCGCCGCTGAGGACCCGCGAAGATATCGACGCACTGAAGGAGATGATCCGCGAAGGAATGGTTGACGCACTTGTAACCGACCACGCACCGCATCTGAGAAGCGAAAAGGAACTCGAGTTCCTGACAGCACCGTTCGGCATCGCAGGCCTCGAATGCGCACTCTCACTCTACCACAAGACGCTTATCGAACCGGGAGTGCTCGACTGGAAAGGCGTCATCGAACTTTTGACAATCAAACCGGCCAAAGTCGCCGGCATCGCCCGCGGCACGCTGAGCGAGGGCGCCTGGGGCGACGTAACCGTAATAGACCCCGAAGCGGAATATGAAATAGACGCCGAGAAATTTTTCTCCAAAAGCAGAAACTGCCCCTACCACGGCTGGAGAGTAAAAGCCAAAGTCGAAAAAACAATAGTAGGCGGCGAGGTAAGATATTCGGCAGATGAATAAATGCCTCTCGTATTCGACGGACATAATCTCATACACGCGATCCGAAAAATGGAACCGGAATATGAGGACTTCAGCGAAGCGGCTCTGTGCTCGCTGCTCGCCCAATACCTTCGCCGAATAAAGGACAAAGGGCAGATTGTTTTCGACGGGACCGGGCCTCTTGAAAAAAGAGAATTTTTCCGGTATCGTATACTGCACGTACTGTTTTCAGGCTCGGCGACCGACGCCGACAGCATAATTGAAAAAATAATAGAAAAGAGCACCCACCCGAAACGCCTGGTCGTTATTAGCAGCGACAGGCGGCTGCGGCTGGCGGCCCGAAAAAGAAGGGCCATATCGGTCAAGTCCGAAAGCTTCTGGATAAACCTGACCGACCAGATGCAGAAAGGAAAAAGAAAGGTGCCGGAACCGCGTGAAAAACTCAACGGTATCTCGAAAGCAGAAGCGAAAATGTGGATGAAAATTTTCGGTCTTGAATAAATATAAATTAAGAAAAACTTTCAAATACGGAGATTCGACATGACTAAAAAAACTACATTCGGCGTTATAGTCGGCAACAGGGGCTTTTTCCCCGACCATCTTGCAAAAGAAGGCAGGGATAATATCCTCAAGGTACTGAGGGACAAGGGTTACGGCTCGGTTTGCCTTAATACAAAGGACGCGAAGTTCGGTGCCGTCGAGACTTTCGACGACGCGAAAAAATGCGCAAAGCTGTTCGAGGGCAACGCCGACAAAATCGACGGTATAATCGTTACACTGCCCAACTTCGGCGATGAAAAAGGAGTCGCAGAATCCATCAAGCGTTCCGGTCTTGACGTCCCGGTACTCATCCACGCAGAACCCGACGATGCAAAGAAGATGACTATCAAGGACAGGCGAGACTCCTTCTGCGGCAAGATGAGCGTCTGCAACAACCTCCGCCAGGCCGGCATTCCCTACACCCTGACCAAAAAGCACACGGTCAAGGTCAACTCCGCCGAGTTCGCAAAAGAGCTTGACGACTTCGCCTCGATCTGCCGAGTAGTAACGGGCCTAAACAACGTAAGATTCGGCGCCGTCGGTGCCCGAACCGGAGCTTTCAATACAGTCCGCTTCAGTGAAAAATTGCTCGAAGACTCCGGCATCACCGTCGAGACAATAGACCTTTCAGAAATATTCGGCAAGGCCGACAAACTCACCGACTCCGACGCCGATGTGAAAAAGAAAACCCAGGCCCTCAAAAAATACGTAAGCTGCAAAAACATACCCGAACAGTCCATCAGCAGAATGGTTAAATTCGGCGTGGTCATCGACAAATGGGTGGAAGAACTCGACCTTCAGGGCACAGCCATCCAGTGCTGGACGTCCATGGAAGAATTCTTCGGCATAACACCCTGCATGATGATGAGCATGATGAGCGAATCACTGCGGCCAAGTGCCTGTGAAGTCGACATCACCGGCCTGCTCGGAATGTACATACTCCAACTGGCAAGCGAACAGCCAAGCGCGCTTCTCGACTGGAACAACAACTTCGGCGCAAGCGACGACAAGTGCATGCTCTTCCATTGTTCGAACCTGCCCATCTCCTTCTTCAAGTCCGCCAAAATGGACTACCAGGAGATCATCGCAGGCGCCGTCGGCAAGGATAACACTTACGGCACCATCGTAGGACGAATCAAAAAATCAAATGCAACATTCCTTAGAACTTCGACCGATGACTGTGAAGGCATAATAACCTGCTACGTCGGCGAGGGCGAATTCACGGACGACGCGGTATCTTCCTTCGGCGGATACGGTGTTATGAGAATACCCAACCTACAGATGCTGCTCCAGTATATATGCAAAATGGGTTTTGAGCACCACGTCGCTGCCAATATGAGCCAAAAAGCCGATGCAATCGCCGAGGCCCTCGATAACTACATGGGCTGGGAGATCTACCGCCACGTATAAACGGATAACCCGAAAATAAAATCTGATGACAAAGGTGTGGCCCCAAAAGCTGCACCTTTTTTTTATTCACTTTCCGTAATACAAGACAGGTAAGTTTCTCCATTTTTACCTGTGCCGATAAATAATCCTCCCGGCCTTGAACGATTATTTTCTGGCCGTTGATATATGCAAAAAAAAAAGCCCTGCCGGATGACAGGGCTTAAATAAACTTATTTCCGCTGAGTCTGCTTTAGCTGCGCCGCCGTTTTAACACAGCAAATGCACCCAATCCGAGAAGCCCGATCGTCGCAGGCTCCGGAATGTAATCCTCACTCGGTGTCTGGGTAACATCGATTGTGAATGGCGTATCCGCGGGGATCAGAAGATCGAAACTGATCATAAGCGTCTCCCCCGGCCCAACGGCCACCGGCGAAGCAAAGATAACTTTATCAATGGTTCCCGAAGTGGATTGAAACAGTGCTCCCAGGTGCGGAGGGCTCAATACAGTCGCCGAATTCAAAACATAAGCAGCATTGCTGCTTGAGTCAATCTCAAGCACAAAGGCCTCCCATGCAAAGTTCGAACCGTTCTCAATAGTTTTAGTGATCGTAATAATCGGGTCCGCATTTTCAAACGTCCCCGTGCACTGAAAACCGGCCGGGCCAACAGCGGCAAAACTTTCATTTACGCTCCACGAAAAGTCGTCCGTCCATTCCCAGCTTTGTGTGCCGTCGAGATTTGATGAGTTGGTCCAGGTAGCATTCCAATCGACCAGCCCCGCAGGCACAGAACCACTAAGCAAAAGCAACAGCAGAATACAAATGAAAAACTTTTTCATCATTACCCCCTTTCTAAAATTCTAAAATGTAGTTTATAGCTTAACCCCGTTTATTCCGTAAAACCGGAATATAACATATAATCGTTATAATACTTATTAATCACGCTGAAGTCAAGCCGCAAATTGTTCAAATTGATGTAAATTCCAATTATACAGACCAAACTGCGATTTTGGAAAAAGCATACAGGGGTATATGTGTCTTTAATTGCCTCAAAGTGTCCGAAATAACCTGGTATTTGTCTTACACAACCGGGGCGCAGAAAGATTGTCTCTTGCGATAAAATGAATTGTTAGAACTATGCCCGAAACCTTACTTAAAAAGCCTTAGGCCCTTTTCTTTCTCAGCAGCATTAATCCAGCCATACTGAAAAGACCAATGCTGACAGGCTCAGGAACTGGGTTTTGAATCAATGTAATCTCGAAAAGGCCTTCCTGTGAGACATCTATCGAAAAGTTCATAGTCACAGTTTGGCCGCCTTCAACAACATTAGGCGAATCGAACCTCAGATAGGTCGGCTGCATAACCGTCGTAAGGAAATAATTGCACGTTGGGGTGTTGGAATAATTAAACACTACATTCTCACCCTCAAGGATAAGCTCATAAGCAGTCCACGTAACACCGCTTGTGTTAGTGATGTTCAGTGTCATATCGACAGTAACAGTGCTTCCAAGCTCACCGTTGAGAACAACAGGATTGCCCTGCCCCTCATCTGCGCTTATACCCTCAAGATCAACAGTTGGGGCCTCAGAAGCGCCTATAGCTTCATTAATTGTGATCAGAACTTCATCAATACCTGTAACCCACATCGAGTGATAAACATCTCTTCCCGGGGTTTCAACGTTAACCTGATTAGAAAGCGAACCAAAAGCTAACGACGACAGAACTAAAATAGTAAGTACACTATATTTCATCAATATCACCTAACCTCCCTATCTATATTTTACTAATGTTATTATATGACTATCAAAATTCTATGCAAGCCTGAATTATCTATTTTTTCAAAAAAATATCAAAATAGCTACTATATAAACCAAAACACCTCCATAAAGTCCGCAAGCCCCCCCCTTTAATAGAATTACGGGATACAGTAAAACCGGAATAAATTTGTTGACATAACCCGTTATTCCTGAGATGATTACGTGTATGGCTGTCCTTTACAAACATACTCAAATAGGCCGGATATCCTTGCTGTTAGCATTTTTTATTATTGCCGCTGAGATCGGGCTTTATTTCTGGCTGGCCTCAACTATGCCCCAAGATATCGACAAAAGCTTCCTTCTCGCCGTATTTGCGGCATCTGTCGTTGTAGTCGTATTCGCAGCCGTATTTACAAGCACAATGACCGTGATAGTGACCTCAAACAAGCTTTGCTTTTCAATGGGGTTTGGGGTCTTCAGGAAAACCATACCGCTTAAACAAATCTCCGATACCCGCCCCGTAAAAAACAAATGGTGGCACGGCTGGGGCATCCATTACATCCCTAAAGTAGGAACCCTCTACAACATTTCCGGTATGCGTTCCGTCGAGATAAACCTCAAAGACGGCAAAAACCTCCGAATAGGTTCCGATCAGCCCTGCCTGCTGTCATCCACGATAAAATCCGCAATTGCATCTCTTGACACTGACAGCCAGCCCGATATGTAAACATAACTTTTGTCCAATTAATAGTTGCCCCGCAGTGCCCTTGCATGTAAAATCCTTCATTCAATTATGAACTTAAAATAAGGGTCTCTTTTTATGGACATTCATCAACAGTTACATTCTCTGGATTTTGCGGTAGTTGCAGCTTACATCATCGCTGTCCTTACGATAGGCTTCTGGGTTAGTTTCAAACGAAAAGACGCCGAAGACATATTTCTCGCAGGCCGTTCACTCCGCTGGCCTAATGTTGGCCTTTCAATATTCGGCACCAACATCAGTCCCTCGTTCATGATCGCAGGCTGCGGTGTCGCATATACAACAGGCATGGTAACAGGCAATTTCGAATGGCTTGCCTGGATATTCCTGTTCCTGCTGGCCATGATTTTCATCCCGCATTACATTAACACGAAAATATCCACCATGCCAGAGTTCATGGCTACAAGATACGGAATGAGGTGCAGAAACTTCCTCTCGTGGTACACACTCATCAATACTATGATACTCTGGCTCGGCGGAACCCTCTACGCAGGCGGACTGCTGCTCAGCCAGATACTCGGCTGGCCGCTCTGGCTGTCGGTCGTCGCGCTTACCGCAATTGCAACAAGCTTCACCGTCGCTGGAGGACTCGCCGCGGTGGTGGTAACCGACTCCTTCCAGTCGATACTTATGATTCTCGCCTCAGCGGCACTTACAATAATAGGCCTTGTAAAAGTAGGCGGGATCGGCAAACTTGTAGACTCGGTACCTAACGATTACTGGGTGCTTTTCAGACCTGCCTCCGATTCCGAATGGCCCTGGCCTGCGATAATACTCGGATACCCCATCCTTGGAATATGGTTCTGGTGTACAGACCAGACCATCGTTCAGCGTGTTCTCGGGGCACGCAACATAAGACAGGGACAGCTCGGTGCGGTATTCGCAGGATTTTTAAAAATCGGCACACCGCTGATCTTCTACGTCCCCGGCATCATCTGCAAGGTCCTGCACCCCGACCTCGAGGACCCCAACGCCGCTTACATGACAATGGTCGCCAATCACATGCCCGTCGGCATGGTCGGCCTGGTCGTCGCGGTGCTCACCGCCGCGCTTATAAGCACCGTCGACTCCGGCCTTAACTCGCTGTCGACCGTATTTACCCTCGATATATACACCCGCATGTTCAAGCCAGACGCGACACCGCTCCAGCAGAAAACAATAGGCCGGATCGTAACCGCCGTCGCTGCGGTTATCTCCATTTTCATCGCCATTTCACTCGACGCAATCAAAGGGCTCGACCTGTTCAGCATATTCCAGTCCCTCATCGGATTTATGGCCCCGCCAATGGCAGCCGTATTCCTTATAGGCGTCCTCTGGAAAAGAGCCAACTCCAAAGCCGCCTTTGCAACACTGCTGATCGGCTCGATAGCCTGTCTTACCATCGGAAGCTTTTATCTTACCACACCGAACAAGGACCAGTGGCCGCACTTTATGATGCTCTCGTTCTACCTGTTCAGCGCACTTGCGGTGATGATGATAGTAATTTCCCTGCTGACTCCCCCGGAACCTGAAAAGGCCCTGCCCTCGCTCAAAGCCTCGCAGGAAAATATTGACACCGGCTCTCAAAAATCCGTCTGGATCTGGTGGGCACTGCTCGCGGTAATAATGATATTCATTTACTGCTTCTTCCAGTACCTCGGCTACGGCAGGGGATGACAATTAATGAAGTATAATTAATATTAACACTTGTACCAGATAAAGGAAAAGCGATGAAAAGCAAAAAACTCAAAACAGCATTACTCTTGATCGCCGTAACAACAACAGCTGCTCTTAACGTCCAGGCAGGCAGATGGCCCAAACACGTTCACGCCTACAAAGGCTCAACCCCCACACTCGACGGCAAGATCGCCGAGGGCGAATACGACGACGCTTACACATTCACCGGCCTGCGGGACTGGTCACCTTCCTTTATACCGGTTACAGACGACGCCGACCTCTCCGTAAAATGGTGGGTAAAGCACGACGGCGAAAACCTCTACTTCGCATTCGACATAACCGACGATGTCCTCTACGGCATAGACACCCCTCGATGGCTGCCTGATGAAAACGACAAAGCCCACGAGCTGACACGCCAGGGCTTTCCCTGGTTCGGCGACGGCGTTGAATTGCTGCTGAACCCCACAAACCAGTGGCCCGAAACCGACGACTTCAACAACCGCGGCGACTCGACAAGCTGGCAAATGGTATGTAACCTCACAAAATCACGGCTGCATGGTGTGGGAACAGGCGGCCTGCTCGAGGGCGAAGAACGCTCTATGACCCGATCATGGAACAACTACCAGAAATGGATACTTACCGGCGCGATGCAGGCTGTCGCAATACCAAAACCAGACGGCAAAGGCTTTATCGTCGAATGGATGGTAAAACCGGACCCATGCCTTGAGGTCCGCGCCGGCGAATACTGGAACCCGAAAAAAGACGGCATCACTGAAATGGGCTTCAATATCGGCGTCCAGGACCTCGACGAAAAATACAAAGGCAAAGGCCAGTTCGGAAACCTGCACCATGAAAACTGGCTCACCGGAACCGAAACCGGCCGAACCCGTGCAAAGGAATGGGGCACCCTGATCCTACACCCCGGCCCAATGCCCGTAGAAATCCACGTAAGCCCCGCCGGAGACGACAAAAACCCCGGAACTGAGGACAAACCCCTCGCCACCGTCTCCGCTGCACTCGATAAGATCGAGAATATGGGAAAAGACGGAATCTTCAAACCCTCACACGAACAGGACATACTGGTCATAATGAGGGGCGGTGAATATAAAATAAAAGAGCCAATCGAAATAACAGCTTTCAACTCAGGCTCCGAAAAACATTCCGTAACCTTCGCCCCCTACCCCGGTCACGAATGGCCCGGCGAAAAACCCGTTATATCCTCCGCCGTTAAACTAACCGACTTTAAAAAAACCGAAAACAATATCTGGACCGTCACCGTCCCCCAAGGCCTGCCCCCCCGTGACCTCTACGCCTCCGGCAAAAGGCTCGAAAGGTGCAAATACCCGCAGGAAGGTTTCCTCCACCTCGCCGAAGTGTCGCCCGACCAGGCAACATTCACTTTTGAAGAGGACCTGCCTTTCAAAAACCTCACCGGCGACAGGGCCGAAATCGTCGTCATCGAGCACTGGTCAGTCGCACGGGGCATAATCAAAAGCCTAAACGGCAAATCAGTAACCACCGCCCACCATCTCGGCTGGAAAGGTACGCCCTGGTGGTGCAACCCGCAAAAACACATGCCCTGCTTCCTCGAAAACTCTCCGCAGTTCCTCAAGGTACCCGGCACATGGTGCTATGACCAAAAGCAAAATCAGATCATGTACCTTGCCAAAGACGGCGAAAATCCAAATAAAATGAATATGACAATCCCCTCTGTCGAGCAGCTTATGGTAATAAAAGGGCTTGAAAACAACCCGGTAGACAACACGCACTTCAGGGCAATCACCTTCGCCGACACCTTATGGAATATCCCCGAAATCGGCTATTCCGGCCTGCAGGCCGCACATTACGGCACAGGCTACAAAACCGAACCAACTTACGCTGTAACCCCCGCTGTGCTCGTCGAGCGTGCACAAAAATGCTCCTTCGAGCTTTGCCGTTTCACCCGCCTGGGCGCAAACGGACTGGCCTTTGGCGCAGACTGCGACAATAACGAAGTGCTCGGCTGCGACTTCTCCGACATAGGCGCAAACGGCATAATGCTCGGCTACCGTCCTGTCGCCGAAACAGGCCCGAGAAAATGGTTTGAGAATGACTGGGACAGCCCCGAAATGGCACCCGCTGCAAACCGTGTCGCCTCCTGTAGAATAACCAAAACCGGCCAAACCCATTTCGGCTCAGTCGGCGCATTTATCGCCTTCTCACCAGACACCGTTTTCGAGCACAACCTTATTTATGACACCCCGTATACCGGCCTGTCCGTCGGCTTTCGCTGGGACACCGACCCTACGACCATGAAAAACTGCACCGTCAAAAACAACCGCATCTTCGATGTGATGAATAAACTCGCAGACGGCGGAGCGATTTACACACTCGGCCTCCAGCCCGATACGCTCATCGAAGACAACCACCTCTACCTTGTCCACCGCAGCGACTATGCCCACGGCGGCGCGCCAAATAACGGTATCTTCTTTGACGAAGGCTCAAAAAGCTTCACCGTCAAGGAAAACATAATCCACAGCACCTCCGGGGATCACTACCGATTCAACCGGTCCCAGGCCGACTGGCACACCTTCGAGGACAATCACATCGATATCACCCCCAACGACCCGCTGTTCCCGTGGCACCGCGCAGCCGAAGCTGGACTGCACCCCTACTATGTCGACAAAATAAAAACTATTATCGAAAACAATTAAACAAACAATTTAACGATATATACAAATAAACATGACTATAAAATTCACGGACCAGGACTGGAAGCGAGTAAAGGACACCCACGAAAAATGGTGGGACAAAACCCTCGACAGGCCCTTAATACAGGTCCGCCTTTTCGGCCAGGACCCCGGCAGAGAGGCCCCGGAACTGCCCCCTGTAACCGGCACCGATTACTTCTCCTACATAGAGCCCCAGCTTTTCGACTTCGACGTCCCCCCGCATCTGCTCGTCGACCGCTGGCACTATCAGCTAAGCTCGACCCGCTTCCTGGGTGACGCCTTCCCGCATATTTTCCCGAACTTCGGTCCGGGTATCATGGCTGCCTTCCTCGGCGCAGAACCTAAAAACTCCGACACAACGGTATGGTATGAACACACACCCGCATCCGTAACAGAACTCGACTTCAAATTCGACCCCGAAAATAAATGGTTCAAACGACTGATATCCTTAATCGAAGCGGCAAATGAAAAACTCACAGGCCGGGCTGTTATCGCGACAACCGATCTCGGCGGCCCGCTCGACCTGCTTGCGACATTCTGCGCATCTGACAAACTGGTGCTCGAATTGTTCGATAATCCCGATGAAGTAACCCGAGCAGTCAACCAGATTCACGAGGCATGGTTCGATATCTTCTCCCGAATAGACAACGCCCTCGGCCCCCAGAAACACGGCTACAGCACATGGGCATCTGTGCTATCCTCAAAACCCTACTTCATCTTCCAGTGCGACTTCGCTTTTATGCTCACCCCCGAGCTTTTTAAGCAATTCGCACTGCCCGACCTGCAGAAATCCTTCGCAAAAATGCCGCGATCTATCTACCACCTCGACGGACAACCCCAGCTGAACCACCTGCCAATGCTCTTCAAAGACAAAAACCTCGACTGCATCGAATGGGTGCCCGGCCACGGCTCGCCGGATGTTTCCAACTGGCCTGACACGTACAAACAAATACAAGCCGCCGGCAAAAACAACCACATCTTCGATATACAATACGAAGGCGACCCCCTAAAGCTGCCCGATATCATCCTCGAACAAATCGGCTCGCTCAAAGGCTTTGCTTTAATTATCAACCAGCCCATCGAACGGGAACCGGAGGCACTTGAAATGCTCAAAAAACACGCAGTAATCTGACTTTTTTGTTTTCAGCCGCTAAATCCAAATTTTTTAGTGAAACCTGTTTTTTTGCATTTTTTTTCTTGACGTTAATAAGGCACGCCTTATTATTTCACATGTGCCTTATTCAAAAGACTAATAATGTTGTCTTTATATCTAAAGGAAACCCGATGAAACCGATTAATTGTATTATCCTCATTTGCACTATGATTGCGATTGCACCCATCACATCTGCCGGCGATTACCAAAGCCTTTGGCAAAGGGACACCATAACGGATGGCTTTTTCGGCCTTAACGACCAGCTAAACGAAAACGGCATAAACATCGCTCTCGGCCTGACCCAGATCTACCAGAACAATATGCGAGGCGGCACCTCAACACACCGCAAAGCCGGCCGATACACCGGCAGCTGCGACATCGAGCTCGAAGCCGACTTTGAAAAACTGCTCGGTATCGAAGGGGGCTCACTTTATATGCTCACCGAAGGCTCATGGTCGGACGGCATAGACGCATCCAGCATCGCCGGTGTATTCGGAGTAAACGGCGATGCGGTCGGCAACCACTTCATGTACATTGGCGAACTGTGGTACGAGCAGTCTTTGTGGGACGATACCCTGAAGCTCCGCTTTGGAAAAATCGACCTTACAGGCGGGTTTGACTGTTCCGGCTGTCCCGTCTCCTTTGACGGCAACGCCTACGCCAACGACGAAACCGCCCAGTTCCTCAACAGCGCCCTGATCAACAACCCGACAATACCATTCCCCGACAAAACACTCGCCCTGCAGTTCCAGTACCAACCCCTCGACTCGTGGTACATCGGTGCAGCCGCAGCAGACGCAGAACCAACCGTCGCCGCATACAGCCCCCAGTTCAACACCGCATTTAAAGGCTCTAAAGACTACTTCTACATTATCGAAACCGGAATAACACCCGCTTTCGACTCTCCCAAAGGCCCCCTGCAGGGAGCATATCGCCTCGGTATCTGGTACGACCCCCAGCCGAAAGGACACTCCGACGCAACCGAAAACAAATCCGGCGACACAGGACTCTACCTCAGCCTCGACCAGCAGCTATGCAGAGAAAACTCCGAGCCCGGTGACACACAGGGCCTGGGAACCTTTTTCCGCTACGGCTACGCCGACCCTCGTAAAAACGACATAACCCACTTCTGGTCACTCGGCTTGCAGTACCGGGGCCTTTTCCCAGGCAGGGACGAAGACGTATTCGGCTTCGGTTTTGCACACGGCACTTTCTCCAACGCAGCGAACACAACCTACACCGACGATTACGAAAGCGTCTACGAACTCTACTACAACGCGATGCTCACAAATTGGGCTTCTCTTACCCCCAGTATCCAGTACGTCTCGAACCCCGGCGGCGTAAACTCAACCCCCGACGCGGTTGTAATGGGCCTGCGACTGCAGCTTACTTTCTAATCCCCGCAAAAAAAAGCTGAACATTAAATCACCCTTGTGTACAATAGTTGAAACAGACTAATCCATATACAAGGCAGCTTTTATATGAAAAAAACCAAAACTCCATTTACACGCACCCTGCAAACCATCACCCTATGCCTGCTGATCTTATGCCAAACGGCTGGGGCAATGTCAAAACCGGCTCCTTCAAATCCGCAGCCGAAAAAAAAGTCAGAACTTACATTCAAAGACGGTGACGTCGTATGTTTCGTAGGCGACAGCATCACTCACTCCGGCCGTTACCACCAGTATATTTACAACTACTATGCGACCCGCTTCCCCGATAGAATAATAAAGATATACAACTGCGGCATAGGCGGCCACACCGCCGAAAAAACCCTCGTAAACTTCACGTGGGACGTCCCCCAACTGAACCCCACCAAAATAGTCCTAATGCTCGGCATGAACGACTTCGCACACAAACCCTGGACTCAGCAGATATCCGACAACTACGCCCAAAACATGATAAAGCTTCTCGAATTGATCCGCACAAAAACCTCCGCCGAAATAATACTTGTTACAACAACACCCTACGACGACACCGCAAAGCTCCAGGCCCCCGTCCCCGAAAATCATATCGATTACAATTCCTCACTCCGCCGAGCCGCTGTAATAGTCGCCAGGCTCGCCGATGAAAACGAATTAAAGCTCGTCTGCTTCCATGAACCAATGACAGCTTTGAACCAGGAAATCCAGTCCGCCGACCCGAATTTTACACTCATAAGCAGCGACCGAATCCATCCCGGCCCAACCGGCAACCTCGTTATGGCATACCTTTTCTTAAAGTCTCAAAACGCCCCGGCCATGGTCTCCGAGACGACCGTTTATTTCAACAACCCAAACCTGACCAAAACCCGCAACTGTACCGTGCAGAACACTGACTTTGACAAAGACCGGCTCACTTTCACCCTAACCGAGAACTCCCTGCCCTGGTACATCGACCCCGCCGCAAAAAACGCCCTTGACCTTGTGCCTGTCATGGACGAATTAAACCGGCAGACACTGACTGTAAAAAATCTCCCTAAAGGAACATGGCGGCTAAAAATAGACGACATTTATATTGACGACTTCACCGAAAACCGGCTTGCCAGGGGCGTAAACCTCTCCGAATACACCAAAACACCACAATACCTCCAGGCCGAAACGGTTATGAACCTGATCGAGCAGAAAAACGCCCTCGAATATAAACTCCGCACCGAAGGAATGCTAAAAGTCGCCCTAAAACGCTACGGAATACAATTTGACGGCACAGACAGGCGGGATATTAACCAAATGTTCAACAGCCCAAAAGTCCGCTCCCTCTTCCAGCCCGGCGGTCAATTCGCAAAAGGTGGAACACTCCGCTACTGGAACCGCCACAAAAACGACATCGAAACCATCCACCAGATCCCAACCCGAATCGAAAAAATCATAACCGAGATATATCGGGAAAACAAACCTTCACCACATAAATACAATCTTAAGAAAATCAACTAACCGAACCAAACACTCACTTACCGAGGGATAAAAAAAATATCTTCATTTTCAACCCTCCAGAATATATCTATCTTCTGTGTTCTGTTTTCTAACCAAATGAATAACACAATGAAACTTGTGTACAGCGATTAGTGTACCCGCCGCACAATAGAATATTCAGGCACCGCCGTTTCAAGAACCACGAACTGGGAGTTGTTCGAAAACTCGACAAACTCCTCCCTTGTTGTTCTAAGCGGAGAAGGCATGGTTAACTGTGAAAAATTGCCGTCAGGTGTCAGAAGCTCAAGTCTTTCACCCGCGTACACCTTGTTTCGCACCTCGAGAACTCTTGTCCCGTAGTCAGGATGGTCAATGACATTGCCGACAAACGTACAAGTCGACTTTGTAATGCTCTCGCCCGTAGTGTAATCCTCCGCCGGGAAAGAGCCTTTCATAAAACCTGATGTATAACCGCGGTTGGGAACACGGCTTAGAATCTCAACTGCCTGCTGCTCCGTAAATTTTTCACCATCGAGCACCCGGCGGTAAAATGACACAACCGAGGCGATGTAATGAACCGATTTCATTCGCCCTTCTATCTTCAGAGAGTCGATGTCCAGACCAGCCAGCTCTTGAATATAAGAAAACAGTGCCAAGTCCTTGCAGTTAAAAAGATACAGCCCGCGTTCGTCCTCCGCGACCGGATAGTATTGACCGGGACGCTTTTCCTCCACGAGATAGTATTTGTAACGGCACGGATGTTTGCATTGACCCCGGTTCGCCGGGTAGCCTGTCATGTAGTCACTGATTGCGCATCGGCCCGAGTATGAAAAACAGACCGCGCCGTGAATAAACACTTCCAGCTCGATTTTACCCCTCGTTTGCTCACGAATATCCTTGACCTGCTCGAAAGTCAATTCTCGTGCCAGGTTCACTCGTTGTGCGCCAAGTTCCGAATATGCCAATGCCGCCGCCGCGCTCACGGTATTTGCCTGCGTGCTGATGTGCAGACCCGCAGAAAGATTCATTTTCCTGAGCTCATTAAACACCCCCATATCGGCGACAATTATAGCGTCGATGCCCATTTCGTCGTATCGCCCAGCGGTTTGACGAACCAGGTCATATTCATCGGTAAACGGGTAAATATTCAGCGTCAGGTAGCCTTTCCTGCCCCGTTCGTGAAGGTGCCTTATCGCTTCGTCGGCCTGTTCGTCGGTAAAGTTACCGGCAAAATTACGAAGCGAGCCGAACTGCGAGCCGAAGTACACGGTATCGGCGCCGTACGCGACAGCGTACTTGAGCTTTTCAAAGTTGCCTGCCGGTGCAAGCAGTTCAGGAGCCATTGACAAGCCTTTCAATTTGAACGTCCATTTCCCTGGCCCGAATTCCCCAGCGGTATCTGCCAGCGGCAATCATCGCTCTTTCGGCAATTGCCCTCAGTTTACCATCTGCCTTAAGCCCGGTCAATTCCTTCAGCTTTTTGGCAAGACCCGCACAGCCCGTTTCGTAGAATACCGCCGAATCTGTCGAAAAAATTTCCGGGTACGAAAGACGGCTTGGCAGCACCGGCACCGCGCCCCCCCGCCGCAGCTTCTACAACACCTATCCCGAAAAATTCGTGGTTGGCTGTCGAGACTATTACGTCAGCCGAAGCCAGGCATTTGCGGTATTGTTCGAGCGACGCCAAAAAACCCCAGTTGATAATATATGGCTTAAATTTTTCTGCGCCGGACTCGAAGACCTCCGGAACATCACGGAAGGATTCACCAAGGACACTCAGCTTGAAATCAATTTTTTGCTTTTTCAGAATATCAAGCGCAGCAAAAAACTCTTCCGGGTTTTTGTCATGTTCCCAGCGGGATGACCATAGAATATGCAGCGGCCCCTTTTCCCTTCGCTCGGGCATATTCGCAATGTCAATTCCCGGCGGCTGGACAAAACTCTTTTGTTTAATTAGTTCGACCACATTTCCCGGCTGATTGTCCGGCATTTTTTTCAGCAGTGTGCCCACAGAGGCTGTAAACTCATCCAGGTGGAATTTCGAGTTGAACCACGCCTCGCTGGAGGCAAGAGCCGTAGTCATATTGGTAAAACCGAACTGGTAATCCCTCTCGGATTCAAATCGTACGGGATAGGTCAACTGGTTTTCATGGAAATATACCACTGACCGAATATTTGACAGCGCCGGTGCCAAACCTGAAAACTCCGCAAGATTTAGCATGTCGGAGCAGAACAGAACGTCAAATTTTTCACCGTTTTTGACCAGCGCAGATGCCTCTGCGGCAAAGTTGACAGCGGCATGACGCATTCGCCATTTCCATTTATATGGAGGCAGTGTCAGCAGCCGGAAACTGTGCCGGCTGTACCTTGACCAGCCGCTCAAAAACGCTTCGTGCGAGCCGCCAAAATAGGGTTCCAGGGCAAGTATTTTCATGGCGACAGGTTAAGGAATTTATCGCAATAGTTCAAGCGCCATTCTCGGAAGTGTGTTTGCCTGGCTTAGCATTGATATCCCAGCCTGGGCGAGAACCTGGTTGCGGGTCATGCTGGCCATCTCGGTGGCCGCATCTACATCGGAAATGCGAGATTCGGCAGCCATAAGGTTTTCCGTCCGTATGCCGAGAACATGGCTTTCCGCTTCGAGCCGCCGGATATAGTACCCGAACGACGCCCGGTCGGTATTTTGCTGTTCGATTGCCGTATTGATCTTTTCCAGCGCATATTTCGCCGCAGTTGCAGTTCGCAAGTTCAATCCATTGTCTACAGTATACCGAACAAGCTCATACGTAATTTGGTCCGCCCCGGGGTCAACGGCGTTTATTTTAAGATAATATCTCCCCTTAGCGACATCCCATTCTTTATCTACAACATCCTGACCTACCTGTGAGTTTATCTTCGCTATCAACTCGTCTATTGTGAATTTAACCTTTTCTGGTGTTATTACTGGTATCGCAATCCAGTCCTCCGAGGTGCCTGCACCGGTATTTGCGAATTTTATCATAATCGTTATGCCGTTACCCCATGAACCCTCACCGGAATAGTAGGGATCCACACCATACATCGGCGACGCGATGCCGAAAGTAAGAGTCGCAAAGCTGGTTTGTTCAACCTCTCTGCCCTGTTCGGTGTCTACGCTTTTACCGTATCTTGATATATCATCCCAGACGTTCAGGTCTGCGCGACCCTCGATCTCAACGTCAAGCCCCTCCTGGCTTGCGGCAACTTTGGGGATGTCTATACTTCCCTGTCCTGTGTGTATGCTGATTTCACTGTTTTGCCCCGCTCGAGGACCTGAAGTCCTCTTGTTAAGCATTTTTATGCCGTTAAAACTGGTTTTCTCGCTGATCCGGTCTATCTCTTTCGCCATTTCCGCAAATTCATAGTTCATAATCTGTCGCTGCTTGGCCGAATAACTGCCTGTGCTTGCCTGTTCTGCCAGTTGTTTCATTCTTACCAGCAGGCTGTTTATTGCCCCCATCCCCCCTTCCATAGTCTGAAGCATACTGATCCCGTCAAGGGTGTTGCGCTTGCCCTGCTTAAGCGTCGCGATATCCGCGCGCATAAGTTCCCTGACAGCAAGTCCCGCTGCGTCGTCACGGGCGCTGTTTATCCGCAGTCCGCTGCTGAGCCTTTCAACCGATTGAGCAAGGCTGGCGTATGCCCTGCCCAGGTTTCGGGCTGTATTAGCGGCCATCAGATTATTTTTTATGACTAACATTGCTTATATTATCATTTACAGGCTGCGCATTTTAACCTGAAAGCAAGGCGCACTATCTCTGCTCTGTAATTATGATATTTTTTCGACAGAAAAAGCCCGATAAGATAAACTTTTCGCGTGATTTTCGGACCTGCTCTCAGCAAATCAGTGTTTTTACTGAAACGCCACCCTAAAGCCGACAGTTCCAGATATTGTTTGTCTTGCTTATAGCGATTACTGTAATGTCATATCAGGTTACACGCATCAGGCGGCATCCAGTGTGCGTCTTTCCCCTCCCATTTGACATTACAGCCGATGGGGTTTGTCATTTTAGTTGTAACTTCTTTGCCCGCCAGGTGCTCCTCAAGAGCCTTTTCAAGGTCATTAACGGTGCTTTTTTCCGCTTCGCGTGGGTTATCGAGCGCACGCCCGGTATATATGAGCTTGCGGTCCCTGTCAAAAACGTAGAAATGCGGTGTCCGAAGTGCCCCGTATGCTCTGGCGATTTCCTGCGACCCGTCGTGCAGATATAACCATGGAAACTTATGCTCATCCATGCGTTTTACCATATTGGCGAATGAGTCCTCCTCGTAAGTATTCGGACTGTTCGAGTTAATGGCAACAAACCTCACACCCCGGTTCGCATATTTTTCGACAGTCTTACGCGTCGACTCATCCGAACCGACCACGTACGGGCAGTGATTGCATGTAAAAAAGATCACGAGCGTATCGGCCTCGTCAAAATCCGACAGCTTGTAGACATTTCCGTCTGTACCAGGCAGATTGAAATCGGGGGCCTTTTGCCCCGGCTGGAGTGTAAAAGCCATTTTTCTTCCCTTCCCTCATTAAAACCTTATTAAAGTAAATAAAAAAGGCCCCTTTCAAAGGGGCCTTTACCGGTTTATTTACGCTTTTTTGAAGTTTTTTTGCGGGATGTTTTCTTTTTTGCTGTCTTTTTCTTGGCAGTTTTCTTTTTAGCCGTCTTTTTCTTGGCGGTTTTCTTCTTCGTAGACTTCTTTGCAGCCTTTTTCTTCTTAGCGGCCTTTTTCTTGGAGGTCTTCTTTTTTGCGGCCTTTTTCTTTGTTGCCTTCTTCTTCGCAGTTTTCTTCTTGGCCGCTTTCTTCTTGGTCACTTTCTTTTTAGCGGTCTTTTTCTTAGCAGCCTTTTTGGTGCTCTTCTTCTTTGCAGACTTCTTGGTAGTCTTTTTCTTCCTGGTTTTCTTCTTGGTACCGGTCTTTTTCATCTGAACCCTGTCTTCAAGTTCGGACTGTTCATCTGCAGCCCTGCGAGACTGGAAGCCTACAAGCTTTTTGAGTATAGGGGGTATTTCCTGCTGGGTCGCCATGTAGACAATTGTGTTGACGGCATCTTCGTCGTCTTTTTTCATCCACTTTTCAAGAGACTCCCTGATGGCGGTCCTTGTCTCTTTGGGATACTCCATAATAGTTTCCTGAACTTCAGGCGGGAAATTCTTCAATACATCCTGCCTCTTTTTTTTGGCTGTTTTTCTTTTTGCCATGGTTATTCCTTTCTTCTTTTAGTTTTTGATTTTGCGGCTGTTTGAATAATATCTGCGATCCGTCAATATTAATCATATCGAATATATCGGCCTAAACCATTACAAAAAAGGGAAAAACATCGTTTAATGAATAAAAAAATCAGTCTGTTTATTTAGTATTCAAATAGTCCCGCCCTTGTGTTATAATTAAAAACTTATATCGAAAGTATTAAGAAATGATAAGTTTTCCCGTTTTTAATATTGAAAACCTTGTTTAGCAATGTTTGTCGATGAAGCCAAAATCTATGTAAAGGCAGGCGACGGAGGCCACGGTTGTGTGTCCTTCCGACGGGAGCGGTTCATCCCCAAAGGCGGCCCGGACGGCGGCAACGGCGGCAAAGGCGGAGACGTTTACTTTCTCGCCGCACCCCAAATAGATACGCTAAGCGACTTTTCCGGAAAGCATCACTGGCGCGCCGGAAACGGCAACCCCGGAGAAGGTGCAAACAAGTTCGGCGCCGATGGAGAGGACCTGGTAATTGAGGTCCCGCCCGGAACGATAATTTACGACCGGGACTTTGATATAATGCTAAAGGACCTCAGCGAGCCCGGACAGAAAGTAAGAATTTGCAGGGGCGGCAGAGGTGGCAAAGGCAACAAGATGTACGCCACCTCCAAAAACCAGGTCCCAAGGTACGCCCAGCCCGGCAAGCCCGGACAGGAGAGAAACCTGAAGCTGGAGCTTAAACTAATCGCCGACGTCGGACTTGTCGGGATGCCCAACGCAGGCAAAAGCACACTTATCTCTCGATGCTCCTCAGCTCGCCCAAAGATAGCGAATTATCCTTTTACCACCCTCCAGCCGGTGCTGGGCATAGTCGAACTCAGCGGATTTCGAAGGTTCGTAATGGCAGACATTCCCGGCCTTATTGAAGGTGCTCACCAAGGCGCAGGGCTCGGGCACGATTTTCTCCGGCATATCGAGCGCACAAGGATACTCGCGCACATTATAGACATTATGCCTTCGGACAACAGCGACCCGGTCGCGAATTTTAACAAGATAAATAACGAGCTCGCCAGGTACAGCGAGATTCTTGCAAATAAAAAGCAGTTGGTTATCCTGAACAAGGCCGACCTTGACGGAGAAGGTATTTTTGTTCAGGACATTAACAGCAGGCTCGCCGTGCCGGTCGACGCGGTTATCTCCGCGGTCAGCGGCGAAGGTGTCGCTGAGCTTAACGAGTTATTGTGGAAAAATGTCAGGGAGCTTGACCATGAACATGCTGGCAATTGATATCGGAAATACTAATTACAAACTCGGACTTTTCGTCGACGATGAAGTCAGGTTTATCGAAACCGCCCCGCCGGATGACGAGCAGCGGCTAAAGGACCTTATCACGTCAGCATGGGATTCTATCCCGCTTTCAAAGGCCGCTAAACAGCCGGTTAAAGACGGGGTTATCGTCGTTTGTTCCGTCGTGCCCGACCGAACCGAAAATATAAGGCAATTATGCGACGAGCTCCTGGGCGAAAAAGTGAAAGTTATAGGCACTGACCTGCCGCTGCCTATTGAAGTCGGACTTGCCGAGCCCAAAAAGGTGGGCATCGACAGGCTCGTAACCGCTGCCGCTGCCTTTGCAGTGGTGGAAAATGCTGTCGTAGTCGCCGACCTCGGCACAGCGGTAACGATAGACCTTGTAGACGAACAGGGCGTGTTCATGGGCGGAATAATCGCGCCGGGTTTTGAAATGTCGGCAAGGGCATTGCATCAAGCTACCGCTGCTCTGCCCCAAGTTAAATTCGAAAAACCTCTCTCATGCATCGGGGCAGATACCGAGGAGGCGATACGAGCCGGCCTCTATTACTCCGCCGTCGGGCTGCTGCGCACAGTAACAGAGGAGTACGCAAACCAGATCGGCACATGGCCGCAGCTTATCGTAACCGGCTCTGCCGCCGCTGCCATTAAAGAAGACTGCGACTTCGTCGACAACTGGGTGCCCGACCTTGTGGTAAGGGGAATATTTCTCGCATACAAAAAACACCTTTCGGACAAAAACCAAATGGGCGAGATAGTCGATAAACTGCGACGCGAAAAGGAGAATGAATGAAAGCCCTTGCCTCTGTAATAACACCTGTCGGCGCTGCGGCGATCTCGTCTGTCCAGATATACGGTGCAGACGCAGTGAAAATTTTGCGCCGAATATTCGTCCCGGATAACGAAAACGCTTTTTTCAAACAGGGAAGAATCATACTGGGCAGGGTTGTAGAGGGACAAACAACTGTCGACCAGGTCCTCGCCGCTGTCGAGACGGACAGAACCGTAACTATAAACTGTCACGGCAATTCGATCATCGTGGAAAAAATCGTCAAGCTACTCGAGCAAAGCGGAGCCGAATATGTCGAATACGCCGATATGCTCCGGCGGATATACTCGTTCATGCCCTCGACCATACAGTCTGAGGCGATGGTCGAAAAACTTCGTGCCACTTCACTTACCGGAGTGAAACTTATCCGGGCACAGGTCACACACGGACTTTTGCCTTTATTAAACGGCTGGTACGAAAGCAGGTCTCGGCTGAGCATGGATGAGATTCGAAACGGCTGTCAAAATATTCTCAACACGACAAAAATCGCTTCGGTTTTCATCAAAGGTGCAAGGGTTGTTTTAACCGGACAGCCAAACTCGGGCAAGAGCACGCTTTTTAATATGCTTTGCGCCAGGCCCGATGCGGTCGTTACTGAAACAGCCGGAACCACAAGGGACTGGCTAAGCGCAAGGCTTGAAACATCGCTTGTAAGCCTTGAAATGGTCGACACCGCCGGACTGGATCCTTCACTTAAAGGCAGTATCGACACCGCCGCACAGGAATCGTCATACGATATGCTAAAAGCCGCCCAGTTGATTCTGCTCGTGCTTGATAAAGGCTGCCCGAAGATTTCTCTGCCGCAAAATGTGCCCGTCATTGCGATATTGAACAAAGCCGACCTGCCGATAAGAATGACCGAAAGCGATATATCAGTGCCGCACCGGGCGGTTGTCAGGATGAGCGCAAAAACAGGCAAAGGTGCCGGCAGACTTATCGAGGCAATTCACAAAACCCTTGGCATTACCGATTTCGACCACCGCAGGCCCGCATGTTTTACGGAAAGGCAGGTAGAACTTGTCGAGAGGCTCGCCAAAGCAAAATCAGTCCGCAAGGCCTCCGGGATAATCAGCAAGTTGTTGAATCAAGAGTAACGGTTTTTGACCGATGGCAAAGAAAGAAACCAAAATAACACCGGCAATGAGGCAGTTTCATCACTTTAAGGAGAAATATCCCGACGCGGTGCTCTTTTTCCGCATGGGTGATTTTTACGAAACCTTTTACGAGGACGCGGCAACATGCTCCAAGGTTCTCGGACTGACACTCACCTCGCGCGGCAAAGATTCAGGCAATCCCATTCCGCTTGCGGGTGTGCCTTATCATGCAGTTGACGGGTATTTGAAGAAGATGATAAAAGCCGGTTACAAGGTCGCTGTCTGTGAACAGGTCGAGGACCCCAAACAGGCAAAGGGAGTTGTCCGGCGCGATGTTGTCCGGGTCGTCACCCCCGGCACTTTGACCGATGAGATGCTCCTTGAGGACAAGCGTGATAACTTCCTCGCCGCTGTGTCGCTTTCGTCCGGTATGACGGGAATTGCATGGGTCGATATTTCCACCGGTCATTTTTACTGCCGGGCGGTGGACGAGTCAAAAGTTCTTGACGAACTGTTGAGAATCGGGGCCTCGGAGTGTTTGCTGCCCGATATGAAAGGTTCACTTTTCGAGTCCGCTGCAAAAAAACTGCGCGAAAATATCGTCTCACTCGCAGGCGCGACGGTGACCGAACGCCCCGGCTGGTACTTCGAGCCGCAGGGGGCAAAAAAGAAAATGCTCAAACATTTCGGCGTGCAGACGCTCGAAGGGTTCGGGTTCACCGACAGTTACCCGGCAATAGAAGCAGCAGGTGCCGTCCTCGAGTATTTAAGCGAGACACAGAAAACCGCACTTACACATATTAAATCGGTCAAAAAAGTAGACCCCAAGGCGACCCTCGAGCTTGATCAAACGACCCTGCGAAGCCTTGAGGTCCTTCGGACAATACGTTCGGAATCTTCGGCGAACACCCTTTTCGATAATATTGACGCGACATTGACCGGGATGGGCGGCAGGCTTTTGCAAAACTGGATATGCGCGCCGCTGTGCGATGTGGAAATGATAAACGAAAGGCACCAGGCCGTCGCGCAGTTCACAGCCGATGACGCGCTTTGCGGCGGTGTGCGGAACCTTCTGAAAAGTGTCGCCGATATCGAAAGGATAGTCGCGCGGATATCGACATACCGAACCTCCCCGCGCGACCTTGTCGCGTTGTGCAATTCGCTCAAACAGGTGCCCCCGCTCAGGGAAATGCTCTCGCCATGCAGCGCAGCTCTGCTCAAAGAGCTCGCAAACCGATGCGACAGCATGGACGAGCTTGCCGAGCTCCTTACCGTTGCAATCGAGGACAGCCCCCCGGTCCATCTGCGCGACGGGGGCGTTATAAAAGCAGGTTTCAACGAGCAGCTTGACCGCTATCGCTCGCTGTCGAAGGATAACCGGGAGTTTCTCGCGCAGTATCAGCAGGCCCAGGCCGAACGCACCGGAATAGATAAGCTCAAAATCGGGTTCAACAAGGTCTTCGGATATTATATCGAGGTCCCGCGTTGGGCCGCCGATGATGTGCCGGGCGACTATCACCGCAAACAGACAATAAAAAACGCAGAGCGATACATTACCGATGAACTCAAGAAATACGAAACGGAGGTCCTGACCGCCCAGGAAAAATCCCTCGAGCTCGAGTACAAGCTCTTCGACGAGGTGCGGGACTTTACCGCAAAATTCATTTCAAGGCTCCAGGACCTCGCCCATACCGTCGCCGTCGTCGACTGCCTTGCATGTTTCGGCCACATCGCCCGCGACCGGGGATGGGTTCGACCCGTAATTAACGATACGAAAGAACTCTATATTGAACAGGGCAAACACCCCGTTCTCGACGATGCGCTGGGAAACGCCTTTGTCCCTAATGACACCCTGCTTGGCGGCCCCGACTCCGACCTTGCCATCATAACCGGGCCCAACATGGCAGGCAAGAGCACCTATATTCGCCAGGTCGCACTGCTCGTAATACTCGCCCAGGCCGGATCGTTCCTGCCCGCAAAGGAAGCAAGAATAGGCGTGGTGGACAGGGTATTCACCCGCGTAGGCGCCTCTGACGAGCTTGCCCGCGGTCTTTCAACGTTCATGGTCGAAATGACAGAAACAGCCAATATCGTCAACAACGCAACACAGCGTTCACTGGTTGTCCTCGATGAGGTAGGCCGCGGAACCAGCACCTATGACGGCCTGGCCCTGGCGTGGTCGATAACCGAACATATCGCAAATGAAATAAAGTGCCGCACACTTTTTGCAACCCATTATCACCAGCTTACCGAGCTTGCCGAAATACTTTCAAACGTAGTCAATCTCAACGTCGCCGTGCGGGAGTGGATGGACGAAGTCGTATTTTTGCACAAGATACTGCCCGGCGGAACCGACAAATCTTACGGCCTGCACGTCGCGAAACTCGCCGGAATACCACCAGCCATAATCGACCGAGGCAGGGAAGTGCTCAACGACCTGGAACAGACATTCACCAGGGAGGCAGCCGGCGAAAAACTCGCACGCAAGAAAACAGCCGACCAAACCGAGACGCTTTTTACAAAAAAACAGCGCTCGGTGCTCGAGAGGCTGAAGAACCTCGACGTAAATAACCTCACACCCATAGAGGCGATAAACCTGCTTAGCGAAGTAAAAAAGGAAGTCGGCGAAAAATAGTTTTCATTTAAGAAAGGCCCCGACCGGTGACACAAAAGTATGACGCACTCAAACAGAAAATATTGAAGTTCCGCGACGAGCGGCAATGGAAGCAGTTTCACGACCCCAAAAACCTTGCAGAAGGCCTGTGCATAGAGGCCGCCGAACTGCTCGAACATTTCCTCTGGAAAGACACCGGCCAGGCCGCAAACCTAAACGATGACCAGCGAGAAAAAGCCGGCCGGGAACTCGCAGACGTCTTCGTGTTCATTATCTACCTCTCGCACGAACTCGGGCTTGATCTTTTCGAGGAGGTCGAAAAAAAACTTAAAATAAACGAACAAAAATACCCCGTGCACAAGGCAAGAGGAAACAGCAAAAAATATACAGAGTTTTGAAACGGACTTGGTTTTTTATTGTGTTTTGATGCGCCCCGGTTAAACTGTTTTACATGAATGACAGGCCTGTTAAAGTTTGTTTTGTAATGCCTAAAACCTATCCGCTGTTCAACCCGGAGGTGGAAGCTCTGTTCGGCGGAGCGGAGGTGGATTTTTACATCCTTGCAACAGAGCTTGCCAAAGACACCGATTTCGATGTCTCTTTTGTAGTCGCCGATTATGGTCAGCCGCCGATTGAAACAAGACAAAACGTCAGGATAATTTCCAGCTTGGATTTCAAAAATTCACCGCTTTCGGGCGGCTTTAAAATTTACCGGGCAATGCGTAAAGCAAAAGCCGATATCTACATATTTGAAACAGCGTCAATGGGCGTTTTCCTCGGGGCTGTTTTCTGCGTGCTTCATCGCCGAAAACTTATTTACCGTACCGCCCATATAAGAGAATGTGATGGCAGCTACCTGAAGGACAACCTCATTAAAGGAAAGTTATTCAATTGGTCGCTGAAAAGAACCGCACAGCTTATAGTTCAAAATCAGCAGGACAGGGAACTGGTCAGGCAAACTTACGGCATTGACTCGGTAGCAATTCCCAACGCACACAAAATCCCCGAGATAAACAATATGGAAAAGGAAAGCATACTTTGGGTCGGCAGATCGGGCAAGGCCAAGGGAGCCCGGCGTTTCATCGACCTTGCAAAAAGCTTTCCACATGAAAAATTCGTCATGATCTGCCAGCAGGCCACCGGGGATGAAAAGTATAAGCAGCTCCTTAAGGAAGCGCACACAGCCGCAAACCTTGAGTTTATCAAACGTGTGGGTTTCCACGAAATAGATAAATATTTCGCCGCTGCCAAAGTTTTCGTCAACACCAGCGACAGCGAAGGTTTCCCGAACACCTTTATACAGGCCTGCAAAGCCGCCGCGCCTATACTGTCTTACGCGGTGAACCCCGACGAATTTTTAACCAGGCATTTGTGCGGCATGGCATGCGAAGCGGATTTCGAAAAGCTCAGACGCGGGCTGTCTTTCTTGCTGGAAGACAGGCGTTACATGGAAATCGGGCAAAACGGGCGCAAATATGTTGAGCAAAACCATGATATAAAAAAGATAGTGAAAACATATAAGGATTTGTTCAGGAAAATAGCGGGAAAATAAATGCCGAAAAAAATACTGCACATAATAAGCAACCTCGGCCTCGGCGGCGCACAGGTGGTATTAAAACAGATCGTTGAAAACTCCGACAGCTCCGAGTTTACACATTTTGTTTACCCCCTGCGCAACAGGAAAAATGAAATACAGGTTAATGGACACATTATCAGAAACGCTCTGCCGGATTATGACCTGAGAAAATTTTTTGAAATCATAAAAATCTGCCGAGAAAACCAAATAGATATTATCCATGCCCATCTTTCAAAGCCCGTCATGCTTTCCTTAATTGCCGCGTTCTTCGTAAAAGTAAACGTCTTCGTGCACGAGCATAGCCCCATATATGAAAACAATATAACTTTTTTTATTTACAGGACTTTCCTCAGGCTCTTTGGCAATAAAGCTGCAAAGTTCATTGCCGTATCAAATAAGTTAAAACAATATTACACCCAGAAGTTAAAAATCAGGAAAGAAAAAATTTGTGTAACCCACAACGCGATAGACCTGTCGTATTTCAACCCCGCCGGGTATTCAGCCCCCGAGGTTAAAAAACAGCTCGGCTTCGGTGATGAAGACATTGTAACAGGCTTTTCCGGCAGGCTGAACATCATCAAGGGCGTCGATATTCTTGTCAGGGCGATGCCCTTGCTTGTCGACAAAAATGCACGCTTCAAATTGATACTGATCGGCGACGGCCCGCTGAGGGATAAACTTGAAAAGTATGTATATGCCAATAATATCCAAAGCAATGTCAAGTTTCTCGGTTTTTGCGACAACGTGCCCCGAATGCTCTCGACGATTGATATCGGCGTTGCACCTTCGCGAAAAGAAACCTTCGGAATATCCTGTCTCGAAATGATGGCGATGGGCGTGCCCGTTGTCGCATCAGGTGTTGATGGTATGACAGATTTTCTCGTTGACGGAGAAAACTGCCTTATCGCGCCAAACGATCGCGAAGCATTAGCTCAAAAAATCCTCAGCTTAAATGCGGATAACAACTTAAAGGAAAAACTTCGCGAAAACGCCCTCAAAACAGCCGATGAATTTAACCTGCAAAACTTCATCACAAAAATTGAAAATCTTTATATGGACCACTCATAAAAACTAACGCACCGTGCCCGCCAACAAACTTTCCTCCCCCTCAGGGCTTTCTCATAACCCTTCTTCTCAGCCTCAAATTGCGCACCAAAAATGATATGCCCCTCAGGGCCAATTTCGTAAACCCGGGACACAGCGTCATCAAACGCATGAAAATCTTATACCGCCGCGAAAACAACTCTCCGTGGGTCTCAATAATATTTTTTATCGCCTCTGCCTGGCCGTAAAAAAGAAGGCTCCTCATCCATCGCTTCGCCATAAACACACAACATGGCCTGAAACGTTCCCAAACCCCAAGCTGCTTTGCCAGTGACACATGCCTGTCAAGAAAAGGCACGTATATGTCATCTTTACGGTATTTCCGAACAATGCTGTTTTGTATGTCAAGGTGGTAAATCGCGGTCGGTTCAACTGCAAAGCCTGCCTTCGGATGCCTGTAAGCTATCCTCAGCCACATATCAATATCGTTTGCTTTCAATTGCCCCGGACGAAACCCCCCCGCTTCGAGCAGTACGCTCTTTTTGATTACCATGGTGTCGGTATGACCCCAAACGCCCCGTGCAGCAGCGGCGAAAAAGTCATGAAAGTAATTCCTGCCGCCAAGCATCTCGCGAAGCGCCCCTTCGGGCGTCCTGACCGCTCGCCTTTGCTTCTCGCAAAGACATTCATAATAATTTCCCGTCGCCCAGACGAGATCGGGGTTCTCCGTCAATACCCGGGCTGTCAGTTCGAGGTGGTTCTCAAGCCATTCGTCATCCCCGTCGAGAAAAGCAATCCACTCGCCCCTCGCTGCCTCAATACCCCTGTTGCGGGCGACACTTGCCCCCGAGTTTTCCTGAACGATCAGCCTTATCCTCTCGCCGTAGGTCTTTGCCGTCTCAGCGGTATCGTCAGTTGAACCGTCATCGACAACAATGACCTCGCGGGGACGGAAGGACTGGGACAATGCGCTTTCTACTGCACGGCGGAGGTACGGGCCGCAGTTATAAGCGGGTATGACGACGCTTATGTCCAGGTCAGTCGTTTGCTGATTCACGCTTAGCTTTCCCGGTTAGAATCATTTTTGTCATTTCGATTGCCGCTGCGACCCTGGAGACCATTCGGCAGCACAGGGCGGTGAAAATAATTCGCCGTTTTTTAGCTTTGAACTCACCGCCGAGAGCGTTTATTTTTGCGATTAGCTTCCGAAGTTCCAGCTTGACCGGCAGCAGCCGATAGTAAGTATAGCAAATTTCGTGGCCAACACTAAAGCCCCTGCTTAGACGGTTATATGGGTCTCCTGAGCCTGTACGAAAACTTTTAGCGAGCAGCTGCAGGAAACGGCGTGTCGGGTGACAGACGAAGGCTTTTTCTGCGAAGACCAGTTTTTTGCCTTTGTTTATTGCCCTGCCTGTCCATTGGAAGTCACCGCCGCTTTTAACCTCGGGAAACAGACCAAGCTCGTCGAAGAGTTCGCATTTGACAAAGAGGTTGCAGGTGGCTGCGCCTTTGCCCTGGTTAATCTTGTCTTGGTTGCGAAAGTGGGTTATGGAGTCGTATAGTTCGGCAGAGGTGCGTTTTTTAGAGAACTCAAATCGGACGGGGCCTGATACCATATCGGAGTCGCTTTCGATGAGGGTTCGGATGCCTTCTTCAAGCCACTCCGGGCAGGGGCTGCAGTCTGCGTCGGTAAAGGCGAGGATCGGGCTGGCGGCGTTTTCAATGCCGAGGTTCCGGGCCGCGTAGGAGCTTTGCTTACTCCGCTGGTGAAGGAGCCTCAAAGGCATGGCGGAAAGAATTTCTCCGGTTCGGTCGGTGGACTTGTTGTCTACAATGATAATCTCGACAAGCTTCGAGGGATATGTTTGCGACAGAAGGGAATCGACAAGACGGCTGACAAAAACTTCGCTGTTGAAGACAGGAACAATAACCGTTACTTTAGGCAGAGTTTTTTCCGTGTCGGCCATGGAGTTTCCGCGATATTAACTTAGGAAAAAGCGTATAATGTCGTTAAACAGCAGCCAGACCCCCAGAGCTATCAGCAGCGCAAGCCCCACATAACTTATCGTCTGCTGAACCTTTTCGTTTATCGGCGAACCCTTTATCTTCTCGATTATCAGCATAACGATAACGCCCCCGTCAACAACCGGTATCGGCAGAAGGTTCATCACCGCGATAACACAGCTCAGCATACCCATAAAATAAACATAATCCATCACCGAGTGCTTGGCGATCTGGTAGCTCATGGTCACTATACCCACCGGGCCGACAAGCGTCTTGGGACTCACGTCACGTGTAAACAGCCTTCGAAGCGTCAAATAAGTATTCGCGGCAAACTGCGTGCCCTTTTTCAGACCCATTGACAACGCCTTCACCGGATTGGACGCCTTGTACTCCTCCTCGAGCTGTTCTAAAATAAAACCCGCTGTAGGCGTAAAATCTTCCGGCGCAAAAGGCGCCGTTTCGCACGTTACATTTATATAATCATGTGTCGCCGGTACATCCGCGGAAACCGATCCGGTTTCTTTGTCCGGTTTGACGAATTCGATTTCGACGGTTTGCCCCATACCCGTCCTGATAAGCTTGATAACCTCGAAAAAAGTTTCAACACGCTGACCGGCAACGGATGTTATAATCGAACCGGGCGGTATTTCAAGGGCCCCCGGACCGTCCTCACCGGCAATGGTATCGGCCACGATCGGGTTTTCACCGTCAAGCACCAGCAGCACTCCTACCGTAACCCGTCCGCCCCCCGGCGGAGACGATGGCTCCACGACCGTCTCGATCTTATCCCATCGGCCCTGCGGATTTTTCCGCATCAATGTAATCGGCATTTCTTTCGAGTCGTAATCCTCGGTAACCTTCCTAAACTCCTCATAACTGGGGTATTCAACCCCGCCTGCCTGGACAATTATGTCGCCGGGTTTCATGTCGTATCGGCGGCCCTGGTCGACCGATAGAACCTTAAGACGCGGAAGCATCGAAAAGATATGCGCAACCCGGTAGCCTTTATCAAAGTCATCCAGGGTCGCGTTCAGGTATATCGGTATAGAAACCTGCCTTGTGTCTCCTCCGTAGTCACCCACTTTCTTGCTTTTAACAGTCAGTGTGACAGAGCTTTGATACGCGTTCTCGATCGCCTGTCGATACTCGTAAAAGTTCTTCACGGGCTCACCGTTAACCGCCGTTATAACATCACCGGGTTTCAGCCCGGAACGCCCGAACATTTCTTCGTTTAGTTCCGGCGCGTCAAGATCTGCTATTTTCAGGCTGTTTGCCTGCTCTATTCCGAACATTCTTATGTTTACATTAGGCGGCTGCTTCGCTATTAGCTCGTATTTTTCAATCTTTCCGTCAGGGTGCTCAACGGTAAACTCTACGGCCTCACCGCGCTTGGAAAGAGCCCCCGCAAGCGGCAGGGAAGAAAAATCGACAAAGGTGTCACCTTCGACCGCGGTTATCCTGTCACCGGCCCGAAGACCCGCCACATCCGCCGGAGAGCCCGGCCGAACTCCGCCCACAACCGCAGGCGGCAGTTTTATGCCGATAAGAAAAACCGCCATAAAAATAAGGCATGCGCTTATCGCGTTGAACAAAACCCCGGACCCCACAACGGCGATTCGTATCCAGACCGGCTTGTTCGCAAATGAGCGTTTGTCTCCGCTTTTCTGGGCCGCACCCACATCTTCCTGGCCCATCATTTTCACGAACCCGCCAAACGGAACAAGCCCGATCCTGTATTCGGTGCTGTCGTCCTGGTCGTCGCTTTCAATATGCTCGCGATTGCCCATGAGAAACCGCATCTTGAAACCGTCTTTTGTTTTTCGTATCCCGATAAGCGTCGGAGGAAAGCCTATCGAAAAAGCCTCGACTTTTATGCCCGCGAGTTTGGCAATGATAAAATGACCGAACTCGTGGATCATTATCACAAACCCGAACCCAACCGCAACGAGAAGAACCGCCCCGAATGCATCAATGTTCGTGAAAACAAAAAATATTATAGCAAGAACTATAGCCCCCAGCAGCAGCTTACCTCCATGGGACTGGCCCGAACCGTTGCCGCTGCCGTTATTTACACCGTTTGATTGAGACATTCCTTTACCTCTTTCCTGGTAATCTTGTCGGTTTCAAGTATTTCATCCAGACTCGCCGGCTCAAAATCTTTGTGCCCGTCAAGGCACCTCTCGACTAACTCGACGATATTGCAGAAACGTATTTTATCTTCAAGCATAAGTTCTACCGCCGCCTCGTTGGCCGCGTTGAAAACCACAGCCGCAGAACCTTTTCTATCGGCAACATCGTATGCAAGCTTAAGTGCCCTGAAAACTTCCCGGTCAGGTTTCTCGAACGTCAAGGCGCCGAGCTTGGTAAGGTCCAGCCTTTGTGCTATACCCGGAACCCTTTCGGGATATGTAAGTGCGTACTGTATCGGCAAACACATATCCGTCGTGCTGAGCTGAGCGATTATCGAACCGTCCTCAAATTCAACCATTGAATGAACGATAGATTCGGGGTGCACCATCACCTCTATTTTGCTCGCATCCACCCCGAAAAGCCAAACCGCCTCGATTATTTCCAGCGCCTTGTTCATCATTGTCGCCGAGTCTATTGTTATCTTCGGGCCCATCTCCCAGGTAGGATGCGCAAGTGCCTGCTCGCGCGTCACCCTCGAAAGGTCCTCACAGCTTGCCCCCCTGAATGGCCCGCCGCTTGCGGTCAGAATTATCTTGCGGATCTCGCCTTTTCGACCGGATTGAAGGCACTGAAAAACCGCGCTGTGCTCACTGTCGACCGGCAGTATAACCGCACCGGTTTTTGCAGCCGTTTCGGTAAGCAGTTTGCCCGCCGCAACAAGCGGTTCCTTGTTCGCCACGGCAACTGTTTTGCCCGACTCGACCGCCTTTAGCACAGCCGGCAAACCCGCCGCACCCACAACTGCCGCAAGCACAATATCAACCTCATCCAGCGCCGCTAACTGCTCCATACCTTCCGGACCGAAAAAAAGCTTTGCCGAACAATCTTCTGCAAGGCTCATAAATTTCTCCCTGCCGACACCGTCGGTCAAAGCTGCATACCCCGGCGCAAACCGCCCGCACTGCTCTGCCAGAAGCTCAACGCTTGTGTTCGCCGAGAGAGCCGTTACTTCATATTCGCCGCCCAGGGCCTCTATGACCTTCAGTGCATTGCTGCCGATAGAACCCGTGGATCCAAGTATCGCTATACGTTTTGTCATTCCAGTTAGTATGTCATATTCGGCGGATATGTCAAGAACGCAATTGCAGGATGTCGGAAATTGTTGACCGGTAATATAGAGATATCCATGCCGTTATATGACAAATTTACCCTTGTAATCTATTTGAAAACTCCTTAACATAAACTGCCCTGAGGCTTTAAATAAAAAGGTGCATAGATAGAAAGAAGCAAAAGATCATGCCCAAAACGCTAAAAAATTTCTGGCTGTCCGTCGGTTCGCGGCTTGGTTTAATCAGGCAGTGTAACGTTTGCGGATGGACCGGCAGAACCTTCAAAAAAATCTCAAGCCCGGGCAAGCCCGCACTTATAGTAACAAATCAATTTATCAATACCTCACAATAATTTAATTTGTTTCAATCAACACTCAATAAATTTGTAACCAAAATAATCAATATCAACTCTGAATTTATGCGCTATTATGTCTCTGGTTCTGGAATTGTAATACTCAGAATAATGCTTTTTTCTGATAGGGTTATTATTCTCGTGCGGCAGTTTTTCACTGGCCCCAAGCTTTTTGGCTACTTTTGCCCAGTCATTTTCCAGATTTTCAAATCTTCCAATAAAATCCACAAGGACGTTTCCATGAGGGTCTACAAGCCAGTCCAACTGATTTGTATGAGGTACGGGGTGTAAACACGTGCTGCTGCTATATTTTATCCAATCCACAAATTCTTCAAAACTCATACGGTCACGCATTTGCAAACCTTCTTTTCTAAGGTACAGAGAAACAACACGGTCCCAGGGATTTCTTACAAAACTGAATTTATAGTAAGACTCGAAAATATTCTTGCCTTTTTTTGATCTCACTCTCTGAGGCAGCATAAAAGAAAGGAGCTCGTTTATCCTGTTGAGTCTGCCTGTATAGTGTGTACGGTCATTATAATGCTCCAGCTCATATTTGATTTGCCATATATTAAGGTGCGGTTTCGCAGGATTTCCAATTATTGCTCTAACACTGGAGCTTCCTGTCTTCGGAATTTCAACGAAAATGCATTTGTATTTATGTGATATCATTAAATGACATTTACCATTCACAGTTTCAAATCTATTAATCACCTATTCAAGTCTACCATATTACAAAAACCACTGGGGCAAGAGCAAGAAAATTCGAATACAAACCCGATTTAATCGAAATCCCGTATACTTAGAAATTTGGTTTATAATAACTTGTTTAACCCACACCGCTTTTCTAAACGCCTTCGCAAGTCCTATAAAATAACTATACAGTTAATTACCGTCCTGAATTTCCCCCAAATACATACATTTAACGCCCGAAACATAAACATATAGCATTTTTTTAATAGTTATGGTTATCCCTCGCCCCAATTCACCCGAATAATTAGCCATATCAGTGCAAAAATAGGAGATTTCTCAAATGTCGATTAGTAAAGACAAAAGCCCGAAACGGCCAATTACTAACTCAAAAAAACATAGTCTCATAATCCTTGCATCATGCACAATTGCTATAACAGCATTATTCGCCGGGTGCAACTCGGACTACAATAAAGGCTGCAAAGCGTTTGAGAACAACCAGTACTCCACCGCCGTGCAGGACTGGAAAATATCCGCCCAAAACGGCCACAAAAAGGCCCAGTACAACCTCGGCCTGATGTACGAAAAAGGCACCGGCGTCCAGCGTGACCCGGGCAAAGCCGCCTACTGGTACAGGCTTTCCGCCCAGCAGGGCCTCGCCGAGGCACAGAATAATCTCGGCAGGCTCTACATGAAAGGCCAGGGCGTCCCCCAGGACTTCGACCAGGCCGCCATGTGGTTCGAAAAAGCCGCCAAACAGTACAACCAGTCCGCCCGAAACAACCTCGCCCTTATGCACCTCAACGGCTGGACACCCGAAAAAAGCGGCAGCGAAGCGCTTTCACTCCTGAATCAGGCCGCACGCGGCGGCGACGCCCAGGCGCAGTATAACCTCGGTAAAATGTATCTCGACGGAACCGAAGTCGACCAGGACCCCAAAAAGGCCGCCAAATGGCTCTGGCTCTCCGCCGAACAAAACTACGCACCTGCCTTGAATACGCTCGGTATCATGTATGAAAAAGGCCAGGGCGTCATCAAGGCCCCCGTCAAAGCCGTCCAGCTTTACCAGCGAGCAGCCGACCAAGGCTTCGAGCAGGCCAAAAACAACCTCGCCATGATGTACATGCAAGGCAAAGGCATCGAACCCGACTACCAAAAAGCAATGCAGTTGATCCAGCCGATCGCCGACAAGGGCACCCCACAGGCCCAGGCCGCACTTGCCCGTATGTATTATGAGGGCTTCGGCGTCGACAAAGACTACGGCCTCGCATACCAGTGGTGCAGGCAGGCCTCCGTTCAGGGTCTTGCCTACGCAGACCACATGCTCGGCCTCATGCACTACCACGGCCGTGGAGTCAAACAGGACTACAACGCCGCCAGAATGTGGTACCAAACCGCAGCGAATAAAGGCTTCGGCCCCTCAATGAACAACCTCGGACTGATGTATTACGAGGGAATCGGCGTCGATCAGGACTATGCCCATGCCCTCAGTTGGCTGGAAATGGCCGCCGAAAAAAACGTCGCCCAGTCAGAATACACTATCGGCTGGATGTACTATAAAGGACACGGCGTAAACCAAAACGATGAAACAGCCGTCAAGTGGTTCCAACGCTCCGCCGAACACGGCTTCGGCCAGGCACAGGCTAAACTCGCCCTCATGAATATCAAGGGCAAAGGAACCGAACAGGATGACAAAGAAGCGGTAAGACTTCTTGCGCAGGCATCGGAAAACGGCAGCCGTGTCGCACAGACCAACCTCGGACTGATGTACATAAAGGGACGCGGCGTTAAAAAGGACTACGGCAAAGCCTTTGAGCATTTCAACAATGCCGCCGAACACGGCTGCGCTATCGCTCAAAACAAGCTCGGAATGATGTACCAGCACGGCAGAGGTACCCAGCAGGATAACGTCTACGCTTACATGTGGTACAGCATCTCTGCGTCACAGGGCTACGCAAGTTCGGCAACCCAAAGGGACATGCTTGCCGAAAAAATGAGCGATACACAAATAAACGAAGCGATCAGGCTCTGCCAATACAATCCTTTTTACAAGGAAAAAGAATTCGCAAGCACCATGCCGTAGCATTACGGCAAAATCAGCCTGCCGCTAATTCGTCTTGGCGATGCGCTGAACCTGTTCGAGATATTTCTGAACGTTTTCACGCGGTTCCAGAAGCTGTGCGCGTTTAAGCAGCGGCACCGCCTCGTCATACTTGCCGGTCTTCACAAGCAGCTGTGCCATACGCACCTTCGCGTCAGCCTCGAACCCCTCGATGCTCGCCGCACGTTCATAATAAAAAATCGCCTGCTCCGTGTCGCCCGTCCGGCTGCTGTGCTGACCGAGCAGCAGGAAAGCCTCTCCGTCAAGCGGATCAAGTTCCACGATCTCCTTGAGCACCGCTGCCTCTTCCTCGCCCGAACCGTCGGCAACAGCAAGACGGGCACGCAGCTTAAGCAGGTCCTTGCGATGCTCCTTCTCAAGCCCGCTTCCGTAAACTTTCTCGATCTGCCCGACAAGCACCTTCGTCTCGTCAAGCGCACCCCTTGCAGCAAGTATCTTCGCCGACCGCAAAGCCCTCTCCGAACCCCCGTCAGGCTTTTTCGCCATAGCCCGGATATATGAATTTACCGCAAGGTCATATAGCTTTTCATTTATATATATGTCACCCAGCATGTTAAGGCTTTCAAAAGTGGACTTGCCCATGTGGTCAACAAGTTCGTAAATCTCCGCTGCCTTTAAAGGCTGCTTCATGCCCAAATACGCGTTCGCCTGCAGCAGCCACAAATCCGGCTTGTCAGGCTGGTCCTTTATCAATTGGTTACAAAGTGCAGCAGCGTCGGGAAAACGCTCCTGCTTGAAAAGACTCCTCGCAAGCCCCATCTTCCAGTCAAGCGTATGCGGATCCAGCAGCACCGCGATACGGTATGCCGATTCGGCAGAAAGATTGTTCCCCACATTCGAGTAAGCATACCCCAAAAGCCCGTAAGTTACCGAATCACCGCCCCCAAGTTCAAGCACCCTCGTAAGAGCAGGTATCGCCTCCTCGAATTGACCCTGGCGAATATAAATTAACCCCAGGTTCCCCCAGGCCCTGCGAAACTTAGCATACTTCTCAACAGCGACAACATAGTTTTCCGCCGCCTGTTCCAGCTTCTCCTGCTGAAAATAAATATTGGCAAGCGTAAAATCAAAAACCGCGCTTTTCGCTTCTCCCCGGTTCTTCTCAAGCAGCTTGATCGCCTTGTCCATCTCTTCGGAAGAAATGTACTCCAGAACCTTCTCCATGTCTTCACGTTCCTCAAGCGTCACCCTCGGCTCGATCTCCGTCTCGGCGATATAACTCTCCGTGAAGCGTTTTTGAAAACCGGGATCGTTCCATATCTCTATCTGTTCGGCGCTAAAAGCGGGATCCGGAACCGGCGGCCCGACAAATACATTTTCATCATTAATTTCCGCTGCCCAAACCGGGAAAAACCCTGCCGACATAACAGCAGCTAAGATCAAAACAGGCAAAAGACTTTTCAAAAACGTAATATCCAACTGAATTCCTTTCATTTTTATCCTTTCGGGAAAGTTATCGGCACACGCATCTTAAAGCGGACCGGCTGTCCGTTTCGCTTGCCCGGCTCAAACTTCCATTGCTTAACAGCGTTTAGCGCAGGCTTTTCAAACACAGGATCCGAAGAAGTCTGTATCTTGGGCTGCTGAACCCTGCCGTTCTGGTCGACAATAAAAATTATATAAACCGTCCCCGGCGCTTTCTTGCGAACTGCAGAACTGAGCACCGGGCTCGGCTGATAGATAACTCTCGGCTTCTGGTCAAGGTCCGCGATGGCAAAAAGAGCATCAACGTTCTCCTTGTTCCCGGAAACCACATTATTAAGGTTGACAGTGAAATCACCGCCCATCCAGCCCTCGCTGAACCCCGGGTTAAGCGCAAGCTCCAACTGCGAAAGATCGAGCGGCGGCGCCTCGTCGGCAAGCTCCGGAGGCTGCTCCTCAGGCTCCGGCTCTTCCTCCGGTTCTGGCTCCGGCGGCGGGTCCGGCGCTTCGAGCCTCGCAGTGTCAACCGACTGAACGATCATGTCTGTATTATCCGTTTCGGCAAGTTTCTGCATAAGAGGCAGCACAAGAAAAAATGCAAGCGTAAGCCCCACCGCCCCTGCCGCAACAAGGCACAGATGCCCTATACTGCCAAAAAATCTGATATATAATGATTTGCTCTTTTTCAATGTATTTACACTCAGCTGCTTGATTTACGTGATGCAAGACTGACCTTTGTCGCCCCGGCAAGCTTCGCCTCGTCAATGAGCCTTACAAGAAGACCCGTCTGAGCAGAAGTGTCCGCCTGGATTATCACCGGCACGTCCTCTTTCTGCAGCATCCTCTTGACCAGCGGACGAACACCGCTTATCCCGATCTCCCTGCCCCCGTAAACCACCTCCCCTTTCTCGGTAAGGGCGATCAGTATGCTCGTCTTTTCGAGCCTCACCGATGAAGCGGCCTGAGGCTTATCAACCTCAACGCCGGTCTCCTCAACAAAAGTCGTGGTTACGATAAAGAATATCAAAAGAATGAACACGCAGTCCATCAGCGGCGATATGTCAATCCCCGCTTCGTTACCTTCATCCGACCCTATTTGTCGAAAACGTCCCATTTTTTCACCTCAAGTATAATTATTATTTCAATTCAAAATTGTTATCATGCTACCGCGTCCGCTTCAAAATCCCAATCCACCTCGGGAAGTTGCGGTACGTTTTTTTTCTTCTGCTTTGCTTCTTCAACCTCATGCTGCTGCTGAGTCTTTTTAGCTTTTAATACCCGGTACATCTTCTGTGTGCAAACCGTCTCAAGATGCGCAAGGAAGGTCTTGTACTGCTCCTGTTTTCGCGATATCTGGTACTGGAAGAACAGCCCCGGCAACGCTATAACCAATCCCGTCTCCGTCGTGATCAACGCCTCAGATATCCCGCTTGCCACCATGCCCATTGTTTTGTCACCGCCTGCACCGGTCGCAAGAGCCGAGAACGTCGTCAGCATACCCGTAACCGTCCCAAGAAGCCCCAGCAGCGGCGCCGCGCTTACGCATATTTTCATCAACTTCAAATCGCGGTCCACCGGAGCTATCTCCTGTATCTGCAGCTCCTCAAAATGAGTGGACATCGCTTTCAAGGATTCCTCCGCGGTCACATAATCAAGCAAACTGCCTATAAATCCCCTTCGCTGCTCCGGGTGATATATCCACCGGCGCCACTTCTTTTCGCTTACCCTGTCAAAGCCCTTTCTGCTGAGCTTAAGGAAAACATGCGTGCCTATCCCGAACATGATAAACGCGATGACGGCGATAGCTATCATCGCCCAACCGCCGGAAAGCCATATCGCTAGCGCCTGATCCCACAAACCGTTAAATTCTTCAGCTATCTTTATTTCCACTTAAAACCACCTCCTCTGAACCGGGAGTCTCGTTTTCGTTATAAGGTGTCTTTGTGATCTGGTTGACAAAAGCAACCGCCGCTTTTTCCATCTGGTCGATTATGCTCTTTGCCTTGCGCGAAAGAAAAGCGTGAAGCAGCAGCGATGGAATAGCGACTATAAGACCGAATTTCGTCGTAATAAGAGCCTCCGAAATACCGCCCGAAAGCATTTTTACATCACCCGAACCGAATACGGTAATAAGCTTGAAAGTGTTGATAATACCCGTAACCGTCCCAAGAAGACCCAGCAGAGGCGCCGCCGCCGCGCTGATCGCGACAAAAGGCAGAAAACGCTGAACCTTGAGCTTTGTTGAAAGCACCTTTTCGTACATAACCTCTTCTATGAGTTCACGCGGTTCGCCAAGATGTTCGACTCCTGACCGAAGCATATTTCCGACCGGCCCGCCGATAGCCTTTGTCTTATCCAGTGCCGATTTCTTGTCATGTTTTTCCAGGGCGTGAAGTAACCCGCCGATCTGCTTTTGAGACGGCTTTCGAATAAGACTGAGAAACAGCCATTTATAAAGTGCCACCAGAAGCGCCGCCCCTGCCAGACCGAATATCGGGTACATTACAGGACCCCCTTTTTGAACGTGCTCCAGTAATGTCTCCTTCGTCTTCTCGATCTTATGAGCGTTTCCAAGCGTGGGGTCAAGAGGAAGCATACCCGCAGAACCCGATATAACCTCCTTCGCAGCCGCCGTATCCGCCGGGTTACCGAAAGGAATAACCGCAGGTTCCAGCGAGCCCAGCCGCTGCTCAACAGTGCCCGTTATCTCCCCGTCCTCCGATTGGAACAGCGCCGAAGGCCCCACCATAACGAATGTCCCGTGCTTCACAAGACCCGTCGTATCCACCGCCGTACCCTTGAAGCTCGTACCGCCAAGCGCATCATGCAGACGATCAAGAGAAACCTCTATCAGCGAAGCCTGCCTGCGGTAAACTTCCTGCTCCGAAAGACCGCTGTTCTCCATCGCCAGCTTCGCTACTTCCAGCGGTTCGCTGTAACGCTGCACCTCGGCAATATGCAGCCGGGTCTCGAAATTACGTATATACTCGCCAAGAAGGTTGGAAAGATAAGCCGCCTCCTGCTTGCGGGACTTTATCTCGTTTCGCAGGTTGCTCAGGTCCAGCGTGCGCGTGTCAAGAAGTCGCGAAACCTGCTGGTATTCGAGCCGAACATCGATAAGCTGAGATTCAAGGTCGCTTAACTTTCGGCTAAGCGGAACCTTTTCAGCCGCTATCTTCTCGCGAAGCTTGTTCAGTTCGGCAACGCTCTGTTCGAGCTGCCGTTTTGCCGAACTCGACGCACTCTCAAAGTCACTGTACACCTGCACCGCATCCTGCTGCGAACTCGTTTGCTCCTGCGGGACTGCCTGTTCTTCTGCCCGGCCCTGCTCCGCGGCGTTGGACTGCTCCTGAGCGGCAAAAGCGCTAAACCCCGCAATCGCTGCTATAATATAAATGTATATTTGCTTTTTCATAATGGTCTGATCTCCGATCTATTTAACCTGAACCGGCAACTGCACGAAAGATGCCACGCTTTCATTTTTCAATATTGATATCGCTTTGCTGATCTGCTCAGCAGCCTCGTTCGCCGACTGCCAGTCCCACTCGCCCGGCGCGGCAAGCCCGAGCCCCGCCACTTCACCGTTGGCGCTCGCGTAATAAGCCTGGCCCAACCCGACATAAAGCGATGCCACCTCAACCGAACTTCCGTCCTCAAGCGTGCGAACCTCGCTGGTTACAGATATCTCCTGGTTGAACTTGTCAACTTCGTTAAGTATACCAACTACATTCTGGAACCGCTCCGATGTTGAAAGCTCCGTCTTTTCAGGCTCCTCCGGCAAACGCTGACTAAGCGGCTTTACTCGGTTCTTGATCGGCTCCGGCAAAGACGCAAGAAGCTCCTTTGTCCGACCCTCAAGCGTAGCAAGCACATCGTTAAGCGAGCTTGAAGCCTCCTTCAGCTTTTCGTTCTCGTCAAGCATCTCCGCACGCTTCTTATCCGCCTCGGCGATATTTTCCTCCGCTTCGCCGATTTTGCCCTTCAGCGATTCGATCTCCCGCTCCACAAGCTCAATACGCTCATTCAGCATTTCCTTGGCAATCTCGAAATCTTTCTTCTCCTGCGAAATAATCCGCTGCGTCTCCACCCATTTCTCAATGATGGTGCGGGTATTTTCTATCTTCTGGCCCATATCATCCTCAGCCAGAAGCCTCGTCGAAAAACTGCATGTCGCCATGCAAATAAACAGAACCGACCATGTCGCCAGCCGGTACCCCGCCATACCCCAGGCCCGCTCGCGATAATTGCCTTTTTGACTTCTCGTGCAAGTTTTCATTTCTTATAACCTTTACTCTCTTAAGTTATTTGTTAATATAAACTTATATCATAACGATCAATTCTTGCGAAATAACACAGCCGTAAATATGAGCTTCCCCGCTGCTGCCCGGCCGACCATTTTGTTGAAAAAGCGAATACTAAACATTTAAGGGTAGCTCTAATAATTGCTTTTGTGCGGCAGGTAGAAGATTTTTGTATTCTGACAAGAAAGGAAAATCAGCCTTAGTTGAAGCTAAGGCGGCTTTTTCCTGACGCAGTTCAGAATCAAAAAGATTCACATGACCGCCAAAATGAATTTTTAGAGGTTCCCTTAAGTATAAACCATTAATTATATTTTGTTTTGTTAGGATTTTGTTAGAACACAAACTAAAATGTACAGCTAAGACTGATCGAGAACTCCATACCTTTTCTATAGGAGGTTTTGTGGTGTTCCCCGCCCTCAATATATCTCGAGCGGTAAACCGTCTCAATCGCTGGGTCAAGCAGGTTCTTCGCAGAAAACTTGAACTTCCAGTTGTCCCATAACTCCTGCGAAACACTCATGTTAAGTGTCCCATACTCTTTTTCATAAATACTGGGAGTATATTGACCCGTTGCACCGCTTCCAATGCGCGCAGCACCTGCGGTCAACGTATCACCACGGACTGTGTAAAATACCGCTAACTCCGTCCCGCTGCGCGGAATTTTGTATGTCGCATACAAATTATAAAGATATTCCGGCGCATTGGTCATATCGCGTTTCGGTTCGGCAACTCCAAGGTCTGCAAGTGCATCTGCCTCATCTTTGGGAAGTATAACCTCAGAATCAATAAAAGTCGCATTGGCTCCCACAGAAAGACCCTCAAGCATCTCCACAAATCTGCCGAGTCTTTGGCGTATCTCAAATTCATAACCCGTTATCTCGCCCGTGGGATAGTTGTCAGGCCTCGTGTAAACATCATTAGTTCCATTGACCTGGACATATTCTATTACATCTCTGATGTCCTTATAAAAATACGAACCTGAAATAAGACCGCCCTCATAAGGTGTCCAGTCAAGACGCAGGTCGTAATTTTTCAGGGAGCTCATCTTTAAAAATGGGTTACCTACAAAAACATCGGCACCCACGTATTCCGACTGCTGAATAGGTGTCAGTTCCTTAAAGGTCTGCCGGGCAACTGTTTCACTGTATGTACCGCGAAATATCAGTTGTTCGTATGGTTGAAAATTAAACCCTATCGAAGGCAGAATATCGTCCTGCTTAAAATCTACGTCTGCTTCCTTTTCCTGCAGAAGGACCATACCGTAAGATTCTGGATTATACCATAGTGCAACCCCGCCCTCATCGGGGTAATTTACAATATTAAGATTGGTCGATTCATAACGAACACCGCCTATTACGTTGAAATAAGAAGTCAGAGGAACGTCCAGCATGTAATACCACGCCTCTATCTTCTGGTCACCCGTGTAGTCAACGTCAATCAGGGCTTCATCGATATGACGGTTTTCATCCGTGGCCAGAATCTCACTCCAGTAATCATCCCACTCCATTCCACCAAGCAAATTACCCACGTCATTCAGATTAGTATAAGTGTCCTGGTTATAAATGCGGTTAACTTCATCGTTGAACACGCCAAGCTTTAAATAACCCCTGTCACCGCTCCACTGCTCAAACGGAAACTTGACATTGATAAAATATTGCTCGCTTTCTTCTTCGATATACTTCCATATCCGCTGTATATTACCGAGTGTTCCGGAAGTTAATGGCGGTTTTTCGTATAAACCCGGGTAATGAGGCGAAATATCCGGATGAGCGTTCCAGATAACCGATAACTGCCTTTTGTCGGGTTGATTAAATGTCGCCGAACTGACCGCGTAGGTCCAGTCAAGTTCGGGCGGAAGCAGCATAAAAAAGTTTTCAATCCCAATGTCTATTTCATCAAAAAGCGTATGCTTTCCCGAAAACTGCAACGTCTCGGTCCTTCGTTCGGTGTATTCAAGAGTTTGGTTTCTCGTCGGCGGCGCTATACCACCGTGACCTTCCGGGTAACTGAATATGCTGTCGCGGAAGCTGATCCCGTCATAGTCTGCGGGAAACTGGTCAGGCCAATACTTGTAAAGAGATTCCCTTCCCCTCGTGTCTTCCGCAAGCGTAGCCGTAGATTCCGCATCTCTTGTAAACATATACAGTAATTTAAGTTGGTGGTATTCTGTCTCAAATCCAACGATACCTAAACCGCCCCACTTAACCGATTGACTTCCCTGTTTTACATCGAAAAGTGAAGTTTCAAATGGATCCATGTCCTCTTCAAAAACCGGACGCGAACCGACACTCGGGGTCATTCGGTAAGGCGCATCACCGGAAATCTCTACATTGTCAACGATATATTTATCGTCAATTTTATCCCCATAATAGGAACTGTCTCTTTCGTAAAAAATACTTGCAAAACCACCAAGCTTGAAATCCTCAAATTCTTTCTTGCCCCCCAGTGCTACGGACCATTTATAATCGTTTCCCGGGTCATCGGTTGTCACTCCAAGGGCACCGTCCCACGCCATGCCGATCTTATCGTATTGTGGAGAAATACCGTCTGAACTTGCCCAATAATCAAGCCCCGCACCTTTATAAGTAAGAAAATTCTCCTTTGCGTCGGTAACATTCTTGTTCCAGCTCATACTGCTGCTGACCTTTATGAAAGATTCTTCCGGAATGCCTTTTAGCACAACGTTGACCGCACCGCCCGACGCGTCTCCCTGCTGATCCGGCGTGAATGTCTTTGTAACCTGTATGCTCTCTATCACGGAAGCAGGAAACTGGTCAAGTTCAACGGCTCGCTTGTCAATATCAGCTGTAGGCAGACGAACAGCATTCATCTGTGAGTTTACATACCTGTCCGGCAAACCCCGTACCGTTGCGTATTTACCTTCCTGAACCGTCGCTCCGGCAACAAGTCGAAGAGCGCTTGCCGCGTCGCTCGCACCCGCCTGGCTCATAAGCTCCGAGCTCACAGAGTCCATAAGAGCAGGGCTCTCAAGGCGAAGCTCAAGAAGAGCAGCCTCCGTACCCGTCCCTATCTGGATATCCTGAACGATAAACTCCTCCATCTCAACGAATTCACCCGCAAGCGAAGCGTCAACCTCCGTCATCTGACCCGGCGAGACCACAACATCAGCCGCAACCTGCCTCGTATAACCCTCTTTAGAGAACACGAGCGTATAGTTGCCCGGCTCCACAGTAAAAGAGTAATTACCCTCCCCCGAAGTTGTCGCAGTTTCACCGGTCTCCGCGATCATCACCTGAGCTGCGCCAAGCGGGGCATCGAAGTCCTTGTCATAAATAGTTCCTCGTATACCTCCCGACTGCTCGGCCCGGACCGGTACCGCCGCCATAAGAAGCGTCGACAGGAATAGAATCCATTCAAAATATCGAAATGTTGTCATTACTGGGCAGGTTCCTTATTAAACTCTTGGATCCGCCCCCACAGATCTTCGTCAGGTTCTATCTCATTAACCGCCATTGAACAGCAAATAAACGATACTATCTCGTTTCGAGGCCTGATATTCGGATTTTTATCTATCTCTTCAATTGACCTTTTATATATATCAAGAGCATAACCTTTGTCCCCTGCTGCCATATAAGCTTCCGCAAGAGGAATAATCATGCCCGCTCTTACAAAGTCCCTTCTAATATCCGGGGCTTGCGATTCGTAGGAAACCCAGGCATCGTCAAGTTTGGCCTTGGCCTTTTCAACGTCACCCGCCCTGAAACGAAGCTTTGAAAGCTCTGCGACACGCGGAACAAAATCCTCCGCACGCCACGGATTGTCATCAAGAAAAGCCTGCGCCTCTTCTGTTAATCTAAGGGCATTTACATTATCGTTGTTATCTAAAGCATGCTCTATAAGGTCTTTAATTACGTCGAAACGTATAAAAATGGGAATAGTCTCCCATGCTGTTTTAATCTTTTCTTCTATAAGCTCCCGCCGTTCCGGCGTCTCGTAAAAACGTTCAAACATCCTCGCATAAGCGAAAAGGCAATTTTTTGTCGTCTCAAAATCGCCCATACCGATAAGAGCCTCAAGCCTTACTAACATCTCGTCGAAGCTGTCTTTCGCCATTGTTTTCGCTTTTGCCTGTTCGGCTTTGCCTGCTTCTTCACTTCCTAATTCTTTTTCAAAAACCGTAGCCTTTTCGGTCATGTCCAGGTGGCGGTAAACAGATGCGATTTCAATTTTTATAGCATCGTTCCGCCATTGCCTGTTGTGGTCCATCCTTGCGATCCTCTCTGCAAGGTCCAGGCCTTTTTTAACATCCTCATAACCATAACCTTCTTTTACTAAATAGTTTGCGGCCTTGGCATAACAAAGACCCCTCCGCCAGTTCCCGATCCCGTCACTGAAATTCACCGCCCTAACCGGCTGATCAAGCTCCAGGCAGGTGTCGAAAACATGCTCCTGAATCCGGGACCTGTTTTTTATATGTGGGTCTGTTGGTATCCCGGAAGCTATCTCATAAGCGGTGTCAAGAAGTCGGCCCTGATAATCAGCAATAGGTTTGTCAGAAAATGCGGGCCTCGGCTTGATATCCCCTGTTTCCACTTTATCCGGCTCTATCGCAGGCTCTCCGCCCGACTCTTGTGAACCTGCTGACCGCTGTTGCCCCGACCGGGCGCCTGCAGGTTTCTCCGGTTCATCTTTACTCACGCAGCCGGGCAAAATAATTATTAATGCCGTTGCAATGCTTATCAGGCAAAAAATTCGTGAAAACTTATTCAAATAAAAATTCATAAAAACCCTTTTTTAGAACCGCCGCAACGGCGGAATATGCATAACACCGAAAAAAAACAGCAAAACAGAATCAGGCAAAAAATAAGTTATTAATACTGATAAGTACTTTTTACTCATAACGAATAGCGGCAGAGTTTACTGTAAAACACTCCCCGAAGTGTTAGGATATTGTTAGAAATTTAATATTTTTGTTACAACGGAATGGTCCTATATAAAAGATAGCATAATACGGACAAATTCAGACTTCTCTATATTAACACCGCTCGACAAAATAGACCGTTTTTATCAAAGCTGAAACTCTGTGTCCTGTTGACCCTTGATTAAGGACATAATAAGTATTTGAACTGCGCGATTAATTTTGAAACCAACTGCAAAAAAAACTGGTGGCAGGATCAAAATTTTTCCCGCCACCAGCTAAAATCAGATCAAACTAACAGTTATATAACTGCTTAGTTAAGCCAGCCTGAACCAAGCATTGCAAGGTCAGCACCGTTTGTGATACCGTCACAGTTGATATCTGTGTTACCTTCTTCAATAACCTCAGATGTGAAACCGTAAGCTGATGCTGCTGTCCAGCCTGCGATCCAGTTGCACTTCTGGAAACCGCCAGCGGTAACACCGGCTGCCGGGAGAGGATTGATGTCGATAACAGGCTTCATCAGGTAAGCGCCGATAGTTACATCTGCACCGCGTGTAAGACCCTGAATCGGCATAGAACCAGCGATAGTGTTGTTAACATGACCGTGACCAAGAGCAGCTGTCATTTCTGTGTCAAGTTGATCATACTCGCTGTACTTAATATCATCGCCGTAGAATACGCTGTTGGAGATTGCACAAAGAGGCGTGTTCATGTCAATGCAAATCCACTGCTCGTAAAGAGCTGCCATGTCAGTGTTGCAGCCGTAAGGATCTGCGCTCCAGTTAGTTGTCTCATTTTTCCACTGGCTGTATGTATTTGTCCAGTGCTCAACCCATGACATTGTGTTGTCGGAGTTATCGGTACGGCTTTTTGTGCCGCAGTCACCATCGTAACCCCAGCCGCCGTCGCCGTCATTCTCGTCGTATTTAACGATGTGATCGTCAAGATCCATCCAGATGCAGCTGTCATACTGAACGCGGGCGTTGTCACGCCATGCTGTACCTGCATCGCTTCCCTTGGCAAAGCTGTTGTCACCAGCGCCGCCGGGCTGACCTACTACTGTAAACTTGCTGATCTTCGCTGTAGTCATCGGGTTTACGTTTTGTCTTTCGGCACCGTCTGTCTCAAAAGCGTTGTCACCAATAGCGCCACCCTGGTCTGCGGTGTTCATGCTGTAGCCCTGTACGATAAGACCGTACTCTGCACAGCCTCTCCAGCCTTCGTCAACGTCGAAGCTGTCGTCACCGATGTTCCAGATGTTTACATGTGAAAGCTGAACAGTGCCGCCCCAAATTTCGATACCATCGTCACGGTTGTTCATGATGTCAATGTGGTCGATGTCTGTCGCACGGCCCACAGCGCCCAGGGAAAGACCGTTAAGTTCCTGGTTCGTCAGAACCGGCTCCCTGCCGCCGTAACGAAGCGAGAGGTAGCTGATAGAACCGCAGTCGTCATTGTCGTCAAGACCGCCGTAAAGGAACCAGTCTTCGCCGGCAACAGGAACAAAACCTTCCATCTCTTTTTCATTGCCGTCTTCCGGGCATGTTGTGTTGTCACGAACCTGCAGACCGCAGTCGCCATCAGTCACTTCGTAGTGAGAAGCTGAAATGATGCCGTTACCCATGATAGCAATGCTGCCCCACTCAGCAGCGCCTTCGCGCCAAACGCCTGTCTTCGGGTCGCCGGCGGCGCCTGTGAACTCGGAGCGTTCGATGATGCCGTTGCCGCTGGTGTCAACAGCGCTTGTGCCGTCCCATGTAGCACAGTCATCTGCTGATGTGAAGATAACCGGGTTTTCTTTTGTACCTTCGATGATCAGGTCGCAGCCGCGGCTGATACCAAGGCTGCCGTTGTCTTCCTGGAAGCTGGCAACGATAACGCCTGCTTCAATTGTCAGTGTTGCGTCGTTGTCAACAATTACGTCGTCAACGAGGTGGTGCGGGTTGTCCGCTGCGAACCAGGTTTCGTCTGCTGTAATGGTGCCAGAGTGGTCTGTGCCTGCTGTCGCAGTGCACGCGATGGCCAATGCCATCAAAGCAATAAGTAACACGTTCTTCATAATAATTTCCTTTCTAACAATAAATACTTTAAGGGCATTTACAAATCAGGCAACGCACCCAACTTCAAATACCCTCCTCACGATCAATCTTTCTAATTTTCTAAAATCTCTCTAACGCTTTACCAAATTCCGGCCATTCCTCTTGGCCGAACATACTGTTTTCTTTAAGCTTTTCATCTGCGTGAACTAAGGAACATTTACCGATTTAATAACGATGATTGGATATGTCTTGCCTTTCATCACCTCCTTTCGCTAAAAAACAAGCTGTCTTTTCATCATTAACGGATAAATCTATCGCCCAAAAGGCGGTTAAATTTCCCGCTACTTGTAGGCTATTTGTGTTAGATTTTTATTAGAACGCTGTTAGATTATCTTGATATTTCAAAAACAAAATCCATCCGGACTAACTAAACCCGCTTTAGCCCGATTGTACTTACCCCTTAACCGCCTTATCCTTTAAATAGCTGCGACCCTGAGATAGTCTCGCGCAACTTTCCCAGGGCCGGGTGCCGGATGTGACCGGCTTATGCAGCTATGACGGGAGGTTTATTCACATCCGCAAAAAGCGGAATATTACTTTCTTTGCAAAACTGCTGAAATAAATTTGCGATGATACTAAACCCCGCACGTTAGATTTGTGTTAGCATAGTGTTCAAGTTAAATAAAAACCGAATCTTTCCGAATCTGCCCCCACAGCTTATCTTATAAAAAAAGGTGCGCAGCAATGTATCACTGCACACCTCGTGAAGTCTTCTATGTTTATTACCTGCTTACTAAGAAGGGAAAAACTCCTCTATCGTCAACTCAAACTCGCCTTCGTCAAGGTTGTATCCGCCCACACGTATATAAACCGTCTGCCCCGCTGTAAGTCCGGAAAGATAAACCTCGTCAACCCACGCCTCATGACAGCCGAGTTCCGTCCCGCCGCAGGCGTCATAAATGGCAAGCGAAGCGTCCAGCCCATCAACACCGTAACCTTCTGTGGCAAACCTTACATCGGCGTTGGCAGGAACAGTGAACTTGTACCAGACCGCGTTCGAGTCGTCAAACTCCTGGTCAATCGCGCAGCTCGACATGTCGCTTAAAAGCGCATCGTAGTTGTCGCCGATGACCGTGCCGTAGCCCGCAACTTCAATCGCGTGTTGACAGGTGCTGCCGTCTCCGCTGGTCGGCACATCCTGCAGCCAGAACTTGGCGATTATCGCAAGGTCTCCAATATCCACCTTGCCGCTGCCGTCGATGTCGGCATCCGCTGCCGTATACGGACGCTCTCCTATATATACAGGTGATAGAATAAATTCCTGGTCGGCTGTTACTTCACCGTAGTCGCCCGGCGAACTTATTGTAATGTTGCCGTACACCCCGAAGAACACCCCCACAATATCACCTATCTCTGCCTCAAAAGTAACCTGGTCGTTGTCGAAAATATATCCGTCGTAATCAAGCGAAAGGCTCTGTCTCTCCCAAACCCTGCTGCCTGGCTCGGGGTTTTCAATATTTGCGGGGTTAACTGCAACGACAATATTCGGCCCTTCAAGAAAACCATTGTCGGCTCGTCCTTCACCGTTGTCGGTTACACTCACTGACCCGCTCCAGTTAAGGGTTATCTCAACAATATCACCGATATTCTCACCCGCGTCACCGACCACTTCGAAGAAAATCCCCGTGCTTTGCCCGGGATGGACTGTTTCAGAACCGGCATCTGAATAGGCGTCGGAGTTAGAGGAAATAATCTCCGCTGAAATCGAAGTCATTCCGAAAACCTGCACGCTCCCGTCAATATCATATTCCGTGTCAAAGCCTAAATAACTGTCAGCACCAGAGTAAGCCGCCGTTTCCGAAGGCCCCTCAACGCTTGCGTTACTGGACGCTTCTGCAATTGTGTATCCGTCCATTTCCGTTTTCCATGCCAAACCACTTTGATCATCGGTAGTTCCGTCATATGTCGCGGTGGTTTGACACTGTGAATGGATGCGGCCGCTGTCATACTCAAAATGTACTGCCAGGCATGAATAAGAAAATAAAAAAACGATCAACAGTGAAAGATTAATTGCCCTTTCCATTACTTTACCTCCAAAATAAAGTTAAATTAAATAGCTATGCTTGAAAATACATCTGCAGATCCTCTTTGCAACATTATATTGTAATTGTATAGACGACCTGATATTTTGTCAACAAAAAAACTCTTGTTTGATAAGTTTAATAACCTGAAAGCCTTAAAAACGGCAAAAAAACAGGCAAATTTAAAAGTAGGTATCGTATAAATTGTGATCCCAAGCCGGTTTTCCCCGGTTCTCGCCGTTGATGAAAAATGTTTTTTGTGCTATATTCACCCGAAATGTTTTAAATAATAAGGAGTTACTCATGACATACGCGGTTATCGCGGCAATGAACAGCGAAATAGCCCCCTTTCTCCAGGGCCTCAAACCCTCCCTTCCGTCAAAGGGATTCCGAGGCGACCTCGTCCGGATTTACCAAGGCCAACATAACGGCAAAGGCTTCGTCGCCGCCGCCGCCGGACTCGGCAAGGTAAACGCGGCCCTGACCACCCAGCTCGTGATAGACCGATTCAGCCCCGAGGTGATCTTCCAGGTAGGCCTCGCCGGAGCATGTGACCCCGCCCTCGACATCGGCGACCTCGTCATCGGCGAAAAGTTCTATCAGCACGACATGGACCTCACACCGCTGCAAAACGACATCGCCGTCGGAGAGGTGCTATTCGACGTCACGATGCGCGAGGACAAACTCGTCATCGAAAAAGAAATGCGAATGCCCTTCGCAACCGCCGACCCGCAGCTTGTCGACCTCGCCAAAAACGTCGCCAGCCGCTCCGACCTCGTAATAAACAACCCCGCGCCGGGCCACACCGCCCCAAAACTCGTAACAGGCAATATAGTCTCCGGAGACCAGTTCATATTCTCCGCCGAAAAAACAAAATGGCTCCACGCCAATCTCGCCGCAGCCGCCGTCGAAATGGAATCCGCCGCCGTCGCCCATGTCTGCTTTATCAACGACGTACGCTTCGTCGGCATAAGGGCTGTCTCCGATAAAGCGGACCACTCCGCCCTGGTCGACATCGCCGCATGCCTCAAGGCCGCATCCCGCAATTACCACGAAATAATCCTTAACATGATAACCGAACTCGGCTGAATAATATCAGGGAGCAAAAAATGAAAAACACAACCAGGAGAAACTTTCTAAAACAGGCCCTAAACACTTCAATCGCCGCAGCCGCCGGCATCACCCTTACAGGCTGCCAGAGGTCAATGGAAAAATCCGCAGCCCGCGCCGCCGCCCAGCCAAACATAGTGCTCGTCATAACCGACGACCAGGGCTACGGCGACCTCCGCTGCCACGGCAATCCATATATAAAAACACCCGCACTCGATTCCTTCGCAAAAGAGTCCGTCGAGTTCTCAAGGTTCTACGTCTGCCCCGTCTGCGCCCCTACAAGGGCCGGCCTCATGACAGGCAGGTACAACTACCGCACCGGCGTTGTCGATACCTTCATAGGCAGGGCCATGATGTACAACGAAGAAGTTACGCTGCCCGAGATGCTGAAGAAAAACGGCTATACCTCCGCCCTGTTCGGCAAGTGGCACCTCGGCGACAACTACCCCCTCCGCCCCCAGGACCAGGGCTTCGACGAAGTGCTCATGCACAACGGCGGCGGCATAGGCCAGCCCTCCGACCCGCCCGGCAACACATACTTCAACACCGTCTTTACCCACAACGGAAAACAAGTCAAAAAGCACGGCTACTGCATGGACGTCTACACCGATGCGGCGGTCGAATTCATAACCGCAAACAAAAACCGCCCCTTCTTTGTCTACCTCGCCACCAACACACCGCACACCCCCCTCGAGGTCCCCCAGCGATACGTCAAACCCTACCTCGATATGGGCCTGTGTGACGCGACCGCCCGCACCTACGGAATGATAGAAAACATCGACGACAACTTCAGGCGACTCGGCACAGCACTTGAAAAACTCGGCCTGTCCGAAAACACCATATTCATTTTCCTGACAGACAACGGCCCAACCTTCTGGGGCGCAGAAAAACCTCGCTACTCTGCCGACCTGCGAGGCGCAAAGGGCAGCACTTTCGAAAACGGCATCCGCGTACCATTCTTCATCCGATGGCCCAAAGGCTTCAAAGGCTCACGCAAAATTAACGAACCAGCCGCCCACATCGACATCATGCCAACCATCCTCGACGCCTGCGGCATAGCTCCGCCGGCAAAAACTAAAATCGACGGCCTCTCACTCATGCCCCTCATAAAAGCCAGCCGCCGCAACCTCCCCGAACGCACCCTCTTTTTCCAGTGGCACCGCGGAGACCAGCCGGAGCTTTACCGCGCATTTGCCGCAATAAAAGGCCGATACAAACTCGTCCAGCCAAACCATCCCGGCATGAAAGACTTTAACCCCCAAATGGCGCAATTCATGCTCTTCGACCTCGCCGCCGACCCCGGCGAAAAAAATAACATAGCACATGAACACCCCGATATCGTCGAACAGCTCAAACGCGAATACCAGCAGTGGTTCAAAGAAGTCTCCGCAGAAAGAGGCTTCGACCCGCCACGCATATACATAGGAACACAACATGAAAACCCCGTCACACTGACAAGACAGGACTGGCGAGGAACTCATCATTACGAGGGCCCCGGCGTCCTCGGCCACTGGCTCGTCAACGTCCGCCACACCGGCCCTTATGATATAACTGTAAGAATGGCACAGCCCCTCGAAACACAAGCCGTCGTAATATTCAAATGCGCCGCAGCTACACTCAAACAAAACTTCCTGCCCGGCTACCCCCAGATAACCTTCCCCGGCATAAAGCTGCAAACCGGACCCGCAAAACTCGAGGCCTGGCTGGAATACGACGGCAAAAAGCACGGCGTATGGTACGTCGACCTCGAACGCAAAAATAACTGAAGCCCGGCTTTTTAAAGGTTAAATTTCCATGCGAAAAATAATTCTGCTCCTGGCATTGACTCTCGCCATCATCTCCACCGGCTGCGGAACCGCCAAAAAAACAACGGCAAAACTAAGCCCCCAAATGCCATGGGACAAAACCAAAATATTCTCCGTGCCGAAAACTTACCCCGGCCCTCAGCGTTTCAAGCAAGACGGCGTAAACTCCATATTCTACTCCGGCCTTGAATACGAAGGCAAACCCACCCGCGTCTTCGCCTATTACGCCCTGCCCGAAACAAAACCCGGACAAAAGGTCCCCGCTGTAGTGCTCGCACACGGAGGCGGCGGCACTGCTTTCGCCGAATGGGTCAGGCTCTGGAACCAACGCGGCTACGCGGCAATAGCTATGGACTGGGGCGGCCAGCTGCCCGCACCGCGAATCGAAGGAAAAAGGCAAACCCACCAGTGGTCAGGCCCGCTTCATGTCGGTATCTTTTCCGACATCGATAAGCCCGTCGACCAGCAGTGGATGTACCACGCAGTCGCCGACGTTGTGCTCGCACATTCATTTATACGCTCCCTGCCCCAGGTAGACCCCGACCGCGTCGGCCTCGTAGGAATATCATGGGGCGGCATCATCTCTTCCATAGTCGTCGGCGTGGACCACCGCTTCGCATTTGCCGTGCCGATATACGGCTGCGGCTTCCTTTACAACTCCAACAACCATTACCAGCGTGCCTATGAAACAATGACCCCCCTGCAATCTCACCTCTGCCGGAAGTATTGGGACGGATCGAGCTGGCTCGACAAAGCAAAAATGCCGATCTACTGGATCGTCGGCATCGATGACAGCCACTTCCTGCCCCCAATGGTCACAAGTTCATACGAACTTACAGACCACCACGCGACACTATGCTTCAAGCCCGATATAAGGCACAGCCACCCCGCCGGCTGGCAGCTTACAGAACCCTACATCTTCGCCGACCGCGTTACAAAAAACACACCCCCGCTAATAAAAATAACCGCCGCAGGAACCGCTAAAGATACCCTCTGGGCAGCATACGATAACACAGCCCCCACACACGCAGAGCTCATATACACCTATGACCACACCCCCTGGCCCCAGAGAAAATGGCTCCGCCGAGAAGCGAAAATCGACACCGAAAACAAATTGATAATCGCCCAACACCCCGCCGCTGTCACCGCCGCCTACATATACGCCCGCGACAAAAACGGCTTCTCGGCAAGCTCAAAAGTCCTCACCCCAACGCAATAACTTCCCACCCTCTATCGCCTGGTGCCTAATCCCTGATTCCTGTTTCCTGTGTTCTATGTTCTATGTTCTGTGTTCTGTTTCCTGCCCCCCCACCCACTATTTATCCCGTAGGGATAAAACAGTAATAGCCGCGGGTCGAGTGAGCGAAGCGACCGAAACCCGTGGACAACGCACGCCCACACACCCCCCGACCCCGAAAGGGGTCGAATATGGACCACCAAACCCCGCATACATGTTTCACCCCAACGCCCCCGCCTTTCTGTTTCCTGATTCCTGTATTCTGTGTTCTGTTTCCTATAACCTATCCCCTATCCCCTATTCCCTATAACCTGATTATCGCCCTTAGCGGCTTGGCGGCTTTGCGCGAGAACAAAAAACACCGCCCCCGTCTCCCACCCCGCATAATATTTTCAACGCAATAACTTCCCACCCTCTATTGCCTAATCCCTCATTCCTGTTGCCTCATTCCTCTCTTCTATGTTCTGTGTTCTGTTTCCTATCCCCTATCCCCTATCCCCTATTCCCTATAACCTATCCCTTCTCTCAACCTGCCGACTGTTTCACGTATTTCACATATCTGCTTTTCAGTGACAATGCTGACAAGAAAGTTCTCGAGTGCCTTGTCGCCCTGCCCGCTGTGACGTATTTCGTATATTCTGTTTGCAATTTCATGCTCGTCGCTGCATTTAGCCGCATCGCTCAGCCTGTCCATGAAACTGTCAATCTTTTTCGCCGGCAGCCGCACCACCTTCGAACGCATATCCGCTATCCTGCCCGCCTTTGCGTTTATCCCCCGTTCCCCGGTTTGCCGCGGCCCTTCAATTGATCCGTAAAAAATGTAAATACTGCCCCCTTCTATATCTTTTCCTTCAGCGGCCTTGAATCTCATACAGCCCGTTCCTGCCGCCGCCCCGTCTGCGTCTAACCTTACACTGAACCCGGACTTTGCCTTTACTTTCTCAACGGTTATCTCTTTCGCCCAGTTGAAAACCTCTCCAAGCTTCATGCCTGCAAAGCTTTGCTCGCCGATCTCAAACATCTCTCGACACGCCCTGTTAAGGTTAAGCACATGCAAATCATCGTCGAGGCATACTATAGGACACTCAATCAGGTCAAACGCCGCTTTATACCTGCAATAATCCTTTACAAAACCGCTCTCACGAAACCTCTTTTCAATTGTATCACGAACGACCCCCACAAGCTGCTCCCATGGCTGATGCCCCTTCACAATATAAGTTGTCGCCCCATAACGCCTCGCAAGCAGCTCGGTCTCCTCGCTCCTCTCGGCGGTAATAACCGTAATAGGCACATCGGGGCAGTTTTCGTGAACCATACGAACCGTCTCCGCCCCGCCGCTGTCCGGCAGGCCCAGGTCCAGCAAAACATTGTCATACTCTTCGCTTCTAAGTGTCTCTATCGCCGAATTAAGCGTTGGAACAACCTCCACCTTGCACCGCAATTGCTCGTCATTTCTTGCGAAAACACGTTTTATCAACGCGCAAGTCGTCTGGTCGTCATCGACCAGCAATATTTTTGCCCTTTGTCCATCCATAATATGCCCCCTGAGTTATTGACTTTCAAGGCTTAATCTACTGATATGCTTTGTAAATGTAAAAGATGCCAGTTTAATATTTCGGGCATTAAACTGAAAAAGTATTAGCAAAAACCTTGCTTTTATCGGATTTATTGCAAAATAGGGATTATTCTGATTCAGAAGTAAGAGATAACCTTACCTTCAATTTCCGTAGGTAAATAAAAGCATTGAAAAACAGGCCTTATCCCGTAAATTCAAAGGCCTTGCCGGCGACACTGAACGGCCGGTATTTGCCTATATTATTAAGCACGCCTACAGCAAGAATGCTCACTACAAGCGATGACCCCCCGTAGCTCACCAGCGGCAGTGTAAGCCCCGTAATGGGCATGAGCCCAAGCGTCATACTGATATTGACGATAACTTCGACTGTGAACATCGAGATTATCCCCACCGTTACCAGCCGCCCGAACGGGTCGGTGTTCAGCCACGCGATCTCAACACCGCAAGCTATCAGCACCGCATATAACAGCACAACCGTCAAGCACCCCCACAGCCCGAACATGTGGGCAATTGCCGCGAATATGAAATCGTTATGCCGTTCAGGCAGGTGATACCGGGAAAAAGGTCCGGTAATATACGGACCCTTGCGATAGCCGTAACCCTTTAGCCCCCCTGAAGCTATGGCGATCTTCGAATGCTTTAGCTGCCAGCCGCTTCCCTGCTGCCAGCTCTTCTCGCTGAAACTGCTTCGCCCTGTCAGAAGTCGCGATACGAACGGGCTCTCGGAAGCCCTGTCCCGGACCCAGTCATTCTGCAGCAGCACCGAGCTTATGCGTAAACGCTGGTAGCGGTTCATTTTTGTCCATAAAAACGGGCTCACCGCCAGGGCCATCAGCACGATTATAAGGAGGTGCCTCACTTTGGCCCCTGCCACGAATAACATACAGAAAAGCACCGGCATCATCAGCAGCACCGTCCCCAGGTCCGGCTCGAACAGAATCAGCACCATCGCAAGCAGAGTCAGCGCAAAAGGCCCCAGAAGACCCCGAAAACGGCGGTAATTGCTCCGAAACCGCAGATACCACGCCAAAGCTATAATATATATAAGTTTGCACGCCTCCGAAGGCTGAACCTGCAGAAAAGTCGACTCCGTACCTATCCGTATCCATCTGCACGTCCCGTTGATAACCGGTATCGAAATAAACGGCGGAAAATGTATCGTAACTGCCTTGCCTACAAGCAGTAACGCAAGCGCCGCAAGCACGCCCCCGTACAGCCAGTAGCTTGCCGGACCGAGGTACCGATAGTCCATCAAGTTTATCGCAAAAAGGCCAAAAAGCGCGATTACAGTGAAAAAAAGCTGCTTTTTCCACGCTGTCGCCAGAAAACCCGGAACATCCGCGTCCGCCGCCGGGTTCCCGATGGCGTAAATGCTTATAATACCAATAGTTACAAGCGAAAAAGCCGCGCCGAGCATTATCATGCGAACAAGGAAAATTCTGCCTTCAAGTATCTTTGCCATGCGGATAAAATAGCTCAAACAGCCGCGTAATAGTACAAAAAATCCCCAAAAATGGGAAAAAATATACCGTTTCAAAATATATTTCCGCGTAACGGAAGCTTTTTTGCTGGACTATATAGGTAAAACGCCCGAGAATAATATTGTTTTGTTTATGCAGCTCCTGAATGTCAAACACCCCAAAACAAGAGAAGATTTTATGAGTATTAACCGAAAATTAATTTTATTTTTTGCTTGATTTTGATTGACGATGTTGGTATTATTACCTTTGTAGTTAAGTTGCATTGGACCAACTTTAGGGGTTGTTTTCCTAAGGCGGAGGGTACCAATCAAGCGTGTCGCCGGACAAGTGCGTTGCTTGCTGGTGTGGAATAGATTAGAGAAAGTAAAAAGAGAAAGGAAAGGTGCTAGTATGAAGAAATTAGCAATCGTTATGGCGCTTCTGATCGCTGCTCCGTTGTTCGCTGCCACAATGACATGGCAGGACGGCGTACCTGCGGCAGGTCAGGCAACACTCACCATCACTCCAGATGCTGGTGAGGGCAACATTGTGGGTATCGCTCTTGAGATCGACTCAGACAAGGCTCTGACAATCGATTCAATCGCACCCGCGGAAATGAACATTTACATGGACCACGCATGGGACCTCGAAGTAAACGGTGGCGGATACACCTATGGTGCAGGCACTGTTGAGGACGCAAAGGCTGACGATGCAAATCCCGGTCCGGCTGCTGATGACATGAACTTCACAATCAGTGCAGGTTTCCTGCCTGGTGAAGCTGTTGCAGGTCCTGCAGTAGGCGCAACATCTGTTGTTATCGTACTCAGTGCAACCGAGACAGCTTCTGTTGACATCTGTGACAACGACCTTCGCGGCGGTGTTGTAGACGTTGACGGCAACAGCCTTGCTATCACATGTGCCACAGCTCAGCCTCTGACAGTTGGCGGCTCAGGCCCGGCTTGCTGGGACTTCGCTACACAGTGTCACGGTGACGCCGATGGTAACGGTTCTGTAGGTCTTGAAGACTGGCCGAACTTCCGTGACGGTTTTGGTTTCAGCTCAGGCGATGCTGAGTATGAAGCAAACATCTGTGGCGACTTCAACCAGGACGGTTCAATCGGTCTTGCTGATTGGCCCGAGTTCCGCGACAACTTCGGCAGTGCAGTTGCTGCTGACTGTCCGTAGTAGTAAGTTAAGAAGAATTTGTTAAACAAACGCTGCGTTACGTATTATTTTGTAGTAAGAATTTAGTTAACTAAACTTAAAGAGTGATGAAAGGAGAAAATGATGAAGAAATTATTGGTTATGGCATTGGTTCTTGGCCTTGCCGCAGTATCGAGTGCAACAGTAGTAGAGGTTCAGACAGTAGGTCTTGGTGATCAGGGTCATGCTGGTACACAGGAAGATCCGTTGGCAATAGGTGAGTGCATCGAGATAGCTCTGGTTCTCAATCAGAACCTTTATGATGGCTACCCCAGCTACAATGGTTACATGCTCTCTGGTATCGGTGTTGATCTTGTTGTTGAAGGCGCTGGCGCTTTTGATTACAAGAGCTTCACAAAGGGTGGCGATCCTATCGTTAACACAAACCTGAGCACTTTCTCGTTTGCTGGCCTCCAGAATGGTGTACACCTCGAAGGCGTATCTCTTGATGGTCTCAGTGCTGGTGAAGGCGCAAGACAGGTATTCTACAACTTTATCGTTTGCTGCACAGGTGAAGGCCCGATGACTATCAGCCTGATCGACACCGCTACAGTAGGAGATGACTATGCACCGTATACATCTCTTTCTGGTGGTCCGTTCCCGGATTGGCAGCCTCTGCTTCAGGAAGATCTCGGCAGCCTGACTCTGTACAACGTACCGGAGCCCATGACTGTTGGTCTTCTCGGTCTCGGTGGTCTTTTCCTCCGTCGCCGCAAATAAGCTAAGAACCATTAGCTTAAATTAAGTTTCCTAAAAGGGGACAGGTTAATCCTGTCCCCTTTTTTATTGCGCCCAATTACGTCACTTTTAATAAATATCGCTTGAATAATAGCCGATATTTGTATATTCTAATGGTCCGATCGAACCTGCCGGCGCTGAAATAACTATACTTAATTAGTTTACGGGCTTACCAATATGTCGAATATACAAAACGCTCAGGACAATTCCTTACACAAAGACAGTTCAGGCAAGGGTCTTTTCAGCCTTATCCTCGTATGTTTCTTCGTATCGGGCATGACAGGGCTTATTTACCAAATTCTCTGGACCCGGATGCTTGTCAAGGTAATCGGCGGCGCTCCCTTTGCCATCAGCATTGTCCTGACCATTTTTATGGGCGGCCTGGGCCTGGGCAGCTATCTCGCCAGCCGCATAATCGACAAAATAACCGACGCCCTGAAACTGGTCCGCATCTACGGCTGGCTTGAAATAATTATCGGCATTTACTGCCTCATCTTTCCCGCGATACTCATCGCCGCCAGGCCGCTGTACGCCTTCTTCTACAACCACCTGTTCGAGTATTTCTACCTCTACAACTTCCTGACCTTCCTCTTCTGCCTTGTCCTGCTTATTTTGCCCGTAGTCTGCATGGGCGCAACCCTGCCCATCCTCTGCCGATTTTACGTCCAGAAACTTTCGCATCTCGGCGACCACGTAGGACGCCTTTACGGCCTCAACACCATAGGTGCCGCACTGGGCGCCTTACTCGCCGGCTTCTGGCTGATCGCCGCCCTCGGCATGAACGGCACCCTTGCTGCGGCAGTCATGGCCAACATCCTTATAGGCATCGTTGCAATATTCGCTTCCAAAACCATGTCCGGTGCAGCGTTCGACCGACCCGCTCCCCCCAGAACATCCAGCGGTCAACCCGCCGAACCGGCAACCCTGCCTGCCCAAAAAAGCACCAGAACAGCCGTCCTTATAGCCCTTATCATCTTCGCCGTCTCAGGCTTCTGCTCAATGGCATACGAAGTAATATGGACCAAGCTGCTGGGCCTGATCATAGGTCCGACAACCTACTCCTTCACGATCGTACTGGTAACATTCATCACCGGCCTTGCAGTTGGCGCCATGCTCTTCGGACGCCTCGCAGACAAGGTCAAAAGCCCACTGTGGCTGCTCATTAACACACAGGTTCTTGCCGGCCTGCTGGCACTGCTCGTAAGCCAGCTCCTCGGCAACAGCCAGTTCTTCTTCGCCAAGCTGATTTACGAAAACAAGGACAGCTTCTTTATGCTAAACGCCTCAAAGGCCCTTGTCCTGTTCCTGTTCATGCTCCCGCCAACTCTCTGTCTCGGTTCGACCTTCCCCCTCGTGGGCAAAATATACACCTATTCGCTCGATCGCATAGGCAAGAGCGTCGGCTTCGCTTATGCGATAAACACGATAGGCGCCGTCCTCGGTTCGTTTTGTGCGGGCTTTTTAATCATTCCATTGATCGGCAAGGAAAACGGCCTGAGGCTTGTTTTCAGCATCCAGATAACAGCAGCCCTAATCGCAGCCGCTGCGGCGATATGGTCTGCAAAACAACATAAGATACGCCTTTTGCCGGTTGCTGTGCTGGTGCTAATAGGCGCTGCCATTGCGACGCAGTTCCCGAAATGGGACAGGCAGTCGTTAGCATACGGAAGATATCACAGGCTCGACAAGATCGACTGGATACTCGAAAAGAGCAACTGGTTTGATACATTGATAAAGGGCAGAGGGATTATGCCGAAGACAAAGGACCTCGATATTGTTTATTACGGTGACGGCATTGGCGGATTTACAGTGGTCAGCCATGATATCGACATGTTCGGTACGGAAAAGTACAGCCTTATCCTAAGCGGCAAGCCCGACGCATCATCCTATGGCGACATGCCGACACAGGTTCTAAGTGCCCATATCCCTATGGCGTTTCATCCCAACCCAAAGGACGTCATGGTGCTCGGACACGCCAGCGGAATAACCAGTGGCGAGGCACTGAACTACCCGATCGAAACTCTTGACATACTTGAGATAAGTGCCGAAGTCATGGAAGCAAGCCATTTCTTCGACAGGTGGAATGGTAACGTTCTCGAAGACCCCCGGAGCAAAGTTATAGTCCAGGACGGCAGGGCGCATCTTGATCTTACGAAAAAAAAATATGACGTCATAATATCCGAACCCTCAAACCCCTGGATGGCCGGACTGGCAGCATTGTTTACGGAAGACTTTTTTACAATCGCAAAAGACGCACTTAAAGATCGCGGTATTTTTGCACAGTTCATTCATTCATATCAGATGGACTGGGAATCTTTCGCTATGGTCGGCAGGACATTTGCACGGGTGTTTGACAAAAATGCAATGGTTCAGACACTGCCGGGAGATTATTTGATGCTCGGATTCAAGGGCATCGACGGGCTGCAGATAGAGAACGTAAAGAGAAACATGAATAACACCCAGAAGTCACAGAACCTGACTTTTCTCAACCCTACTTCTTTTTATGGTACTGTTATGTCGGAGGATATGCAGCAGTTGTTCGGGTACGGCAAGACAAACTCCGACCTGGCGCCTCACCTCGAATTTCTTGCACCTAAGATGATGTATACCGATGATCAGACAATCCCGAACAGAATTGCGGCAAAACGCCACTTTAAGCCCGCAACGCGTGAAATCATTGTCGACGTAATCGGAGATGTTGACGCGCAGATAGATTTTGTGGAGATGATGCTTTCTGTTTACGGAGAGCAGGCCGCAGCGGGAATTGTAAAATTGGAACTGGCCACCACCGAGCAGAAACAGCGGTTCCTTAATTTAATGGATGAATATGTTGCCAACAATGAATTTATTTATGAGCCGTTTCGAAATCCTGCCCTTAAGGCTCGATGGATGATGATACAGATACAGGCTATTTTGAAAAATCTTGATAAACTCGAAGACAAGGTTCCAGCCTATGCGAAATTGGCTGATCTGTACAGGCAGACTCAGCAGTTTTCCAATGCAGAAAGCTACTATAAAAAAGCCCTCGATTTAATACCTGACTCGGCGCCGCTTCACAACGATCTCGCCGTCGTGCTTCACCTCCAGGGACGGCTGGTTGAGGCGGTGCAGCATTACGAAAAAGCCCTTCAATTGCGGCCCGGTTGGGGTAAACCTTCGCAGAACCTGGAAAAGGCCCAGCAGCAGCTTGCCAACACTAAGTGATTAGTATAATTCTTTGAAAAAAGGAAGATAAGATTAAGATGAAAATTCCGGTTAAAATAGCAGCGCTTGTAATTACTATCGCTATTGTCGGCTTGTGCTTTTTTATGTTCTCACGGACAGGCGGCTCAAAAATTCGCAACGTCCTGCTCATCAGTATGGATACCACCCGCGCCGACCATCTAAGCTGCTACGGTTTTGAACGCACCACCACTCCCGCCATAGATGCCCTCGCCTCACAGGGTGTCCTTTACGAAAACGCTATAAGCTGCATACCGCTTACGCTGCCCGCCCACTGCACCATGCTTACCGGCGGATACCCGCCGTTCCACAACGTTCACGACAACCTCAATGAATCTCTCAGCGAACAAGTCGTCACCCTCCCTGAGATGTTGAAAGAAAAAGGCTATGCTACCGGTGCCGTCATCAGCACTTTTGTCCTGGACAGTCAGTTCGGCACGGCGCAGGGTTTTGATTACTATAATGACACCATCGAGGAGTCTGTAGGGCCCAGAGAAGGCAAGGACCGCCGGGGAGAAGATGCCACAAGGCACGCGATCAAATGGCTCGAAGAAAACAAAGACAAGCCGTTCTTCTTTTTCCTGCACTATTACGACCCGCACACAAAGTACGAACCGCCCGAGCCCTTTGCCGCTGAATACGCCGACGACCTTTACGCCGGAGAGATAGCCTACACCGACCACTGCATATCAAAGGTAATTGAAAAACTCAGGCAGCTTGATCTGTACGACAGCACGCTTATCATTGTTCTCGGCGACCACGGCGAAGGCCTCGGCGAGCACGGTGAACTGGAGCACGGGTACTATATTTACCAGCAGATGGTGCACGTTCCGTTCATAATCAAGGGCTTGCCGGACACCGAACCGGGCAGGATTAAACAAGCCGTAAGTATCGTTGACGTAACACCGACAATTCTCGGAGCCCTTGGTCTTGAGATACCCGAGTATATGCAGGGCGTGGACCTCTCTGGCCCTGACAGCCTAAATACGGAGCAAAAAAGGCACGTTTACTGCGAGTCCCTCACTCCGACCAGATATGGATGCAATCCGCTTTTGGGAATAGTTAATGACCAGTGGAAGTTTATAGACACCACCCGCCCGGAGCTTTATAACCACCAAAACGACCCAGCCGAAAAAGAGAACCTTATCGAACCCGGTGAAAAACGGGCAAGGCTCTTAAAAGCAAGGCTCAATGAAATGACCACGGAAATGGTCGGCACCGCACAAAGCGGAGAGGTCACACTTGACGAACAGACAAGGAAAAAACTCGAAAGTCTCGGCTATGTTGGCGTAGGTGATTCACTTGACGTCGATTATGAGATGGACCAGGGCAAGCCCGACCCAAAGGACTACATAGAATTCCACGAAGGAAACCAGAGAATAATATACCTTCTGTATTATCAGGAATTCGATAAAGCAAAAAATATATGTGATCGGCTACTGAAAGACTGGGCCGATTTGCCAAATACATACTTTATCGCATCACGCGTTCATTATACAATTAAGGATTATCACTATGCACTTGAATACGGCCACGAGTACATAAAACGGTATCATCAGTTGCAGGAACAGGGCAAGATCAAAGAAAGCTCAAATTTAGGTAAGTCGAGTTTTTACATGATTTACAAGTTCATCGCCGGTTCCTACGCAGCACTTGAGGATTACGAAAAGGCAAAAGTGTACTTCGCTAAAATGCTTGAGCTTCAGCCCAACTCCCCCGAAGTATTGGACCAGCTTGCGACTGTGCATTTCAACACTAAGGATTATGAAAAAGCGATAGAGAACTGGACTAAGCTGGCCCAGATGCCCGAGCCTGGCGCGCATGTCTTCGATTTCCTCGGCCGGGCCTACTTCAAGCTTGAAGAGAATGAAAAGGCCCTCGAAGCATGGCAGAGATGTCTCCAGCTCGACCCGTCAAACTCTGACATTGCTTCGAAGATAAACGCCCTGAAAAGAAAAATTCGTATTGCACAGCTCACCGAGCAGTACCAGGCCCAAGTCGATAAAAATCCCGACGATGCCGCTGCCCGCAATGAGCTTGCCAGGCTTTATTACAGCGACGATAACTTTTCAGGTGCCCTCAGGCAATGGCAAAAGGTTATCGAACTCCAGCCGGAAAATGCCGCAGTATATAACAACCTTGCATGGCTGCTTGCGGCCCATAACTCGGCCGATTACCACAACCCCGAAACGGCCCTTGAATACGCGCAAAAAGCATGTGAACTTACGGAATATAAAAACGCTGGAATGCTCGATACACTCGGTGTGGCATACGCCGCAAACGGTGATTATGCCCGGGCCATCGAAACTGCTGAAAAAGCCCTCAAAATTGCAGACACCGACCAGGTAAAGCAGGAACTTCAAAAGCATCTTGAAATGTATAAGCAAGACAAACCTTATTATGAAGATAAGTAGAAGAAATTTTTTAGTTAAAAGCACAGCCGCTTCTCTTTGCGGTTCGCTCGCTTCTTCTTTGTGGCTCAACGGCTGTTCAAGGTTCGGCAAGGCGAAAAAGCCCAACGTCCTTTTGATAGTGCTCGACACTGCCCGGGCCGACAAGTTCGGTTTTATGGGATATAATAGGCCGACTTCACCTTTCATTGACTCAATTGCATCACAAGGGGCGGTTTATAAAAATGCTTTCGCTCCTTGCTTCTGGACCCTTCCTTCTCATGCTTCAATATTCACCGGTCTTTACCCTTGCCAGGCCGGGGCAACTTCGGAAACAAATATGCTTCCGCCAGGGAATATAACCCAGGCAGAACTGCTCAAAGACGCCGGCTATCGCACTGTGGGCGCTTCGTGCAATTCCTGGGTCAGCATAGAAAGAGGCTTTTCTTCGGGGTTTATGGATTATTTCGAGATATGGAGAAATATCTTTAAAGAGCAATACGGCAAGCCCGCTCCGCTTGAGACGGTCGCGACTGAAAAGATGAAGTCATGGCTCATGGCAAGGCAAGGCGACAGTGCCCCCTTTTTCATGTTTGTCAACCTCAATGCACCGCATCTGCCTTATACACCGCCCAATCCGTTTTTAACGGATTTTGCAAAGCATTACACCGGCCTTGAGCAGTTGAATCGTCTTGCTTCAATCAAAGGCATGTGGGAGTTCCTCGCCGGTAAAATACAGTTATCCGAAAATGACTACCAGGTTTTGCACAGCCTTTACGATGGCGAAATTGCCTATGCCGACAACTGCGTAAAGGAAATAATCACCGCCCTGCGCGAAACCGGAGATTATGAAAACACCATGATAATTATAACATCGGATCATGGTGAAAATATCGGTGAACATGGACTGATTGACCACCTGCTTAGTATGTATGATACGACTCTGCATGTTCCTTTAGTAATTAAATACCCAGCCGATATACCCGCGCCGCCCTCGCAGCACATTTCCGGCATGGTCAGCCTGATAGATATTTTCCCCACAGTCGCCCGGATATGCGGCTGTAAAATACCCGGCCACACTGATACGCTCATTAAACGCAAGTCCCTCGTCAGCCCCGATACTCCGCCCTCTGAATATATCTACGCTGAGAATGATCGACCGTTAAATGGCATAGGGCTTATGAAAAGCAGGTACCCGGAGTTTGACGTCTCATCCATCGATTACTCGATGCGGGCAATAAGGGACAGGACCGGCAAGTTCATCTGGAAAGTTAACAGGGACAAAGAGTTCTATGACCTTGCAGCCGACCCGCATGAACTCAAAAATATATATACGGATCAGCTGGGGGCTTCTAAATATCTTTTCAACAGGCTGCGTCTGCAGGTCAGCAAACTGCCTGCCCCAAAAACTGGCAGGCTGTTCCAAAGCACCGATGAAGAAAGCCTTGAACAGCTTCGTTCACTCGGATACATAAAATAATCCCAGCCATCTAAAAATATTTTGTCAAAAACAATTCTTAGAGGCCTGTCTGTTTATTGGCTTCTGTTTTTCTCTAACTCCTTTTCATTGCCTGTTGCCTGCCTCTTATATATAATATCTTCGTAAATTTCAGTATTGTCCAATAGGAGTAAAAGGTGAACCTCAATAATAAAGTAGTAATAATAACCGGCGCAAGCAGCGGCGTTGGCCACGCCGCCGCCCTTGCATTCGCCCGTAAAGGTGCAAAACTCGTCCTCGCCGCCCGCCGCCGGGAGAGACTCGACCAACTCGCCGAGCGGATAAAGGCCCTCGGCACAGACGCCCTGTCTGTCCAAACCGACGTTACCGACCAGGCCCAGGTAAAGCTGTTGTTCGAGCGCACCGTAAACGAATTTGCCCGTGTCGACATCCTCGTCAACAACGCAGGCCGGGGCCTCAAATCACGCGTCGAGGACATGACACTCGAAGACTTCAGCGCTGTTATTAAAACCAACCTGACAAGTGTGTTTCTTTGCTCCCAACAGGCGATTCTCGCCATGAAAGAGCAAAAATCAGGCAGCATTATAACAGTAAGTTCAATCGCCGGTAAATTCGCCGGCCCCAACTACTCCGCGTATTGCGCCTCAAAACACGCTGTCACTGGTTTTATGAAATCCCTCGCCTGGGAGGCAAAACGTTACGGCATCAAATGCACTTCACTGCACCCTGCCAGGATCGATACAGAATTTTTCGATGTCTATTCCCAAAAGCCGGGAAAGAGACAAATGCTCGAAGCCGACTACTTCGCCGATTCCATCACCGCCGCGGCCCAAGGCTGCATATTAAAAAAGTGGGCAATGCTGATCCGCAATATCGCCCGGAGAATACATAACATGATCATGTACCGATAATAACCATCCATTTTTGCTAATATAGGTAAATTTGCCTATTGAACCATTAATAAAAATAACGTATAATTAATAGATATTATAAAAATTTAAGTGTTTATGCCCTGTTTTCAGGGGAAATCATGGAAAAAATAGTGCAAAAAGCACATAAAACCTGTCAATTTGCGCAGAAAAGGGCTTTCACCCTGATTGAGCTTCTGGTAGTCATTTCCATAATTGCATTACTGTTATCAATACTGTTACCCTCGCTTTCGAGGGCAAAACAGGCGGCCCGTGTCGCAGTCTGTGCAGGATCCCTCCAGGGCCTCGCACGCGGCTTCGCCGTATACGCAGTATCAAACAACGACCGTTATCCACCCAACCAAATCCAGTTTTTCAACCCTAATATGCACGAAAATGAAAGATTGCAGCGGACGTGTCTTTTCATTTACGCTATTGGTGATGAATACGAACTTCACGCCGGTCCGGCTGAGCTTGTGAAAAACAATATTGTTGAGAAAAAGGCTTTTTTTTGCCCCGGAGCAAGGTTTATGGGCAAAACACAGGGTGGTCCGGAAATTTCATGGCCCGGCCCGCTGGATTACTGGGGCCTGGAAGATGTGATGTATTATTGGGGTAATTATTATTACTGGGCCTCAAACAAAGACTTCAAATTATCCGTATTTCGCACGCGTTATGAACGGGATGCAGGGGTTTACGGAAACGCTCACGGTTTGTCCTCACCGGGTATGAGTCTTTTGATAAGCGATTTTCATCCAACAGGTTCACCATCGATCGCTTACGGTGGAAACCACGAGCGGAGGGGCGCAAACACAGCTTTTAACGACGGCCATGTGGATTACCGTTACGCCCGATATAAATCTAAGCTTGAAGATTCCCGTCAATTGAATTATGCACAATTAAAATATGACGGTAATTTGTACAGTCCCTGGATCGCCCCGGGATCAACGCCTAACGGATATTAATGTAACATTTTTGGGGACAATGGCTTAGGGCATGAGAGTCTGCGTTATTTGCCTGATAATGAGGGCGAGGCTTTTTTGAAAAATTTTCACAAAAACCTTGATTTTCCCCATGGTTTCAGGTTATTATCTTCGTTTCGCAACCCGGGCGGTTAGCTCAGTTGGCTAGAGCACCTGCCTTACAAGCAGGGGGTCACAGGTTCAAGTCCTGTACCGCCCATTTTCCGGTTTTTAGCTTTTTCCACACACATTCACAGAGTTGTTTTTTTCCGCTTACTATCTGAATTATATGGGCTTATGTCATTATCCCCGCTTTGTTTATTCAAATCGGTGCAAACCATTTTCACGTTGTTCTGCACCAAATTATGCACCTTTTTTCCAGCGGTCTTAATGACTGCCTTTTTAGCGGCCTGCTGCATATCCGCCATCTATGCAGTAAACTGCACCGGCCCGGCCTGTTCCAAGGCTTCCCGGAAAAGCGGCTTGAGTTCCCCGAATATCGGAACCGGATGGACCACGTCAGTGCGGCACTGGAAAAAGCCGTCTTAATTGCAAAGAAGTGTGATTTGTATTCCTTGCCGGATGGCAAAAAATGTCTACTTTGAACTCAAAAGCAATTATAGGAGCTGCTTTATTGTTATGCATTTTTATTCTACTATAATAAGTTCACCATGCATATCCGAATGTCCCCTGCCGCAGTACACCGAACAATGAAAATGAAACTCGCCAACTTTATCGGCGTTAAAAGTAATAATTTCTGCAGTGCCAGGTTCAAGCTTCCTGTCGATATTAAACGCTTCTATACCCATCCCATGAGTAACATCTTCGCTTGTAACTTCCAGCCTGACTTTCTCGCCTTTTTTGACAACAATTCTATCGGGTTCAAACTCGAATTGGCGTGCTTTGATCTTTACGATACGTTGGCCGTCTTTTAATACACCTGACGGTTGAGTGCCAGAAGACTCAGAAGCCTGATCGCGGTCAGAGCCTTCATGTTCAGGATTACCTTTAACCATATCCGCCCGGGCTTCAGTATGTTCATGTTCATGTTCATTATGATGATGTTCTGTATTTCCCTCATTATGGGCCATCTGCCCCTGTCTTACAATGGCAAATACTGCGATGATAGCTATTGCAAAACCAACAGCTAAAACCGCTACCAATGTTACATTTTTCTGTCTCATTATTCCTCCAATCAAATTGTAAATCGTTCATAATGAATCCTGCTATCGCATACTTTCAAGTTGCGCAGTGACTTTATGACTTTATCCATCATTACAGGCGGTCCGCATAAATAAATATGAGAGTCACCAACTATATCTTTTGCATATTTTTCAATGATATTTTTTGTTATATATCCCTTTTCTCCCTGCCAGCTTTCAGACGGATGACTAAGAATATGGCAGGTATTGAAATTATCCGGAAGCTGTTCGAGTTCCTTGCGGAAAAGGATATCTTCTTCAGATTTGTTGCCATAAAGCAATATGACCGGCCTTTTATCGTCGGTTTCCCGAAGACATCGAATCATGCTTATAATCGGGGTAATACCCACCCCACCTGCGATGAAAAGGATTTTTGCCGGATTATCGTAGACAAAACTGAATCTTCCAAAAGGTGCTTCAATTTTTCCAATATCACCCGGCTTTGTGTGGTCAATGGTATTCGTGAAATTACCTGACTGTTTTATGGTTGCCTGAAGGATATTCGATTCCAGAGGTGAAGCGGAAATTGTAAACGGATGTAATTCAGAGGGTCTGCCTGGTCTAATGAGCTTTAAGAACATAAATTGGCCGGGATTTCTGTGGATTGGTGGTTTTCCGTCAACAGGGTCAAATGTAAGAGTGCAGGTGTCATGACTTTCCCTGCGGACATCAGAAACTTTAAAGCGGCGTCGTATCCATAATGGAACTATCAGATTTCGATAGGAAAAAACCATCAGAACAACCCCAAATACAGATATCCAGTAAGTTCTGGTCAGCCCACTGCTTATATCCGGACCGATGTACCAGCCATGCAAAAAACCAAGTGCAACTACAACTATCATCCCTTTGTGTGTGAATCGCCACAGGTTGTAATCAACTCCAAGTTTGAAGAAAAACAAAGCGAAGATTACTCCAATAATCATCAGCAGTAAAGCAGCTTTCCCTAAATTGACCTGCCATGAGGTATTTAAGGTAAATAACTGCCAGCTTTGATGCCCCAAAGCCAGTAAGAGCGGATGACTGAGAATCAGCAGCAACGCAAATACGCCCATGCTTTTGTGAAACCGCATTAAAATATCCAAGCCGAACGGCCTGTCTATAGTTTGGAATCTTCCTGCAAGCAGCACCTGAAGACATATAAGGGAAAAGGCGAACATCGCCGCTGCCAATGCAATTTCTACCAGTAACGGTTCACCGGAAACAGGGCTGTCGATGAGTGCAAAGATTACAGGAGCAGCTGCTAATAAAAGATACAATGTTATCAGACAAATTCCCCACCAGAAAGAGTCCTTCCAGCTTAAGTTCGGTTGGTACTGCTGATTATTCATTGTTATCCTTTCCTCATTTATTCTCCATCATATGCATATGTTCATCGGAAGCTGTATTGTCGGGCAGATTAACAGAATCTACAGTGATACCGTCATCGCGCATTTGTTCTTCGGTGGCCTGGTATGAAACGGTTTTTCGGGGGAATTGGTAGGGGCCTGGATATTCATAATTATCAGTGTCTTCGCGCACCATCAAAATATTGGCCATGCTTCCGAGAACCGTTTGCCCGAATTGGCCCTTGAATCCCCGCATCGGGATGCTGTTTTCCGGGATGGGCATGCCGGACCTGGTCATGTCCCTCATACCTGAGACGCCCATTGTCATATAACCGGGTATAAGCTCTTTGACTTTCTCATCAAAGCCTTCTTTTTCGAATCCGAGCATATTGGGAAAATCATGTCCCATCTGGGTCATGGTGTGATGTGTCATGTGGCAGTGGAAAAGCCAGTCTCCGGGATTGTCGGCAATGAATTCTATGACCTTTGCGGAGCCTACCTGAACCAGCACAGTGGTTTCGGGCAACAGTTTTGATTTGTCCTGCGCCCAGCCGCCGTCGGTACCAATAATTTTGAAAGCATATCCGTGCAAATGAATAGGATGGTGATCCATTGCACTGAGGTTGCCGTATCGAATCCAGACCCTGTCTCCCAATTCAGCTACCAGCGGTTCGGTATCGGGCATAGCCTTGCCGTTCATGGTAAGCACATTGAAATCGGTCATTTCAACAGGATTCGGTCGAGCGGTGCCTGCATCAATGCGCCATTCATGAAGCATGATTGAGAAATCCCGATCCGGTCTTTTGTTTATATCGGGCTGTCTTTCGTGCACGAGGATCATCCCGGTCATGCCCATGCCTTCCTGCGTCATCGAGTCAAAATGCGGGTGGTACATAAATGTTCCGGGATCAGGGAAAATAAATTCATATACAAAGGTTTGGCCCGGCTGTATGGCGGGTTGAGTCAAACCTGTAACTCCGTCCATACCACAGGGCAAAAGTACGCCATGCCAGTGGACAGACGTCGGAGCGGGCAGTTTGTTAGTGACATAGATCCTTACCCGGTCACCCTGAGCCAACTCAATCATGGGTCCTGGAACCATGCCGTTGTAGCCCCAGGTTTTAATTACCAGTCCGTTTGCGACTTTCCACTCTATTGGCTCGGCAATAAGATGAAAGACTTTTACGCCATCGATTATTTTATATTTTGCTTTTTGTCCATTTGGGACAACGGCAGGAGTGTAATCCTTACCCGGTTCACCGGGGGGCAAGCGATCTTCTGCCGCCTGGGCCCAGGGGCGCGGCGGATCAGTTTTGCCGGGCGGATTCAAAGTTGGAGAGTCATATTTTTCTTTGTTTTGTGCAGCCGATTTTTCTGAAAACAAAAGTAACGACATGACAAAACAATATATAAAAAACCGTTTATCGAACCCAAGCATGTATTATTCTCCATTGAACGTTTAAAAATTTAATGCCCCCCGGACTGCATCATGACCTCGCCACCTGTGGGAAGATTGACCATGGTTTGTCGGACTAAATGACCATCCAGCAGCAGTTCAAGTTCTGTTCTTGCTATCCAGTAATTACGTAAGGCATCTATATAATTTCTTCGGAAGCTAAATTCCATCTGCTTGGCCTGCAAAAGCTGAAAGACCCCCAATTGCATGGCATTGTACTGTAATTGAGTCTCAAGGGTTATCTGCTCGGAAAGGGGTACGATTATTTTCCGGTAGTAAACGGCCTGGCGCCGTGCATTGACCAAGCGGTATCTTGCACTGCGGGCTGCAGAACGAATTTCTATGGCCAAGGCGGTATAATTATTCCAAAGCCTTCTGAGCTGTGCTTTTCCGGCTGCGGTTCGGGCCTGACCGAAATCAAAAATTGGTATACCTACAGCGAAACTCGGCCCTGCGGACCAAGTGCCGTCACCTTCACGTTCGGCTTCGGCACCGGCGGCCATTTCCGGGAAAACCAATTCGGCGGTATCAATGTCCATCTGTGCGGCAACGGCTTTGAATTTTTGGCGGGCGATAACCAGGTCGAGGCTTTTTTCGACAGCCTGATTCTCCAATTCGGGCAGTTCTATGTTTTCGGCGGGTATATCCGGCAAATCCGGGACCGCCTGCCATTTTGTGTCGTTACCCCATAATCCCATCAGGGTATTAAGGCTCTCGCGATTCTGCAGCATCAACGTTTCGGAAGATGCGAGCTCGAGTTTTGTCTGTTCATAAAGTGAACGTTCTGTTGCGAATGCCAGATCAGTTATATTACCTGCTTTGTGCAGTCTTTTAGCCGCATCGTAAGCAAGTTCGGCGGCTTTATTAATTCTCTTGTTTGTTTCATAGACCTGCAGGGAGGCCTGGAAAGAATAAAAAGCCATCTGAGTTTCAGCTGCCAGATTCATTACTTCAGAGGCGACTTCAGATTTGGTGACTTCGAGGCGGGCCCGCTGGCGATCTTTACGCAAGCCTACCAGCAGGATATCAAGAAAATCTTTTGCCGCACCCATTTCAATAATGTAATCACTGCCTGGGCCTTCGACAAAGCGAAGGGACATTTCGAAGACGGGGTTCTTTAATAAGCCTGCCTGAACCAACTGTGCCTGCGCTATGCCCAACTGTTCATAAACTCCCTGTATGCGAGGATTATTCAACAGCGCTATCTGAACAGCCTCATCAGCACTCAATTTGCTTTCGAGCATTTTTTGAATTTTTGCCGCAACGGCGGCGTCTTCATCACTATTTGTTTTCCACTGGATCAACCGGCCGCTTCGCTGAGCAACTTCTCTTTGTACTTCACTGAAAGCAGGTTGCGGATCGGTAGAAACACTTGAACATCCAATAAAAAAAACGACAGGTATAACTAACAGTATTTTAACAGTATTGCTCATTCATTCTCTTTCTAATAATTATTCACCCGCTTTTAAGTGCCTACATATTCTTCATTGCCTTTTCTTTCATTTCACTCGGTATGTCGGGGAGATTGCTTTCATCGACTTTGAGAATTTCTTTTTGTTCGATGCGTGTTGGGGTTGCCGCCTGAGGGCTGGCTGGGTGTTCTTTAGTTACCTGGGGAATTTGGCAGGTCGCACAGCCGGTCAGTAATGAGAAGAAGACAAGCAGCAATTTCAGAGAATCTTTCATTTTTTTCAAAACCCCTTTAAGTATATATAAGTATGTATTTGTAATATATTATAATTTAGACACATTGGGGCCTTTTCCTATCAGAAATTTTCTTAATATAGGTCGTATTATTCAGGAAAATATCTTCTAAATTATGACAGAAAGATAAATTCCGGCTAATTTGATCGAAAAAGTGGAAAGTTTGTCAGATGATAAAAATGTTTTATTATTCGCTTAGTTAATCTCTCAAAATCACCGAGGTTGTTTTTTATAAAAGACTTTTTGGTGCAATTGGTTATGCGGGTATAATAGAATATATACCGGCAAAAGAATACTTATATACTGACAGGTTTAAGATGGCAAAAATGAAAAGAAGACGTATCGGCAAACCTTTCAGCCTGGCAAGCATGAAGGAGTTTGGTTATATTCACAGCAGGCTGGGTGAATTCAAACCTGCTGAAGCGGGGGAGGGGTGGTCCGAAACTTACCGTTTCTTTGTCAGCCGTGGTTTTAATACCTCTCCGACAATGCCTGTGGGCAGGGCTTTTCTCTCGAAGCGGCTCAATGGTTTCGGGCGGGTAATAATCAAAGTCGATAACTTCGTGCTCAATGAGAACCCCGGGGTCGACGGTCCTTTACACAGGACCTTGGCCGAGATAGTCTGCAAAAATGACGACATCCGCTCAATGCTGACTTACCGGGCAGAGAGCATTTTTTCCAGCCCCGGCGGCGGGCAAATGAGCACGATAACACACAATGTCGATGCCTATGTAGAAGGCGGCCGTCTTATCTGTCGAGCAGGCAAATTGAAAACTGAACACAAACTAAATGTTCCGCTGGGTAATTGCTGGTCGCTTTTCGATGCCGTCCAGAGCCTGAAGAAAGAGAGTGAAACTTACAGCTTCAGCCTGTTCGAGGACTCCGGTATCGTAAGGCCGAGCCAGAAGCTTGATTACCGCGGAGATTCAACCTTTGAAACCGACATGGGGCCGAGGGTGGTGCACTGCTTCAGCCGGCTGGGCATGGGGGTGGTACCCGTGGAATACTGGCTGGACAGCAGCGGGAAAGTTTTGGCGGTTATCTCCGGTTCAAGGCTCTGTGTGCTTGAGTCACTGATACCCGAACCCTTGCCTAAAGAAATGGAAGAGAATATCAAAAGGATTAGAAATGACTGATAGATTTAATAAGGGCAATCACGCCGTCGATTCGCGGGACGGTATTGACCGCAGGGACTTTATGAAATCGGCGGTATCGGCTGGTGCTTTGATCGCGATGGGCGCAGGCTGCAGCGAGAAAAAGCAGATGTCGTTCATGACCGAGGAAAGGCCGAACATACTTGTTATAGTAACCGATCAACAGCATATAAACACAATAAGAAGCGGCGGATGTCCTTACGTTCGTACGCCGGGCATGGACAGACTATATCAAACAGGCGTCAGCTTCAAGAACTCTTACACGACCAGCCCTGTTTGCATCCCGGCCCGCAGTTCGATGTGGACAGGCAGAATGCCCACGGAAACCGGAATGTGGTTCAATAGCGCGCGGTCCGGGAGCATCGAAGAGGGCATACCCACTGTTGGGCAGTGGCTGCGTGAAAAAGCGGGCTACGATACCGTCTTTGCAGGAAAGTGGCACGTGCCGCATTGCAATACTTATGACATACCGGGCTTTGACGTTCTGGCCTCCGGCTGTGCGCACTGGGGAGAAATATCCGACGACATTGTCTCGCAGGCCTGCTCGCAATACCTTCTCAACCGCGATAATAAAAACCCTTTCCTAATGGTCTGTTCGCTTATCCAGCCGCATGATATATGTATGTGGCTGAGTATGAACATGGACGACTGTGAGAAACTTCGCTATCCGGAGATTGCAAAGGAACTCCCTTCCCTGCCGGAAAATTTTGAATATGACCGCGCCGAGCCTGAACTGCACCGCGAGACAAGGGAAAAACAGCAGCCCGCCGAAGGTGAGTGGGACAGGGAGCAGTGGAAATACTATCTGTGGGCATATTACAGGCATGTTGAGATGGTAGACGCCCAGATTGAACGTGTGCTTACCGCGCTTGAGCAGTCGGAATATGCTGACAACACGCTTGTGATATTAACTTCCGACCACGGGGAGGGTTTGGGCGAACACCAGATGGTTCGAAAAGGGTATCTTTATGATTCCTGCTGCAAGGTTCCGCTTATTTTTTCATTCCCCGGCCGTAATGCCCGGGGTTATACGCTTGATAATCTCGTCTCAGGAGTAGACATTACACCGACAATATGTGACTTTGCCCGCGTGGGACCGCCGCCTAATATGGCGGGCGTGAGCTTAAAGCCCCTGCTGGACGGCAAAACGGCGGGGACCAACCGCCCACTCGGCGATTTCGTCGTAACTGAAAAGGGCAGCCTGCAAAAGCATGTGGACCAGACGGGCAGGATTGTCCGTTCACCGCAGTATAAGTACATAAAGTATTTCAGTAACGACGTCGAGCAGCTTTTCGATATGAAAAATGACCGCGGTGAAACCCGAAACCTTGCCGCCGATCCCGTATATGGACAAATCATTGCTCAGCACAGACAAATGCTACAGCGGTGGGAACGCTCGCTTAAAATAGCCCCGCGAGTCGCCAAAGCAGGTGGAAACAAATGGAAAGAGATTTAACGCTGTAAAGTATAAAACGCCAGCCTTGGGATAAATCTACCTTTCAACCGCATCAGCCCCCAATTTTGTAAACGTTGTATCGTAACTTTGGTCTGTAAAGATTAGTTTGCAAAAACGATATCGGGTTATTATAAGCTTTAACTGCAAAAGGGCTAAGTGAATCTACTGACCATAAATCAGCACAAAAAAAGGGCGGCAGGAGAACCCGCCGCCCTGTGTTTAGCGTAACTGATAAATCAGTAACGAATTACTGACAATCAGCAGGTACATTACTGTTGAAGTTGTCCCTGAACATCGGCCAATCATTCGTGTTAATGCATCCGTCACGGTTGAAGTCTGCACAGATATTGGCTTGATAACCAGCATCAGGACTACACTTACCGAAGCCGTCCCTGTAAGTGGGCCAGTCGGATGTGTCAACAAATCCGTTGCCGTCAACGTCACCATGGCACTGTGTTGCGAAGTTCCAGCATGCCGGGCCCTGGTCGGGACCAGCTTCCGGAGTCTCGAAAGCACCGAGGTCAACGATCAACTCAACAACACCGTCAGCGATACCGTCGGTAATACGGTCGTTACCTTGGATATCTACCATGAGGCAATCTGGAAGTTCTGCATTTACGCCCATGTTAACAGCCGCTGAAGTTGCGGGCAGGCTGCCGTCAGCGTTAAGAGACGGATCGAATGCCCAGATTCCGCTGTCAAGGATGTCAACATTGCCATGTGTGTCACGGTTGTTCGGGTTGAAGTCCTCAAGCGTCGTGTTGATAATCTCGCCATCAACATCGAAGAGGAACATTTCCGGACCGCCAACACTTGCCATGTTGCCCCAGAAGATGCTGTTAGCTACAATGAAATTCCTGTAGCTGAAGGCGTTGTAAAGACCGCCGCCTTCACCCTGACGTGAAGCTTCGTTATTCAAGAATGTGCAGTTTACAATTCTCGGATACGGACAAAGCTCGTTGTAAACACCGCCGCCGCGGGATTCCGCCTCGTTGTCGAGGAAGAGACACCCTGCGATCAGAAGTGTTCCGCCGCAGTCAACATTTGCCATACCACCACCGAAATCAGCGAAGTTTCCTTCATTGAATGTGGAGTTGTAAATGTTCAGGTCCGCACAAGCGTCGCTGAACATCCCGCCGCCCATTACAGTCGCGATGTTGCCGCTGAATGTGGTCATGCAGATGTTAACGTCTGTCATCACATTGCACATTCCGCCACCAGCGCCGTAGACACCTTCAACGCCGTTGCCGGAGAATGAAGAATCAACAACGGTTATCGTGCTGTTAGCGTTGAATACACCACCGCCAAAGTTAACGCCGTGGTTATCATAAATTTGCGAGCAGGCGATCAATGTATCGGCGCCGTTTACGTTAGCCATACCGCCGCCGGCATCAATATCAGCGTAGTTGTTGAAGATTTCACAGCCGATAAGTTTCGGGCTGCCGCCGTTATTGAAGATTCCGCCGCCACTGTCGTAAGCGTAGTTGGTCTCAATGTTAACGCACTTGAGAACCGGGCTGGCATCGTTGATCAGCATACCGCCGCCATTAGTTACGAAGCCACCCGGAACCGCGGTGCCTTCTGCGTATCCGCCTCTTATGGTAAGAGATTCGAGCACTGCAGTTTCGTTAATGCCGGGTTCGGCAACAACTACGTGCCAGCTGTTTCCGGTGAACGTGTAATCTGTTTCCGGATTAGCCAAGCCTGGGGTGTCCGGAATATTGTCGATGTCACCGCTGAGAACCGTAAGTGTCGGATCAGCACAACCCTTGAAGTAAATATCGGTTTCAGTGCCTACAAAGCCGCCGATCAGGTGCAGATCATTGCGAAGCACAAATGATACTTCACGATGATGCGGGTGGTCGGTGGGAACATAGGTGCCTTCGGCTATCCAGATCTGGTCGCCGGGCATTGCGTTTGCAAGTGCGTCCTGAAGATCTGTGTAAGCGTTGGCCCAGCTTGTTCCGTCGTTATCGCCTGCAGCGTCATCGTCAACGTAAACTACAGAGGGACGCTCATAAGCACCGAGGTCGGCGATAGGAGGTGTTCCCTGCGGGAAACCGGCAGGAGGCATAGCCTGAGGTATCTCGATAAACCTGTCATTGCCGTCGCGGTCAACCATACCCTCAACGAGGTCGTTGTCCGAAGCATCAAGAGCGGGAGAATCGGTTGTCAGGCGAAGGTCACACGGAGGATTAACAAACATCGGATCCATGTCCATGATCCTTGCTCTCTGCGTGTAAGAGGTTTCCGAGTATACAGCGGCCCAGCCGCCCATGAGGTCGCAGTTGTAAACATAGGTATCGCTGTTGTTGGCAACGATAGCAAGCTGCGGACCGAATTGCGCTGAGTTGGCCCAGAAAATACTGTTGTAAATTCGCGGGTCAGAACTGTTGTTGTACATTCCGCCGCCGTAGAAACCGGCAGTGTTGCCGAAAAGTGTACAGTTAGTGACCAGTGAGTCAGAGTGGATATCGTTGTGGATACCACCACCAGTGGCCCTTGCGGAGTTCTGTGTGAATACACAGTTTACGATTTCCGCAAAACTGTAGCCGTAGTTGGACAAACCACCGCCAAGAAGGGCTGAACTGTTGTAGCAGAAACTGCTGCTCTCTACACGCGGAGACGAACCAACGTTGTACATGCCGCCGCCGGAATCAAGAGCGAAGTTGTTCTCGAAACAAACGAAACGGACAGTGGGGTCGCCATTTACGTTGATCATACCGCCGCCGCAGTCGTCCGGGTAGCTTGCACCATCAGCGTAACCATTCTGAACGGTTACGTTTTCAAGCACAGCGTCAGGACCGACACCGCTGCCGGTAACAACGTGATAGCTGTTGTCCAACGGGTCACCTTCGATACCGATGTCGCCGCAAAGAACCGTCTTGCCTACGCAGCGGTCCAGGCAGCAATCACAGTTAAAACCGGGTGTGTTGTCGCAACCGCCGGAAGGTTCGCATTCACAGCAGCACATGGTGTTGATGTTCCACTCGTCCGGGTCAACATCGAGACAGCAAGTTGGATCAACTGTGTTGCCGATGTACCCGCCGCGGATTGTAACACCTGCTACAAGCTGGAAGGTCGCTTCACGCATTCCGGTTCCGTTGGGCTCGTTAGCACTCTGGTCGGGATAGTAAACGCCGTTAGCTACCTGGATAACATCATTCGGCGCTGCCACCGCGAGTGCATCCTGCAAGTAGTTGAAAGCGTTGTCCCAATCCTGGCCGGTGCCCTGGCCTGTTGCGCAGCCGTCTACATAAATTGTAGCCGCAGCTGCATGACCTGCCAATCCCATTAGGACCAGACAGACCATAAGTAGTTGTCTTACTTTCATTTTAATACTCCTTTCCCTGAAAACATTTACTTACTTTAGCGTCTACACCGACACTAAATACTACATAAAACAAACTTAAACAAACGCTACGCTGCTTTAATACCCTGAAACTATCCCGCTGTTATTGGCGCGCGTCCAAGGAACAACGGTCGAGGTATATTTAATAACCCCAAAATCTCCCTCTAAACCCTACTCATCTAATGAGTTTAGCTATTTTTTCGCGCAAACTGACCGCGCTAAATATCAACTAAACTATTTACCCTGCCCCCGAGACACATGACTTCGGAAATGAGCATTTACTTCATAATAAATCATACCGCTTATGAGAAAATAGTCAATCGGGAATAATACCCATTTTTGCGATTAATTTATAGTTGGAAGATGATGTGAAAAAGTATTGAAAATTGATGTAATTGCTTATAATTACTTGAGGTTATGTAAGAGTATTTATTTTTTAGACATGAAAATAGCCTAAATACTTATTTAATAAGGAAATTCCCTATGCTTACCATAAGAGCAAGCTTCAAAGTTAAAATGGTTAGGTTTGTATTAGCGTTGTTGTGTTTAATTTACGTAAGAACTTCTTTTGCAGAAGACACAAATACAGATTCACAAGCTGGCGGTTTTGGCAGGGTAAGCTTTTACGTTTCACCTGCTGGTCGTGATAGGGGTGCGGGAACAGAGCAGGACCCTTTCAAAACACTGCATGAAGCCCAACTGGCGGTAAGAAAAACGCTTGTTTCCGACAATGAACAGGACATCAAAGTATATCTCCTGGACGGCGTGCACGTGCTTGAAAAGCCCCTTGTATTTACAAGCGAAGATTGTTCGCAAGATCAATACAAAGTTACGTATTGTGCGAAAAATGGCGCATGTCCTGTTGTTTTCGCGGGACGGTTTGTTTCAGGTTGGAAAAGGCAGGCAGATAACGTTTGGAAGGTTAGTATTGAGGGTGTTAAAGATGGGACTTTCTGGTTTCGTCAACTCTGGAAGAACGGGAAAAGGTGTCAAAGGGCGAGGCTTCCATTAGGGGATGAAATGTTTGTAATTAAGGAAGTATCCGAAGATTTTAAGACCTTGACAATAGACAGGGAAATTAAGGTTTCAGATTCCGCAGATGAATTTACAGAGGCGGTTGTTTATCAATACTGGTGCATGTCACGGGTGCCGGTTGAAAGTGTTCAGGGCAACAGGATTACATGTAAATTTGCACCCGGAACCGTAGGGTCGCCTTACAATCTCCCCTCTCCGGGCAAGCCCATGTACCTCGAACACAATCGTGATTTTCTCCAGGTTCCGAGAACATGGTTTTTGAGTAAACGCACCGGTGAGCTTTTTTACAAAGCCAACCCCGGTGAAAACCCGAACGAATCTGTATTCACTGTCGGCAAAATCAATTCTATAATCCAATTGCTCGGAACAGAAGATAAGCCTGTGCAAAATATCTTTTTTAAGGACATTGTATTTTCCGCAACTGGTTACAATATCCATGAAAACGGAACGGGCGCAGGCCAGGCTGACGTATTCAGCCGCAGCACCGCAGAACCATCCGAGACATTGCCGGCGGCGGTGAGCCTTTATTATGCGAACAACTGTGAATTTGACGGCTGTGCTTTCACCAATATCGCAGCAGCGGGGTTGTCTATTGGGCCGGGAAGTTCGGACAACCGCATAATGAATTGCATTTTTGACGATATCGGAGCAACGGCAATAAGGGTCGGCGATGCTTATGACCCGATTACCGGCAAGGCCGTTGGGGTAAACAAGAGCAATACCCCCAAGCGAAATATTGTTTTCAATAATTATATAAGCGCCGCTGGGGCGGAGTTTTTCGGCAGCGTGGGAATTTGGGAGGCTCGCTGCGAGAACACGAGAATAATGAACAACACGGTGTGCGATCTGCCTTATACAGGCATAAGCACGGGCTGGAGCTGGGGGCCGAAAGAATATACGCAACGCGGGGTGAACATTATCGATAACCATATTCACCATGTGATGCAGACCATGACCGACGGCGGTGGGATTTACACCCTCGGCAACCATAAAGGGGGCCTTGTCGCGGGCAACTACATACATCATGTAATGACCGGGTGGCGAGAAGGGCATGACTATCACAACAACGCGATGTTTCTCGACCAGGGAACTTCGAAGATTACAGTTACAGGAAATGTCATTCATGATATTAAAGGGGCAAACACCCGCCCGGGCTTTGAGGACTACATAAGACACAACCCAAACAAAACCGACCCGTACTTGAAGTACATCACAAACAATCACATCGGCCCGGTGCCCGGGGAGAATGGCTTTGCCGCTGATATTGCCCGCGCCGCAGGTGTTAAGCTATCAAAGCCGCATCTTAGCTTTACTGTTAACGGTGACAAAGCAATGATAAACGGAAAGACGGCGGCCTGGGCAAATATAACGGTCCTTAAAATAAACGATACGGATATAACACCCTCCGTGCAGGTTAAACCAAACGGTGTGTTTACGGCCCCGGTGCCCAAGGCCTTAATGCAGGAAGGGCCGAACAGGGCTCAACTGGCTGTATCAACAGCTGGTGGTCTTAACAGCATAAGTGTTTCGGCGATTGCTAACCAATAAAGTTTTAACTTACACCGGCAACAACCTTAGAGCACCTTTGGCAAAGGTCCTGCTGATTGCCGTCCTCGCCAACGCTGGGCAGGTAGTTCCAGCAGCGTTCGCATTTCTTATGCGGGCTTTTATAGGCGCGTATCTTAAGCTCCCCGCTGGTCTGGCCGTCGAGGATTGCCTCGCTGACAATACAAAGTGCCGCGAAGTTTTCCGTTCCGAATTCCTCGATGACCTTTTTAGTTTTATCGTCGCAGAATATCTCAACGGACGCTTCCTGGTTGCTGTTGATTATATCTTCCTGCCGCAGCCCTTCAAGCTCCCGCAGCACCTCGTCGCGGACCTCCATGAGGGTCTGCCACTTCTGGTCCTCTTTGGCAAGGGCATCGGCGGAATCGGCTGAGGGCATTATCTGTAAATGCACACTGTCGTCGTTTTTCTTGTGCTTCAACGCATCCCAGGCCTCTTCGGCGGTATGGACAAGCACCGGAGCAAGCATCTTTATAAGCGCATCCAGTATTTGGCGCATCGCGGTCTGCGCGCTTCTGCGGGACAGTGAATCGGTCGCATCGCAGTACAGGCGATCCTTAAGGACGTCCATATAAATATTGCTCATTTCGACCGTGCAGAAATTGTAAAGCAGAGCGAAGACACGATGGAACATGTAATTTTCGTAGGCGTTGTGCACAGCGGCGACCAGCTTGTTGAGCTGCTGAACGGCCCATTGATCGAGGGGCAGCATTTTGTCATAGTCAACGGCCATGTCGGGTTTGAAATCGTCAATATTTCCAAGCAGGTAACGCAGGGTGTTTCGTATCTTTCGATAAGCGTCCTGGAGCCTGCCGATAAGCTCATCGGAGCATCGCATGTCTTCCTGGTAATTGACGCTGGCGACCCAGAGCCGGAGGATATCGGCCCCGTATTTCTGTATTTCCTCGAGTGCGCTTACATAATTGCCGGCGGACTTTGACTGCTTCATGCCCTTTTCGTCAACGGTGAAACCGTGTGTCAATACCGTTTTGAACGGGGGCCTTGTAAACGCTCCCAGGCAGGGCAGCAGCGACAACTGGAACCAGCCCCTGTGCTGGTCGGAGCCCTCGAGGTACATATCGACGGGGACGTCCCAGCCGGCCTGGTGGGCTACGCTGTACCAACTGCAGCCGGACTCGAACCATACGTCAAAAATATTTTCTTCCTTTTCGAGGTCGTCGAACGAGAAGCCTTCGGGCAGGTCGAAATCCTCGCCGAGTATTTCCCGCGGCGAGTCAGTGAACCAACTGTTGGAACCCTTTTGGCCTATATAGTCGGCAACTTTCAGCGCGGATTCTTTCGTGAGCAACGCCTTTCCCTCGCTGTTGACGAAGGACGGTATCGCAAGTCCCCAGCTTCTCTGTCGCGAGATACACCAGTCTGGGCGTGATTCGAGCATGCCGCGTATTCGCTTTTCGCCCCAGTGGGGTATCCATCGAACTGAGCCGGTTTGCTCGAGGGCCATTTCGCGGAGGCTCTTGCCGGTGTCCGGGAGGGGATTGTCAACGCTTATGAACCACTGCTCGGTTGCGCGGAAGATGACGGGTGTTTTGCTTCGCCAGCAGTGAGGGTAGCTGTGAGATATTTTTTGCTCTGCGAGGAGCAGGCCGGTTTCCTTTAGATGCGCGTTTACTTCCGGGTCAACCTTGAGCACGCTTTTGCCGCGCAGAAACTCGGGGACCGTATCATCATAACATCCGTCGGCCTTGACCGGGGAGTATACGGCGAGGTTGTGGTTCCTGCCGGTCATGTAGTCCTCCACGCCGTGGCCCGGGGCGGTATGCACCAGCCCCGTTCCGTCCTCGGTTGTGACGTAATCTGCCGTAACTACAAAGTAAGCGTCCTGCTCGGTGGGGTTTTGTTTAACGAAGGGGTGTTCGTATCTCAGTCCCGCAAGCCGGGCGCCTTTAACAGGGGCGCTGAGCGAATATTGTCCCTCTTCGAGACCTGCTGCTTTTACGACGGCCTCGACGCGTGCGGTCGTGACCACGCTGTTGAATTTCCGGCCGTCCTTTTCATAAAGAACGCCGACATATTCAAGGTCGGGGTGGACCGCGACGGCGAGGTTTGCCGCGAGGGTCCAGGGAGTTGTCGTCCAGATCATAAAACAGGGCTTTGCGGTTTTGTCCTGCACGAGCCCGAGCCGGTCGAGCTTTTCGGCGGATTCGGGGGAAGCGGGGAAGTTTACGTATATACTGGGTGATTCGATATTCTTGTATTCGAGTTCGGCATCTGCGAGGGCGGTTTCGCAGCCAACGGACCAGTGGATCGGTTTTAGCTGCTTGTAGACGAGCCCCTTGCCGACGAGCTCGGCGAAGACTTCGAGTATTCCTTTTTCATACTGGGGCTTGAGTGTAAGGTAGGGATTGTCAAAATCGCCGAATATGCCGAGCGACCTGAACTGCTTTGACTGGGTTTTGACGAACTTGGATGCGTATTTTTGACACTTTTTGCGTATCTCGGGCTTGGACATTTTTTTTGCCTGGTCTCCGAGTTCGGCCATGACCTTGACCTCGATAGGCAGGCCGTGACAGTCCCAGCCCGGCACGTAGGGACAGTGATGGCCGGTCATGGTTTTGTACTTGACGACGAAGTCCTTGAGTACCTTGTTGATGACGTGGCCCATGTGAATATCGCCGTTGGCGTAGGGGGGGCCGTCGTGCAGAATATAATCCGGACAGTCCCTGCGGGCGGCAAGGATAGTGTTGTAAATATCGGCCTTGTCCCAGTGCTTCTGCTGCTGGGGTTCTCGCTGGGTCAGGTTGGCCTTCATCCCGAAACTGGTGGAAGGCAGGTTCAGCGTGTCACGATATCCTTTATTCTTCTTGTCTTTGGCCATTTAGGTCCTCGTAAATAAATCGAGAAAAGCGTTTATAATAAGCCTCTTCAATGCTTTTGTCAAGGACGATAAACAGGTGAAAGCGGGGTTTTCGGGCCCGATTTCACCTTAACCTGTCTCCATTTTCCCATTCATGTGGTTATGTGCAGAAGCTGGTCGATCGTCATTTCGATGGGCCTGGCCATGAGCATAAGATTGGTCCGCGGTGCAAAGCCGATGTTTCGCCAGAAGTTTATCGCCTTGTCGTTGTTGTCGTAAACCAGCAGGAAGCATTTGGTTATTCCGGTGTTGCGCAGCTTGTCAATCGCCTTGTGGACGAGCGAGCGGCCTATCCCCTGTCGCCGGTAGTGGGTGTCAACGGCGAGGTGATGAAAAGACGCTGCACGGCCGTCATGGCCGACAAGTACCGCCCCGATGATATTTCCGTCTATCTCGGCGACAAGGCTAAGTCCTGGGTTGTACATCAGAAACTTTTCTATACCTGCCCGGCTGTCCTGGTCGTGCTCGTGCAGACCCACGCCGTCGGCCCGACGCCACAGGTCGAAAACCTGGTCGTAATCTTCAATTGTCATCTCACGTATATTCATTTTATGCTCGCTTCCATTTCTATTGTTTTTTACTTTTCCGCGACGGCGACAAGCCTGCGGGCCATCTGGTCGTAGGCCCTGCCGTCAAGCGCGCCGTAAAGCGTAACCTTCTTAAATCCTGCATCGAGCAGCATCTGTTTGAACTGCAAACCCGAGTACAGCCACAAGCTCATTTGATACTCAATACTTTCCCCGGGCGTGAAAAACACCCAGCGGTTATTTATCTTGCTGTAGTCTTCGTTGACCACGCGTTCTTCCAGCAGGAAGGAGTCTCCTTCCTGGACCCAGTCCCGCTTCTGGAAGGCGCGGGCAAATACTTCCCGGGAGAAAAACTCGAACACCGCCTTGCCGCCGGGGCGAAGGGAGGAATGTATATTTTCAAGTATTTTCATGTTGTCGGCATTTTTCGCATAATATCCGATCGAGGTATACAGGTTCACCGCGAGGTCGAATGCGCCGGGGCGGGCAAAAACCCTGCTGTCGGCGTTTATCAGTTCAACATCGACATTTGCCGCACGGACTTTGTCGGCGGCCTTTTCAAGGTACGGACTGTTCCTGTCAACGCCTGTCACCTCAAAGCCTTTTTGCGCAAAGGCTATACAGTGCCTGCCAAGGCCGCATCCGAAGTCGCATATTTTCGCAGGCGGCATTATATCTGCCAGTTCAATGACGCTCTGGGCTTCTGCGGGAGCGTTTTCCATGATTCTCTCGTTGAAGATGAACTTCTCCGCGAGCTTCCAGAATCTGTCATCGTCGGCGAAATTTTCCAATTTTACGATTTCCATTTTTCCACTTCCTAAATGCCTGCCTGTTTCGGTTATTTAACTTAGCCCAATAAAAAAGGCCCTTCAGAACCGCTGCTCTGAAAGGCCTTTGAAAAACAGTATGTTCAAAAAACTTAGAGCAGCGGCGGGATGTCTCCTTTAATAATTACCATCTCGGCGATTATCACATCGAGGCGCAGGGCCGTTACAGCCGGGCAGGGCCTTGCCTCCGATAGCGTGTTGTGATAATTTGTGCTGCTCATTATTACTTCCATTTTCGATTACATTTAATATTGAAGCGTCTATTACACATCCTTTTCGGCAAATGTCAAGAACAATGTTTAAAGAAGCCGGGAAATATTGAAAAATTTTGGTTTAGGGTCCGGTAAACAGGGGCTTTGCTGTCAATCAACGCGTTTTGGGCAGTTTTTTCGGATAAATCCGGGCCGGGCGTTTTGAGCAGGGGCCAATATTTAGTATAATATACTTTGCGTTTTGGGGGGTGATATGGGGGGAATTTACGCCTTATTTTCATCCAGGTTACATCAAAAGGGGTTAGTTTCGGGGGACAAGATGAATTACGGGAAACGCTTTGCTTTGATGGTTAGTGTAAGTGTTTTGACGACGGTTTCTTTTGCCGGTGCATCCATGGTTTCGCTGGGGGGTATTCTTAAGCAGGACGCACTTAACGGTTATTACGATTCAGGGACAGAGTATCTCGTGGCAGGGTCGGGTGTTTTGCAGTTCGATTTTGCCATTATGATGGAAGACGCGGGCTTTGCGAACACCAACAGTTTCGGTGTTTTTGACGCGGGTGATCCTTCCAGAAGGATCGAGATATTTGCCGGTAATAAAAAGGCCGGGGCAGGCGAGAGCCTGTTTATCGACAGCGACGCGGGCAAGGCCTGGCTGAAGCCCAATAAGAAGTATGACTTCTCGGGCACGTTCGGTTTTTACATCGACAGCAGTAAGAAGGCTCCCCGCGGCGGGGTGTACTACTCCGACGCGGCGGTCAACAGCGGACCAGACGCTGACGTTCAGCATGTGCTGGTATTCGACGTCCGGGACGAGCATCCCCTGGGCGGCGGTGTAGATATCGTTTTGGGTATGGAGGACCTGTCGGTCAGCGATGGGGGCTATGACGGGGACTTCAATGACATGGTGGTGTCGGTTAACGTGCCGAGCGGTGTGAACCCTGTGCCGGAACCGGCGACGCTTGCGATATTCGGTATCGGCATGCTGGTTACCGGTGTTAAAAAGAAGTAAAAAGTAAAATTAAGTACTATCACTTTTTTCAAGCCCGGTGGGGGACCTCCAACCCCGCCGGGGTTTTTTTATGCGCGGTTTTACCTTCTCAAATTGCAAAAAGTTCTAAAGGGCACCTCTAAAAATTCATTTTGGCGAAAAAGCAATTATTAGAACTACCTTAAAGTTTTGACACGACCAGCACTGCCCAGGGGTTTATCGGGGGTATGGTTACTTTCATAACCCCGTCCCCGGTCACTGGTTTTAGCTCAGTTTTTTGCGAAAGTTCGTAATATGCTTTTGCGTGCTTAGGCGAAAGTTTTTCGTCCTCGCCGAGCATTTCCTGGGCCCTTTGCCAGGCCCTTTCGTGTATCCGCCTGTAATACTTTACGGGCTGATAAAGCTCGAGGGAAAGTGTGCCGCTGGTAAAGAAGCTTTTGCTGTTCAGGGAGACGGCGAAGGGTTTTTTGTCTTCGTTCCAGTCAACGAGATGGATAACAACGGGGGCATCCTTATCGCCGGGTATCGCCCTTATAAAGGCGTAGACCTTTTCAGCGTCTGCGGAGATTTTAAGGGGCGCTTCTTGCGGGTACCTGTTTTCCTCTATGCCGGGGCCAAATCCGCCTGCGTCTTCGTAGGCTTCGAGCAGAGGGGCTATTGAGCGAACGAAGCCGTAGATATCCGCGAAGTGTTCGGGACTGCCGAAATAGCGGCCGGCGCCGTCTTTGGTGTCCTCGAACATGTCCCAGGGCACACGGGCAAGGCCGCCGCTTGCGTAAGCGGTCGCGATAACCTGGCGTTTGAGGGGGTTGAGCTCGGTCTGGGTGTAGTTTTTGCCCATGCTTTTGGGAGTGCCGAAGACCTGCACCTTGCCGAGGCGCCTTGCTTTGCAGGCACGGTCGTAAATATGCGTCGGCGTGGAGGCTTGCATAACGATCTCCGAGAGCGCGAAATCGAACACGAGATTGAAGTCATACTCCCAGTGCTGCCAGGAAGTGTTGTTATGCGAGAAAGGGACCCGACGAAGGGCGTGAATATTTACGGCTGTTCGGAGGTCCTTGAAGAACTGAGTATTGCTTTGCTGCTGGAAATCGGCGAATACCATAAACAGCGGGTTGTTGATATGCTCGATTCGCCCGTCGTCTTTTACGAAATCGTTATCGGCGAGCCACTTTTTGTAATCGAAGCTCTTGACGTTGTCGATGCCAAGTTCTTTAAGCTTGGTTTCGGAGATGTTATCTTCGAGATACTTCGGGAATTCTTTCATGCAGTATTTGCAGTAGCAGCCTTCGCCGACGCGGGCGTAATGGTACTGGTTTGACGCGCCGTCCCGCTGGAGGACATCTGCGCCCCACTGGACATTTTTGACATAATATTCAAGGTTGTTCCTTTTATAAACAGGGTTGTTCACGCAGCCGGGGTAGATAGGCATTACCCAGTCCTTGGAATGCACATTGTATCGCGGCTGGCCGTGATACGACAGCAGGGCATTGGCGATGTAATCACGACCGGCGGCAAGTTCGACCTTTACACCCGTGCCGGGCTCGCCGGAGGCGCCGAAGACACAGCCCATGTCCTTTACCTTGCGGATAAGTTTTTTTTCTTCTTCGTTGAAGCGCAGGTAAACCCACTCGAGCCGGGTTGCGTGGAAATCCTTGACCGCCTGGATGGTGTTGTGGTCGTCGTCTTTGTCCATGGGACGGAAATTCAGCGAGCGTATCGAAACATCACTGGCGGCGGGTATATAGTCAGGCCTTTCATAAGGCTTTACGACATCGTGTACCGTTAGTGCAGAGGCACAAACCGCGACGAACAACACCGAAAGAGACGCAACGTAAGTGAAGGCAGATATTTTTCTGATCATTTGTTTTCCTTTATTACACAATTTTTTGAAGGGTTCAAAAACGCATTAATTGTAATTATAAGGATTTGCAAATACGTTTCCAGCCAAAAAGAAAATTTTGACATGCCAAACTGGTGTCGCCTGTAATAAGTGTTCTGCCGGAAGAATAACGATTTGAGCCGCTTTGGGCTGTAATCTCATAAATATTTGACTTTTACACGCGGATTTTGCATAATGAGGAGGTATGTAAATGAAATGGGGGCTTTGTTTCGTAAAAAGAGAGTGTGAAAATGAAAAAAACCTGCCTGTTTATCGCAGCTCTAACTGTTTTTGTATCTTTGTTTACCTGTTTCGCGGCCCCGGTCCAGCTGGACGTCGCGGAGAAAGCCGCCATGGGCTGGCTGCGAATGAACCCGGCTCCGATGGAAACACCTATTAACGGACGGGTAAAGTCTTTGACACCATATTACGACACGACCGGGCAAGCGATTTTTTTTACGGTATCGCTTGAACCGGAGGGTTTTATAGTATTATCAGCCGACGACAACATCGAACCTGTTATCGCGTTTTCTGCAAAGGGTTCGTATGTTCATGCCGACGAGAACCCCCTTACAACACTGCTGGAAAAGGATATGCAGGCAAGGCTTTGGGGGGTTAGAAATACGGTTCAAACTCAGAAGCGTCGGAATAAGGACCAGCAGGATGCGGGGGTTCTTAAGCGAACCCGTGCACGGGAGAAATGGCTTGATCTTTCCCAACGCGGTGAAACGGAGTCAATGGAGGGTGAGATGGGAATCCTCGGGACCGGTTCGGTAAGCGATGTGCGTGTCGAGCCGTTTGTTTTGTCGCAGTGGGACCAGGGTGATGTCGACGGCAGCGCATGTTACAATTATTATACACCGAACAATTACGTGACCGGCTGTGTGGCAACGGCGATGGCACAACTGATGCGTTACCACGAATGGCCCGTTTCAGGGATAGGGGTAAACACTTTTGAGATAACGGTAGACGGTTCGACGCAATACCGGGACACGCTCGGCGGCGACGGGGCTGGAGGGGCTTATAACTGGTCTCAGATGCCCTATGTGCCCTCAAGCGGTGTCAGCACGACCCAAAGACAGGCTATCGGGGCGTTAAATCACGACGCGGGCTGCTCGGTTAATATGGCGTACACTTCTTCCAGTTCCAGTGCTTCATCATACGATGCGTCTGTGCAGCTTGTCGAGACGTTTGACTACTCAAACTCGATTTACAGCCAGGGGTTTTCAGGCTCCGGGGACCAGCAGCTATGGACAATGATAAACACCAATATGGATGCGCAGCTTCCGGTAATTCTGAGCATACGCAGGACAGGCGGCGGTCACGCAGTTATCGTTGACGGTTACGGTTATAACAGTTCGACCCCCTACCACCATATCAACATGGGCTGGGGCGGGTCGGACAACGCATGGTATCAACTGCCTGTAATTGATGCCTACTACACCTACGACACGATCAACGGGTGTGTATACAATGTTTACACGAGCGGCGGCGGTGAGATAGTTTCGGGCCGTGTTACAGACCTTGGCGGTGCGCCGCTTGAGTCTGCGACGGTAACAGCTTTTGCGGGAGCATCGCAGGTGATGCAGACCACGACAAACGAGCGGGGTATATATTCACTGGCCGGGCTTGCCTCAGGCACCCAGTATCGCGTTTCGGTGCAAATGGCAGGGTATATTTTCAGCGACCAGTACGTTACAACGGGAACTTCCTCGGACTGGAACTCTTACACGGGCAACAAGTGGGGGGTTGATTTTGCCGCGACCAACGCAAGCCCGCCGACGGCCTACGATGTTCAGGCAGACACTCATTCGACAAACGCGGTGACCGTTTCCCTGTCGGCGACCGACGACAACCTGCCCGACCCGCCGGGGTCTATAACGTACATCATAACCTCTTTGCCCGAACACGGAGAGCTTAGCGTGTCGCCGGCAGAGACCATTACATCAGTGCCCTATGCCCTTGCCGGTGACTCAAACGAGATACAATACAGACCTTGCCCGTACTTTGGAGGAGCGGACAGTTTTACCTACAAAGCAGATGACGGCGGTGCATATCCTTCGGGCGGTCAGTCCAATACGGCAACGGCAACGGTCAACGTTGACAATCAACTTTACGCGGACTTCGGCACCGGTTCAAACACATACTCTACCTTCCTGATGAAAACCGCCGAGTTCTACGCAGTTCGCATGCAGGTGATATATCTGCAAAGCGATATCGGTGAGGCGAAAAATCTTACCGATCTTGAGATGAATGTGTATATACTGCCGGGCACTGAACTGAAAAACTGGACCATCCGAATGCAGCATACGGACTGGAATTATTTCAGTTCGCCGTCCTCTATGTTCCCGACAACCGGCTGGACCACCGTTTACAGCTCGGATGTAACACTAACCGAGACCGGCTGGGTGAAGTTCCACTTCGATACCCATTTTGCATATAACGGCACGGAAAACCTGCTGGTCGACTTCAGTTATGACAACAGCAGCCTTGCAAGCCCGGCGGGAGGGTATTTCATCGAGAACACAGGGACGGACCGCTTTTTGGCCCTTGCGGACACATCAGGGACACACGGAGACCCGCTGGGCTGGGAAATTTGGGAGACGGGAGGCTACTACAGAGACGACAGTCTGCCGAGTATAAAACTCACCGGGCAGGTCCCGATCGAGCCGCTCACAGGCGATTTCAACCGTTCATGCAAGGTCAATCTGCCGGATTTCGGTATTTTTGCTGAGGCATGGCAAAGCGAGCAGGGTCAGGCCCATTACGACAGCCGATGCGACATATCGGTTCCCGTCGACGACATCGTGGACATCGCAGACCTCGCTGAGCTGACGGCAAACTGGCTTGCGGTTTATCCATAGGAACCGTACAGCCTGATATTTGTCAAAGATTTTAAGCTTTGCGGGCCGATATAGCGGGTATACACGGCCGGGGCAAGGGTTGTGCGCAGGGTCTTTGACTGTATGAACCTGATACTTTTCGGCTTGACAATGCCCGGCGAAGTGTTATTTTTGTATTGATAGTGCCTATTTATAAAGGAATTGACCTGATTTGAAAGGGATTGACATGTCTAAATACGCGATTATAACGCTGGCGATTCTGGGGATAATGTTTGCGGGCTGCGAAAAGAAGCTCAAGGACGGGGCGATATACCAGCTTGACCCGCAGAAGGAAAAGCTTGCAACGGAAGTGGGTTTCGCCGTCCCCGACCCCACCGAGGTCGACCTCGTGGAATACATGGCCCGGCATCGGGCGGGGTACCGCGAAGGGCTAAAGAAACTTTACGATTACTACACGCAGGTAGGCTATGCCTCGCAGAGGCAGTGGGCCAAGAGGGAGCTTGAATCGCTCGATCTGCATTATAAATATCTCATGCCGGCTGAGATGGCCCCTGCCGAGCTGGTCGCAGCTGATAAGATTGCAGCAGCGGACGAGTTGTATGAACAGGGCATGGAGCTTTTCGAGGACGCAGGCGGGCTGATGGTAATAACCGACGAGGAGAAGCTTAAAAGCTCACTGCGGATGTTCAACGAGATCATTACCGAGTATCCGACTTCGGACAAGATTGACGATGCAGCTTTCCGCGCGGGCCAGATATTCGAGTACTTCGACGATTACGAGGTCGCGGCTGTATACTACCAGCGGGCGTATCAGTGGGACGACATGACGGACTACCCGGCACGGTATCGCGCCGCACGTATGATGGACAAGCTGAGGCTGCGTAAAGAGGCCCTTACGCTTTACCGGCTGGTGCTGGAAAAAGAGTCTCGTTACAAAAGCAACGCCGCGTACGCACAGAGGCGAATCGATCAGCTTGTAAAGATTGAGGATAAACCGGAGTTGTAAATCGTACGCAGCCCTTGACCGGCAGTATGTCTCGACATTTAAGGATTCAGCCAATGCTCATCCGCAGGGAAATCCCCACCGATTTCGATGCGATAACTGATATCACCGCTGCCGCTTTCACGGACCATCCATTCAGCAGAAACACCGAGCAGTTCATAATAAAGGCGCTGCGCGAGGCTGACGCCCTGGCCCTCTCACTGGTCGCCGAAAAGGAAAGTAAGCTGGTTGGCCACATCGCCTTTTCGCAGGTTACATTCACAGATGAAACCCCAAACTGGTACGGCCTGGGGCCGGTCTCGGTACTTCCCGGGCTACAGAGGCAAGGAATCGGTTCAAAGCTTATTAACGAGGGCCTGAACATGTTAAGGGAAATGGGGGCAAACGGCTGTGTTCTCGTGGGCGACCCCGACTTTTACCATCGGTTCGGGTTCAAGAGCCCAGCTGGACTGAAACACGAAGGCGTGCCGCAGGAAAACTTGCTGGTCATATCTTTTTGCGGCAAAACCCCGACCGGACTGGTCCAGTTCCACCCGGCGTTTCACGCAACTGAATAACCTTTCGTAAGGCCCGCTGACTGCACCTATAAAACAGCTTACTCCGGATGTTCACAGTCGGCAATGCATGCAGATACAATAAACATTTGAACATCGCAATCTAATCATTTAGTTGTATAAGAGTTGTATGAATTTCCTAGATTTCTTAAGAAGGAATTAATCTAATAATAATCATGTAACAAGCAGGCTTTTGTTTATTTCCAATATGTTTTTTAAGTTATCCTTAAAAATCTTATATTCTTGATTGGACAAAGTGCATAACGGCGGGCGGCAAGGCCCACAATCGACCCCACTCATCTTCATAATAGCTTTTGTAGCAGAAACAGAGCCATGATACTTTTGAAACTGACTAATCATCTCTATGCTTAGCGATTGCAGTTCTATTGCTTTTTGCAGGTCTTTGTTTTCGAATGCATGGATAATTTCAAGATAAAGCGATGGGGCAAAATTATATGTACTACCCACACCCCCTTTTGCTCCCATAGCAAGGGCTGAGAGAAGAACCTCGTCAACACCCCAAAGCATATCGTACCTGTTGTTTTTGAATTCAATACATCTTCTAAAATCCATCAGGTTTTGGTCTGTATATTTAATACCCGCCAATTGCCCTATCTTATCGAATGCACATTCAAGAAAGTCGAACATTGGAAAATTCACACCCGTCATTCCTGGAATATGATAATAATAAAAAGGCAAAGAAGGTGCAGAGGAAGATATATTCGCACAGAAATCCACCAGAGTTTCAACTGAATCGACCTTAAAAAAAGTCGGGGCCATTGAAGATATTGCGTCAGCACCTATACTTTGAGCATGACTTGCAAGAGTGATAATATCTCTAAGTGAGTTATGGCCTACATGGATTATCAATTTAAAGCTCGTATCAGAACCAATGCATTTTTTCCACGTTTCGGCCAACTCTAATCTTTCATCTATACTGAGGCTTAGACCCTCGCCCGTTGTGCCGCATATAAATACACCCGCCAGTCCACTGTTCTTAAGCAGTTCATACTGAGAAGAGACAACGGAATAGTTGACAGAAAAGTCTTCGTGCATAGGGGTATGAGCCGCAGCTATAATACCATTTATTTTCTGTATCACAATAATTCCTAAATTAAATTAATTTATCGCTAAAGACCAATCTTTGGCCATTCTGTACATAGTTAATATGTTCTCGACAGGGATATCATACTGGAAATTATGAGTCGGGCCAATGAAAAACCCGCCTTTTGCCGCCATTATATTCAACAGCTCACACATAGCAAGCTCAACATCCTGCGTTGTTCCTTTAGAGAGTAATTGCTGTTCATCAACGCCGCCGGAAAAGACTATTTTGTGACCGAAATCTCTTTTCAGGCCCGCAGGTTCCATATTATCCGCGGTAACTTGCAGCGGATCAATTACATCTACGCCAATATCTATCATTTCGGGAATGATATCTCGAATTGCCCCGCATGAGTGATGGTAATAGAAAGTGTCATGTTTGTGAATCACTTGCGCCAGCCTTTCATAGTATGGCCTTAAACTTTTGTTCCATTGGTCTACGCTCATTAAAAGGCCCCGCTGGCTTCCAAAGTCATCGCCTATCCTGGCAAAATCAATTTTACCCCCGCAGGCAGCCAGCATGTTTTCAACAAAAGGCTCAATAAAGCCCATTATTCGTTTCATTATTTCGAAATAGAAATCAGGGTTGATCAAAAACTCTGTCCATGCTCTTTCTTCTCCTATAAGTTCCTGCAGTATCAGCAGAGGGCCGGGAGAAGCACAGCCGGGAGCTGTCATTATCATGTAGTCCGGATATTCGCAAGCCGCATCATTCAGGACAGAAAAATCAAACCAATCCAAACCAGGCCAATTGTAGTCAGCGAGACAGGTAAGATCATGGCAATTCTTCAAAGGGTTTTCTACCACTTCCCAGTAACCGGCATTTTCATCAAATGGTTTATAGTGATACTCGACCCCCCATATATTTTTCTTCGTTTGCGTGTCTGCTTTGGGCTCACTTCCCTTGTAAACCGGTTCGACCCAGCGGAAATCTATTTCGAGATAATCAAGCAGTTCATCACGGTTTCGCAATTCAAGTTCTTTTAGAAGTTTGGCCTCAACTTCAGGCACATCCCTATAAAACAGAGGGACCCTGTCCGGTTGTTCATGATTCATTGATTTTAAGACTCTGGTTCGAGGATTCATAAACAACTCACAATATCATTTTATTGACCTGCACAGGTGACATCTTCTGGATGGTAACAGTTCAGCCAACTGTTGATAAACATTTGCAGGTCCAGCATATCAACCAAACAATCTTCATTCAGGTCATACAATGAGCCGAATCCTTCGGAATAGGAGCAATTTCCAAAACTGCTTCGGGCAAGAAGACTGCTCAATGAATCCGTGTCCAGGGTTCTCGTGATACGGTAAACTCCATACACCTGATTTTTCAAACCGAGATAAACGTATATCTGCTGGGTGTTATTATGTGTGTCTATCACCGCCCCTGCAGGGTGCATACCCTCGACCCGTATCCCATCGAGATACTGCCCTCTCGAAAGGAGTGTGCCTTCAAAAGTCCAGGTATCACCACCGGCCAGGAGATTCTCCGGATCTATGCTCCACAGATTAAGGGTTTGTATCTGCATATTTCCTTCTTCGCCCGGGCCTCCGCCAAGCCTGTTTGTTACAATCGCTTCAAGCCTTTGGGTTACCGGGTTCAGGGATAGATCAACTGTATCCTGCCCCCAAGGCCCTGAACCATAGCCCCAGCCGGTCGCCTTAATATTAGTCAGCGAGGCCTGGAAAGGAAACTGGCCGTTCTGCGACCACAGCTGTACATATCTGTATGTTCCAATAGTTCCGTAATTGGGGTCGGAACGAATTGGCTCATAGGTGTTATAGTCATGGCAACGGCTTAGCATAATAATAGAGCCGTTATAATTAACAGCCGCAGCTTCAGCATTTGCTGCATAGCTTGCCGGAAGAGCTGTATTTGTTTGCGACCAAGTTAATCCGCCATCCTGGCTGTAACGGATCCAGAATTGATCCAGGCTTACCGGGAAAGTCACCAGGCCCCAGTATGGGTGCTGAATTATCGCAGGTCCATTATTCAGTGCAGGGCCGCTCATCTGCACGGAAGTAAAAGCATTTGTAATATGCTGCCATGAATTGCCTTGGTCACTTGATACGTAGACACCATTCCAATCCACCAAAATCATTTGTCCCGAAGTATTTATGCCGACTGCCTGCATACCTGCAAGCTCATTTCCTGTATTGGCTGTTTGAATAAAGTCACGCATATCTACCGCAGACTGCCATGTTTGGCCGTTATCGGCAGACCTTAACATGTCATTCGGACGATAAAAAAGACAAATTGTGTCATTTTGCTTAATAGCCACAGGCCAACCAGGTCTAAGAAACTCTCCCGGCTGAGGCAAGTGAATCGCTTCGAAATCGAGCAGCCCGAGAGTTTTGCCGAGTTCAAACTTTTCGTGCTCCTGCGGAGACAGATTCGCAAGATAAGCCGCTTTGTCGGAACTAAGGTAATAATCTGTAACTATCGAGCCTTCGCTGAGTGTGAGGTTATATTTTGCGGCAAGATAATTAATGACACTGTTTCTTTGGGTGTCCGACAACCGCGTTTTGTAAATAAGCAGCTCGGCAATATACCCGTGAAACTCAGGTCCGATCAACAGGTTTTCGGGTGTTTCAATTGAACCAGTATAAGTCGTGCCGTACCAGTTATTCCATTCATTATCAAGACCGTTCACATATCCCTGCATGGTACTGCCGTCACCGCCGAGAACAGACATAGTAACAACGGTAAGGTCTTTATAGATGGATATATCCCTGCCGGGCTGCTGATCTCTCCACATTCCCATCTTATGAGCATTGTCATCAATCCCTTCAGCATTTGTACGGACTACAACTCGCTCGAGGTCGTCACTCCAGATACTGTAGCCTTCCAGTACACTGGACTTATTGCCCTTGCGCAACCAGTATCTCTGCTGCATGTCCTCTACCTTACCGACTATGAAAACGGTCAACCCAATATTCCGCGGGTCGAGGTAATCATGGTCTGAAACGACCAGTTCATCATCCAAACCATCGAAATAGAGAACAGGCAAAGAGCCGGCAATCGGAGAGGATGCAATATATTCCGGCATCTCTGGCGGATTTGACTGGAGTGCATCATTGCCTGCCCCTTCGGCAACTGCCAAATCTATCCATGTATTTACAACTGTTTTACCGGAGTATTGCTCTGTCTGCACCGAAGATGCATCCAGGTGTAAAACCAGGTTTTGTGTAACAGGAGGCGATGAATAACCAGATACTGAAACACATAAAACTGCGAAAATGCTAAAAATTATTTTCATCAATAAGGCCCCACTAATATAACTTTGAAGGCACGTAAAAATAAGTTTCCGTAGAACGATTTACGAGCTCCCGGGAATCTTCAAATTCATATCGTTCCACATGACCGTCAAAATAACCCGCATTGAGTTTCAACTGAATTGGCTCCTGGTCCGGGTCAAACTTCTTATACCATTCGCCGGCAACGGGGTCTCCCGACTTGGAAGCTCCGTCAAATTTATAACAGCTTACCCATCTTTGATCGGCCCAGACGCCGTTATTCCAAAGCAGGAAACCTGCTGTAAGGAGCTTATTTTTATTTTTCAAAGAAGGGCCTTCAAAGCCTAAACTTTTCCAGCCCTGATAGTTCCACAATAAAAAGTAACTGCTGTTAAGATACTGGGTCGAACCTTCAAGGTATTGCTCTTTTTTTTCCGCGAGGTCGTCACCGATAAATGGTGATTGGAAGACTGTCGGCACTTCAAGATAAGAACCGAGTATCCTGCCCATGCATCCGCCGTTTATGCCCTCAATGCTGCTGGTTCCGGGAGGATGATAATTCAGACGGAAAGGTATAGTCCAGGCTATACTTCCGTTTGAATGGTTATACCCCTGAATGCTCGGGGGCATTTTCTGCCAACCTGCGGCATAAGTGTTAACGGCTAAAACAACCTGTCTCTGGTTGCTCGAATCAACAGACATCCTTGCAAGGGATTTTACTTTCTGTAAACTCGGCATAAGTATCGACAGCAGCAGTGCAATAATAGATATCACCACAAGCAGCTCGATAAGCGTAAAACCCTTTGTTAATTTTTTTCCAACCATGATCATCCTTTCTTATCCAAAACGGAGAAAGAGTGAATTAGACAGCATTATTGCTCGGGATCATAAACGGTGAGCCATTCGGCGGCTATTTCTGCAAAATCAGCAAAATCTATGTAGCAATCCCTGTTGAAATCTTCTACAACGCCCGCACCTTCAAACCAGAGCATATCACAGCCATCCCACGGCAGATAAGCGGTGTCAAGAGCGTATTTTTTACTCAGATAAGAACCGATATTTCCACGTTCTTCGGCATTTAAGGCCCTGTTGTAAAAGAGTATTTCCGCTATTTCGATATCGGACTGTTTAACACCCAGATACATACTGTCTGCCATATCCATATCGCTGATATAGTAACCGCCGTTCCATGTCTGACCATTCACTGTCCCTCTTGCATTTACATCAGCAGTGAGCAGTTTGACGCTATTTGGATCTGCAGGGTCGCCGTCGACACCTATATGCATGTTGTAAATGATCCACTGTCCGACTTGTCCTGCATCGGTAAGGTAATGAGTTTTGCCGGCCTTGTGATCATCATCACCGATATCGTCGGTGGCAACTCTTGCAATTATCCTGTTATCATCGGTCCATATCGACCAGCCTTCATCAAGGCTGCCTGCATAGTTACCTTTTCTGAACAAATAACGTGCTCCACCAAGACTGTCGACCTTTAATACCATGAAAATATCAAATCCACCCGTACCTGGGTTGAAGTCCCATGCATCAGTTGACGGAATCCTCAACTGGTCACCGATACCAAACTTAACGGTATCATAGCTATTAAGTCCCGATGGAATGAGCAGCGGCAGTTCGGTGTCTTCACCCTGCTGTACCAGGTCATTGCCTCTGCCACTCTGGTCAGTCCATACTTTGACAAGTGCGCCGCTGGTGTCGGTCTCAAACGCAGAGCCGTTGACCTCAAGCACTAACCCATCGGTGATTTTATCCGGTGGTGTCCATTGGGGATAACTTGTCTCAACAGCATATTTTTCAGCAAGATAAGAACCAACATCAGAAAGTTCTTCGTCATTTAGATCGGTCTTGTACATAACTAACTCCGCAATCTCCACATCGGAGTTTACACCGATAAACATACTATCGGGCGGGTTTATGTTCCCCTTATATACTCCACCGTACCAGGTATTAAGGTAGTTCTCATTACCATTAAGAAAGGTTTTAACTATGCCAGGGGCAGCAGGTACTCCGGAGCCATCCGGATCTATAACAAAGGCGTAAATAACCCACTGGCCGATTTGTATCTCATGGGTCCTGCCGGCCTTGTAATCGTTATCATCCATGTCCTCGGCATTGAGTCGGGTCCATATCCTGCCGTCCGCGACAGTATCGAGACCTACGCTCCAGCCCTGGTCGGCTGAACTAACAAAGTTGCCTTTTCGAATAAGATAATTGCCAGCGGAAATAGTGTCAGCTTTTATCACCGCAAACATTGTCATTCCACCTGTGCCCGGGATGAAATCATCCGCATCAGGTGCGGCTATGGACATTATATCAACCCCGTCAAAAGCAACTGTGTCAAACCCGTTCAATCCTGAAGAGATAAGCTTTGGCATCTTTGTTGTGTCACCATTGGGCTGGGTCACATCGTTTCCGGACTCGCTTAAATCCTGCCAATTCGACACGACAGTATCCGAGCCGTCAATATCGGTCTCAAGTTTTTCACCGTTGAGATGAAGTATAAGTTCCCTGTCTACAGGCACAGCCGCAGCTGTGATTGCCAGGGCCAAAGCCAGCAAAATCGCGACACTGAATATTTTTTTCATATTGGACATTTTATTTGCCTCCGAAAAATTAGGTCTATTATGACTTATTGTGTACAACCGGGGTCATCGGGATGATAGCAGTGGACCCAGTTCATCGCCAGGTCACCGAGATCGTCAATATTAATCTCACAATCCTGATTAGTATCTATCTGTATACCAAGGCCTTTGCCCCAAAGCCCAGCACAAGTAGTTGCAGGGTATGCGGTATTCAACCCGTACTTGTTGGCAAGATACGAACCAACCTGGTCTATCTCTGACTTGGTCATGCTGTAGTTATAAATTAGAACCTCAGCGACCTGCCCGTCAAAGAAACTGCCGTAACCGTATCCGTCAACAGCATCATAACCGAGTGATGAGCCGATAACCGTGCCAAGGTGCCCGCTGACAGCCGTTGAAGTTTCAGCGGAGTTTTCTTGTGTATCCGAACGGTTGCCGTTAAGGTATTGGTCAATGTCGCCATTTTCAGTATTAGTGCCGGAAGAGTCCCAGACACCGCATGCCAGGTTCCAACCTTTTACAGCAACACCTGTAAGGCCTATATCGGCAATGGGGTCTCCCAGCTCGTTACGGGCATTTGTTATAACCCTGCCTGCGGAAATATATGTCCTCCAGAATCCTGGGGTAGCGTCTGGACTGGTGTACTGAGTGGAGATCATCACCGGGTCCCATGTTAATGTGTTCTCTGAAGGTTTATAGACAATAAACCATGTAAGATTAGTTGTTTCAAAATCGGTATTGCCTTTTGGTATAACAAGCGAGTTATAATAACCGTCGTCATTATTGTTTGCGAGCCGGGCCATATCCAGAACCGCGTGGCCAGCCAATTCGTTTTCTAAAAGGAACGGCTGCCTCAAGCCGCCGGAAACATCATTTGCGTCATTACCCTGGCCGCTTTGATCTGTCCATACTTTCACATACCCGGGATTTTGCGGGTCAATCTGCACATTATCTCCGTCAAAACGTGCTATCAGACCTGCGGTAATTGGGAGGTCGATCGCAAATCCTGCACTGGTTAGCAAGAGGCAGACGATCATTGTGATGAATATTTCATTCTTCATAATTTATCTCCGTATTTATTTGAGATCAAGATATTGGTCGGTATCCGTTTCGACACCGACCAATTACCAGCGTTCAGCTTTGATCACTAAAACTAAGCTAATTTTGTTTTCTTTTAAGAAAGAACATACCGCCCAGCGACATTAGAAGCAAACTGCCCGGCTCAGGAACATATGCAGTATCAATTGCATACTTCTGATCGAGATAATATCCAACCTGGTTTTGCTCGGTCTCAGAAAGAGGCTTATTGTAAACAAGAACCTCCGCGATATCTCCTACAAGATCAAGGCCCAAAAATACACTGTCAACCGGGGATATCGAACCTGTATAGGTTCCACCATTCCAGATCTGGCCGTTTGTGGTTGTGTTAGTTCCGTTTACATAAGCATCAAGCGGAGCTACACCAGTACCATCACTGGTCGAGCCGATAACCGTGCTGTAGATGATCCACTGGCCTACCTGGCCTGCGTCTGAGAGGAAATATGTCTTGCCGGCTTTGTGGGCATCATCATTTATGTTTTCCGCATTGAGCCGTGAAATTAGTCTTGTCGAATCCCCCCAGATCGCCCAGCCATCATCCGCACTTGAAGTATAGTTGCCCTTTCTGAAAAAGTAGCCTGCGCCGCTTGGCAGAGAGTCTATCTTCATGACCATAAAGATACTCAATCCGCCGGTGCCGGGAATGAAATCATCCGCAACCGAAGCCGAGCGGGCCATACGGTCTTTATTGAAATTGACGGCATTGTAACCGTTAATGGCTCCGGCATTGACGCTCGGCTCATACGTGGAAAGACTGCTGAGGTCATTTCCCAAAGTTCCAAGGTCATTCCAGGCCGTTACCGCGCCCGTTCCATCAGTTACAATACTGCCCGGGTCGACCTTCATTACCAGCGAATCGGTAACCGGTGTAGCCATGGCGATAGAACAAACAACTGCTGCCAGAATTAGAGTTAATTTTTTCATTTTTTTCTCCTCCGATAGAATAACATTAACATTAGTTTAACACTTAACACATTTACCAAGAGTATGCCCCTGACTGACATTCAAATCCTGCATAAATACTTCATTGTCAGTAATCGGCCTTACCCCTTTTGCCATTTCATTTAAAAGCCTCGTGGCCTTTTTCCCAAGTTCATATTCATTTATAGTAATAGAAGTCAAACGCTCCCTTACCATAGAATCCCTTTCATTGTCCCCAAAACCAAGAATTGAAAGCTCAGAAGGCACGTCAATGCCATTTTTCATTGCAATCCAGTAAACAAATTCAGCCACGCCGTCATCACTGCAGAATATGCCAGTAGGGCGATGCGTCCTCGATAACAACTTGTCAACCATTGTTTCAAGGGCCTCATTATTGGCCATTAAAGACTGTGCCGGACCGAAGAAAATATTTTCCTGCTCAATTTCAATACCGTATTTTTGCGCCTGTTCTTTCATCCCGGCAACATGATCCTCGGTTATGCTGTACCTCAACAAACCTATATAACCAATTTTCTTGTGGCCATTTTCAATAAATGACTTAGCTGCATTACTGCCAACCTGCTTCCTGTCCCAGGTAAGGACCGGTGCACTTACACCTTCTACATTCCTATGACACAAGACTACGGGAATGTTGTTTCTTTGAAGGAGGGATATCTGATGCTTTGGAGTAGTCGGCCTTGGAGGCGTCACGATCGCAACCCCAGACACATTTCTGTCTATAAGCTGCATAATAATGTCAGCCTGCTTATGTATGTTAATGTCTGTATTGCAGGATATAACTTGATGGTGTGTCAAAGAGGCTCCGGCTTCAAACCCCTTGAGCATTCGAGGATAAAGACTTCTGCTGAACTCCGGGACAACAAGCGCATAAGGCTCAAGTACCGCCCCTTTTGGCTCTCCTGAAGCTGCGGTTTTCCTTTCAGCCACGAAAGTTCCTTTCCCCTGAATCCTGCTGAGGTAACCTTCTTTTTCTAAATTAATGAGTGCCTGCCTAACGGTGTTTCTCGCAATACCGGCCTCTTTTGCAAGCGATGTCTCAGTAGGAATAAGGTCCCCCGGGCCGTATTTGCCGGAAATAAGCTGCGAAAGGACGAACTTGCGAACAGTTTTCCACTTTGGCTCTTTGTTATTTGGCTCTACCAATTCAATTTTCTGCTGTCCAGACACCATTAAGACTCTTATATACAAGTTGGAATATTTGTTTATACAAATAAGATAATAACGCTAACCGAAAAAGATGTCAACATTTTTTTAAAAAATAAATCATAAAACCTTATTTATAAAATACTTACACAGCGAAATAATTTCCCGCAAGATATTTGACTTTAGATGTAAACTCGCATTTGTAGAAGTGATATTAACAAAATATGTCTATACTTATTTCGCAAAAACAGACCTTTTATTCCCTTTTGTTCAGCTTTCCAAATACTTTTTAACAACATTGGAAGCCTCCTGAATTGATCCAGATTCAAAAAGTAAAGTCACCCCGGTTGAGTATTTTTGTGCAATATTATTACTGATGAGTTCACTTATGCCCACTTTGACCCTCAAAAGCGGGATTTTTTTTGCCGAAAACAGCCTATATGCTTTGTCAATATCATTTAGTTCAGACTGACCAAAATCCAGGCAATTCATACCCTTGCAGTTTATGTAGCTGTGTAAAAGGTGGTTTATGTTCCCACATGAGTGTATGCCGCCAGAAAGGTGCTCAAGAATTGCCTCATCAAACCCTCTAATGCTGGTTTTATACATACCGGGTGACACCATGATCGATGAATCATTTCTTATCAATATCTTGCCCTTAATCATTGTGCCATGCTGATAACTGAATCCTTGCTCAGTATTTGTTAGATAGGGCTGAAGATGCTCGGCAAAGCCTCTTATCGACAGGGAAACTTTTTCAAGTAAACTGGCTGGGTCATCGGGACAAGTGTATAGTTCCAGGAAGAATTCACTGCCCCTGATCTGTTCGGCAGCATCCATCGGCCCCTGGAGGTCAGGCAGAACCAATTTAATAATATTTGAAAGGTTTTTATAGTCACTCAAAATGTCATTGAAAACCTTGTACCTTTCTATTACACGTTTGCACCAGCCCTGGCTGAAATCCAACGGGTCTATGTCGCGTATTTTCTGATAATCGAATTGGTCAGCTTTTTCATGTAACACCCAGGGCGGATTATTATCTCTCTGTTCTATTTTCGCTCCGTACATTGAGGCAATTATTACAGTGCCGAAATTAGCTCTAACCGTGCAGGGAAGATCATGGCCTATTTTATCCCGGTATGCTATACTCAATCCCCAGGCATGAACCAATTCATTGTACAGCATTATCTCAGGATTATCGAATATCAGTTTGTGCTCGAACGGCTGGAATTTAGCGTCTTCAGGCAAAGGGAAAGAAACGAGCAAAGGCAACCGTTCAACAGGCAGGCAGTTAAGCGAGTTTTTGAAGAGTTGTATAATTTCATTTTCACGCCCCTGGTCAAGGTTGTCATCAAGAAATTTAAGTAGTTCCTTTAACTTCTCCTGCATAATATTTCTCGTCAATACTCTTTTAAATGAGCCGAAACTTCAGGCGTGTCAAGGGTTCTTGTTAACTGAAAGATACCCGTCGGTCCGTTGTAATACCCAAGATAAATAAATATATTCTGCTTTTTGTTTTTATAGTCAACTGAAGTTCCCGCCGGGTGCATACCATCGAAAAATTTAGCCGAATCCAATGATCTTCTCTTTAGTAAAGTCCCTTCAAATCTCCATTCGCTGCTGCCGGACAATAGATCCTCCGGTGAAATGCTCCATAGATTCAAACTCTGACAAATCTCTTTTTCACTGCCTTGTCCTCCACCCGTGCGGTTTGTTACAACAGCTTCCAGCCGTTTTGAAAAGGGGTTGTAAATAAGGTCGGTTGTATCCTGTGACCAGAAACCAAAAGCTTTCGCTTTCCTCTCACCGGCAAGCTGTTTAAGCTCCTCTGCAATATCCGTTGTATGAATATTTGTAAGCTTATACTTAAAAGGCAAACTGCCGTCTTCGCTCCAGAACTGTGAATAGCTGAATAACTTTTTGTTCTCATTATAAGCCTTTGAACCGTAAGTTCTGGCAAGTATGATAAGAGCACCTTCATGTTCGATAACTGTGGGCTCACCGTGGACTCTCAACTCTGTTTCCATTTTCTGTATCTTAACCTTCCAGGTTTCACCCCTGTCTCTCGAATGGAACAATTGCAGTTCTTTCGAATTATTTAAAGCCATCAAAAGACCATAATCGTCATGCTTAACAATCGAAGGCCCATAGTTAATCGTTTTATGACTAATTTGTGCCGGGGTAAAAGCATTCTTTAAATATTCCCAACTTCTGCCTTTAGTATCAGATCTGTATACCCCACTACGCCCTGCAAAATACATCGTGCCATCGATAACACCCACCGCCCTCATTCCGGCGATAGTATTTTGACCGTCAGTTTTATACTGGCTCATATCGACTATACTCGACCAGGTTTGCCCCCTGTCTGTACTCCTTATCATTGCATCGAGGATCACATTCTCATCCGGAACACGGCCTGAACCATGATGGTCATGTTTGACACTGAAAAACACACAAATTGTATCATCCTGCATTATGCTTACGGGCCACCCGAAATGCCAATTATTTGTTCGCAGATTTGCGCCGACCGGTAATGCCACGGGTGATAACTTCATGATGCCCGCAGTTTCGAGGCTTTCAAGCCTTTCGACCTCCTCCGGAGGCATGTTCAGAAGGTAGTCTCGCATGGAAAGAATCTTGCCGTCAATCTCATAATCGTAAATTCGGATTGCTGCCTGACCTGCGCGAAATCCGGGTTCGCCCAGCCAATCAGCCCGACATTTTTTCGAAGCCTGCCAGAGTCGCTTACAGTTTATGGAAAAGCTCATCTTCCCGTTTTTTCTATGCACCTGAAACAGAAATTTTTCCCCATCTGTAATGTACTTTTCAGCAGGAGCGACTTCAATTACATCCTGAGTGCCAAAGTAACGTCCGTTGACACAGATTTTTCCATTTTTACTGAAAATAATTACATTTTCCGTCCTTGCGTCTTCATTCAGGGTAAAAGCCGCATTGCTGCTGTGAAGGTTTTCGATACTAAGTATTGCGGAAATCTCCACATCACCACCATTAACAGGCAAAACCGGAAATAAATAGCTGTCTTTACCGCTCAACTCGATATACCCGTCTCTCTGCTGCCAGAGGCCCTCATTTCGCACACTAAAGGCAGTGCCATTCTTGACAACGGAATATTCCCCGACAGCACAGCCGGCTAAGAATCCAGTAATCAATAACGCCGCAATCTGTAATTTCATTTTCTTATTCTCCATAATTTCAACCTTTTATTATTTATGGACTTACCCTTAAAGTTACCTGTGATTCACATTAACATGTATAATCCGGTTTTCTGTAATCTCTTGCCGTTTGAAATAAAGTTTCAATGTTCCGGTAAGGGACGTCATTTCTTATTCCATGGTCCGCGCTGCATATATATCCCCCGTTCTCACCCAGAGCTTCTATGCAATTAATGGTTTCCAGCCGTACTTGTTCTTCACTCATAAATGGTAGCCGTTGAGAATTCACGGCCCCGAAAAAGGTGATGTGTTGGCCAAAATTTCTTTTAAGCTCTTTTGCTGAGACAGGCAGGGTATGCAGCTGCACCGTTTCCCACACATCGATACCGATATCGATTAAATCAGGCAGCACTTCATATATATTTCCACATGAATGAAACCATATGTACTTATTGTTCTTCCTGGCCAGTTCAAACAGCTTTTTATAACGTGGTTTCAGATATTTTCGCCAAATCGAAGGAGAAATCATGAGGCCCTGCTGGTCCGCAAAATCGTCCCCTGCGCATACAATCTGCATATTGTCACCACACGATTTTATTAGTTTCTCAGTACAGGTACAGGTAATCTCAAAAACCTTATCCAGAACCGCTTCAAAAATTACCGGCTCCAGAGCCAGTTTCATCATGGTGTTTTCCATCCCCATTAAATCAAAAACCCTGCACAGCAAGGGCCACCAATGGGGTCCGCGTAAGGCAAAAACTTTTCCTTTATTCTTTGCCTTTTGGGCTGCATATTCGTAATCGAACATATCAGGGTCCGGCCATGGATGTTTTTCAATTACTTGTATGGAATCAGCATCAGCTAATGGATACCAATGATCAGTTCCATAGTCTTTTTTCGCGATTGTCCCCCATTCGTTAAGTTCTTCCTGTCGGGGCCCGGCTGGTATATCCCCGTCATAGCCAATTTCAAGCCTGAAGCAATCTATGCCGAGTTTTTCATAAGATGCTGAATAATAACCTATATCGGGATGAACTGGTTCTTTCGCATCAGTAATCCCAAGATACTCTGCAAATAGATGTTCATGTTCAATTTCCTGTACAGCAAGGGGTATCCTGTCCGGAACCTCATGATTTATTGCAGAAATTATTCGTTCTTTTGGATTCATAATGCTCGTCATTTTGATATTATCCTGAATAAACGAGCTGTTATGTTAAGGGGAAAGACAACTTTTATCTTAGTATTGTCAAGAATTTCAATGGATGGTGCAAATTGTTTTTTTTCCGGATATATACATTCAATAGTCTTAATTTCTCCCAGGGCGGAAAGATCTACTATACAGCTTTCTTTTTCCGGATCTTTCCTCCATAATGCAAGATGATGCACGCCCGGTCCTTTCAGCCCATAACCCTGCCAGCAGCTGTCCTTAGAAATTGCCGGCAGTCCCAAAGGATAAAAAGGCACAGAACGAGGGATATACATTCTTATATCTTTATAACACTGAATCCCTTCAAGAACAAGCTGCCTGCACTGTTTTGATAACCCACAAAGCCTTCCACTCAGATGTATTCTACTTAATATCGAGTTTACCATATTGTAAATCGTTTGCTCGATATCATCCGGGTCAGTGGGATAAGACCATACCGCCATCTGTTCTGGCAGTGTAGCGGCACTGCAGCCGATAACGAGGGCCGAATACATATGATATTCATCGAGGTCACTGCTGCTTTGAAGCTGAGCATGAGAAAGAATGCCGTAATCGTTTCGCAGCCCCCCGGCAGCGCAGTTTTCCCAAATAAGATTCGGATGCCTTTCATGTATCCTGTCAATCCATAAATAAAAAGCCCTTATATGCTGCAAAAGCCCATCACCGAAACTGTCGGCATTGTTTTCTGCACCTATATGAAGATCAATATTGTAATCATTTTTTATATACCCGATATTGTACTCGAATACAAAACGGTCAATCACCGAATCAAGCCATTCAATAACCTCGGGATTCATGAAATTCAGAAAGTATCTGCCGTTGTAAATGATACGTTTTCCATGCCTTTGCAAAAACCATGAATCATTTTTTGCCGCCAGAGAATTATTGACCCCCACGACCTCGGCCTCGATCCACAAACCAGGGGTCATACCTGTATCGCGTATTTTATCGATAAGCTCTATAAAACCGTTTTTTCCAAACCGATTCTCGTCCGGCAGCCAATGGCCTACATTTGGCCACCAGTTTTCTTCGGGCCCCGCATACCACCCGGAATCAATACAGTAATATTCACATCCAACCTCTGCAGCGGCAGATATCAAAGGCAGTTCCTTTTCCACGGAAGGGTTACCCCAAAGGCAATTCATATAGTCATTGAATATTACAGGCAGGTTATCGTCTGCCGGGTGAGTCTTCCTGCATGCCTTGCGCCGGTACTCGGTTAATACCTGCACAGTCTCCTGAAAGCCACCCTTTACACAACCGACAGAAACCGGCACCGAGACAAATTTCTCCCCGGGCCGGAGGTTTTTCCACCAGTGACCGAACTCTTCATCGGGACCACCTGCAATTAGATATAAACCATGCTGAGCGCCCACAAATAACCTGCCGGTTTCCCACATCCATGACCCTGAATGCTCGATCTGCCAAAACCAACAGATATTTGCTTCGCTGTCCTCTAAAATCCCCATTGGGCTGTATTCCGCAGAACTGCGAGAACCAAGACATACAGCACGGTAATGGCTTGCATCCTTGCTGGAGATACCCGCCTGGGCCATTGAAAGCTTTTGCCATTGAGCCTCACCAGACCAACTGCTGTAAGGTACATGTAAAAACATCTTCTCTGACCATGACTTCTGGCCGGGCATGGTCAAATGATACATGGCAACCGAACATGCTCTTTCGAGTCCGACGGGCTCAGAGGATTCATTCTTAACCTCGACCCACCTCCGGACGACCGGGAGGTCCGAAGCGATAAACATGTATTTTGAAACGATACGCAGGTTCAACTCACGCTCGATATATTCTATGCTGTAAGTTCTCGCACATTGTTGGTCTTCATAAGAAATACCAAGATATTCCAAGGATTCTCCAATACCCCCGAGAGACCTGCTTCGTGCCGCAAAATCCCTTCCCCTGCCTGTAACCTGTATCTCTGCCTCCCGGCAAAAATTAATGCCCTCCGGCGCCGGCAGGTATAAATGACGCCAGGATTCCGGCAGCATACTTGCGAATACAAGACTCCTGTCATATTTATAGAAAGAAAAAGAAATTCCACCATAACTTATGATGACTTCGTCATTTTCAAAATTTAATTTTTTATTTATCTGCTTAACTTCCATTGCCATCCATTTCATTATTCAGGTTTTGCAGTAATTCCAGCCTGGTAAAGTGCCGCAATATTCTCGGCAGGTACGTCATTTTGCAAGACATGGCTGGGAGCCAGTATAAATCCCCCTCCGTTTGCCAAAATACCGACCATTTCATTGACGGTATTTTTCACTTCCTCCACGCTGCCATGCGGAAGAAGATACTGAGTGTCTATCGAGCCATGGAAACAAATTTTATCACCAAAGTCCTTTTTTAATTTGCCAGGGTCCATATCTTTTGCCCGCACCTGAACAGGGTCCAGAATGTCTATGCCGGCCTCAATTAATCGCCCGATCAAAGGAAATATCGCCCCACAGGAATGGAACATCACCTTAACATCATAACTCTTGGCCATATCTACTATCTTTTTCAGTCTATTAAACAAATACTTGTCAAACAGTTCGGGGCTTATTAACAACCTGTCCTGCATACCAAGATCGTCAGCTATTCTCAGGATATCTATAGTTCCTTTACACGCCGAAAACATTCGGTCAAAATAGTCTGTGTAAAAATCCGTATATTTATCGAGCAAATAACCGGCTAATTCCGGATCAATAACAAGGTCCATCAACAGTCGATCCAGGCTCCTTAAAAACGATGGATGCTGCCAGATACTGGCTCCTGACGCCATTACAGCAAAATCCTTCCATTGTTCAATCCCCTCATACATTTGTGTAAAGTCAAACCAGTCCGCACTGGGCCAAATGTGTTTTTCAAATTCTTCGATGCCTGAAGCTTCTTTCAGCACAAATTCACAATACATTCTCTCCGGGCCCGAGGCTGTGTCTTCTATTCTGGTGCGCCAACCCCTGAAATCCTCAATTACCCCGTTACCGAGATTTTTTTCATAAGCAACAGGCCCGCGATATACCGGCTCAACGACTCCCCGTATATCTATTATGTCCACACTAAGAAATTTTAGCAATTCCCGGTGTGAATTTACGCTCATCTCCTGCATCAAACGTTGCATTGTGGTACTGTTAGCGGAAAAGTCCATCGGTACCCTGTCGGTTTCTTGCCGCTTGATTGCTGATAAAACTCTCTGTTTCGAATTCATGCAATTGATTTTCATTTGGATTTACATCAGAAAAACTTAAACAAGACAGTAAATGTAATTACATCTACTGTCGTAACCAACCTTTTCTTATCCTATACATTAATTTTGCCCTACTCTTTAGTTTTTCTATTTTAATTCATAAATGCTTGTTTTGCAAGCTTTTAAGCGAAATACGGCTAATTAGGCCTTACTCTCTATTTATGAGTTTAATATAATTTTGAAGCTAAAATCAAGATAAAAATAAATTTAAAGTTTAGATTTGACATTACATCTCAAATTCTATTATAATCTTTCAAATGACAATACGGGGAAAAAGTTGAATAAGATAAACCCAAAAACCAACAAGAAATGGCTGTGGTTAAAACATGACCTGCTTGGCAAGATCAGTTCTGGTGAATACGCACCTGGTGACCTGCTGCCTGGTGAGCTTGATCTTTGTGAGAAAAAAGGGGTTTCCAGGACCACGGTAAGGCAGGCCCTTAACGTACTTGAAAACGAAGGATTTATAGAAAGACAAAGGGGAAGGGGAACATATGTAAAGGAAATGCCTGCAAATACAAGCAAGAGGCCCCAGGATAGATCCGACAAAAATTTGCAAAAACCTTACGCCCTTTTAATACCTGAGATAAGCAGACCGATCTTTGCCGTTTTGGCCCGTGGATTTGATGAGTTCCTCAGCGGCATTCACCAGCAAATGATGATCTGTCATTCTCTGCATAACATATACAAACAGGGTGATATTATACTGCAACTTCTCAACCAGCAGATAAGCGGTGTCGCGATTGTACCGCCGATCGGCAAACAAACACCTGTTCACCAGGTGTCTCAGCTTCAAAACAACCGTATTCCCGTCGTGTTCTGCCACAGGGGGGTGGAAGGAATTTCCGCTCCGCTTCTATGCTGGGATTCATTTCAAATCGGCAAGATTGCTGCAAAAGAAATAATTCGCAGAGGCCATAAGCAAATAGGCTTTGTCGCCCCGCTTAAATACAGCATTAACGAAGAGCAGTTTAGAGGCTTTTCAAGTGAATTATCCTTTGCCGGCATACCAATTGAAGATGAAAATGTTCTGTGGGCAGAACCACCTTACGGCAATAGTGAAATAAGTGGAATTACCGAAAAGGATATTTCAAAAATTCTCACTAAAAAAAACAGGCCTACCGCTGTTTACTGCACCGACACCTCCGAGGCCGAGAAACTTTATATGGTTGCTCTTCAAAAAGGTCTAAAGGTCCCGCGGGACATATCTATAGTCAGCTCCGACGACAAGCAGCACACTTCCTATATCAGCAGCAAGCTGGCACTGGTGTGTAAAAATGAGTTTGAACTCGGCTACAAAGCGGCTGAGCTGCTTAATAAAATGAATAAGAAGAAAATTCAGATCGATGATGACAGGATAATCAAGGTGAACCTTGAATTTACGAAAGGCAATTCATTGAAGAAGTTTGATCAAAAGGAAACTATTTGATGAGAAATATTAATAAGTTATTATCATTATTATTTGTAATATTATCCTTTCCCGCTTTGGGAAATGAACTTGAGGTCCGACAGCATGACGGCTTTGATATTTCCAAATACGTTTTTTACCCACAGAAAAATGCTTTATTTAAAAAAGCACCTGATATGGATTCTTATAATAAAGTCGCCGATGCCCCTTCAAATATCATTGCCATGGTGCCTTTCGGGCAATCAGACATAGCTCTATTTGCAGAAAATGGTTCAGCCTATTGTTACAATACTATCACTTCTACTTTAAGACCGCTTAAATTTCCTGACACTTTTTCTTTTGATCCGGACTCAATTCCTTCTTCAGAACAAATACTCGAATTGTTGGAACCGGTCAAACCTCGCTTTGGTGCGGTTAATTATTCTGTCCTGGGTATTTACCTGGCCTCACTTCTTGCAATGGGATTCTACTTTTCGAAGTTTGAAAAAAGCACAAACGATTTTTTCCTTGCAGGACAGAGGATACCGTGGTGGGCCGCTGGATTAAGTATCTTCGGAACGCAGTTAAGCGCGATCACTTTCATGGCCATACCCGCCAAAACATACAGCTCTGATTGGCAGTATCTGCTGCAAAATATGGGAATAGCTTTTGTTGCTATTCCGGTAGCTATTTGGGTTTTTGTCCCTTTTTACAGAAGGCTCAATGTATCAACAGCTTATGAATACCTGGAAAAAAGATTTGACGTTAAAGTCAGGCTACTTGCAAGTTTTATTTATGTAGTCATGCAGCTTATGAGAATGGGTATTGTTATATTCCTCCCGTCGCTTGCACTTACCACTGTTACCGGCATAAACGTGCAGACGTGCATCCTGATAATGGGAATTTTATGCACGATATACACCGTAATGGGCGGCATAGAAGCTGTTATCTGGACAGATGTGCTACAGGTCATTGTCCTGCTGGGCGGAGCAATTATTTGTATTGTCATTATTTTATTTGATCTTGGCTCTGAACTTCCGGAAATGACCGCCAATGCATGGAACAACTCCAAGTTTACCATAGCTTCGATCGATTTGGACCTCACCAGGCCGACACTGATCGTAGTGTTCCTTTCTGTTTTTTCAGTTGTTGTGCCTTATGTATCGGATCAGACGGTTATACAAAGATACCTTACAACAAGGGACGAAAAGGCAACCAGGAACTCGCTATGGGCTAATGCAGTTATTACCATCCCGGCTGCTTTTCTCTTTTTTGGACTTGGTACACTTCTTTATATGTTCTTTAAGAAGAATCCCGCCTTCCTCGAGGCCGGCATGAGCAACGACTCTGTATTTCCGTGGTTTATATTAAATCATCTGCCCAGGGGAGTTTCCGGTTTACTTATAGCCGGTATTTTCGCCGCTGCAATGAGCAGTCTTGACAGCAGTATGAACAGCGGGGCTTCGGCGATAATTAATGATTTTGTCATAAGGTTCAATGACAAAATAAACGAACATAAAAGACTGTTTTATTCTCGTTTGTTGACTGTTGTACTTGGAATATTCGGAACCGGAACTGCAATTGTAATGTCAGTCTACAATATCAAGTCTATCTGGGACTATTGTACAATGGTCATAGGACTGGTAAGCGGCGGACTGTTTGCTGCTTTTCTTTTAGCTGCATTCACTAAAAGAGTCAATGGCACAGGAACCATAGCTGGAATTATTGTATGCAGCATAGCTATGCTTTTCATTAAGTATAATACAGATCTTCACTTTTTCTTATTTACCGCCCTGTCTGTTTTAATTACAAGCGCAGTAGCATATCCTGTAAGTTTGCTAACCGGCGGGAATAGCAAAAATCTATCCGGCCTTACTATTCATACAATGAGTTAACATTCAAAAGTAAGCGATATATCTAACGTTCCATTTCAAATATCATTCTGTTTTTCATGACAACATCATCTGTCTGTTTTGATACATCCTTCACATAACGTGACGCTATCTTGAGGGGCATGACACCCTCAACCACGCCCTTTTCGTTTGCCCGGCAATTCTGTCATGGCCCATAAGATACTTGAGAACTGCCCGAATGCCGAATGGCGGCTTATTGTAG